>JBBRPT010000009.1:0-106317 GCA_038227635.1 Leptolyngbyales cyanobacterium | reverse complement strand
TGATCATGGTGCAATAGTACCCTGATCTACACCAAGATATTATCTGTGTAGATATCTCAGAGATGGACGGGTTCCGTGCCTTCATCCGTCCGCCTATCCCCCATACGACTAAACGGAGTACCGTTATAGTCGCAGTCCTCCGGCGCTTCAGATAGGCTAGCGACTTCTCTGTCTATGCCAGATTAGAGAGTGCTTCTTGCAACCCAAGAAGGACGTGAGACTTGATCGCCGATGTTAGCCTTAACTGCAAGTTTGCAGTAAAACGTGAGTCTGCAAATTCGCGGCTGAACTTGCTTCTTTCATGGCACTCATCTTTCGCGGTATCCTGGTTTCATATTTCTTTCATAATCTTTTCTGTCAAGGAGATCAAATGAATGCCTTCCCAAGCGAATGTTGCACGGGTGCCTAGCCTTCCTGAAGTTCACCGCAGCATTCCTATTCCCAATGTCAAAAGCTTTTGGCGCAAATTTCTGGCATACGCAGGTCCAGGTTATTTAGTATCAGTTGGCTATGTTGATCCCGGAAACTGGGCAACTGACATTGCAGGAGGCTCAAAATTTGGGTATGCGCTTCTGAGCGTGATTTTGTTGTCTAATTTAATGGCGATTTTGCTGCAAACGCTGTGTGTGAGACTAGGAGTTGCTACGGGTCGCGATCTGGCGCAAATGTGCCGCGAGGCATTTAGTCCGAAAGTTTCGTTTGCCCTGTGGGTGATCTGTGAATTAGCGATCGCTGCCTGTGACCTTGCAGAGCTGCTAGGTAGCGCGATCGCCCTACAGCTTTTGTTTGGTCTGCCCCTCGTCTGGGGCGTATGCCTGATGGGGTTGGATGTAATCGCCCTGCTGCTGCTGCAAAGAAAAGGATTTCGCTATGTCGAAGCACTGGTGATTACTCTGGTCGGCACGATCGCGCTGTGTTTTTTGGCAGAAGTGACCTTCTCCCGTCCCGATTTTGCGGGCATTCTTCAGGGGTATTTGCCTAAAGCAGAGATTGTGCAGAACTCAGAGATGCTTTATTTGGCGATCGCGATTTTGGGCGCAACGGTTATGCCGCACAACTTGTATTTGCACTCGTCGATCGTGCAAACTCGTGCCTGGGAGCCGACGATCGAGAAGACGCGGGAAGCGATTAAATTTAGCACCCTTGACTCGACGGTGGCACTGTGGTTTGCGCTGTTGATCAACTCAGCCATATTGATCGTTGCAGCCGCCACGTTTCACACCAGTGGGCATTATGAGGTGGCTGAAATTCAGGATGCCTACAAGCTGCTTTCGCCTTTGATGGGGGTGGGGGCTGCCAGCGGGATTTTTGCGTTTGCGCTGCTAGCTTCTGGGCAAAGTTCTACGTTAACCGCTACCTTAGCGGGTCAAATTGTGATGGAAGGGTTTCTGAGTTTACGCTTACGCCCTTGGTTGCGTCGTCTTGCGACTCGGTTGATTGCCCTCGTCCCAGCGCTAATCACCATCGTCTTTTTTGGCGAGCAAAGCACCGGGAAATTGTTGGTGTTTAGTCAAGTCGTCTTAAGTTTGCAGCTTTCGTTTGCTGTGATTCCGCTAGTGATGTTTACGAGCGATCGCCGATTAATGGGCACGTTTGCCAATCCCCTCTGGCTCAAGCTGTTGAGTTGGGCAGTTGCCCTGCTGATTGCCGGAGTGAATGCTTGGCTGCTGTGGGACACCGCGATCGGCTGGCTAACCCGCTAGAAAGCAGAGAATTCTACAAGGATTTTAGGGTCGGTTGACCGTAGTCACTCTATTTGGCTCTCTTGACACTCTATTAGGACTGTCGAATGCCTCAGCCATCATTGCATCCTCGACAGCGCGAGAGAAGTGCACCTCGACTCCGTTGATGATTGCTCCCAGTAAGGTGTGATCCTCTGTTTCGGTGAGATGGTCGATCGCTTCGGTCAAAATGCTCTCTTGAGTTATCCCTGGACGAGTGACTAGCACCAACCCGTCGCTAAGGGGTTCTAGCAATAGGGCATCATTACACCGACTCAATGCAGGAGTATCGATCACCACTAGATCAAATCGCCCTCTGGCATCTTCGAGCAGTCGTCGCATCTCGCTCGATTCTAAAATCGACGCTGCCTGACGCTGAGGACCGACACTCGGCACAACATAGAGGTTTTCAACATTGGGTGCGATGCGAACACATTCACTAATCTGTCCGTAATAGCGCAAGGGTTCGACTACGCTGTCGGCATCTGCTGTTAAGTCAACATAATGCGCGTTGGATAACGAGCGTAGATCTGCCTCAATCAATAACGTCCGTTTTCCGGCTCTGGCAGACGCGATCGCCAAGTTATAGGCGCTGATGGTTTTGCCTTCATCGGCGATCGTGCTAGTTAACAAAATGACTCGCAGCGCCTTGCCCTCTGTCAATCGCAGCTTACTGCGGAATCGCTCGTAATACTCGAAATAAGGCGAATCGGATTTGATTAAAACAGGCGAATCTTTGACATTCCAAACTTTCACCAGAGGCAGTGAGCCAAAAATTGTCACGTCTCGCTGTCGCAGTGCCTCTCGCAAATCTTCCTCGGTGTAGAACTTGCCCTCCATCGTGTCGAGCAAGAAGATCAGTCCGCCTCCAACGAGCAAGCCAACCAAGCCCCCGATCGCTAGCATTAAGGGAATGCTCTTACTGGCTCTGGGCGCAGGTGGTAGGAGTGAGGGTGCTTTAGCAAGACTGAGACTGCTCACCGTTTCGGCTTCTGCGGCTTTGGCATCAACCAGTTTGAGCTGCATCTGGTCATGGAGCGCTTTCTTGAGCCGAACTTGATCTTCTAACCGAGTGCGCTCTAGCTGCCGATTGGGCACGGTCGAGAACTGCTGGCGAAGAGCCTGCTCCGATCGCGCCGTTGAAGCTAGTTGCTGCTGTAGGGTTTCCTGCTGGGTTTTCAGCCCAACCAGGACATTCGCCAACTGCTGTCGAGCCGGATCGAGGCTACTGTCTTTCCGCACATTGCTAGAGAATGGAGCCGCTACTCCATCGCCGCCGACGACTTCTCCGGCTCGTTTTTGAAGCTGCTCTTCCAGGGTTTGCCGCTGCTTCTGAAGGTTCACCAGGTCGGGGTGTTCAGGGCGCAAATCCTTGCTTTTGAGAGAAATCTGTGCCTCGACTTGCTGAATCTGAGCACGCAAATTTGCTAAAAGTGGGTCAGCACTCAGAGCCGACGAGACATATGCCTGATTGGGATCTAGCCCTAGTCGCTGTTCTAGACTACGAATTTGAGCATTGGTGCCATCAAGCTGCAGCTGTAGCTGCCGCTGCTGACCTTCACTGCCTGTAATTGCGCCGATCAGCGTCCCATTTTGAGCTGCTAAAAGCTGAGGTCCTTCTATTCGATCGTATTCTTCTAGCACTCGTTCTGAAGCTCTCAAATCCCCTGACACATTGGGCAACCGCTGATTGATTGAGTCGATCACCGCACGCAATCGAGCGGAGTTGTTGAGCCGACTCTGTTCGACAATGCGTTGGCTAAATTGTTGAACCACAGCGATCGCTCGTTTAGGGTCGCTGTCGATATAAGAGACCTCGACTTGAGCTGCACCAGCCGCAGGACTTGCTTGCCCCTTTGCCGCTTTCGGAACGTCTACGTCGATCTTTGTGTTTCTCACCAATTCTAATGGCGGAATGCCCACTTCTTTGGCAACCGCTTCGATCATCTCCTTGGGCGCGAGCGAATCGCTGGTAAACGTCTCGATCGGTTGTCTGACCTCAGCGCCGATCGTTGAAAAGGCGATTGGCGGACGGTTGGACACGAGTGAAGCAGTTGCCTGATAAACCGTTGCTGGGTCAGGGAGAGACACCACTACACCTGCTGCTGCCATGCCAACAAACACCCCGGCTGGGATTGCCCATTTGTAACGATCGACAGCCAATAGATAGCGCTTAACGATGGGCGGAGTCATAGAGCAAAAGAGAGAAGGTAAATTGATTGTAAGACTTGCTAATTGCGGTTGTTAGTCGGACCAAATAGATTACTAGCCCCTCTTCCCAGTTCTCTAAAAAATAATAAGAACCCCAGCACATCTCGGAATGGCTGTGTGAAAACATTTAGGGCATAGGTCACTCTTCCCACTAGATTGCGACCAATAACGATTACGTCATTATCTTCGAGTGCCAGGTTTTGAGCCATATCGCCCATGATGACTCGTTTGCCATCGATTTCTCTAGAAACCGCTTTTTGTTGAACGGGGTCAAATCGAATCAGGGCAATTCTTCGCAGATCGGATGTGTCAGGGCTAACTGCGGCGGCTGTCAGTGCATCTAGAAAGGTGCTGCCACTGGGTAGAACGACGCTGCCTAATCCACCTCTGGCATAGCTTAAGACTCGCACTGAGATCTGGGGTTTGACCAGCGTTGAGCGTGCTACCAACCCTCGATCGTAATCTTGATCGGCTCCCGGTTCTAGTTTAGAAACTACCACCACATCACCATCTTGCAGGCGCAAATCGGGGAGAGCTGTGCCGTTTTTGAGGGGAGAAACCAGATCTAGCTTTTCTTCTAAAGTCGAGCCATCACGTAAGGTGCGCCGCACAATCACCGATCGCAGGTCTGCCATTTGGGTTGCCCCTCCCGCGCTGAGGAGGGCTGATGAGATTCGGCTTGGTGCCTGAAGTGGGTAAACTCCCGGACGAGCAATCTCTCCTGTGAGCGTCACCAATACCGGACGCTGATTTATCAGCGCCAATAGAACGATCGGGTCAATCACAAATCGGTTCACGCCCTGCCGAACTTTCTCTTGAGCTTGCTCGATCGTCAACCCTTGAAGCGCGACTTTGCCCAACAGAGGTGTGGTGATATTTCCCTCTTGATCAATCACCGCCTGAAAATTTAGATCTGGAAATCTTTGAACCACTATCCCAACGGCATCTCCGGCTCCTAATCGATACAAATTAAACGCACTGGGGGCAGGAGGCTCAACTGGAGTAGGCGCGATCGGAGCCGTAGGTTTAGAAGTTGGGATGGATTGAGGCAGTTCTCCTCGATCTCGCAGACGTTGTCGAGCCTGCTCGATTAACTCAAGCGAGGTGGGCGTTGATGGTTGGGTAGCGGGTGGCAAAGGCGTTTGACTCAAGGCAGTTTGAGGAGCCTGAACCCCGATCGCCCACAGCAAAATTGCAAACGGCAGCGCTGAGGTAACCGAGTAAATACTGACGAGAGATAACGCTTTGGTCTGACGATTCAGGACGATCGAAGTCATGGTTAGCAGGTTTCAGGCATTCTTTGAGCTGTCGCTATTGTATCTCTCTGACTTTAGACGGATGCTTTAAGTTGCCGTTAAGAGCGTAAAACGTTCGACATCAAAGTTGATTGAATAGTTTGAGCAAGCGATTCGATCTCTGTCCAGTGCTGCTCAATTGTGTCAAGCGGTTCGATCGGCACTAGAATGCTGACCGCTACCCAGGGAATGCGGCGATTTTGCCACTGGGCAGCACGATCAGCAAAGAACCACTGGCTTGGTGCGGGATGTCCGCCTGTTGACCAGGCATACCACTGCAAAACGGCATAGGTTTGTCTCATGGTCTCCTGGGAACTGCCTCGCTGTCGTTTAGTCAAACCCCGAAAGAATTGAGCCGTCACTTTTGCTGAAGGATTTGTGACGGTGAAATCAACGAAGCGATCAGAGTCTGTTTCCCAGTTTTGAAAGCCGTTGACATCATTCCATTCCACTTCGGGCTGTTCTCGATTGCCCTTTTGGGGAAACAACAGCACGATCGCCTTGGTTTTGTTAGCGTTAGTGAGGTCTTGCTTTAACCATTTGTGCTCTCCCACTTGCGGAGTTTTGCGATCGATCACCTGCCATCCTGGAATCTGCAATCCGACCTGACGCAGCTTGGTGAGTTGCGACAGGGTTGCCACCTTGGGAGGCTCTGACCAGCGCCACTTGCCTGACAGATAACCGGGAACGGCTCCGATCGCGACGAGAATCAGCAGCAGCAAGAGCAGCACGACTTTAGACCATTGGAGATGCAGAGACTTGCGGAGAGAGACCATCATCGCAAAAATATAGAACAGAGCTGTAACTTAGATAGCCGGAGAAAAATGTTTGTCGATCGCTCCGATGAGCACGACGAGCGATCCCAACATCAGGGCAGAATAGACATCGCCGCCCCACCCTTCATGCAGCCAGCCAAAGGCTTGATCTTGTCCAGTTCCATGAAAGTAGGTGAGAAGCGTGTTGCGAAGAATATTAGCGGTGATGCTAATGATGACGGTGCTGAGCAGGAATAGAGTAGAGACGATGCGCGATCGCAGCAAATCTGTCCAATAAAGCAGCATCAAAGCGACGTAGAGACTGGTGAGCAGCATTTTAAGCCCCGCACAGTAAGGAGCCACTTCGACAATTTGCCCGTTGACATATAAATAAATTTGCTCAACGGTGACGTTTAGACCAAGTTGGTTGAGAATGAAGCCAGCCGTGCCAGCGATAAAGCTTTGCAGTGGCAAAGTGTAAGGGGCAATTAAATAAGGAATCTCGCTCGGCGTAGCCAGAAATACCAGCAGCAAGGCAAATCCCTGTAGCTTTAAGCCAGGTAATCCTTTCAACCACAGACAAATTCCGGTGAGTAAACACGGAAGAGAAAGATTGACAAAGTCGGGCAACTCACTGAGATAGAAAACACCCGCCACGAGCAGCAAGAGTGCGCCAATGAATTTTTCTAACCCGATCGCCCGGTCATTTTCAATTCGCCGCCACTGTTTGCGATTCATCCAGACCACATACGCTGCAAAAGGCAGCCCGATGATGCCGTGGCTGAAATATTCGTGCTCAATGCTGATGCTTTTGCGCAGCCATCCATCGACCCAATGCAGCAAAAGGGGCGCATACAGCAGGGTTAGTAACCCGATTAGCGTAGCGTTGCTCCAATGGCGCTCGATGATGGCAGAAGAAAGACGAATTCGCATAATATTATGCCGAGATTCTGAGGGCTGACTGAGTGCTTAGAGAGGCTTCTAGCACATCTACAATCCGGTGAATTTGCGACTCACTTAAGCCGGGATACATGGGTAGAGATAAAATTTCTTGACACATTGTTTCAGCGATCGGAAAGTCTCCGGCTCGATAGCCCAAATTCTTAAAAGCAGGCTGAAGGTGACACGGTAGCGGATAGTGGATTCCGGTTTGAATGTCTTGACGGGTAAGTTCTGCTTGCAAGGTTTCTCGATCGAGCGCACATGCCGCCAAGCCATCCTGATTTTCTATCAGTGCTCTGATCACATAGAGGTGATAGACGTGCCCTTTTCCAGACTGATTTTGAATAGGGAGAATGCCCTGAGCGTGAAGGGGTTTTAGCCGCGTGTTGTATTGTTCAGCAATGTGGGCGCGATCGCGGTTCCACTCTGCCAGGTAAGGCAATTTCACGTTGAGAACTGCCGCTTGAATGGTATCTAGACGACTATTCGTTCCGTAGTCTGCGTGGAAATATTTGCGAGGAGCACCGTAGTTTCGCAGCGATCTTACTTTTTGAGCGACGTTCTCGTCCTTAGTGACGATCATGCCTCCATCGCCCAACGCGCCCAGATTTTTAGCCGGATAGAAACTAAAGGCAGCAGCGATGCCGATCGACCCGGCTCGATATCCTTCTCGCTCTGCCAAGTGTGCTTGCGCCGCGTCTTCAAAAATCAACAAATCATAGGTGTTAGCGAGATCTCGCAAAAGTGTGGGTGAGACCATTTGCCCATAGAGATGGACTGGAACTATGGCACGGGTCTTAGGCGTAATGGCTTTCTCTGTAGCGACGAGATCGATGAGCGCTGTTTTAGCGTCGCAATCGACCAAAACCGGAGTCGCACCTGCCCGAAGCACCCCAAGTAGGGTCGCGATAAACGTGTTGGCGGGCAAAATTACTTCATCTCCTTCGCCAACCCCACAGGCTTGAAGTCCAAGGGCGATCGCGTCGGTTCCACAGGCGACCCCGATGCCGTGCTGCGATCGACACGCTAGGGCAAAGGCTTGCTCAAATTCAGTTAAAGCTTGACCTAAAATATAATCGCCCCGCTGCATGACTCCTCGAATCGCCTGCTCGATCTGGTCTTGAATAGGCTGATGTTGAGCAGAGAGGTCAACAAACGGAATCGTGGCTGAGACACTGTGCATATAGAAGCATCAAAAGTAAAGGAGATGAAAGGGTGCTGAGCATAAATGCTAGTCTAGTTGTGAGCCGTGAGTAGGTGACCAAACACACCTAAGCTGTGAAGATTCTGTGAACTGAGCCATTGCTTGATAAGACTTCACGTTATTTTGAATTGACTCTACAAACCAACCAGCTATTTAGTCCTCTACGTAAACGGAATTACGTTACCAGCAATTCTGAAACCAGAGTGCCCATTGCCGGATGCTTCACCTCAGAGTTGAAAAAGGAATCTCCAATAATTGAGAAAACATGACATGACAAAGTCCCCTGGTTAGGGGACTCAAAGTGTTCCTGCGGTTGAGCTAGTTGCCTTGCACGGTCAATCGATAGCTTTGTCGGACTCCAGGCTCGATCGAGCCGATCCACACTTGATAGGTGCCCGCTTGCCAATCGCCATCTTCTAGCATTGCCCCTTTAGTTGACGAGTTAGCGTTATCGCCACAGCGAACCGAATTATCAGAGCCTTTGATCACGATCGTGGTTTCTTTATCACCGCTGTTTACTTTCAGCTTGAGTTTTGAGAAAGGTTTCTGCAAAACCAGCAGATGATCAGGGTTGGGATCGCCAAACCCTAGACATTTTTTGTCGTGACGATCGCTATTGCTAACGATGGCAGGCAGCGAGGTCGCTCCTCCGGTCGAACCGTTTAAAACTCCAGAAGAATTGTTAGAATTTAGGGTTAGAGTGCCAAAATTAGCGGGTTGCGCTAGAACCGGAATCGCGCCAAAAAGGCTGAATGCCAAGAGTAGAGACTTTAGCCGAACCGCCATATCACCATCCTCACTGATAACGATAAAAATTTGGTTGTTAAAAAATTGGGTGTTTTAAGTAGGGGCACAAAACTGTTTGGCCACAGAAAATATGCTGCAATCGTTCATCATCACTACCAAAACATAGGAGCGATATGCCATTAGTAGGGTTAAGTCTGCTAGCGATCGCAGGGCTATTTTTGACTCAAATTTTAGTGATATTTCCACTAGATTTAGTTTCTATCTTCAATGTTCCCCTATGGGTGGCAGCATCGGGATTTTTTCTCCTATTTGCCTGGGTTTTGGGCGATTAGATGCCGTTTGCCTCTGCCAAACCCACCCTTGCAACTTGTGTCATATTCTACTAAAGCAGGGGCGATCGTTAGATGACCTAGTGTTGAGGTTGTAGAGCCATCTTGTCTAGTTCTCAGTGAATCTTGGTTTCCAAGCGGTGTGTTGCCACGCTCCAAAACAGTTGAGAGCATTTTGAGAGAATCATGAATCTTTCCAGTCGGTTTTTTCGTCTGATTTAAGAGTGAGGAACGATCGCAACTGCCCTGATCAGGACTGCTTTGCGTGAAGATCGAGAAAGCTGTCTAGCATCTGGTATAGATGACCATCTCAGCAAACTGATTTCAAAAGAAAAATTGAAGGACAAATTAACTGACTGGGGTAAGTGATTGGAAAGCGATTCAACAAAACGAAAACAGGCAGATTTGGCAATTGACTGGGAGCATTTGCATCAAATCTCGGATGGCAATGAAGACTTTGAGCGAGAGCTATTAGACATCTTTGTTGAAGACACCCAGACGCATTTAGAAGAAGCTCAAACGGCGTTGCACTTAGACGATTACACTGCCGTTTCGAGAGCAGCCCATCATGTTAAAGGGGCGAGTGCCAATGTGGGATTAAAAGAGATGCGAACGATCGCGAGCAAATTAGAAGCCGATGCGAACGGAAAGCAATTGGCAAATGCGCCTGAGATGCTCGCTAAGTTGGCAGAACTGCTGCAAGACGTACAAGCATTTTTAGATCGAGCATAGAAATTTTAGACAGGCGTTCACGTAAGCAATCTCCTACTGCAATAATCTGATTGATGTCACACACTTCAGCATTATTAGAGTGTGGTTGATTCAGTAATCTGACGGAACGGGGTGATCTTTGGATACTAAGCTGGTAGTCTGAAGTTATTCCGGATTCTGAACTAAAAGTAGCGAAAGTAACAGAGGAATTAACCAAATTCAAGAAAATTTAAGGTCAAGTTTTCGCCCAACCGAGTTCATTAATGACCATAGATCTTGGCGCATGTTAAGCAGAATAAATCAATATCGATTTTCCTCGAATTAATCGCTTAAGATGGCTATACAAGTTTTATGGCTATACGAGTTTTAAGGTTTCAATCCCTGCGGGTCATGAAGTGTGGGGATCGCAGCTAGAGCGAGCAATTTAAATCAAAGACACAAACTAAAGCAAAAATCTAGGGTCTCTCTAGGATTTTTCCTCTGTTTTTAGATGGCTCGATCGATGATTTCAACTTCAGAAGCTGAGTTAATATGGCTAGCGGATTCTCATTTGTATCTACTACTTCTCGGATTAATCAAACCCGATCCCATCGTTCACACCGCTCCGTATTTCTGTTTATGGTGGCGACGACGTTGATCAGCGTTTGTATGTTTCGATTAGCACAGTTGCAGATTGTGCAAGGGCAGCGCAATCGACAGCTTGCCGATCAAAATCGCATTCGTCCCTTGGCGATCGTGGCAGATCGCGGCAACATTCTCGATCGTCACGGCAACCCTCTCGCGGCTAACCGACTTTCTCGATCGATCTATCTCTATCCTCGCGAGCAGTCGATGCAGCAGTGGCAAGAAACCGCCGAGAAACTCAGCAAAATTCTCGACGTGTCTGCTGAAGAGATTCTCAAAAAGCTCAAGCAAGTGGGGTATCGATCAGCAGTTCCGGCTCGGATCTACCGTAACTTGACGGCTCATCAATTTGTGGCTCTTGCAGAAGGAGGACAAATTCCTGGGCTAGAGATTCAGGCAGAGTCTAGCCGTTACTATCCCAATGGCAATCTTGCAGCGCACATTTTGGGCTATATCGGTGAAGCCACTGCTGATGATCTCAAGGCTAACCCCGATTTTCCAATGGGAATGCTGTTAGGGCAGATGGGAATCGAACGCATCGCAGATTCTAGCTTGCGCGGCAAGTGGGGCAGTCACTTACTCGAAGTGGATTCGGTCGGCAAAGAGTTGAGAATGTTGGGTGAGCAAAAATCGACATCGGGTTCTGATTTGCAGCTCACGCTCGATCTCAAACTGCAAAAAGCGGCAGAGAAAGCCCTCAACAACCAGCGAGGCGCAGTCGTCGCGTTGAATGTGAAAACAGGAGCCGTTTTAGTTATGGCGAGCGGTCCGACGTTTGACCCCAACCTGTTTACTCGCAAGATCTCAACTCAAGAATGGCAAAACCTCCAAGGGCAAGATCATCCGTTTCTCAACCGCAGCTTGCAGGGCTATCCACCCGGCAGCACGTTTAAGATTGTCACTACTTCAGCAGGTATTCAGTCGGGCAAGTTTTCGCCAGACTCGACACTGCCCACATTTGGAGCCATTAACATTGGTGGCACGTTGTTTCACGAGCATGGAGGGGCAGGATATGGCACGATCGGGTTCCGCGATGCTCTTGCGTTCAGCAGCAACACGTTTTTCTACCAAGTCGGAATGGCGGTTGGTCCTGATGAGATCTCTAGATGGGGACATCGATTAGGCATTGGTGAAACCTCCTCAATGGGGCTTGAAGGCGGCAGTCATGGCGTGATACCTACGCCTGAGCAGAAGCAAAAGCTTTATGGTGAACCCTGGTATGGTGGCGACACAGTGAGCATGGCGATCGGACAAGGCGTTGTGCAAGTCACTCCGCTCGAAATGGCGGTGATGGTGTCGGCGATCGCCAATGGCGGCTATCGGGTTAAACCTCACTTGATGGCAGACCAAACCAACACGCCTGCGACGATGCGTGAAGCAACTGGGTTGAGTCCGGGCACGATCGAAGTCATCCGATCGGGGTTAGCTGCGGTCGTCAAAGAAGGAACTGCCCGCCGACTGAGCGATGGATCGATTCCCCCAACGGCTGGTAAGACAGGAACCGCAGAAGTGATCGGGCAGCGAGACAATGCGCTGTATGTGGGCTACGGTCCCTTGAATGATCCTCAAATCGCGATCGCGGTTGTGGTTGAAAATGGCGGCTTTGGAGCAGAGTCTGCGGTGCCGATCGCCCACGAAATCTATAGAGCCTATTTCGGAACGCCCAAATCTGCGCCCCCGATTCAGTGAACTTTCGTTTAGATTAGAGTCTGTGCAGTGCTAAGTGGCGATGGTGAAACAACTCAAGCCTCGATATTCTGTTGCCTGGATTAACAAGATTTCTGAGATCCCTCAACCCGATTGGGATGCGTTGGCAATGCCGCTCAAAACCCCATTTTTTGAGTGGGAGTGGTTGCACAATATGGAAACATCGGGCAGCACCACTGCCAAATCGGGCTGGCTGCCCAACCATTTAACGGTGTGGCGCGATCGGTCTTTAGTCGCGATCGCGCCGCTCTATATCAAAGGTCACAGCTATGGCGAGTTTGTCTTTGATCATCAGTGGGCAGACCTAGCTAGTCGATTAGGACTTGAGTACTATCCAAAACTGTTGGGGATGTCTCCGTTTACGCCTGCTGAGGGCTATCGATTTTTGATCGCTCCCGGAGAAGACGAGGACGACCTAACCGAGTTGATGGTGGGCGCGATCGACCAATTTTGCACACGCAATCAAATTTCTGGCTGCAACTTTTTGTATGTTGATCCCGACTGGCGATTGAGAATGGAGCAACACGGCTTCAGCACCTGGCAGCATCACAGTTACATCTGGCAAAACCAGGGCTATAAGACCTTTGACGATTATTTAGGCGCGTTCAATGCCAATCAGCGTCGCAACATCAAGCGAGAACGCAAAGCCGTCGGGCAAGCAGGATTGTATTTCAAAACTTTCACGGGAGAAGGCATCCCCAAGTCGCTGTTTCCGACGATGTATAGCTTTTATGGCGACACATGTGACAAGTTTGGCTGGTGGGGCAGCAAGTACCTGACCAAGCGATTTTTTGAACAACTGCACCCCCAATTTTCTGAACGGGTCGTGTTTTTTGCAGCCTATAGCGAATTTGATGAGCACCACCCGATCGGGATGTCATTCTGCCTAACAAAAGGCGATCGCTTGTATGGGCGCTATTGGGGATCGTTGCAAGAAATCGATTGTTTGCACTTTGATGCTTGCTATTATTCTCCGATCGAGTGGGCGATTCAAAAGGGCATTCAACTTTTTGATCCGGGTGCAGGTGGGCAACACAAAAAACGAAGAGGATTTCCAGCCACTGCCAACTATTCTTTGCATCGGTTTTATAACAGTCGCCTGTCACAAATCCTGCGTTCACATATTGAACAGGTCAATGATTTAGAGCGGCAAGAAATTGACGCAATCAATCAAGATTTGCCCTTCAAACAAGAATCGATTCGATTTAATATTGACTAAGATAGGAATCTTAAATTGACTTTAACCTTTTATGAATCAGGCTATTGCTGACACAACTGCGCTAGATGATAAGCTTTCTAATCGCTTTATCGAACTCGACCCGAATGGATATTTTATTATTTATCTCGATCGAGACGAGCAGCTCATCTGTACAAAGCACTTTACAAATGTCATTAATGACAAAGGGTTAGCGTGTGATCCTGAGACGGGTGAACCTCTGCCTTGTAATGGAACTGTACAACGGCAATCCAGCACAGTTTTTAAGGGCAGAACGGCTAAAGAACTCTGCATCGAACTGTTTGAAAAACCGCAAAACTCTGTCGTGACTCGTCTCGATCATGCTGCATACTTGGGCAGAGAATTTGTCCGTGCAGAAGTCGCGATGTTAACGGGACAAGATTACATTCAAGACTGAACTGCAATGACAACGGAGGGTAAAAAATCCGTTGTCATCTCTGAATCTTGTTTGCAGGCGATTCTTACTTGACGTACCAGAAATAAGTCACCATCGGAATCACGGTCGCTGCAATCAACAACCCGATCACCCAAACGGTCGCATTGCTTTCTTGGGTCTCTTCTGGAGTCGCAAATGTGCCTTCAACTTGAACGGTATCCTTAACAACAGGCGCACCCGGATCGTCTTGACCTGATAAAACTGCCACCAAGCGATCGCTGGCATCTAAAAATCCTTGATTATAGCGTTCGCCCATCTTTAACGGAACTTGCAGCGTCTCTTGAGCCACACTTTGCGCGATCGTGTCTGGCATAATTGCTTTGGTTTTTTCACCGGTGTAAATGGCGCTGTTATTGGTTAGTTTGTCTAACACCATCAGGGTTTGGTTAGCTTGAGCGTCAGGTGTGGGGAACCACTGCTTGAATAGTTTTTCGGTAAACGATTCGATCGTTTCGTCATAATCTAAGCCCCGAATCGTCACAAAACGGACTTCTTGACCCGTTTTTGCCGTCAAATCATTAAACGACTCATCGATTTTGCCTTCACTAAATCGACTTAGCACATTCGCCAAGTCCAAAACCTGTGAATCAGCAGGAATGCCTGGAACCTCATAGAGACTCGTTGCGTGAGCAGGAGCCACCAAAAACTGGGTGGTCAAAATCAAAGCAACGATGGGCAAGAGCCAACGGTTGCCAATAGCAGAAAGGAACTTTCTCATGAGCGATCGACCTTCAGATGACATTTATAAAAATAAGACGGTGAGAGATATTTGAGCGGGTCAAATACTTCTCATTAATTACATTACAATTTTTAACAGAGTTTGAATCGCAAGGAGCTAATTCAGATGCCTCTTTCTATTGGCGACAGTGCCCCCAATTTCACCGCGAAAGATACGAACGGCAACACGGTATCCTTGTCAAGCTATGCGGGTAAGCCTGTAGTGATCTACTTCTACCCCAAAGATGACACGCCTGGATGCACGAAAGAAGCGTGTAGCTTCCGCGATAACTACGCTCAATATCTGAGCAAAGGAATCGCCGTTTTTGGAGTCAGCATGGATGACGAACTCTCTCACCAAAAGTTTACTGAGAAGTATGGTCTGCCATTTCCATTGCTGGTTGACACAGATGGCGCGTTGACCAAAGCGTTTGATGTTGATGGTGGCGGTCGTTCTAAGCGCGTGACTTACCTGATTGATGGCTCTGGCAAAATCGGTCAAGTTTACACCACGGTCAACACTGAAACTCATGCCACCGACATCTTAGCTGAGATGGCTAGCTAGAAACCTGAAAATCTGACAACCGTCCTAATTCCTTTCTGGAGTTAGGACGTTTTTTTGTGAAGAAGTCAGGTGAGTCAGGCTCAGACAATTGAGCTAGATTATTAGGATTCCTGGCTTGATCGCAGCGCACTATTTCAGCGAAACTACAACGATATTCTTAACTCTATTTAGGGTGATTTCTATGACCGATACGACCGCGATCAGCAACCTTTCATCACCAGGGGTCACGGCTCCTCCCACTTATTCAGGTCCTAAAGAGGTTTTGATCAATAAACCTGTGACGCTGAAAGGTACTTATGACGCAGCGCGCATTGCCCAGGTTACGCTATCTGCTGAAGATAAGTTTCCGCTCAATGTCACGACTAATGCCGGAACCTGGCAACTGACTATGCCGAGTGGCTTCTCAACAGCCGGATCGCGATGGCTGCGGCTGAAAGGCTTTGACAGCAAGGGGCAAATCGTTGAAAACCGGGTCTTTTACATTACGGTGAGCAGTGACCCGCTAACGATCGGGCAATCTCTAACTCTCAAAGTTTTACAAGATACGTTCTTTAAAGCGGCTCCTGCTGACTCATCAACTCTGAGCGATCAGCAAAAGGTTTTAGTCAAAGCCGGACAGACGTTTACGGTCAATCGCTATGGCTCGATCGACGGTCACGTCAAGCTAGAGTTGGGTGAAGAGATTGCTCCGATCGGCAACTTTGGTTATTTTTTCGATGGTCACGTACAACTCAGCAAAGGCACTCAAATCTTTCGCTTCAACCTTGAAGAGGTGCCAAATGTCTCGCTGACGGCTCAGTTAGTGATCAACACAACGACGATTCTCAAGGCAAATTTAGGCGATTCTTCGACTCTCGCAGCTAATCAGAAAGTGAATGCAGCGGCGGGACAAACTTACGCAATCACGGGCTATGCGTGTGTTAATGGACATTTTCGAGTCAAGCTAGCTGAGGCGATCGCAGGCTTTGGCGACACCGCATTTGTCTATTGGAAATATGCTCAGGTGAAGCGAAACGGCAAGTCAATTCCCTATGATTCAGATGCGTTGACGGTGACTGCACTCACAAGCACGATTCTCAAAAAGCGTCCTGTTGATTCGTCACAGCTACAAGCTGCCGAGCGAGCCAATCTCAACACTGGAAACTTGTATGGAGTATCGAGTTACGCGATTCAAAGTGGACACATTAAAGTTGCGCTCACCGAAGAACTACCAGGATTTGGGAATACGGGGTTTGTCTTTCCCAGTTTTGTGCAAATGAAACGCGGCGGCAGACCGTTTAATCCGATTCCGCCAACGGTTGAGATCAACGTGCCTTATTTTTCTCAACGAGATAACCCCCGCTATTATTGGGCGACGTGTAATGTGACCTCGATCGCGATGGTTTTCTACTATTACGGCATTCGTCCTAAAAACGGCGGACAGCTAGAAGACGAACTGTTGCAGTGGTGTCTCAACGAGGGTGGAGAAGGTGCCCAAACCAACCACAATGTTCTTTCTCAACTGATTCAAGCCTATGGCTTTAAGCCTAGCTTCAATATCAATCGCAGTTGGCAAGAGGTCAAAGAAGAATTGATCAACGGTCGCCCGGTTGTGTTGTGCGGGCTGTTCACGCACGGCGGACATATTGTGACGGCGATCGGGTTCACGTCTCAGGGCTATATCATCAACGATCCGTGGGGTGATGCGATGTCGGGCTATTCAAATACTGAGGGTCGCAAGCGTCTTTATCCCTATAGCTATATCGATGAGGTCGCCGGACCGGATGGGAAAGTTTGGGCGCATTTTATTTCTAAGTAGCGATTGGGGTGGCAGCTTAAGTATCCGATCGGGCTTGGGCTGCAAGCTGCTATTTTGATCTGCCAAACGAGAATTAACCTCAAAGCGTTAGCATAATTCTCTGAGTCGGTAGATGAATCGTACGATAAAATTCAGTTTAATTAAGTTATTAGCCCTCATGCTCTTGGTGATAGGGGTAATTAAAGCTTATCCGGCTGAACAACACTCCGGATATTTTTTTGGACGGTTCCACAAGGCTTTCAGAGCTTATGGTTCAAGGATCGAGCTATTTTTCCAAGGTTAGCTCTGCCTCTGACTTGGAAAAAAAGATCCTGTACACAGCAAGATAAGGGTTTGAGCCTCAAAATCTGCTCAAATTTCGTCCAGAGTGTTGTCAGAATTAATGTCAGAATTTACAACCGCTCGAATAGCTTGTTTAAGCATCAGCTATGATGTGAAGTGTCATCTGCTGCACAGGATGGTTATCTCTGTCAGAGGTGCATATTGTAGAAGGATTCATAATGCTGACCCGGCTAAAGGTTTCTGGCTTTAAGAATCTCGTGGATGTGGATGTCCGCTTCGGAGCATTTACTTGTATCGCTGGTGCGAATGGTGTTGGCAAATCTAACCTTTTTGATGCAATTAGATTCCTAAGTGCGTTAGCAGATCTTCCCTTAATTGAGGCTGCTTTATCTGTTCGAGATGAAGAGGGTAGAACAGGTGATGTGCGAAGTCTCTTTCATCGGGTAGGTGAGAACTATAATAATGAAATGTCCTTTGAAGCAGAAATGATCGTGCCACTTGAAGGAGTAGATGATTTAGGGCAAAAGGCAAAAGCAAGCATTACTTTCTTACGTTATTCTGTTCAACTTGCTTATCGCGCTGATGATAGTCTTCGTTCATTGGGAGCTTTGGAAATTCTTAAAGAAGAACTGGTTCATATTAATCTTGGAGATGCTGCCAAACATATATTTTTTCCCCACACAGCTAAAACCTGGCGGAAGACAGCCGTGCAAGGTGAGCGGCGAGTGCCTTATTTTATTTCTACAGAAGGAGAGGGTACGAGCAGAGTAATCAAACTCCACCAAGATGGCGGAAGTAGTGGTAGACCTCTAACTCGATCAGCCGCTAATCTTCCTCGGACAGTGTTGTCTGTTACCAATGCTGCTGAAAGCCCAACAGCTCTAATGGCTCGGCGAGAAATGCAATCTTGGCAACTGCTTCAACTAGAACCTTCTTCATTACGACAACCTGACGAGTTTACTGCGTCTACTAAATTAGAAACAGATGGCTCGCACTTAGCTGCGACTCTTTATCATCTTGCAAGACTAAGTAGGCAAAAGAACGGACAACTTGACGATGAATTGGATGACCAGATCTATTACGAGATTGCAAATCGTTTAGCCAACTTGATCGATGATGTGGATAAAGTATGGGTTGACCGGGATAATCGACGCGAACTTCTTACTCTAATGGTTACGAGTCGAGATGGAACATCTCATCCAGCTAAAGCACTTTCAGACGGAACCATGCGATTTCTGGCATTAGCAGTGCTTGAGCTAGATCCAGAATCTCAAGGGCTTCTATGTCTTGAAGAGCCAGAAAACGGGATTCATCCAGAGCGAATTCCAAAGATTCTTCAACTACTTCAAGATATTGCTACTGATACAGACGAAGCTATTGGGTTGGATAATCCTTTACGTCAAGTAATTATCAATACCCATTCACCGGCAGTTGTTATGCAGGTACCTGAAGATAGCCTTCTGGTGGCTGAATTGAGAGAAACAATACGTTCAGGTCAAAGGTTTAAGCGGGTTTGTTTTGGATACTTACCTGGTACTTGGAGACAACTAAAAGATCCAGAGACTGATAGTGTGAATGTTATATCAAAAGGTAAACTTCTTGCGTACCTCAACCCGGTTCCTAATCAAGATTTAGAATCTGACGGCGATGAGTACGACAACTATCAAAAATCAAAGCCTGCGAAATCTAGAAAACGTCGAGTCGTAGATAGAAAAGATCTTCAACTCTTACTTCCAGGTTTTCCTAGCGAGCAGCCATGATGGAACTCCGTTACACTTTGCTCTCTGACGGTAGCTCAGATAAAGCACTTATTCCTATCCTCGATTGGTTATTAAAAACTCACCTTAATAATCTTGCTATTCAATCGCAATGGGCAGATCTTCGTCGTTTCGACAAGTCACTAAGAGATACGTTTGAAAAGCGAATTGAATTAAGTCTGGAGCTATATCCATGTGAGCTTTTATTCATTCATCGTGATGCAGAAAGAGATTCTCATGAAGTCCGTGTAAATGAAATTTGTACAGCCCTTACTCAAGTTGCTTATTTTGGTTCTGTTCCAACCGTTTGTGTTGTCCCGGTTCGTATGACGGAGGCATGGCTATTATTTGACACTTCTGCTTTACGTAAAACAGCATCTAATCCAAATGGAAGTATTGCGTTGCAGCTTCCAGACATTAGAAAACTCGAGCATGAACCCGATCCTAAAAGGGTTCTCCATGAGATTCTTCGCCAAGCCAGTGATCTTTCGCCAAGACGGCTCAAGAGATTTTCAGCGAATAACGGCACTCATCGAGTTTCAGAACTAATTAATGACTTTAGTCCATTACGTATCTTGCCCGCTTTCGTAGCCTTAGAGTCTGAATTAGAAGATGTGATCAAAAAACAAAGGTGGGGGTCATTCTAAAGTGTTAAACTGCTCATCGTAGTGCCAGCATCGCCGGGAACAACCGTGTCGCTTTCAACATCAAAGGCAACAGCTATCGGCTGATTGCAGCAGTTCGCTATGATGTTGGCATTATCTTTATTCGATTTATTTGCACTCATGCTGGGTACGGCAAAATAGACGCAGAAACAATCTAAACAGAGTTTAATATGTGAAATTACGCCCGATCAGAACTGAAGCAGACTATCGAGAAGTTCTTCGAGAGATCGAGTCATTGTTTGATGCAGCCCCAAATACTCCTGAGTACGATCGTTTAGATGCCGCAGCACTCTAGTGGACGCTTATGAGAAGGCACACTGTCCGATCGAGCTACCTGACCCGATCGAAGCGATTCAATATCACATGGATACCTGTGGATGGTCTCGTCGTGATCTAAAGCCATGTCTTGGCAGTCGGGCTAGAGTGTCTGAGGTTCTATCTCGAAAGCGTTTCTTGACCTTGAAGATGATTCGGAAGTTGCATCAAGAATTGGGAATTCCGGCTGAGATTTTCATCAAGCCTTACGAGTCAGTACAAAATTTCGCATAACATAATGCTGCACTGGAGTCCTAAAACGTCAGTGCAGATTGAGTTGAACGGGGGAGTGGTGTCTTTAGAGGATATTTAATGCTTCTCAAACATCCTCTAATATCAACCCAACTCTAGCAGGCGACTAGAGCGCTCAACTTGCCTACAATGGCATCGGCGTTTTTTCTGGCATCGCCAAACAGCATCCGAGCGTTTTCTTTATAGAACAACGGGTTTTCGACCCCCGCATAGCCACTCGCCATACTGCGCTTCATGACAATCACAGTTTTGGCTTTCCACACTTCGAGAACGGGCATTCCGGCGATCGGACTCCCTGGTTCCATCGCACTCGGATTCACAGTGTCATTGGCTCCAATCACCAACACCACATCGGTTTCAGGAAAATCCTCATTGATTTCGTCCATTTCAAGCACGATGTCATAGGGCACATTCGCTTCTGCTAATAAGACGTTCATATGTCCGGGCAGACGACCTGCAACGGGGTGAATGCCAAACCGGACTTTAATGCCGCGATCGCGCAACGTCTTCGTGATTTCAGAAATTGGATGCTGTGCTTGAGCCACTGCCATTCCATAGCCAGGGACGATGATCACGCTTTTGGCATTTTCTAGAAGCTCGGTGGTGTCCTCGATCGAGACCGATTTCGTCTCACCCGTTTGTTGATTGTTTTGAGAAGTTGTTCCGGCAGACGCGCCAAATCCGCCTAAGATGACGCTGATAAACGAACGATTCATCGCTTTGCACATGATGTAGCTGAGAATCGCGCCACTGCTGCCCACTAGCGCCCCGGTGATGATCAGCAAATCATTTGAGAGCATAAATCCGGCTGCTGCGGCTGCCCAACCTGAATAGCTGTTGAGCATTGAGATCACGACGGGCATATCGGCACCCCCGATCGACATCACGAGATGAATGCCTAGTAGACACGCGATCGCGGTCATGATTAACAATGACTGCAATCCAGTGAGAACGCCTCCGCCCATAAACTGGGCACCGAGCCAGATACAGGTTCCTAACAGTGTAAGATTCAAAAAGTGACGTGCGGGTAACATCAGCGGTTTGCTGCTGAGAACGCCGCGTAACTTGCCAAATGCCACGATCGAGCCTGTAAACGTAATCGCCCCGATAAACACGCCGATAAACACTTCAATCTCATGAATGGTGGCTTCACCTCCCGTCAGCGTTGGCGGCTGCAAATAATTCGCAATGCCGACCAGCACGGCTGCCATGCCGACAAAGCTGTGCAGAACTGCGACTAATTCTGGCATTTCGGTCATCGCCACGCGAGATGCCAAACTTGCCCCGATTAGGACTCCTGGCAACAGCGCCCCTACTAAAACGCCGTAGTTTGTCGTGCCACTGCCCAGAGCCGTGGCAACAAACGCGATTAGCATCCCCGCGATTCCGTAGAGATTGCCTCTGCGAGAGGTCTCCTGATTTGACAACCCCGCCAAGCTGAGAATAAACAAACCACTCGCCGCAATATAAGCGACGGTCATCAAGTTATTGGACATCACTGTTTATCGTTGAAACATCTTGAGCATTCGTTGAGTCACCAAAAATCCGCCAGAGATGTTGATGGTGCCGACGAGGATGGCGATCGCTCCCAAAATCGTGGTGGGCGAAGTCGGTGCACCAGAAATTTGCAGCATTCCGCCGACGATGATGATGCCGCTAATGGCGTTGGTGACGCTCATTAATGGGGTATGCAGGGCGGGTTTGACGTTCCAGACCACTTGCCAACCCACAAAACACGCCAAGACAAAAACCGTGAAGTGCGACAGGAACGAGGCAGGAGCAGTGGCTCCGATCGCCACCAGCACGACTGCAATTAGCCCAGCCCACAGTCCGCCCAGGTTCTTTTTGGGTAGCACTTTAATCGATGGAACCTCTGGTTGTAGGGTCGGAGCAACTTGAGGAGGAGCCGCAGGTCGCGGCGGCGGAGCCATGATTTCGCCGTTATGAATGACTAATGCCCCACGCACCACTTCGTCGTCTAAGTTAACTTGATGGTTATCGTGTCTGCCCATGTCATCAAGCAGATGACACAAGTTTTTGCTGTAAAGCTGACTTGCCTGATTTGCCATGCGGCTAGGCAGATCAGTGAATCCGATGATCGTTACCCCGCTGTAGCGGCAGATTTCTCCAGGCTTTGTAACCTCGCAGTTTCCACCCTGCTCGGCTGCCATATCCACAATGACGGAGCCTTCTTTCATGCTCTCGACCATCTCTCTTGTAATCAACTTCGGCGCAGGCTTACCGGGAATCAACGCCGTCGTGACAATGATATCGACTTCTTTGGCTTGAGCTGCAAACAGATCCATCTCAGCTTTGATAAATTCAGGACTCATGACCTTGGCATACCCGCCTGTCCCAGTGCCGTCTTCTTTGAAATCTAACTCCAGGAACTCAGCCCCCAAACTTTCGACCTGCTCTTTGACTACAGGACGAGTATCAAATGCTCGCACGATCGCACCCAAACTTCTCGCGGTTCCGATCGCTGCTAGCCCAGCAACTCCGGCTCCAATCACCATCACTTTTGCTGGGGCGACTTTGCCCGCTGCCGTAATTTGCCCCGTGAAAAACCGTCCAAATTGGTTTGCGGCTTCGACCACTGCTCGATATCCAGCAATGTTTGCCATTGAGCTAAGGGCATCTAGCTTTTGCGCCCGACTGATACGAGGTACGGCATCCATTGCCAAGACAGTTGCCTTTCGAGCTGCAAGTTTTTGCACCAATTCTGGATTCTGTGCTGCCCAAATAAAGCTGATTAATGTCCCACCTTCTTGCAGTAATTCTGTCTCGTGTTTGTCAAGAGTGGGATGATGATCAGGTGCCCGCACCTTCAAGATTAAATCGGCTTCTGTCCAAAGGGTTTCAGCGTTAGGAACGATTCGACAATCTGCCTGTTGATAGGCATCGTCACAAAAGTTTGCAGCATTGCCAGCCCCGGTTTCAACTAATACTTCAAAACCGTATTTTTGCAAAATTTTAGCGGTATCTGGCGTGACAGCAACGCGACATTCCCCGACGAAAACTTCTTTCGGGATGCCAATCTTTTTCTGTAACGTTCTTTCAGAGTTGGGCTGATGCGTTGCTTCAAGGTCTTGATCAACGGCGATCGTCATGGAACATCCCTTTTTCTAGAATTGAGTTCTCAATAGCTGTATCTAAGTAGAAAACTGTAGTTGAGAGAGGAAACTTTTTAGGAATTATTAGGACATGATGGCATCCTAAGTCGAATCTCTCAAGGTAATTTTTAGATTTAACGTATCTTATGAATTAATTCTTCATAAATTAATGCTAAGCCCGTAAGATATCTTTAGGAAAGCAAACCTTTTCGATTGATAAGCGACAAGGTTTCTTCATTTCGCAAAGTTGCTCAAGAAAGTTTATTAAGCGATATAAACTTTCTTGAGCAAGCGTTCATCTGGGTTTTTCTCTTACCCCAATCATTGGTCGATTTAGAGAATAACTGGATTGATCATCCGGAATCTTAACTTTATAAGTCTGTAACAGAAGACTTTGAAAAGTAATCTTCAAAGCAATCTTGCAGTTAAGAAGACATTCTTCTCAATTACTCTTTAATAACTGGGTGCTAAGCGCTTTTAAGAGTTACCGTCAAACGTCTCAAACAGTTTGACCAAAATGACATTAGAAAACAGAAAGCCCTCAGGATCAGTGAGTCTGACTTGTCCTTCAAGCAGGTTAGAGTCAATTAAAATAGGGTGATAATGGGTCGAAAGCTCAACCCAACCTACCTTTTGATAAGGCTGCAAGCACGCCCAAAGTTTCGCTATTTTTTCTCGACCAAACTGTTGAAGGAGTTGGGATAAGCTTAACCCTTCTGCTAATCTCAATCCCACCATTAATGTATCTAGAAAAATATCTGAAGAATCAGGATCATAGTCATTTATCCTTTCATCTTCGTTCGTGAGTTTTGCCTCAACCCATTCGTAATACTCACGGGTCTTCCTAGGACGGGCAAATCGATCGCCGCCGATATAACTCGTTGCCCCCATACCAAATCCGTAAAACGATCGATTCTGCCAATAGACTCGATTGTGATGGCACTGAAACCCCGATCGTGCATAGTTTGAAATTTCATAATGCTCATACCCTGCTAACGTTAGACGGCTCTGCGCCATGCGATACATAGTTGCTGTTGCTTCATCAGTGGGTAAGGGCGTTGCTCCCGGTTGATAGCGTTTGCCAAACGGAGTCATTGGCTCGATCGTCAGGTCATAAACAGAAATGTGGCTGGGAGATAGCGCGATCGCGTTGCCTAATGAGTCTTGCCACTGATCAATCGTCTGCTTAGGCAACCCCGAAATTAAGTCCAAACTGAAGTTAGAAATCCCGGCTTGATGAATCAAATCGATCGAGTGATAAACATCTTCAACCGTGTGAGTTCTGCCACATGCGATTAACAATTCTGATTGAAATGCTTGCACTCCCAAACTAACGCGATTAACACCCGACGCTTGATACCCGCGAATTTGGGTCAAGTCAAACGTACCAGGGTCAACTTCCATTGAGATTTCGGCATTTGGTAAAACGCCAAACTGTTGATGTAAGGTATCAAGAATTCGACTCAGTTGAGCAACTGACAAGAGCGAAGGGGTTCCACCACCCAAGAAAATCGTCTTGAGCGGTTGTCCTAATGGTTGGGTCAGTCTGATCTCCTGGCAGAGAACTTCGACATACTGCACGATCGTTCCTGAATTAGTGCCGTTGCGCTGATCTCCAACCACCGAGATGGGGAAGTCACAGTAAAAACAACGCCGCCGACAAAACGGAATGTGAATATAAGCAGCACTCGGAACACTAGATTCCATGAAATTTTTTGTAAATTCTCTATATTCTCAACCTATCGCAATAAATCTTCTTTAATCCCCGTATTTTCTATTGATTTTTGTATCCTAAATTACAGGCATTAGTAGGGGTAACCGCCCCCAGGGAGAGAGATTCACGCAAAAATCTTATAAACTCGCAAGATATAATGATGAAAGATCAGTTCGACTAGAAATATTGAACTTTCGATTTTTAAATTGCTTTTAATCTCTTAATCTGCTGTTTATAGAAAGCTCTAAACTTTAACCTGAACCATTTCCTGACTAGTTTAAAATTACCGACTCAAAATCGACAAACTCCCCCACTCCAAAGACCATGGTTGATGCAGTCATTATTATTTCGTTCATCTTAGCAGGAGCGGGAATTGGCTTTCACGGCATTGAAGCACTGCCTGGTGGCGTTTTGCAGCAGGTGACAAACCCTGATGCACTGCGCTGGGTCTGTGCAGGTTTTGGTGCCATGATTGGCTTTGCAATCGGCTTAGTTGCCCAGTCTAGCTATCGCCGCGTAGCTCGCCAAATCAGTGAGATGCCTGCCCCTACGCTGTTGAGTCGATCGGTGGGCTTAGTCCTTGGGCTGCTGGTAGCAAACCTGCTACTGGCTCCAATTTTTCTCCTACCAATTCCCCAAGAATTTTCGTTTATTAAGCCTCTTGCTGCCGTGGTTGGCAGCATTATGTTCTCGGTTTCTGGCGTGTCGTTGGCAGACGTGCATGGTCGATCGCTGCTGCGGCTGATTAATCCCAACAGCGTTGAAACCATGCTGTTTGCAGAAGGCACCCTCAAGCCCTCTAGCACAAAAGTTCTCGACACTAGCTGCATTATTGACGGTCGCATCTCGGCACTGCTCGACACAGGGTTTCTAGAAGGTCAGCTTCTTGTTCCTCAGTTTGTTTTACAGGAATTGCAGCAAGTAGCCGATGCGTCTAACGATCAAAAGCGAGTCCGTGGACGGCGAGGACTCGATGTCTTAAATCAGATTCGGGAGGCGTATCCAGAACGAGTCGTGATTCACTCTGCTGACTATGAGGATATTTCGACGGTAGATGCAAAGCTGGTGAAGCTCGTGCAAGACATTAACGGCACGCTGCTGACGACCGACTACAACTTAAATAAGGTGGCCACAGTTCAGCGAGTCCCAGTTCTAAACGTGAATGACCTGACCCAGGCAGTACGCCCGTCTTATCTGCCGGGTGACAGCATCGATCTCAAGATTTTGCGAGAAGGCAAAGAACCCGCTCAAGGAGTTGGCTATCTTGACGATGGCACAATGGTCGTGGTCGAAGAAGGTCGTGCCTTTGTGGGGGGTGAGCTTCAGGTGATCGTGACCAGCGCTTTGCAAACCTCTGCGGGGCGAATGATCTTTGCCCGACCTAAAGCATCCGCAATGGCTTAACTTGAGATTGGGATGGCTCGATCGCGTCAAAAACCCTGTTCTCTCTGTAAAAAATCTGCTTCAGTGCTCTATCGTGCGCAGCATGACGAGTCAGGCGAGTGGATTTTTGTCTGCCCTGACTGCTGGGAAAAAGTCAGTCAAGACAACCCGTTCTACGTCTATGGCGGCACCTGGAAAGCTCAGAAAAAATGAAGGGTACTTAACGCAATTGATGACGGATTCCCCCGATAGTGTAGAGACGCTCCGGTAGAACGTCTCACTGATGCCGCCACGACACAAACCCCGCTAAGGCTCATTGGATTGCAGCGTTGTTTTAGAAACGATGCGGGTCTTCTTCCGATCACCCTCCGATAATTCCTGCCCTGCCCGAATTTGCGTTGCACTATTCTGCAACACGGTTGCTGCACTTTGATCGCCCATTTGTAGAGCTGTCTTTGCCGCCGTTTGCAACATGGTTGCCGCTCCTGAGCGATCGCCCTGCTGCAATTTCGTCTCGGCAATTTGCGTCTGGCGATATTTTGCGAGGGTTAAAATTTGATTTTGCACATCAGGATTGGGCACAGGCTGAAACGCGCTGAGTGCAGAAACCTCGATCGGAAATGATTCAGACAGCAACCCTTCTTGTCCCAATGCCGGATCGTCATAGCGAATTTGCACCGACGCGATCGTTTGCTTGCCTGCGGGCAATTGACCAACATACAGATTCGCCAACACAATGCGAGACGAATCGACCATCAAATCACCTAAGCGCACCGTCACTTGATTGCCATCTTGCTCGATCGGAAGCTCGATCGTATCGGGAGCGACTTGCGCGATCGGCTTTAATTCCGCCAATCGTGCTCCCGGAGTCAGCGACAAAATCAAGTGAGCGTTGGTCAAGCTGACGGACTGAATCCGATCAAATAAACGGCTGAACTCGCTCGTCGCCTGGTCAGGTTGCTCAATAAAAGACAGCGTTCCGCCCCCTGCATCTGCAATCTTCTCCAGAACGTTTTGATTCCAGGCATCGCCAAATCCGAATGTATTGAGCGTCAGGTTGTAGCCCGTTGCCAATTGAGCCAGCTTCAGGCAGCGATCGTTATCGCCATGCTCATTCTCACCATCTGTTAATAAAAACACTTGCGAAACAGCGTCTTTTTTGCCCTTCGCAAGCTCTTCAATGCCGACCCGTAACCCTTCGTCAATCGACGTGCCGCCCGATGCTTCTAGCTGATGAAGCGGAATTCTCAACTTGCTGAGGTCATCAATGACTTGATTGGGCACCAAAACCTTTGCTTTGTGGTTAAAGGTGACGATCGAAATGCGATCGCCCGGAGACAGCCGCTCTATGATTCGCTGGGCAGCTTGTTTCACCGTGCTGATGGCTCGACCTTCCATTGAGCCACTCTGATCTAGAATCAAACACAAATTGAGCGGCACCTGATGACCCACGCCATCGGGGATCGCCGCGATCGACATAGACACTTGACGCTGGCTGTTGAGTTGCGTTACGTCAACACCAGCATCACTCAACGCACACTGCAAGCCGACTCGCATACCAGGAAGCTCCTACATTAAGCGGGGAAACGAAACCACGAAACACTCCACAGCAAACCACAAATCTTAGACATTCGGCGGTTAACTACAGTTCAATCCAACATTTTCCGCAGCCCTGTCAAAAAACGTTTCAACCGAGTCTTCCTTGATCCCTGATCCCTCCTCTCTTCTCCTTCATGAGCGGCTAATCCCGCGCTACTATGGATGAAGCGCCACCGTTGAGGCAACATTACGCCATGGAATCACCCATCAAAGCTGTTCAGTCTACCAATTATGGCGATGCCTACTATCGCACGCCCCCTCCTGACTTAGCCTCACTGCTGCTGAAAGAGCGCATTGTTTACCTGGGCGGTCCCCTACACTCGATCGACGAATATCGCAGAAACCCTGGTCAGGACGTAACTCGGCTAATCATCGCCCAGTTGCTCTATCTCCAGTTTGATGACCCCGAAAAACCCATCTTCTTTTACATCAACTCGACAGGCACCTCTTGGGATGGCGAAACGATCGGGTTTGAGACGGAAGCCTTTGCCGTTTGCGACACGTTGAGCTATATCAAGCCTCCTGTTCACACGATTTGCATTGGTCAGGCAATCGGCGCAGCCGCCATGATTCTATCGGCAGGCACGAAGGGATCTCGCGCTAGCTTGCCTCATGCCACGATCGTTCTCAATCAGCCGCGTTCTGGCGCACGAGGTCAGGCAACTGACATTCAGATTCGGGCGAAAGAAGTCTTAGACAACCGCGCCGCAATTTTAGATATCCTCTCGAAAAACACGGGACAACCGACCGAGAAGATTATTAAAGACACCGATCGGACGTTCTATCTCACGCCTCAAGAAGCCAAAGAATACGGACTGATTGACATCGTTTTAGAAAGCACCAAACAACTCCCCGCTCCTGTCCCTGCTTTGACTTGATTAGGATTTATGCAAGTTCCCTACCGTATTCCGGGCAGTCAACAAGTGCAGTGGGTCGATCTTTACACCCGCATGAGCTTTGAGCGAATTGTCTTTCTCGATGAAGAAATCAACGACAACTTCGCAAACTTCATCGTTGCCCTGCTGCTCTCCCTCAACTCTGAAGATTCGACTAAGCCGATCTTCTTGTACATCAACTCTCCCGGTGAGCAATCGGCACAGCGGACTGGAGGGATGGTTGCCAGCATGGCGATCTATGACACGATGCAATACATTAAATCTCCCGTCCACACGATCTGCTTAGGACAGGCAGGCGGCACTGCTGCGATGTTGCTCTCATCGGGTGCCAAAGGATCTCGCTTGAGTTTGCCAAATGCAGAAATCGTGCTGGCTCCGCAATATAACCGAACGAGTGGACAGGCAAGCGATATCGAAATCGATGCTCGAAAAGTCGTCTCTGATCGAGCCATGTTTGTAGAAATCTTGGCAGACAATACGGGTCAATCGCCTGGGAAAATTCTCAAAGATCTCGATCGTCGCTTATATTTCACCCCGACCACTGCTCAAGACTATGGCTTCATTGATCGGGTGCTTGACCCCAAAAATCTGCCAGCCCCCGTTCAATCCCGTTTGACTTAACCCCCTTTATCCCCTACTTGTCTTATGCCAATCGGTACCCCCAAAGTTCCTTACCGTCTTCCTGGTAGCTCCTATGAGCAGTGGATTGATATTTATCAACGCCTTAGCCTAGAGCGGATTATATTCCTTAGCCAGGAAGTAGACGATAACATCGCCAACGCGATCGTGGCTTCTATGCTTTATCTCGACTCTGAAGATCCTGGTAAGCCCATCTCGCTTTATATCAACTCGCCGGGTGGATCTGTCACGGCTGGGATGGCGATCTATGACACAATGCAGCACATCAAATCTGATGTTGTGACTATCTGCGTGGGTCTTGCGGCATCTATGGGTGCATTTCTCTTAGCCGCCGGGACGAAGGGCAAACGGTTTGCTCTGCCTCACGCTCGAATCATGATTCACCAACCTTTGGGTGGCACTGGACGCAGCCAAGCAAGCGACATCGCGATCGAAGCACGAGAAATTCTCCGCATCCGCACCCAGCTAAACCAGATTTTGTCTGATCGCAGTGGGCAACCGCTCAGCAAAATTGAGAAAGATACTGATCGTGACTACTTCTTGTCTGCTCAAGAATCGAAAGAGTATGGTCTAATCGACAAAGTGATCGAATCGGTCACCTAATGGGCAGACTTGGACATGCTACAAGAATCAGATCGCAGAATTTAGAGATGTAACTGCGATCAGGAACTTGTTGATATCTTGACTCTAGGTAGGCTACTCCTTGTTTTAAGTGGCAGAATTACTTGAGAATTCTGCCTTTTCTATCTTTAATGAATATTGCAGACTGTTATCGATTATTGGGATTAAGAACAGGTGCGTCGTATGAGGATGTCAAAACCTCCTACCGTCGCTTGGCGCGTCAACTTCACCCAGATGTTAACCCTGGTAATCAGCAGGCAAACGAGCAGTTTATCCGGGTTTCAGAAGCATATCGGTTTTTACTCACTGTTGTGAATCCTTCAGGATTTAACGATGCGATGACTCAACCTCCCCAGAGTCAGCAGACACCCGACACTACGCAGCCAAACGTCACTGCCACGCGCAACGAGAATTCTTCTGTGAAGCCGAAGGTCACGGTGATTCGCAAAGAAAGCTCCCCTAAACCCAGCCCAATTAAATCTGATCCCAACCTGTCTTTTATCGATCAGCAGCTCAAGCAGGCATCGTATGAGCAGTTACAACAATTACTGCGAGAAAAGCGATTTCCTAGAGCTATTGCCCTTGTAGAAGGATTAGCGCAGCGTCTTCCTATCGATCCTGAAATTCGTCAATGGCAAGCGATCGTCTATCAAAGCTGGGGGCGGCAACTGATTCACGAAAAGCAGTTTGAGAAAGCACGGCTCTATCTCAAAAAGGCGCTTCGCACGGATCCCCATAATCGATCGCTGTGGGGTGAAGTAGAGCGAGACTTTCGTCGTCTTGAGCAGATGATTTATCAACAAAAATAACCTTGAGATCCCATTTATCTCAGTGAACTCACTGAGATAAAAGTTTTGGTCTTTGAAGAAGGGATGTTTTTCCATCTGTATTTTGGTATAGTTTAAACACAGATGAATAGCTACTCAGTAAGAATTGATGAATTCTTCTTCCATCAGGTGCTTGCGGATGTAGCTCAGTTTTCTGTAGCGCTCAAACTTCTAAAACGTTCGTCTTAATCTGCAAGTCTTTAAATTTAACTGATTATATAACTACATCTCGAATTGGATATAGTCATGTGTTTTTTAGAACACATTGCTTGTCAAGGGTACGCTTATCCACTTGAAAGCTACGGGGTTTTCCGAGTGATTGCTATTTCACCTCGTTCTACAGGGCATAACTGGAACACAGTTAGCTTTGCATCAACACTCTACTTGATTCCGGTTCTAGATTTGCTTTTGGCAAAAGTCCCTAATCAGTGGAAGGCTGAGATCAGATTAGGTTTGCAAGAGGCTTTAGTCAATGCTGCTAAACACGGCAACAACTTAGACCCCTGCAAGAAAGTCCTGGTTCACTTTTCGACGACATCTGATCACTATTGGTGGGTGATTACTGATCAGGGTTCTGGGTTTGAGCCTCCCTGCTGTCACGACGAGCCAATTGAGCGGACTCTTCTTTGCGATCAGCATGAATGTGGACGCGGGCTATATATTCTTCATCAGGTGTTTGACGAAGTTGAGTGGAACGACCAAGGCACAGAGCTGAGACTCTGCAAACAAGTGAGGTCATCTGCGAGACTGCCTTTAGTACTCTAGTACTAATCTCTAAGATCTGTCAATCCCAACATTTGGAAAAGGTCACTTTACAGTTCTCAAGAAGGCTACTCTACGATCGCACCCTGATTGTCAATCTGCAACAATTCGACTTGTACCTCGACTCCTTGCCCAGTCCAGGCAGTTTGCATCGCTAGTTTAACCGCTTCTGCGTTGGCTGGATTTGCTAGCGCTAAAAGAGTCGGACCCGCTCCGCTAATTACCATTCCATGAGCGCCCGCACCCATAGCTGCCGATCGTACTTCTTCATATCCTCGAATCAAGGTCTGGCGATAGGGTTGATGAATTCGGTCTTGCAGAGCAGCTTTAAGCCAGTCAGCGCGTCCCGTTTCTAATCCGCGCAGCAGCAAACCCAAGTGAGAAACATTAAAAATTGAGTCGGCGCGACTATATTCAGTAGGCAAAACTCGCCGTGCTTCTGCCGTGGAAAGCTCAAAATTGGGGATCGCTGCGATCGGCATAACCGAGCGATCCCAGGGAATATCACAGATCTCCCAGTTGCGATCGAGACCCGATGCCGCCAGACGACAGCCACCGATCAGTGCCGGAACCACATTGTCGGGGTGCCCTTCGATAGCAATCGCCAATTGCATAACGTCTTCTTGGCTGAGGGGCGATCCCGCTAGCGCGTTGGCACCGACCAACCCTCCGACGATCGCGGTTGCTGAGCTTCCTAAGCCTCTTGCTAGGGGCACATCCATCGTGATGTCGATTTGCACGGGTGGAGGAGTTTTGCCTAAGTGTTGATAGAGCCTGATAAAGGATTGATAAACTAGGTTGCTAGTATCTGTCGAGACTCGATCGGCTTCGGCTCCTGTAGCGGTGATTTGTAAAGAGTCTTCGTCAACCACAGCAAATCGAAACTGGTTGTAAATCGTGAGGGCAGCCCCCAAACAGTCAAAACCTGCCCCGATATTTGCAGTCGTTGCCGGAACTGTAACCGTAGAGATAATAGACATTTGCAACCTAGCGCGAGTGAACCTATCTGGAGAAACGTCTCCATTTAATCCATTTCACCAGATTAGAGGCTCAATCTCATTGCAAAATCACAAACTGGTTGGGTTCAAGCTCAAGCTGCACAAACAGGGAGCGAATATCTGGATTTGAGTGCGGGTGAATCGAGACGGTGCCGGTTTTGCCGTAGAGAAACGTCAGGCTCTCGTTGGCTTTGTGTAGATCTCCATCAATGATGACAAAATCGCTGCGCGTTTCCGTCGCAGACGTATTGTAGGCAATCAGCACTTCTTGTCCTGCCAAAATCCGCGAGAAGGCGATCGTGCAGGGTTGACCTTGAGGAAGCCCAAAATCTTGTCCGTTGCCTGAGATTTCTCGAAAATACATTCGCCCGAAGCGCAGCGCTTCAATCTCTCGATATAGCTTGGCAATCTGGCTGATCGCCTGATAGATCGTACAGCGTTGATTGAGATAATCGACCTGAGAATCGTTGAGATCAAACATGGCTTCGCGAATAAATTCGTCGCCATTGCCTTTGCCTGATAGCCCCTGCTCAGTGCCGTAATAAATGCAGGGAGTGCCCAACGCGCAGAGTAAATAGCCGATCGCCGCGATCACTTGAGCGTCTGGAGCGTCAGCAGCAAATCGGCGTTTATAGTCTTGCCCGATCTGGTCGTGGTTATCCACAAATGTGATCAGATAACGCCCTAACTCACCTCGACTCAGGGCACGCTGTCGCTGAGCCTCATAGCGGTTAATTAAATCAACCGGAGAACTCAAGCCCTTAATTGCTCCTGGCAGCGTCCAATAAAGCGGAAAATCGAGAACTGACGTTAGCCCAAAGTAGACCGTTTTGTTATTGAACTGAGTTGGAGTATTGGGTCCGATGTAGCGATTAATGGCATCGTCACCGTCAACCAGCTCGCCATACAGCAAGAACCAACGTTTGCCGAGACGGTAGGCATATTCACGAATGTCGGAGCAGAAGCGAGCGATCGCCAGTTCTCCCATGTGCTTGACAGCATCCATCCGAAATCCATCAATGTCTGCTTCGCGTATCCAATAACAGTGAGCTTTGATCAGAATTTCTTGGAGCTTTAACCCATCATAATCATCGTCATTGTTAAAGTCTTTGAGAGAAAAGAAGTCTCCGTGCTGGGTTTCAGGATAATGATCCCAGTTGCGAATTTCGCCCCGACGATGGTAGAAGGCAGGGTTGCGCAACTCAGAGGGCGAGGGTCGATCGGGCTTTCGCCACCCACCAAACGGAAACTGCTGATCGCGATCGTAATAATAGGGTGTGTCACCAAAGTAATACCAGTTATCGCCAGAGTGGTTGCCAACCACATCTAAAAAGACGCGCATCTCCTTATGGTGAGCGGCATCGACTAAATCAATCAAATCTTGCTTGGTGCCAAACCGAGGATCAATATTCAGATAGCTTTGAATTGAGTAGCCGTGATATTTATCAGAATCAGGATTGGGAGCATCGTTGTTTTCAAAAACTGGGCTGAGCCAGATTGCAGTGCAGCCCAAATTTTTGATGTAGTCTAGATGATTTTTAATGCCTTTAAGAGTGCCCCCGCAAAACTTTTTGAGTTGAGCTTGGGTGCCACTGCCGAGCGATCGTGCCTGAGTCTGAACCGACTGACGGTCGCGATTGTCGTGAAAGCGATCAACCATCAAAAAGTAGATAAATTCTTCGCGCCATTCTCGATCGCAGTTCCAATAGCTCTTGCCAGGAATGGGAGTTAAATCAATTTCGGCAATAGACGTAGGGGCATTCATTAGATCGGCTCCTAAACGAATGACTCATGATAGATGCAAGCTCTATCCGAGACTGTGTTCTTTTGAACGGTATAGGAGGCGATCGAAATTTTGCAATGACCCGTTTGGGCGGTTTAATCAAACGACTCTATGCGTCTGGATTTTTTCTGCGCTCCTCAATGTCTTCTAGGGTACGGATAATTAATCGTTTTGCCTGAAGCTGCCAGCCCAATTTCTGAACATTGAAGGCGATCGCGCCTCCGACGATCGTGGCGATAAAATCAAGAGGCTGAAAGGACGAAATGCCAAACAATAGCCCTAATCCAGCGATTCCCCAAAAGGGAAGTGCTACAGTCTGACGCTGTGTTTCGACTAATTTGCGAATGGGATCGGTCGGCATCTCTGCTAACAGGGTATCTTTCACTTCCTGCTGCTCTCTGGTGTTAACCGATAAGCCGATTTTTTGCCGCAGCTTTTCAATCTTGCGAGCATCAGTGCTGTACTGCGTTAGCTCATCTTCTGCCATCAAAACTAGCCGTTCACACTGTCCCATCGTTTGACCTCAATTCCATGTATCTCTATTGTTCATCAAAATCTGACCAGTTTTAAATCCTGTGATCTCTGCTTGATCGAGATCAGTAAAATAGAAGCTTTAAACCGCAACTCATGACAGCAACCCGATCGCCGCTCAACTCGGATCATTCCCAGACAAATTGGTCGCACTATTGGTCACTTGATCCCACGATCGAGTTTCTCAATCACGGCTCTTTTGGGGCGTGTCCGTTGCCTGTGATGAAATTGCAGCAAGAACTCCGTCAGCGAATTGAGCGGCAACCTCTGCAATTTTTTGGGCGGGATCTAGAGGAGTTGCTCGATCAAGCACGAACTGATTTAGCAACTTTTGTGGGGGCAAATGCGAATGATCTTGCCTTCGTACCTAATGCGACAACGGGGATCAATACCGTTTTGCGGTCTCTGACGTTTGAGCCAGGAGATGAACTGCTGACAACCAATCAGGAATATAACGCTTGCCGAAATGCGTTGGATTTTGTAGCAAAACGATCGGGCGCAAAAATCGTCGTTGCAGAAATCCCCTATCCGATCGAGTCGTCTCAACAAGCGATCAAGCCAATTTTGCAAGCGGTCACCTCTAAGACTCGACTGGCATTGCTCGATCACATCACGAGTCAAACAGGATTGGTGTTTCCGATCGCGGAGATTATTCACGCATTGTCTGAGCAGAACATCGATACTTTGATTGATGGTGCCCATGCACCCGGAATGGTGGCGATCGACTTGGCAGCGATCGGAGCGACTTACTACACAGGCAACTGTCACAAATGGCTTTGTGCGCCTAAAGGAGCGGCGTTTCTCTATGTGAAACCCGACAAACAATCTGAGATTCGTCCGTTAACTATCAGTCACGGAGCCAACTCGCCGCGCCGAGATCGATCGCGATTTCGATTAGAGTTTGACTGGACAGGAACCGACGACCCTACTGCTTATCTGTGCGTTCCAGAAGCCATTCGATTTATGGGATCGCGGCTGCCTGGAGGCTGGTCTGAATTAATGAAGCACAATCGACAGAAGGCGATCGCTGCCAGAACTATTCTCTGTAACATCCTAAAAGTCGCGCTACCTAGCCCTGATGAGATGATCGGCTCTCTGGCAACAGTGCCTCTGTCAGACGGTTCGTATCTGGGTTTGCAGGATGCGCTGTTAGAAAAATTTGGGATTGAAGTCCCGATCGTGCCCTACCCCGCTGCACCTAAGCGGCTAGTTCGCATTTCTGCTCAGCTTTACAACACGTTGGATCAATATGAGAAGCTGGGACGAGCGATCGTAGAACTCTCTGCCCAAAAGTTGGATTAATCAGAACACGATGTCAAGGATCTCCTCAAAATTACAGATCTTTCTGACGAAGGTATAGTAGAGGATTCCGCAATCTCTACCGGGAGAGTCTGGACAAGGTTGGGCATCTTAAAGCTAGCAGCCCATTCACAAGTGAAGCTTTTATTTTTACATGGGTGTTTGCTTATTCCTGCTACCTGGACACCTCCTCATGCTTTCAAAACTGCTCAAATTCAACTTTCCGCTGTGGCAATATTTCAATCAACCTTTGGGTGATCTGACTTACCCACTGGTTCTCAATCCGCGTCGCTTTGGTCTTCTCTATCAAGTAGAGCTTTTAGAGCGGTGTCTAGAAAAGAACGTAGAGTCAAAACGGCGTGATTAACGCTCACAGAAGCTTCTATTTCCTTTGCGTCAACATAAAGCTGACGATCGCCCGATGCAACTTGAGCGATCGTCTTTTCATAGCCTGAATGCTTTGAGAATCGAGTCCGGAGGGCTAGATTGCAGGTGATAATGAGGAGATTGAAACCTTTTTGATCAAGACGACCCAACATTATCTATGACCAGGCAGCGAGTTCTTTCGGGCATTCAAACGACGGGTTATCTTCACCTCGGCAATTATTTAGGCGCTATTCGCAATTGGGTCGAAGGGCAGAGTCATTATGACAATTACTTCTTTCTAGCAGATCTCCATGCGATCACGGTGCCTCATGACCCCAAAACTCTAGCAGCAGATACTTACACGATCGCAGCCCTCTACCTTGCCTGCGGACTCGATCTGCAATACTCAACCATCTTTGTACAGTCCCATGTTCCCGCCCACGCTGAGTTTGCTTGGTTGCTAAGCTGCATCACACCGCTCAACTGGTTACAAGACATGATCCAGTTTAAAGAGAAGGCGGTGAAGCAGGGGCAAGAGGTCGGAACGGGATTGCTCACTTACCCCGTGCTGATGGCATCTGATATTTTGCTTTACGAACCCGATAAAGTGCCCGTCGGTGAAGACCAGAAACAGCATTTAGAACTGACTCGCGATTTGGTCGATCGTTTCAATTACAAATTTGCCACTCCTGAAAAGCCAGTTCTCAAACGTCCTGAGCCGCTCATTCGGGCAGATGGAGCGCGGGTGATGAGCCTCACCGATGGCACTCGAAAAATGTCTAAATCTGATCCGTCTGAGCTGAGCCGAATCAATTTGCTAGACCCGCCAGACGTGATTCAAAACAAGATCAAGCGCTGCAAAACCGACCCGATTCGAGGGCTGGTATTTGGCGATCCCGATCGTCCAGAGTGCAACAATTTGCTGACGCTCTACATGATTTTGTCGAGTCAAACCAAAGAAGCGGTCGCAGCCGAGTGTCAAGATATGGGCTGGGGACAGTTTAAACCCCTGCTCACCGAGACGATGATCACTGCCTTGCAGCCAATCCAAGAAAAATATCAAGCTATCATGGATGACCGAGGCTACTTAGAATCGGTGCTGCGAGATGGGCGCGAAAAAGCGTCGGCGATCGCCAACGAAACCCTAACAAAAGCGAAGAAAGCAATGGGATACGCCTTGCTGCTCTAGAACAGTAAAATTTCGACCCATTTGCTGATGCTTAATCTTGAATAACTGACGCTCTATGAGGATGAAGGCGACTAACCTTTAAGTTCCTGTAAATTGTGGGGATCAGCTTCAGATTTTGAATCAATCTCCGATACCCTATTTCTAAAGCTCTACTCTCGATCGCCCATGTCTTACCCTTCACGCCTGCTTCCATCTTTTCGTTTTGCTGCTCAGTCTGGCGAGTTTTTAATCACGGCTGAAGTGGCTCCTCCAAAAGGTGGCAACCCGGCTCATATGCTGGAGATGGCGCAGATCCTAAAGGGACGAGTCCACGCGGTAAATATTACAGATGGCAGTCGGGCAGTGATGCGAATGTGTTCGCTCGTGTCATCAGTGCTGCTGATGCAGCAAGGAATCGAGCCAATTTGTCAGGTGGCGTGTCGCGATCGCAACAGCATCAGCTTACAAGCCGATCTGCTCGGTGCCCATGCTCTGGGAGTTCACAATATTCTGGCGCTTACAGGCGATCCTGTGAAAGCAGGCGATCATGTAGATGCAAAAGCTGTCTTCGAGCTTGAGTCAGTGCGATTGCTGCAACTGATCTCCAAACTCAATCTGGGCACCGATTGGAACGACCAACCCCTAACAGACGGAGAAACAACCCTATTTGTGGGAGCGGCAGTTGATCCCCAATGCGGCAGTTGGTCAGGCTTACAGCGTCGATTTGAGCGCAAGGTAGAGGCAGGTGCCCAGTTTTTTCAAAGTCAGTTGATCTCAGACTTCGATCGCTTAGAAAAATTCATGGATCAACTCGGCTCTCCCGCCGGAAAGCCTATTCTGGCAGGTATCTTTCTGCTCAAGTCCGCAAAAAATGCTCGATTTATCAATCGTTGTGTTCCTGGAGTTCATATTCCCGATCACATCATCGATCGATTAGAACAGGCTGTTGATCCGCTCCAAGAAGGAGTGATGATTGCGGCAGAACAGGTGAAACTCGCGCGTCAACTTTGTCAAGGTGTGCATCTAATGGCTGTTAAGCGAGAAGATCTAATTCCACAAATTCTTGACTTAGCCGGAGTCGCACCCTTGCATAAGGTGATTCCTGTGACGGTGTAAGTGGCTGATCTTGGGGGTTCAGGCTACGATCTTGGGTATAAAGAGTTGCCTCACCCTACCTGATAAGAACTGGTAATGACTGAAAGCTCCCTCACTCACAACCCCTTTATCGTCGGTAGACCTGTTCCGCCCGATTGTTTTGCAGGGCGCACCTCTGCGATCGAGACTGCCTTTGATCAGATTCTCAGTCGCAGCAATCTTGCTATTTGGGGCGGTCCTGGCATTGGTAAATCGTCCTTTTTAGAACTACTCGCTTCTCCCAAAGCTTGGCAACTGAGAGGACATGACCCCTCTAGTGCCGTGATCGTCTTACTGAGTTGTTTGAGCATCAACCCCTTTAGCGCCGCTAATTTCTGGCGCGAAATTATGCTGCTCACCAAAGAGGCGTTAGATAAGGAGCCAGACCTTCAGACAGAAGTCAGTCAATTTTTAGAGCAGGGCAACACGACCAAAGACGGGTTGCGATCGCTTCTGCGACAGTTAGGAAAACAAAGCAAGTTTCTCGTGCTGCTCGTCGATGATTATGATGCCGCTCTGCGTTCTCAAGAGGGCTATGGCGATAACGAAATTGCCGTCTTCTTGAGCGACTGCCGAAACATTGCCTCTCATTCTAAAGAGCGACAGTTTCTCTCGATGGTTGTGACTTCGCTGCGACGACTCAACGAGCTTGGACCCAAATTAAAACCTGACGGCTCTCCCTGGTATAACCACTACTTGTTTCAACCGCTCAAGCCCTTTGCCGAGACCGAAGTGGCGGCTCTGTTGGGCTGTATGCCGATGACTCCTGCCTTACGAGACGGGATTCGAGAAATTTCAGATGGAAATCCGGCTCTGCTGCAAAATGCGGGTCATCTGCTCTACCGCGAACTGCGGACGGGTCACGTTCCCAACGCTGAGGCATTTGCTCAAGATTTTCAGCAAGCCACGATTCACTATTTTGAGGATATTTGGAATCTGGCGACTCAAGTGGAGCAAACGCTGATGATGATGCTTGCCCTCTGCGAGCTAAGAGGTCGCCTTCTCAGAAAGCGCTATGATCTAGGAAATATCGATCTGGTTTTTAGTCAGAAAGAGCGGGAACTTAATGACTTAGAAGAACGAGGTGTGGTGATATCCCAGGTGAAAGACGGTAAAAAACTATACCGATTTGCGTCATCAATGATGGAGTGGTGGGTCGTCAAAGAGATTGAAAATAGCACTGAGGAGACGCTTCAAGAACGGCAGAAAGGATTCCTCAATCTGATGAGCCACAAGCAAGCCGAGAATGTTATGAAAGCAATTCGCTGGTTGTGGCAGCATAAAGAAGAGGTGCCATCCACTCTGGAATGGTTGGGGAAAGTGTCGGCAGCATTGCCGAAGGGGTTGATTCAGGGTTAATCTAGCTAAATAGCTGACTATACATTTATGAATTTTCCGATCGCTCGGAGAAATCCTTACATCATTGGTCGCCCGATTACAGAGGCGGACTTATTCTTCGGTCGTGAGAGCTTATTTCAGTTTGTAGCAGACAATCTCTACAGGGGTTCTCAAGTGATTTTGCTGCACGGTCAGCGCCGCATTGGGAAGTCTTCGGTTCTGGCTCAGATTCCTAATTTCGTTGACCTGGAGAACTTTGTATTTGTTCCACTCTCTTTAGAAGGAGACAGCCAAAAGCCGCTCGGTGAAGTTTTGCACGAACTGGCAAGAGATTCATTAGAACACTTTGGCTTGATTGGCTCGATCGTGCTTCCTTCAGTTTCAGAGTTAGAACACGATCCAAAGATTTTTGTCGATCGCTTCCTTCTGCAATTGCGTCACGCGCTCAAAACTCAAAATCTCGTGCTGTTGCTGGATGAATTTGACGCGTTTTACAGCCTCAAAGTTGCCGCTGGGCACCTCTTTCAATACCTTCAGTCAGAGGTTTATCACCACCCTGATCTCTATATCATTCCGGTAGTCGGGCGACAACTCAACGACTTGCCCGAACTGGTGAGCCTATTTCGAGAGGCACCTAATCAAGAAGTTGGGCTGCTCGATCGTCGCAGTGCAGAACGGTTAATCACCAAGCCTGCGGAGGGTTTGCTGGACTATAGCCAGGACGCGATCGACGCGATTTTAGAACTCTCAGCAGGACATCCTTACTTTACGCAAGTCGTGTGTTTTGCCGTATTTTCTCACGCTAGAGAAGAAGATCGCTGGCAGGTGACTCGCGCCGACGTTGAAAGCATTGTCGAGAAGGCGATCGAACTCGGTGAAGGCGGGTTAGCCTGGTTTTGGGACGGATTGCCGATTCCAGAACAAGTTGTTTTCTCAGCCGCCGCAGAAGTTCCTGAAGCAAAACTTGGCTCTGTGCCGCTTGCTGATGCCGACCTTCTAACGTTTACTCAAGAAGCACCTTTAGCCTTGCTGCGCGATCATGGAGTTGTTCTTACGCAACCGCTTCATGAAGCAGTGTTCCATCTGGTCGATTGGAAGTTTTTGCAATCTGTAGGCTCAAAAGTGCGACCGACCGGAACCACCATTCCTCCTAGAATTTCGACATTTCGGATCACGATCGAGCTAGTGCGACGGTGGCTAGTCAGGCGACACGCTCTGCACCAAGAAATTTGGGAATTAGAGCGGCTCAAGCCCGATGTTGATCAGGCATATCAAGAGATTAGAAGCGCGCGTCCCGGCGTAACCCTTAGCATTATCAGTCGGCTCACTCCCATTCTTGCGGCAAATCCCAATCATTTTGGGGCACTATTTGAGATCGCAGAGTGCTTGGCAGAGATTCGCAATTTTAGTCAGGCGGTGAAGTATTACGATCGCGCTTATCGAGTTGATTCCGTCAGGGCAAAAGATGGCTTTCTTCGGGCACTTTGGGACTATGGCGAAGAATTGCGTGAAGAAGGGCATTTAGAAGAAGCCAAAGAGACGTTGAAGCAAGCCTTGGAAATTGCGCCCGACAGTCCAGAAATTCAGGACGTGTTAGAGAAAATTCGTAAGCAGGAGAAATATAGCGATTACTTTAAAACCGTGTTTCCATCAAGCCTAGATGTCAATGTAAACGGTGAATTTTTAGCAGAAGAATTGCCAGAGATTTCTTTAGCCAGTGACCTGACCACTCTAGAGGAAAAGTTTAACGACGTGTGGGAACTGGTCGAAGATGAAGCTCCTTCTAATGTGAAAGATCGTGCCTTAGAGCGATTGGATGAACTCAAAGAAATCCTCACCACTCAAGAACTCAATCTCACTACGATGGCTTATGTGCAGCAGTGGTTTATGAAGCACGTTCCAGCACCTCTCAACGAAGCCGTGAGCCGCTTTTTAGAGGAGATTATTTCTAAAGTGACTAGGAGGGAGACAAGTTCTAAATAATCACGTTTCTGCTGTTAGATGATAATTGGCTCTCTTTATCTGATTAGATTGGTTGTATTCACCTAAAAACTGCTATAAATTCAAATCAAGCTTGTGAGAATCAGTCATGAGAATTCTTCACGGAACTTGGATTCCTCAAACTGAGGATGAATTTATTCAAAATGGTGCGTTCTATCTATGGGTGGAAACGACTGAGATTCACTCATCAAATCGCGCTGAGACGATTCATCCTCGTCATTTAACTGGAGCCGAATTTCTCACGTTTTTGACAGAAGAATTGGGGCTAAAATCCCAGGCTCCGCCGCCGTCAAAAGCAGACATTTCATCAAAATATTTTTTGTTGCCCAGTTCCGATCGTCAGCCGCTACCGTCGATCGAGCTAGCGCGATATCTAGAAACCGATTTGCCGGAGACGTTTGCCTTTGAATATTGGCAAGTCGAGTGCTATCAGACAACAGCGTGGGTGAAAACGGGCGATCGCCAAGAGCGAGTGAATAACGCTATTAAGCTTCTCAATGATCTACACTTTGCTGCGCTGCATCAGTTAACAGACGTACAGTTAGGAGCGGATCTACTGTTTTGGTACTACTACACTCGATCGCTGAAACAGGTGATTTTGAAAGATCACTATATTCCAGCCTTGCGGTTACGATCGCTGCCTGCGGAAGAGAAGGCTTCTGCAAAAAGCAAACGAAAATCGGCAGCATATCAACACGCAGCACCCACATTTGAGATTCATCCCGGCTGGGAGATTATTTCAGAACACTACGAAACAGACCTTCAGCGCTTTGTCGAATCGATGCCCTTTGCCTGTGTTGCTGGGTTTGCGACTCCCCAAAAAACGCCAGAATTTTACGACAAAGAGCGGCTGTTGCGACACTTCTCAGAATGCTTACTCACCGAAATTGTGGTCTGTACACCCTCGACGACTGCCTTTGATCTCAAAGTCACAGATTCTTTAATCGACGAGTGTCTGCATCCTTGGCGCAAAAAACGGTCTGACGATTTAGAGGTTTATCAACAGTGGCAGACATGGCGCGATCGAATTCGTCGCACTCAATCCGCGACTGAGTTCTATCTGTGCTTTCAGCTTCAAGCGCCCGATAAACCCGAAGAAGCGTGGCAATTAGAATTTCAGGTTGCTGCTAAAAACGATCCGTCTTCACGGCTACCACTGTTGGAGTATTGGCAAACTCGTCCCAAACAGAAGAAAGAATTGCAGAAACAGTTTGGCGAAAATTTTGAGCAAAACTTACTGTTAAATTTAGGCTACGCAGCTCGAATCTATCCCAATCTTTGGGTAGGACTAGAGACCGATCAGCCAACGCAGATTTTACTAACATTAAGCGATGCGTTTGACTTTCTTAAAGAGTCAGCCTGGGTGTTAGAAGAGGCAGGCTATAAGGTGATCGTTCCTGCTTGGTGGACTCCCAAAGGTCGAAAACGCGCCAAAGTTCGGTTAACGGCTCAGAGCAGTCGCAAACCCGCTGGTAAAAATAAGCGCTATTTTTCATTCGATACACTCGTTGAATATCAGTATGAATTAGCGATCGGAGATCAGCCCGTCACCGAACAGGAATGGCAACAGTTAGTCAATGCTAAAACTCCACTTGTAAGATTTCGGGGGCAATGGATCGAGCTTGACCAAACCAAAATGCAGCAAATGCTAGAGTTTTGGAAAATTCATCAGCAAGAACATCCAGAAATGTCGCTGCTAGATTTCATGAAAATGAGAGCTAGTGCCGACGAAAGTATGGAGGTTGATGTTGATCACGATCGTCTGCTGTCTGAAATGATGGCAAAGCTGAATGACAAAAGTCAGCTAGAACCTGTGTCCGATTTAACCGGATTTCAAGGAACACTGCGAGAATATCAAAAGCGGGGTGTTTCTTGGCTGCGCTACTTAGAAGAATTAGGATTGAGTGGCTGCCTTGCGGACGATATGGGCATGGGAAAATCGGTGCAGGTGATCGCGCGGTTGGTACAAGAACGAGAACACGCGGATGATCAGCTCGTCTTGCCTACGTTATTGATTGCGCCTACGTCAGTTGTAGGCAACTGGCAAAAAGAAATCGAAAAATTTGCACCGCAGTTACGATCGCTGGTTCATCACGGCAGTCAACGTCTTCAAGACACTAAAGAATTCAAATCGATCGCTCAAAACTATGATGTGGTGATCACATCGTTTACGTTGGTGCGTAAAGATGAAAAAATGCTGTCCAGCGTCGATTGGCAACGCTTAGTGGTGGATGAAGCACAGAATATCAAGAACCCAAAAGCGGCACAAACGAAAGCGATCGCTAAACTTCCGGCACATTATCGCCTCGCTCTCACTGGAACGCCCGTTGAAAATCGATTGTTAGATCTCTGGTCAATCTTCAACTTCCTCAACCCTGGCTATTTAGGAAAGGAAGCTCAGTTTCGTAAATCGTTTGAGATTCCGATTCAAAAAAATAGCGATCGGACTCAGTCTGCAACCCTCAAGAAGTTAGTCGAACCCCTTATTCTGCGACGGGTCAAAACCGATCCGGCAATCATTTCAGACTTGCCTGATAAAGTCGAGCAAAAACTTTACTGTAATCTAACTAAAGAACAAGCGTCTCTCTATGAAGCGATCGTCAAAGATGTCGATCAACAAATTCAAGCTACTGAAGGAATCCAACGCAAAGGATTGATTTTGGCAACGCTGCTGAAACTCAAACAAATTTGTAATCATCCCAGACAATTTCTGCAAGATGATAGTGATTTCACACCACAGCGATCACATAAGCTCGATCGCTTAACTGAGATGGTTAAAGAAGCCATTGATGAAGGAGAAAGTTTGCTGGTGTTTACGCAATTTACAGACATTGGAGACGCATTAGAAAACTATTGTCAACACATGCTCCACATCAACACTTACTATTTGCACGGCGGAACGAATCGCAACAGACGCGAACGAATGATTGCTGAATTTCAAGATCCTGAAACGGAACCATCGGTGTTTATTTTATCGCTCAAAGCAGGCGGAGTCGGCATCACGCTCACTAAAGCTAATCATGTGTTTCACTTTGATCGCTGGTGGAATCCGGCAGTCGAAGATCAAGCGACTGATCGGGCATTTCGGATTGGGCAAAAAAAGAATGTTTTCGTCCATAAGTTCGTCGCGATCGGGACGTTGGAAGAACGCATCGATCAAATGATTGAAGATAAGAAAAAACTGGCTGGCTCGATCGTCGGATCGGATGAGTCGTGGCTGACCGAGTTAGATAACGATGCATTTAAACAACTGATTGCACTCAACCGCAGTGCCGTTATGGAGTAACGCTCATGGCTCAATTTAGTCGAACCTGGTGGGGAAAACGATTTATCGCAGCGCTGGAAGAATTCACCGATCCAGGGCGATTGAGTCGAGGTCGATCGTATGCCAACGGCGGCAAAATCAAAAGTTTTGAGATTAAAGAAGGCGTTGCAACCGCGCAGGTTCGCGGCTCGGTAAATCCTTATTTTGGCGTTTATACAGAACCGCTCTACACTACAGCGATCGAGATTAAGTCAATTAGTGCAGCAAATTGGTCAGCCGCGATCGCCTATGTGGCATCTAAAGCAGGATTTATCTCTAAACTTCTGCTCAACGAGATGCCCGACAATATCGAAGATGCCTTTTCAACGCTGGGACTGCACCTGCTGCCCCACCAGCGATCGGACTTTAAAACCCGGTGTTCGTGTCCCGACTCTAGCAATCCCTGCAAACATATTGCAGGAGTCTATTATTTGCTGGCTGCGAAGCTCGATCGTGACCCGTTTTTGCTGTTTGAGCTACGAGGGCTTTCGAGAACCGATTTGCATACTGAGTTAGCCAAATCGCCTTTAGGAACAGCGCTTTCTCAAGAGTTGGCGGCTGAACAATCACCGCTCACTCCGGCGGAATCGTACTACACCAAACCGGATACGATCGCGGCATCAGAGGTGAGTCTTCGAGAATTTTGGCAAGGAAGTAAGCGATTGCCTAGCGCGATCGAGCCTGTTGCCCAAACGGGTGTCTCTGCCATCTTGATCAAAAAACAGGGTGACTTTCCAGCGTTTTGGCACAAAGACAGTTCATTTATCGCCACGATGGAGGAGCTATATCAGCGAGTCAAAACCAAAAATCGAGAGATTCTCTAACGTTCCAGTCATCAAGTCAAACACCCCAATCCAGAAGCATCCGCCCCCGTAGAGACGTTTTGGTGAAACGTCTCCGCACAACCGCGCCACCACAAATAATTCATCATAGGCAAAAGTTCTAACGATTTCATGAACAAACGAATGAATGAACGGATGAATGGATGAATGAACGGATGAATGAATGGATGAATGCGATCGTGCGTTTACCCGATGGCGTGGAGACGTTCCACCGAAACGTCTCTACCAATTTACTGGTGGGATTTAATGGCTCGTTGAATAAACGCCTGCCACATCTCATTCGGAATCCAAATTTTGTGTAAATCCGATTCTGCTTGCTGATCATCCCAACAATCGTGCAAACGACGATAGAGATACATAAATGCAGAAACCCGCATGTTTTTTGCACAGTGAACAAAGACAGGCTTTTCAGTATTCGCGTTCAAGATTGAGAAGAAGCGATCGAGATCCTCAAGCGTTGGATTTGTCCAGACCACCGGAATGTGAACGTATTGCAGCCCCAAGGATTCTACGATTTCGCCCTCTTGAGGAATTGCATTCGTCGATCCAGGCGGTGCTAGATTCACAACAAGCTGATAACCCGCTTCTTTAATCGCAGTGAACTGTTCTTCGCTCGGTTGTCCTGCTGTGGCGATATTATCCGACAACTTCAAAAAATTGTGGATTGATTCGAGTTGCTCGATCGTCATCCATTAATTTCCGCGAATCTGTGATCGTAACTTCTCTAATTCTGGATCAACTTCTAAAGGGGCGGGCAGCAGTTGGGAGGAGTTTCCCGCTGTAAGCTGATTTTTCATTGAGGCTAATTCCGCGTCAATGTCATCAGATCCACCTAAAGCTTCAAACCGTTTCTCTAGATCATCGGTGCCTAGCTCGGCGATCGCTTCTGACTGCGCTTCTAGCTGCAGCACTTTTTCCTCCATCCGCTCAAACGCATTCATTGCGCTTCCGGTTCCCACATTGCTCAACATCTCGTTAAGCTGCTGAGACGCTTTTGCAGAGCGAGCACGAGCAATATACAAATCTTTTTTAGTCTTCGCTTCCGAGATCTTACTTTCCAGCTTCATCATGTTTTGCTTAAGCTGCGTGACGATCACTCGCTGCTGCGTCAGTTGCGCCTCCATTGAGTCTGCCGTCTCTTGATAAGACTTACGACGGGTCAATGCCTCTCTTGCCAACGGCTCGTCGCCTTTTTGCAGCGCTAACTGGGCGCGACGATACCATTCTTCTGACATTGATTTCGCTTGAGAACACTGCCGCTCTGTGCGTTTTTGCGTCGCGATCGCTTGAGCTACTGCCTGACGGAGATGAATCAGGTCGTCTTGCATATCCAGAACAGCTTGCTCCAGAATCTTTTCTGGATCTTCTACCTGACCTACCAGGTGGTTGATGTTTGCACGAATCGCTCGCCAAATTCGGTCAAAAAGTCCCATCGCTGATCTCCGGTAATGCGGCTTTCGCTACTTACCCTCAATGGTACCGTACCTTTTCGGTTGCGATTTCCTACTATTTACTGACTTCCGCCGGAATTCCCTGATTTTGTAGCTCTTGAGCTTTTGCCTTGGCTTCTGCCTCGTTGCCATAGCTGCCCGATCGCACAAAGCCGCCTTCTGGCGTATTCACAAACTGAGCACCCGGATTGCTCTGCTGAATCTTGTCGTAAGTCCGATCGCTGTCATAGGGTGTGTCAACGTGCCAAGAGCGAGACTGAGGCGCAACTGTGAGAGCCGGGGCGCGCTCGATCGGCGGTTGGGGTCGAGCGATCGGAACGGTGGGGAGCGATATAGGGGCTGGGGCACGGCGAATCGTCGGCGCAGGTAGATAGGTCGATCGAGGATAGCTAGGCGCTACCGGAGCAGGATTCGGTCTGGAGACTGGCGCAGGCTGAACGGGAGCGCTGCTCAAACTGGGATTCGCAGGACTTTTAGGGACAACGGGGTTGGGCTTGTTTGCGTCTGGTGAGGCACTTGGCAAGACTGAGGGAGAAGCCGATGCGGTGGGTGAAGGCTTACTATTTTGGGGCAACCCACTGGTTGGGCGAGTCTTTAAAGTAGTCAAATTGCCCAGCCCCAAATCAACAAATTCTTGGGCATCGAGCGGGGGCGAGTTAGGAATGTCAGCTTGACCGCCCTGAGCGGCAGTCGGGGCTGGGCTAGGAGCTACTGCTCGACGGGCAAAGAGTTGGCTCAACCCGCTCAGACTTGCGGGGTTCATAACCACGTAGCCAAACATCGCGCTCGACAACAGCAACATCAGCATCGATCCGACCCCTAGCGGAGTTGCCAAGCTTTCTAAAAAGCCCCGCTCGACTCGGATCTGAGCCTCTTCTCTCGCCAAACTTCGCAGCAGTTCTTCAGATGACTCTAAATAGTCATCGGGAGATATTGAAGAATTGGTCAGCTCTCGATCGTTCTCTGCGTCAGGCAATGGACAGCTTAGCGATCTATCCGTCTCTAAACTAGCGTGAGGCGGAATCACTGCCAGATCTGAAGATGCATCTAGTTCCATCACGGGAATATCACCCCGCACCGGAATTGGCTCTGCCGAAAGCACAGGCGGCACCGTAGTTGGATTTTCTCGGTCTGTGGCAGATGCTGCGCTGGCGATCGCCATTAAATCAAGGTTAGGAGCCTGCTTTCGCTTCAGCCCATCGGCTGGAGGAACAGATTGCCCTGATTTTTGCCGTCGATAGCGTGCCAGCTCTTCATCAAGCCGAGTATCAAAGCACCCCAAAGCTCGTTGTAGTTTGGGGTGAAGTAAAGGAAGGGCATGAATAGAAGGCTCAACCGACGGGCTGTGACGCATTTTTTGACTCCTACCGTTTGAAACCGATGACTTGGACTGCTCACTGAAATCTTGGAGCTTCCCACAGGCGCTAACCTTAGAGAGACGACTTTGAGAATCCGCGCTCTTAGTGTAGTTCACACGGCTCAAAGTGAATCAAAAACATCGATCGAGTTTGGTGGGTTTCTCCTTAGTTTCGCAAAGACAAAGCGGAATCTCGGTCAAGCAACCTGAAGAACTTAGAAATGCGGATTTATTAATGTCGAGATCTTCGCCCTCCTCATGAAGTGGGGCAAAGCCCTCGCCTAACCTTTTCTCTCAAGCTGGGAGAAGGGGAACCAGACTCTTGCTCTCCTTTCTAGTTAGGGAGAGGATCTGGGGGTGATGGCAAACTCACTTTGCAATGACCGTTCTCATTTGATTCACGATCCCTCATATCACCGACTCCTTTGAGTACCCTGTTGCCTTATGACTTTTCAACACTTACAAGGGGTTTTAGACTCCTTAGAAGCTCAATATAGCCCCCTTGAAGCAACGCAGCTTCAGCAGGTTTTAAGGCATTGGTCTGATGTAGTTGGGGTGGCGGTAGCAGCGCAAACCCGCCCTATAACCGTGCAGCGCGAGGTGTTAAAGGTGGCTACGGCGAATGCAGGGTGGGCACAAAACTTAGTTTTTGAGCGACGACGCATTTTAGACAAACTCAACGCTTTGCTGACATTGCCGCTATCTGACATTCGGTTTTCGACGACGCAGTGGCACAGCCCAGATAATCGTCAAGCACTAGATGAAGCAGAACGATCGATGCTGTGGGTAAACCATCCAAGCAAGATTGACGATGTTCCAATCCCCAAAGCAAATTTGCACAATACGGCTGACCCTAAAGCTGCATTTCGCTACTGGACAACAGTGATGCAATCACGCACTCAACATTTGCCTCTGTGCCCTCAGTGCGAGTGCCCAACCCCATCTGGAGAAATTGAGCGTTGGTCAATCTGTGCAGTCTGTGCGGCAAAACAGTGGTGAACGAAATCTTTATCTATCTAAACGTAATAGAACAAATCTCAATGTTGAGGGTCAGTAAATGTTGCATAGTGCTTCTCATCTTTTGTCAACCGTCCATGTAACTAATGACAGTTAGTCTTGAGGCATAAGATAGCTGCAATCTCAAAATTTATACGGGTGCTTAAGCAAAGCCGTACTCTCTACTATGTTTTGAGGGAGAAGATTCTTTCTTAGGGTCAATTCAAAGGTCAGACGTATTCAGTGATTATTTAGTTAATCGGTCTCACCTAGCGTTTAGAGTTTTGCTTGATCCCTGCCAGTTTTTAGTACAAATTGAGCAATTTTCTATAGATACCTGAACTGCACTAATCAATTTTGCTCCTCATCTACTCGAAATCTAAAAACAATATGAACCTGGTTTTCTCGTCAAAAGTCTTAGAACCTTGATGGCATCAAGAACGCAACTTTTTTAGGTCACTGATCCCCAAAATTTTGCGATTCACAATAGAGATATGAGCTTGAGAAGCGGTCTCAGCGACACACTCTGACTACAAATCTTCAAGATAAATCAGGTTTTGCAATCAGCCTCAACAAATCTCAGATTTCAGTAACAAATTTCTTTTCTAAGAAGTCGTGCCGAGTCTTTAAAACCATAATCTATCAAAAGCCCCATTATGAAACGTCCTGATTCCTTGACTTCTGCTTGTCGGCACTGTAGACATTATGTTCCAGAAGGGCGACGCGGCGGGAACTGCGGTCAGCTCAATGTCCTGGTTCAAGGGAGTTGGAAGTCTTGCTCCTTAGCATTGCCTGTATTTGCTCCTAACTGGCAATTTGAAAGAATACTGACTCTAGAAAGTGAACCGATCGAGAGACTTCCAGTCCCTATTTCTAAGAGTGGCGATCCATGTCGTGAGCCTCATAGAGAGTTTGCGTTTAGAGTCTCAGATGAGTATGTCTCTACTCTATAAAAGACCGCTTAGTCTGGTTATTCAAAGGAATTTACCTAATTAAACCAACATTCCTGACTCAACTTTTTCTAAAAACACACGTTGGGTCAGAGGTGCGGTTTTTGTGTAGATAGACCTACTGCTAAGGCAACCAGGGATATTTGCGAAAATCAGGACTGCGTTTTTCTAAGAATGCTTGTTTGCCTTCAGACCCTTCTTCAGTCATGTAGTAGAGAAGGGTAGCATTTCCAGCGAGTTCTTGTAGCCCTGCTTGACCGTCGCAGTCGGCGTTAAAGGCAGCTTTGAGACAGCGGATGGCGATCGGGCTTTTTTCTAAAATTTCCCCTGCCCACTGAATCCCCTCAGCTTCGAGGTGTTCGATCGGAACCACGGAATTCACCAATCCCATCTCTAGGGCTTGTTCGGCGGTATATTGGCGGCAGAGATACCAAATTTCTCGCGCTTTTTTCTGTCCGACAATTCGCGCCATATAGCTCGCGCCAAATCCCCCGTCAAAACTGCCTACTTTAGGTCCGGTTTGCCCAAAAATAGCGTTGTCGGCGGCGATCGTTAAATCACACAGCATGTGCAGAACGTGCCCGCCCCCGATCGCGTATCCGGCTACTAAGGCGATTATGACTTTGGGCATCGATCGGATCAATCGCTGCAAATCGAGAACGTTCAATCGCGGTGTGCCTTCTTCGTCAATATAGCCGCCGTGACCTCGCACACTCTGGTCGCCTCCGGCGCAAAACGCATATTTGCCATCCGTGTGAGGTCCCGTTCCGGTGAGGAAAATCACCCCAATTCGGCTATCTTCACGGGCGTTGCTGAATGCGTCATAAAGTTCGACCACAGTTTTAGGACGGAAGGCATTGCGTTTGTGGGGGCGATTGATGGTGATTTTTGCGATGCCGTCAGTTTTGTGATAGAGAATGTCTTCGTAGGGTTTGACGAGATGCCATTCGACGGTCATAGAAATTGGGGACTAAGGGTTAATCGATCGGGCAAAGCTGTCTAACTGATTGTGCCGCCATTGGGCATCGGCAGCGCGATCGGTCTGCAATTCTAATACGCGGATGCCCTGATCAGGAAGCGGATTGAGACGATCGACCAACTGATTCCAAGTGTAAATCCGCTCATACTCTACGCGGTAGGTTTGGCAGAGATGAGCGAAATTGATGTTTTGCGGCGTGGCGAAGAATTCTTCAAATGGGGGATTGAATTGAGCGATCGGCAGCATTCCAAAAATTCCGCCGCCGTTGTTGTTGATTAGCACGATCGTCAGATGCCCGACAAAATGATTGCGGAGTAGGAATCCATTCGTGTCGTGCAGGAGGGCGAGATCTCCTGTCAACAGAACGCTGCTTTGATGATGGGCGACTCCTAGCGCGGTTGAAAGGGTGCCATCGATACCGTTGGTGCCTCGATTAAAAAAAGGCTGGACGGCAGAATCTCCGGGTTTCCAGAAAAATTCGACATCTCGCACAGGCATACTGTTGGAGATAAAGAGCGGCGTTTGTGTAGGCAAACATTGAGACAGCAACCAGGCGGCTTTGCCTTCAAATAGAGTCTCCTTGATCGTCATCGTTTGGTCGATCGCGTGTCTGATTTTTGAGTCGGCGGTTTGCCAAAGGTCTAAATAAGGACTGGGCGATCGGGCTTCAGCAGCCAGATTTTCTGCAAACGATTCGACAGAGATTTGGAGATGCGTCGTTCTGCCGTGAAGTGGATCGAGATTACGATCACTCGGATCGATCACCCACTGTCTCGGCTGAACTTGAGTTAACCATTGCCGCAATTCTCGACTGGTGGGCATCTCGCCGACCCGAATCACGAGATCAGGAGCCAGCTTTTCTGCCAGAGTGCGGTTTCTCAAAACCAGGTCATAGGTCGAGATTAGATAAGGATTGAGACTCGCATAGTTGCGAAGGGGAGACAATCCTTCAGCTAAGACGGGCATGGCTAGGGATTTTGAGAGATGGGCGATCGCTCGACAATATCGTTCTGGCGATTTGGGTTGGGCACATCCTGCGATGATGATGCCGCATGAGAACGAAGGCAGAGAAGGAATCGGAGAATGAGCAAATGAAGGAACGATCGGATGAACGTGTCCGAAAAAAGTTTCTACATCAAAGTCCGCTGCGAGAGACTGAGATTTGGACTGAGGAATCGGGACAAGCGGATCGCGAAACGGGATATTGAGATGAACGACTCCGGGATTCAACCCAAGTGATCGCTGCCAAAACTGCATCAGCGTTTGGCGTAAATATGCCAGCATGGATAGCTCGATCGACGGCAATGCCAGCTCTGCGTAAGCTTTGGGATAAGAGCCAAAAAGCTTTTGCTGGTCGATCGTTTGTCCGGCGTTGCAATCTCGCAGTTCGGGAGGACGATCGGCAGTCAGCACCAGTAAGGGAACGCGGCTTTCACTCGCTTCAATAATGGCAGGATAAAAATTTGCGCCAGCCGTGCCAGAGGTGCAGATTAACGCCACAGGGTTGTGAGTGCGTCGCGCCAGACCCAGAGCAAAAAACGCTGCTGATCGTTCATCTAAAACCGGAATCGCCTCAATCTTGGGATGTTGAGCAAACGCGATCGCCAACGGGGCTGATCGAGAACCAGGACAAATTACAGCCGTGGTCAAGCCGAGACGCTGAAGGGTTTCTGCCAGGACGGATGCCCAGACAGTGTTGGTGTTGCGGAAGTCGATCGACATTCGGGAAAATTAAGCTTCTGGATCAATTCCTTGCGCCCGGAGTTGGGCAACAAGACGCTCTGTGCGCTGACGTTCTTGCTCAAGTTGGGATTCAGCTTGCTCGAGTTGCTGTTCAGACTGCTCAAGTTGGCGCTGAGTCTGAGCGGCGGTTTCGTGTCCGGTCAAGAGCAAAGTTCCCTGATTGTCCCACCAGCGCAGCCACGGAAGGTCGAGATTTTGGTATTGACCTTGCCAGATGCCTAGCTCGACTCCTAATTGAGAAATGGGGTAATGTCCTCGATCGTTGATCGGCACCGGGAGATATTGGTTTTCGACCAGGTGAAAGACTTCGATGCTAGCTTTGGTAACCTCGTAAATGCCATAAAAGGCGGGACGAATCACCTGCTCATACACCCAAAATTTGCCCGTCCAGGGAGTCTTGTCTCGCTCTTGCGATCCGTCACCTGAGACAAACTCCAGCACGATTAGCGGTGCGATAAATTCTTGCCACAGCACATAAGAACGGCGAAACTCGCCATTAAGTGTGGGCGGCACATTGGCAACATAAAACCAATCTGGGGCTTCTGCGCCGCGTTCGGGAGGATCAGTCATCCGCCAATAAATGCCGCTATCTTGACCGATGCAATATTGCCCGTCTGAGTGGCGCTGTTGAAGAATTGGCTTGATCGAGTCGGTCAACAAAACACTTTGAGGGTGTTCTTGGAAATTTTTCACAAACGTGCCATCTGATTCGGGAAGCTGCGTGTGGTCAGGCAGTTTTGTATAGGTCGGTAAATCTGCAAAAGAGGTCATAGCACAGCACTCGCGTCTCTCTATTAGTGTAGTCGCTTGACTAGACCAGTGCGGCTAAAAGCGCCTGTAGCTTGAGTTGAACTTCAGTTAATTCTTTATCGGGATTGGAACCTGCGACGATTCCCGCCCCGGCAAATAATCGAGCGTGACAGCCATCGAGCACAGCCGACCGGATGCCGACCGCAAATTCGCCATTGCCTTGATGATCGACCCACCCGATCGGAGCCGCATACAGCGATCGCTCAAACTGCTCATAGTGACGAATCTGCTCACAGGCAAGCTCTCTAGGCGCACCTGCCACTGCTGGAGTCGGGTGCAGTTTGGCGACCACATCCAGCAGGTGAATATGAGGGGGAACAGTGGCGCGAATCGGAGTGTGTAAGTGTTGAATATTAGGAAGTTGCAGCAGACGAGCCGCCGATCGCTGGGTCTCCAATCCCAACTCTGCCAAATGACGAGTGATAAAATCAATCACGACTTGGTGTTCATGGGTCTCTTTTTGACTCGACAGCAGGCGATCGGCAAATTGAGCATCGTCGATCGGGGTTTTGCCGCGAGGGGCTGACCCTGCTAACGCATCCGTTTCTAACTGCTGATGATGAATGCCCACTAATCGTTCGGGACTTGCCCCGATAAAAGTCTGTCCGTGACAATTATTAGTTGAAAAAATATAGCAGTTTGAATAGAGATTTCGTAAATGATTGAGAGATAAAACTAAGTCGAATGGAATGGGTGAAGTCACGTCTAATGCGTGAGCTAAAACGATTTTATGAAAGTGATTATTTTGAATCGATTCTAAAGCAGATGAAACGGATTTCTTAAAGTGATTGGTATGAGAAAAATCTTGTTTTTCGAGAAAACTTGGAGGATTGATCGCGAAATCAACGACGTTATGTTTCACGGCTCGAATTGCCTGAAATCCCTGCCATATTTGACGAGATGCCTGTTCTGGGTCTAGAGATTGATCAAGAATGACATTCGCCACAATCGTACCGCGATTCGCTTGACGAGACACTTGCCAACGTGGGAGAAAAACCGATGCGGATGGAAAAGACGAGTTCTCATAAATGGGTTGATTAAAGAATGAGAAACTACAGAAAAAATGTGCCCCAGAAAATGAAGTTTCTGAGTCTCCAAACTGAATCACATTCGCTGAAGCATTTTGGATAAATTCTTTTGCTTCAACAAATCGATTTTTGCCCTCAGTTTTAAGCTCGATCGCCGTATCGATTGCCAACATCGCTTCTTGTTGACCGCTTTTCTCAAAATAAAAATGACGCTGATCGGGTCGGACAATCGACTGAAGGACTGCTAACGGATCGACGGGTTCTATCTCTAAGGAAATGCTGACAATTTGAGGAGATCGACGACGATTCGCTCGTTTGCAAGTCGATAGAAATTGAGCGATCGCCGTTTGGGTTTGAGTGCGATCGAGCCGATAAGGGGTAATAGTCATGCGGATATTAATAAACCCATCTCTACGCTGATTCTACTGGCTGAAGGCTTGGAGTCTCGATCGAGCGTCGCCCCATTACCTCTAACTGAAAATCGTCAGGCGGAACAAATGTGATGCCGCGCCGCACCGGACGCACCGGACGATCGTAGTTGGTTTGAAACTTATAGCTCGATAAGACCGTCGCCAACACAAGCTTCATCTCAAACAGCGAGAGCGCCATGCCCACACAGCTTCGACTGCCGCCACCAAAGGGCAAAAACTCAGAGGGCAAGAATTTTTGAGCCATAAAGCGCTCTGGATTAAACCGCTCTGGGTCGGGATAAGTCTCGGCTCGATGATGTGCCAAATAAATGCAGGGCACCAAAATTGCCCCCGGCTCAAATTCATAGCCCTCAATCTGGACGGTTTGTTTGACTTTGCGCGGCTGAGAGATGAGCGCGATCGGATATACGCGCAAGGCTTCTTTGCAAACAGCCGTCAGATAAGGCAACTGAGACAGCGTAGTCGGATCGGGATTCTGACCCAGGGTTTGAAGTTCGGTGAGCAGGCGATCGAGACAGTCGGGATGGCGATGAATCCAGTAAAATGCCCAGGCTAAACCCGACGCGGTGGTTTCGTGTCCGAGCAGCAATAAGGTCATCAACTGATCACGCAGTTCGCCCTCGCTCATCGATTCACCCTGATCATCCTGGGCATTCATCAGCACTGAAAGAATATCAGTTCGACCGTCGAGGGATTGGGAACGGCGATCGTGAATTTCAGCATAAATCAGCGCGTCGATCTCTTGCTGTTGAGCTAAAAAGCCGCCCCACGGACTCCAGCGCCCCAAATTTTGCTGAAGCATCGGAAAGAAGAACTGCGTCGAGTAAAGCGGTGACGTAATCGCTTCGAGTAGATGACTCAGCAACTGTTTAAGGCGTTCATACCGCGCTCCGGGCACCATGCCAAACACAACCTGCAAAATCACTTGAAGCGAGATCTCTGACATCTCTCCGCGAATGGTCAGCGATCGTCCGATTTGCCAATCTGACATCTGTTGTCGAGTCAGATCGCAGATAACGCGCCCCTGCCCATAAAGCTGTTCTCGATGCAGTGCAGGCATGAGCAACTGTCGCTGTCGCTGATGGCGTTGTCCTTCTTGCATGATCACAGACTGACCACCGACTAAGGGACGAAAAATGTGGGTCACTTTGCCGAACTCAAACGAGTCTGCCAGCGTCGTAAAAATCGCCTGAATCGAGTCAGGATTACTAAAAAAGACGACAGGTGGAGAGTTAACTCCTAATACCCGCAGCGTAAAGGTGTCTCCATAGGTTTGAGCACAGCGTTCAAGGAAATTAATCGGCTGAGCCACGATCGCAAGGGTTTGCAGCAGCGACGGCAACCGAGATCCATCAGGCAATTTCATCAAGGCATTTCTACGAGCGTCTGTGATCTAGTCTAGAAGCAAAGGATAAGGGATGAGTGCCTCTTAACTTCTGTAGATGTAACGTTTCTATAAAACCTCTGAAATGCTTTAACCCAAATGGGAGACTGAGAAACACAGCATGATTCAGCCTTTTGGCAGCTAGAGGAGTTTTGTGGATGACGACCAAGACAATCGATCAGGTGAGTAAAAAACTTTGGTTTGCTGCCATTAAGCCACCGATGTATAGCGTTGCAATCATGCCGATTTGGGTCGGTTCAGCCGTTGCGTTTGCTAAAACCCATCGGTTTGATAGTTCAATTTTCTTCACGTTTTTGATCTCTGCCATTTTGATTTTGGCGTGGGAAAACTTTAGTAATGACGTGTTTGACTCGGAAACTGGAGTCGATGTCAATAAGAAAAATTCTCTGGTGAATATGACGGGCAATAAGTCCCTGATTTTTTGGATGAGTAATTTTTGTCTCGCGGCAGGGCTGCTGGGCATCAGCACGATCGCGGCTCGACAACAAGATTTCACAGTGATTGGTCTAATTCTGCTGTGCTGTGGAATCGGCTATATCTATCAGGGTCCGCCGTTTCGCCTCAGCTACAAGGGGCTAGGAGAAATCCTTTGCTTTTTTGCGTTTGGTCCATTGGCGTTTGCAGCGACTTATTACAGTCAAACAAAAGCCTGGTCAACTACGAGCTTGGCAGCGTCGATCGTCGTCGGCATTGCTACTAGCCTGATTTTGTTTTGCTCTCACTTCAATCAGGTGAAAGACGATGCCGCGATCGGCAAAAAATCACCTGTCGTGCGGTTGGGGACGAAGCGATCTGCGCAGCTTTTGCCGTGGATCTGTGGCAGTCTCTATACACTGACGACTCTGTTTGTAGTGCTGCACGTCTTCCCAGTTTGGACACTGTTGATTTTTCTCAGCTTGCCTGTTGCTCGCAAGCTTTGCAGGTTTATCGGGTCGCAGCATGATCAACCTCACAAACTCACCTTCTGTCGATTAATTGCGGTCGAACTCCATTTCTGGAGCGGGTTGCTTTTAGGGTTGGGGTTTGTGTTGACGCAACTGGTTTAGCAATGCGGTTTGAGTATCGCTCTTATCGTCGATCGTTTCGTCAGCCGTTGCAGACGAGTCATGGGTTATGGACGGTGCGAGAAGGAATTATTTTGCGTCTCGTTGATGATGCAGGCTACGTTAGCTTTGGTGAAATTGCACCGCTTTCTTGGTTTGGTTCAGAAACCTTTGAGGAGGCGATCGAGTTCTGTCAGCAGTTGCCAGAAGTGATTGGTGTGGACACGATCACGACGGTTCCGGCTCATTTACCAGCGTGTCAAGTCGGGTTTGAATCCGCACAAGAAATGTTAGGAGCAGAACTTCCTCAATCATTGACGTTGGCTCACAGCGCTCTTTTGCCAACCGGATATGCTGCCCTTGATCACTGGCAAGATTTGTGGACGCAAGGCTATCGCACCTTTAAATGGAAGATCGGCGTTGCTGACCTTGACCACGAACTTCAAATCTTTGATCAACTTGTGCAATCCCTTCCGGTTGATGCATGTTTGAGATTAGATGCCAACGCCGGACTGACCTACTCCCAGGCTGAACGGTGGCTGCAACACTGCGATTCACTCAACAAAGGGACTCTGGAATTTTTAGAGCAGCCGCTTGCAGTCAGCCAATTCGATCAAATGCAAACCTTGGGGGAAACTTACTCGACACCCTTAGCGATCGACGAGTCAGTTGCCACACTTGATCAGCTGCGCGACTGCTATCAAAAAGGCTGGCGAGGAATTTTTGTGATCAAACCCGCGATCGTGGGTTCTCCCTCGCAACTACGCAAGTTTTGCCAAGAAACCGCGATCGATGCCGTCTTTTCTTCGGTGTTTGAAACCACGATTGGACAACAAGCCGGACTGCGATTAGCCGCAGAACTGTCGCTTAAAAGTCGCGCTGTTGGATATGGCACATCTCACTGGTTTGAAGAATTAACGGAGGAGGGCGATCGACTATGGCAAAGTCTTTAATTCACCACCGAGAAGATTGGCTCATTGGATACAGCAATCGAGCACTCACCGATTCAGCAGAGCAGCGATATCAGGCACTCAAACAATATTCAACGCCGCCGACTATTTTGCTAGCCGAACGGAATCCGATCGAGTTTCTCGCAGGCTTCATCGCGGCGTGTTCTGCTAACTGCTCAATCTTTTTGGGCAACCCCGATTGGGTCGATGCTGAATGGCAGCAGGTGTTTGATTTAGTCGCGCCAGATTTAATTTGGGGAGACATTCCTCAAACTCATCGGACTGTTTCAGGCAAAGTTCCGATAGAATCACCCGTCCCTCTGATCATGATTCCGACTGGGGGCACGTCGGGCAAGATGCGATTTGCGATGCACACCTGGGAGACTTTGACGGCCTCGGTTCAAGGATTTCGGCAATATTTTGGAGTCGATCGCGTCAATTCTTTTTGCGTGTTGCCTCTCTATCATGTGAGCGGCTTAATGCAATTTATGCGATCGTTTCTCTCAGACGGACAGTTGGTGATTTTGCCGTGGAAAACTCTAGAAACTGGAGAAGCCCAGTCTATCAATCCCCAAAACTTTTTTCTCTCCCTTGTTCCTACCCAACTCCAAAAACTGCTATCTCACCGTCAAACCGTTTCCTGGTTATCCCAATTTGAAACGATTTTGTTAGGCGGTGCGCCTGCGTGGTCAGATTTGCTGGATGAAGCGAGATTGTATGGACTGCTGATCGCGCCCACTTACGGCATGACCGAAACTGCGTCACAGATTGTCACCCTCAAACCAAAGGACTTCCTAGCTGCGAAAGCTGACTCTGGTCAAGTTTTGCCCCACGCTCAAGTCACGATTGTGAATGAGACAGGTGAACCGTTAGCAATCGGTGAGACTGGAAGAATCACCCTTCAATCCGACTCTTTGATGCTGGGTTACTATCCCAACTTTTTGCAGCAACCCGTCTATCAACCTGATGATTTAGGATTTTTTGACCCACAAGGCTATTTGCAAATCGTCGGACGCGACAGCAACAAAATTATTACCGGAGGCGAAAACGTCTTTCCGGCAGAAGTTGAGGCGGCAATTATGGCAACCAAACTCGTCAAAGATGTCTGCGTGTTAGGCATCAGCGATCGCACGTGGGGTCAAGCCATCACTGCTGTATATGTTCCTCAAAATACAGACGTGTCTGAGCAAACTATCACTGCTTCCCTTGAGAAAACTCTCTGCAAATTCAAGCGTCCCAAATATTGGGTGTCACTCGAAAACCTGCCTCGAAATTCCCAAGGGAAGATCAATCGGCTACAGCTCAAGCAAATTATCGCAGCGAAGACTGACACGCCGATGATTCTTGCCAAAGCTTAAACACGATAAACTCCGCCCGTTCCCATAGCGTTCCGGGAAGCGCGTCGCCCAATTCGGCTAAAAAGATGCCCTCCTCGCTGCTGGTGGTTTGCGCGATCCAGGTTCCTCGTAAACTGACCTCAATGAAGTCTGCATCGCATTGACAAAGCGCGATCGTGTCATTCAGCGATCGTTGCACCACCGCATCCAGTAGTTTCCAAGCCTGCAAATTTGCAGACAGCAAAAAGGTTGCAGTACCCGGTTCGACGATCAGCCGTTGCCCAACTCGCATCGCCAACACAACTCGCAGAGTCACTAACTCTTCGAGAGAGCGGTTGACCCGCTCGATCGTGATCCCCGTTTCGGTGTAGGTAAACTTCAGCATTCCTGGTTGCTCCTCTGTTCCAGGGTTTACAGCGTTTCAAGGGTTTACAAAATAAATGGACAATTAAAAACCTCCGCTTCTGGTTAATGTGAAGCGGAGGCTAGAAAAACTACTTGAGCGTTTTCTGGCTAGACCGGGACAGGAACGCGCCTGCCCCTCCCGCTTCGGAGTAATGGGAACTGAATATTGGGGATAGTCTCTGGAAACATGCTAATAAACGGCAAAACTACGACTCTGCCCATTCTGCAGGGATGATCACCAACATGGTGCCCCAGCCAGAACGATGTAAATAAGAGTCGTAGAGATTTCATTGAAGAAGATTTAGAGGACTTAACTTTTAGTCTACAGTTAACATACTACACTTGTAATATAAAAGTGTCCAGCTACTTTGGAGGAAGACCATGCAGACCTTAACTCGCACCACTACTACCGACATGGAAGTCACCAGCATTCGCCTGGAACGGGAGTTGAAGGAGCAGTTAAAATCGATCTCTGGCAATCAGGGCTATCAGGCATTGATTCGAGATATTCTCTGGAACTATGTTCAGCAAAAATCGGGTGATTATACACCGACCATCGCTGCGTCTGATTTTCGAGCCACGATCGAGGCAACCGCTCAACGAGAAGAACACTGCGCCCTGACGGGAACGGTAATTCGATCGGGCGACGCAATGATGTTAGGGTTAACCACCGAAGGAAATTTAATTCCGCTCAGTGTAGGCAGTCTGTCATGAAGCGAACGTTTTGAGTTTTGAACGCGTAAAACTCAACGTTCAAAACTCAAAACAATTCAAAGCTTTGCTATGATAGTGAAGCAGAAAAACGCGGATGTGGCGGAATTGGTAGACGCGCCAGATTTAGGTTCTGGTTTCGCAAGAAGTGAAGGTTCAAGTCCTTTCATCCGCATAGAGTTAGCCAAGATAGCTTGTTTTGTCATTGTGACTGTAAGCATAAGTTGTCCAATCTGGACAACTTATGCTTACAAAACCATTCGGACAACTTATGCTTACATTTTGGGGCTGAAACTACTCTAGTCCTAGTTCTTGCCGCACGGCATACAATGCAGCAGCGACCGTTGGATCTCTAAAGTAGGCTGGCTTTCTAAGGTATTGTGTGACATGGCTACGACTTGGCTCAATATCGTGGTTGTAAAGCATAAGCGCAACTTGACGGATCTCCTGACAGCATTGGTCAACTCTTGCAGTACGGATTTTGTCTCGATGGTTCAAGTAGCGCACCGAAATGGCAGAGCAGAGTGTAGGAAAATGTCGCCGAATCGATCTCGCGCTGTATCCCAAACGTTGAGCTACAGCTTTCATCGTTGGTGGTGATTCTTCCGTAAGGGCAGCTTGCAGAGATTGCTGTAAATGAACCGTTTCAAGCTGGCGTTTAAGCTGCTGAGACTTAGGTTGAGAATTAAAAGAATTGGTAGCTAGCGATTTGATGCGATCAAAGGATTCTGGATTGAGGAGAAAATCAATCAAGGACACATCTAGGGAACGACAAACCTTTAATAGTGTTGAGAGTTGTGGCAAGGCTTTTCCAGAGCGCCATTGGCTAACGGCACTCTTAAGTAGTCCTAATCTCCGAGCAAATTCAGTGATACTGCCTTCGGCAGTTTGCGTGATGCAAATGGAAAATGATTTTGCTACATCACCTCTTGTTGGCGGCTCTGCCAGTTTAGAAGTGTGTGCTAGTAGCTCTCCCATATTCTTCGTAACCCAAGTTTGCCACTCCAGTTCAGCAGAATCTACTGTCAGCCTATTCACCTCTGAAGTAGAACCAAGCCATTGCAGACACTTGGGACAGTAGCCTGGTCGAGAATGCCATGCCAACGACGGTATCTGGCGCTGGCAGTGAGGACACTGGAGCAACAATCGCTGATAGTGCTTTGGACAAAATGAAATTACGCTTAGTGCCCATATAAGTGGTTCGTAAATCTTTTGCTCATTCTTTTGCCACTCTTCATAACAGGCAGGACACCAGGCACGAAAACGCCGCAGCAGGCCTTTGGAAGGTAAGACATTGACCCATTGCAGAAATGTAAGGTGTCGCAGATCCTGGCGCAGAGTTAGGCAGTTAAAAACCTGTACGAACTCCTTTGCCATTTGTCCAGTACCGTTCAGAATTTCAGTACTGGCGCTGACTTGATGCAAATAGCTCTTTCCTTGAGGTTGCCTAACTAGTGATCTGCACTTGTGAGCGATGAGGTCTCCAGGGGAGACACAATGAGCATTAGCTAATCTAGCTACATACCCTGTTAGGCTTTCGACCTCGGATGTTCCAATACCGATAGGCTGCAAACTGTAGAGATGACTGCGGAGTGGAGTGATAGGTTGTGTTAAATCCCAGTTGTCATACGTGGATAGTGCCGCAGTTTCCATATCTTTTCTATACAAACTTAATGGACGAAAGCTTTCAATAATTGCCACTGAGTACGTTTAACCAGGCAATTCGCTGAAGCTGCCTCTAAAGATTCTCTACCGTCAAAAAGTGCATAAGAAATCATCTCCTTGGTCTTTAAGTGCGGAGTATTCGGCATAACCGCTAATACCTCCGTAACTCTTCCTGCCACCCAGAGGTGCCATTCAAGGTCAGTCCTGATTTGGTGTTCCGCTTCTAAGCCCTCATCTAACCGCACATCAAGCCAATTCATACACTGAGAGCAACGAGCTACTTGCATTCTTCCAGTGATAGGACGCTGAGTCTTTTTGCAATGAGGGCAACGAGATTGTAAGGGTTGATCATGGAAAGGGCAGACGGTAACAGCAGCGATCGACCAAAGGAGAGGCTCATAAGTTAATTGATCAGTACTACGCCATTGCTGAAAACATTCAGGGCACCAAGCTCGCAAATCTCGCGCAATTTCAATTCCCCTGTCTATTTGCGAAGTTGGTTCTTTCCAACGCGGAATAGTTAGTAACTGAAGATTTTCTTGCAGGGTCAAAGGCTGTAATCCTTCAACATACTGCCACGCCCAAAACCCTTGTTCATTGGGATTTTTATTGTGTACTGGCTTTGAGAAAGAAGAAATAGAAACTACATTTCCATCCCTTCGTATTTTATGGATTTCCTGAGAACCCACAGTATGAGTTTTTCTCACACTGGGCAGGATTTCTTGTTGAGTAAGAACTCCCGGAGAAACACAGTGAGCCTCAGCAAGCCGACAAACATAACTGATTAATCCTTCAACGTGGCCGGTGCTAATCGCGATCGGTTCCAGATGGTAAAGCCTGCTACGTTTTGGCACAGAAGGTAGAGCCAGACCCCAAGAGGTATAGGTCTCCAGATCACTGACTGGCATCCTGATTTGCTCCAACTGCACGACGACAGGGCGAGGGCTTCCCAACACTACCTGCTTTTTTACTGTTCGACGTTTTATCAGATGTTTGACCTGACTGGTCAGATTTTTTAGAGGTAGCTGTACTTAGTCCCAAAGCAGTTCGTAATTCACCGTACAAACCTGGCTGGTTAGCGAGTTGTTGCTCTCCCTCCTTCGCTTCTCTAAGCATGACTATACATTCTTCCAAAGACCATGCACGTTTTTGCAGGTCTTTAAGCGTTAACGTTACGGTTTTGTCTCCATTCCGTTCCAGAGCTGCACTCAAGGACCGAAGTAGTAAGTCCTTCAAAATTCCTATACAACCAATACTCTGCTCGTAGCAAAACTCCCAATGCTCCAGCAAATCAGGCGGCTCTGGAAGAGGAAGATGGTTTTGTAATGTTAATAATGCACTCTTAAAAGCCTTTAAATCCTGTGCAGAGTTTGCTAAGTAACGTGGAAAGTGGATACTAAGGTTGCGGCGGCATAGTTGCCCGCTTAAATTCCGTAGCGGTAAGATTTCATAAATCCCACACAAAATGAACCGAGTTTGAGCAAGGTTTGCGAGAGACTTGATACAATCTGTTTGGTCCTGCAATTTTCGACCACTCGCTACTTTGCCAAAATTTTGAGCTTCGTCTATGTAGAATGCATCCGGTCGGCGGTTATGCAAAGCAGATTCAAGTGCCAGTCGTAGTTTCAGTTGAACACCTGTACGATTGATTTTTTTCTCAATCATTGGCTCATCAAGAGCCATAAGAGCACGGACATAGAAATCATTCCATTCAAAGTTACTATTTTCTGGAGTCTTTATTTCTACCCCAGCAATGGGAATATATCCTTTGTCCATCTCCATGATGGGCAGTGCTTCTTGAAGAAGCTTCTGGGTCACTCGTTTTAATAGAGTGGACTTCCCAACCCCAGTCGGACCAAAGACAAAGATAAGAGCAGCGCCACCAGGTTCACGAATAGCATGCATTAATTTTTGGTCAGCTTCTATCAGCTTCGGATGCGCCATTGTGTAGTCTCTAAAGTATGCAATCCGGTTAGAGACAGGCTGAAGCAACAGTTCTTTTGGGAAACCAACTTGAGGACTCATAGCTAATACTCCCCATAAAATTCTAGGTCTTCGGGTTCATCAGCATCCTGCCGATCTTCGTAGGCGTCTGACTCGTCCAGTTCATGCTCGGTGGAAGCTACAGGTGAAAGCGTAGAGTCAGAGGAATCAATATTATTGATGAAGCGATCACCCTCTACAATTACACTCTTTTGAATAACTGCTTTGTTCTCAACAGTCCGCAAGCGCTGCTCCAGGAACTTACCTTCTTTCATCTCAGTAGAAGACAGGAACTGCGCCAGTTCTTTATCGGTAACAGTTATATCTTTTCCCTGATCTCGCTTGCGTTTAATCAATTCAGCAGTGATCAAGCGGACTTCTTTCTCTGAACGTCCCTGGAACTGATGGTAATGAGAAGAAATACAGCGTACCCATTGCTTTCGCACCAACGCATAGGCAATGCTGGCATCAAAGGGGTCATAACGTACTTCGACCATTGATTGCTCAATCTCCGGGTCTCGGAAGGCATTTGACCAGTAATAGATATGGCTAATTTTTATTCCTTGCCCTGGTTGAACTTTGCGCTGTCCCCTTTCGGGAGCAGGCAGTGTCAGAATACGAAAGATTTCATCGTACTCTACTCGGCAATGAAGGCGGCTACCGCCCAAAGCTAGCCCCTCGGTAAATGCGGTAGAAGGACTTTGCCCTAGAGCTGGATGCTGTCGCTGATCGTAAACTTTATAGGCCCATTCACAAAGCAATTCGTAAAGCTCTCCCATTGTCCATACAGCTAGGTTTTTGGGTTGGACAGACTTCGTCACCTGACGGACATTCCGAGTGATTTTTGTATTGCCCTGCAACTCATGAATCATCTGCTTGTTCGCCGTACCGAATAAGCGCTCAACAACTGCTCCGAAACGAGCTTTTGCAGGTGGGCGGTGCTTTTTTGTGCAGCGATGAGTTGCCAGTAGTTGTTCAAAATAGTGGCTATGAAACTCCGAGCCATTATCTACCACGATCGTCTGGGGAAAGCGCTTAAATCGTTGCACACAGAGACGCAGCACCATCATGCAGGAGCGGTAGCTAGGTTCTTCATAGGTCAGGTAGACTGCCAGTAATCGACGGCTGTAGGCATCAACCATGAACGTTGCCCAGGGACGCCCCAAGTTGTGAGTTGCATCGCCAGAGGTGAGATTGCATTGAGCTAAAGAACCTAAGGAACTAATAAGCTCAATATCAAGTTGGGTATGGTCAATGTGGACAATTTCAAAGGGACGGTCGCCATGCCGAGGCGTAGTGAGTTCCAGTTCCCAGTAAAACGCTTCCTTCTGAATTGCTGCTCGCCGCCCTTCACGTTTTAGGGTTTGTTCGTATCCAGCCCGTTCTTGAATGGTTTGGGTAAAGGTAATTCTGCTAGGCGGTGATAACTTTGGCTCATGAACTTTGCAGGCTTCCACAAAGGCTTGATAAACACGGAGCTTACTGCGCTGCTTGAGATTTTCATAGTGCTCCTCAATAAACTTCAACATGAAGGCTTGAGTTGCTTCATCAACTTTTGCTAAGTAGTTCCCCTTCTTTTGATGGTCTGGTAACAAACCGAGGTAGCCATACCCGTAAAGTTTTTCGGCCTGCCAGTATTGATTCCGCCAACGACGAATTGTTCTGGTTGGACAAGTCGGTGCATCTTTTTCAAGATGAGACTGGACAATTTCATAGCGACGGTTTGCTTCTTTGATGTCGTCTGGGCGAGCACGACGGAGAATTTCTTCGATTTCTGCCTTGTTGGTAGAAGGTTCCCGACCTGAGATGGTCTGGATTTTGCCCTTTTGAATCAATTTCTCAAAGGCGATATTAGGTAGCTCGACAAACTCGCCATCCGATCGCAACAGGTCTGTCGAAGTGGCACCTGTATTGACGATTTCCCATATCTCGCCATCCCAACATACTGAAGCGCCAACTGCAACCTGAATGATCTGGGCAGAACTACTAGCTGTTGATGCTTCCACCTGAGTCACGAGTTGGAAGGCTTGAGCAATTTCCTGGCTGGAAAACACCCGTACCCGATCGCTATTTGCCAACCGCTCTGCCTTTAGATCAACATAGATCTGTTTGGTTGCAATGAGGGTGTAGATGTCATCAGCATCAATACTTTCAGCTTGCTGAAGCAGATCCAGCAGCGTGATGCCTTCATTTGCTCTGATGAGAGCCATTACCGATGCTGATGCTGCCTCATCAACATTTATTGAATCCAAACCAAGGTAGTCTTCTAGCCAGATGAAGTTTTGCTGAAATACCCAATTAATCTCAGCACTAGACCAAACACGGAAGCCGAGTCCTAGAGGGTGAGCATAGGCTTCTGCGGGTGGGCAGTGCCACTGACCATCTTCACCCTGCTGGTAACGGTTGGGACTATCTTCAGCCAACCGTTTAAGCTCATCCTCAGGCTTACACTCCTCCCAAACTGCTGAGTCGCTGCAAATAACGAAGAAGTCTGGTGTGTATAGAGTGCGAACACGCTTCCCATTTTTTGACAAATAATCAAGCTCGATTTTAGGAGGCTGATCGTAATATTCAAGAACGTTGGGATCACTTTCCAATTCGTAAATGCGAGCAAGCTCATTGCGGTGGGACTCAAACTGAATAGTCACACCCATTTTGCGGCTGGGATAGTTGCCAGAGACGTTGCCTCTACCACTCTGCACGCGGCGGGATGGAGGGGAGGAACGTACACGCTCTATGGCTGCACGGGCTGCTTGACCCAGCGCAAGAGATTGGCACCAGTTGTCAAAACTTCTCGCATCAAGCATACGGTGAGTTATCTCCTCAGCAGTACGCGGAAAAAGTACAAAGGAACCACCAAAAAATAGTAGCATAATTTATTTTCGGCGGAGAAGTCTCTGAAAGTAAGAAGTTTTCCTGTCTTTCATTAGGATCTTGTATCCTCTTCTACAATCGGCGTGAACGAATTGGATAAAGGGATGGTAGACATAAAATTGGGAGTACAAGAGACTGATGCGATCGCGTAAACAGGTTAACTCATGGCTATATCTAGCGATTCTAGGCAGTTGGGAAACTGAGGTTGAAGCCGAGAAGGCATCAGATAATTTTCTGGAATCTTTTGCCTCAGGCTTGAATGCAGAAGTATCGTTGGTTGCAATAGACTGACTCATAGCACTTTTATTCTGAGCAAAGACTATGAACCTACGGGTTCGACGCTTGCTATCAACTGCGGCAACCCTAATAACCCTGCCGCTGGTGCTGGTAACTGCGAGTTACGGGCAGATCTGTCCTCCAAGTTTCCTTAGACAGACAGTGGAGCAACTTCAGAATGCCCCAAAACGCGCAGATGCACAGAAGACTCTAACTCAATGTGGGGAAGCATCTGTCAAACCTCTGGCAAATGCCTTAAGCGAACCGAGTGCAACAATTCGTCTCTATGCTGCCCAAACATTGGGACATGTTGGTTGGGCAGCGAAATCGGCGGTTCCAGCTTTAGTTTCAGCTAGTCAGGAGGATAGTGACCTCCAAGTACGTAGCAATGCAGTTCAAGCATTAAACACGATCGCCCAATCTGGTCAAACCCAATCAGACCAATGGCAAAGCTGGCAAATTAGGGAAATTCAAGACATCAAAGACCTGAAGCAACAACTGGACACCGTATTGTCCACTCTAGAAAAGGACAAGCAGGCGTGGGCAACCAAAGCAAAGGACTTAGAAACCTTGCGACTAACCCGTAATCGCCTGCAAACTCAACTCAATTCATTGACGGCGCAGCCAACCTATCAGGTTATGTCCTGGGTGCAAGGTCATCCCTGGATAGCGGGGGCGGGATTGCTAGGATTGCTTCTGGTCAGTGGATATGGCGGCATTTTTTTGCTGCGGCCGATCTGGTTACTCAAGTTAGGAGATGGGCAAGTCAAAGCGATCGCTGCTATTCCCAAAGTCGGAACGGTGTTGAGCGGATTATTGCAGGGGCTATCACCTTTCAAATACCATCCCCGTGTCTTAGATGCCTGGATTGTCCGGCAACTGAAAACGGCAACGGCTAATTTCGTCAGTCGGCAAACAGTGAGTGATCGCGCCATTCATGTGCCGTTGCCCGTCAAGTCCGATGGCACATCTGAAATGGAGTTTGGACCACAAACCCTCCAGCCCTGCTTTCAGCGATCGCGCTTCTGCTTGCTAATTACAGGAGAAGGCGGAGCCGGAAAAACCAGTCTTGCCTGTCAGGTAGCCCACTGGGGCTTGAAAAAGAAGTTGGCAAAGTATGCCATTCTGCCGATTCTGATTGAGCAGGAGTTAGGGGAATCGGACAATCTGCTGGATGTTGTCCAGGGCTACCTCCAGGTGCTTGTGGCGAGTGAAGACCCGATCGATAAACCCTTGGTGGAAGCTCTGCTGCGGAAACGGCGAATTTTGGTGATTGTGGATCACCTGTCGGAAATGGTGGAAGTGACCCGCAACAAAATTCGTCCCGCCAACCGCGAGTTCCCTGTCCATGCCCTGATTGTCACCTCTCGACTGCAAGAACCCCTGGGGGATGCACCTAAAACCGTGCTGGAACCTTTGCGAGTCGAAGGTAATCGCCTGTCTGAGTTTATCAATGCCTACCTAACCGCAAAGGGAAAGCGGCATCTGTTTGAGGATGAAGACTACTTTGAGGTCTGCCGTCGGCTGTCTCGTATGGTGGGACAACGCAACATTACCGTGTTGCTGGCACGACTGTATGTGGATCAAACGATCGCCCAGCAGGAAGGGGCAGGGGGAACCTTACCTGATTCCGTTCCAGAGCTAATGCTGAGTTATCTGAATCAGCTTAATCGCACGATCGAACCCGCCAACCAACTTGATCAGCTTCAGGTTCAGCAGGATGCTCAGGTGATCGCCTGGGAATGTCTCAAACAAACTTACCGCCCCACTACAGCCAAAAAGCAGGATGCGATCGCCGCCTTGGTTGCTCAGGGGGCTGACGAGGCAGAGGCTAAGAAACGGCTGAGCTACCTGGAAAACCGATTGAGGCTATTGCAAACCTTGGAGCCAGGAGACAAACTGCGGATTATCCTTGATCCTCTCGCTGAGTACTTAGCGGCTAACTGGTTGGTGGCAGATTATTGCAAACAGGCTGACCCGGAGACGATATGGCAGCAGTTCTTTGCTTCGATCAACCAGGTATTAGAGCCTGCCAACGAGACACCGGAAGCGATTCAGGGTTTTTTGCTAGCAGTGCGGGATTGTTGCTTGCTGAGGCAAGCGGAAGGCAAGATTCCCCCATCGGTTCCAGAAGACCTTGCCCGTAAAGCCGGATTAGACCCGGAGGAATTACGACAGGCTCAGGAAAAACGCCGCATTCGGCTGCTGATTTCAGAACTCTCAGCCCCGGAGTTGGAATACCGGATTCGAGCTGCTGAAGATCTGAGCAAATGGGGTGGGATGGCAAAGATGGCAACTCCCAACCTGATTGGGATGCTGGAGAACCGCAATCAAACGCTAGAGGCGCGACAGGCGGCTGCTCAGGCATTGGGAAAGCTGGGGATGGGCAGTAATGCATTTCTGCAACCGTTAACAGACCCGATGGAAAAACCTGCAATGCGGCGCAGTGCTGCCGAAGCGTTGGGCAGGATGCAAGCAGGGCAAGTAGAACTGCTGAGCCTTTTGGAAGATAATACCCAGCCCTTACCTGTTCGCCAAGGTGCTGCTAGAGCCTTAAGCCTGATTGGTACTTCCAGCAGTAAGCCAGTACCGATGTTAATTGTGACGTTGAGCGCAGGACAGATAGCTACACAGGTAAAATCTATTCCAGTCTGGAAGGAATTTCTAACCGAGAATTTGTCCTTAAATCTGGTGGCAATTCCTGGGGGAGAGTTCCTCATGGGGTCGCCTTTAGATGAGGAGGGGCGGGACTATTACAAAGACAGCTCTTCCGAACTTGAAGGGGTAGATGTTGAAGAACAGCATCGCGTCACAGTAACACCATTTAATATGAGTCAGTACCCAATTACCCAAGCACAGTGGCGATTTGTTGCAGCGTTACCTAGAATAGAATACGATTTAGAACCTAATCCAGCACATTTCAAGGGAGATAGCCGTCCGGTTGAAGTTGTTTCCTGGTACGAGGCAATGGAGTTTTGCATACGTCTGTCCCAATACGCTGGCAAAATCTATCGCCTTCCCAGTGAAGCTGAGTGGGAGTATGCCTGCCGAGGGGGTAGAACGACTCCCTTTCATTTTGGTGACACGCTTGCCCTGAACTAGCTAACTATGATAGCAACCAGATCTATGGAGACGGAGTCACTGGGTGGTACCGCCAAAAAACAACTGATGTGGGCAATTTTGGTGTAGTAAACGCTTTTGGACTATCTGATATGCATGGCAATGTTTGGGAATGGTGTCTGGATCAGTGGCATTCATCCTATAAAGGGGCACCTGTAGATGGGAGTGCTTGGATCAGTGGAGGAAACGATCGCTACTGTGTGTTGCGTGGCGGTTCCTGGAGCCGCTATCCGTGGTCCTGTCGTGCTGCTTATCGCCGTAGGGATACTCCTGGTTCTCGCTACAATGCTTTCGGCTTACAGGTTGTGTCTGTTCTCGCGTGAGTACTCTCAACCATCAGAGTTGGCGGATGGGAATTTGCCGAGTGTATTTTGGGAGTCCAGACCTGCTCCAGCGATGGGGACAACCCTGTCCAAAAATAAAACCGAGCCGGATGGTTTGGTAGGTTTGCCGAAGACCTGTCCGGTTTACCCACACACAGGCGGCAAATAGCAGTGTGAGCACAGAAGCCAGTTTTCCCCTCAATCCAAAGAAAATCTTGCTTTTCTGATTCCTCTGATATAGGACTTACGCATTGACAGACATAGAGTCATGTGAGTTGCAGGTCTGAAGAGGGTTTCGAGCGATTTTTCAAGATAAATTGTCGAATCACCGGGATAAATAACTGCCTTGATACCTGATATAGGTTGTCGATCAACCCCTCAATTCGCATCGTCTGGAGCTTGCCAAAGGCACTCAGCGCACAAAAAAAGTGATTGCGAATCGCTTGTTCATCTCGGACTTGAAAGCGCTCAATATTGCAAACCTGTTTGATGACTCTGTGAAAGCGCTCAATCTGCCAGTGATGGTCATGGATTTGTTTGAAAGTTTCACGGTTCACGGGCTTCAGTGCCTCTAATTCTGGGAGGAACAGGATGTAATAACGGGCTTCGTTTTTGAAGTCCTGACAAAACACCTTAACCCAACCAAACTCTTTGAGATAGACGACCAATCCTGTTTCAGGAACCGTCAAGGTCTGTATCTGAACTTCTTTACCCTGTTCCAAGGAAACTTTACGATTGTCAGCCACACCCAATAGAAATCCCACTTCCTCGTTTCTGAGGAACTTCAGGTTCGCCAAACTAGAGTACCAACTATCGCCTGTCACCCAATCAGGCTTGGCACCCCAGCTTTTAATCTCTTGGAGCATCTCGATGAAATATTCGTTCTTTGTTTTATCCTCACGTTTGTCATAAATGCGAAAGTTAATCGGATAAGAATTACCCGCGATGTCTGTGTAATACAGCGTGATCAGATTGATTCCCTTAACCGTTCGCTTGTGCTTGCCAGACCAGAAGTATCCGACCAAAGCAGTTTTACTGGGGTCGCGGTAGGGCTTGTCCACCACGCTGTCATCGATACTGGCAGTTCCCCCTTTCAAAATCAGTTCCCCTTGGACTTCATCAAACAGATCTTTAGGGGTGTATTGCTCTCTTATCAGAAAACGGTTAACGCTATCGTGACTGAGTTCTTCAAGAATCTCAGCCAAACTCACACAACTCACGTACTTGGGTTCTGCCAGGAGAAACAAGGTGTAAAGATTAGCATCACACTGAGCAGTTGAGGGCTTTGACCGTTCTCTCACAACCGGATACCGCTGAATGGGCTAATCTCAACCCACCACATTTTTGCTTCCCTGTCAATGCGTAAGTCCTATGATAATTCTTCGGTAGCATTTGGAGAATTATTCGCACCTCAACTCCAAGCAAGGTTTGTTATGACAACCCTTCTCCAAACCCTTCTCCTCAAAACGCTACCCCCTGATCTCGATCCAGTGCTCCTTGCCTATTTCGAGATAGCTTTGCCTGCGCTGGAACAGGAGCTTGGGATGATCCCTACTTTGAATAGCCTGCTGACTGGAACTTACTCCCGCTCTTGAATTCAAAACTTGCGCTGTCCGATGACGAGAAACGACTGCTCTGCTTGGGGTTTACCTTCCAGGGCTACAATCACCTTTGTCAAAGCAGAACATTCGAGCTTGATGCATTTTGGGCAGAATGGCGAGAGTACTTGCCAGAGATTAATTATCTCGCTCAAATCACTCAGCAGACAGCCGGAAAAAACTCTGCGTTAGCCTGGAAGACTACATACAAAATTCCTGAACGCCGCCTGAAATTACCTCTACATCAGTTACTTTCATTTGGTACGATCGCCGCCCAACTTACCGATCCTGTCGATATTGTGACCCAACCAGCGGGCGATCTCCTGCTGAAACATCTGAAAGCGCTGGGGATCGATCGCACCCTGACCTATCATCGCCTCCGCAACTGCACCGGATTACTCACTAACAGCATCCACAACGCAGTACTGCACCTTACTGAAAAACTGAACTGGCAGCCGCTTCTATTCTTTGCCCAGGGTGTCGTTTACCTCGCGCCATCGGATAGCGAATTACCTAATCGTTCCAAAGTCCAGGCGTTTTTATGGGAGCAGATCAGCAACAGTATAGCGACCAGGATGCTCAACGGGAAAATCGGATTCAAGCGAGATGGGAAAGGATTGAAAGCGTCCCCTCAAACCCTGGAACTCATTCCACCCTCCCAATTAATCCAGAACTTACCCGGTGTTGTCGTAGTAACCATCAAAAATGAAACCGATCCGACAACGCCTAAGCGATTGGCTAGGCTGGATCTCAGCCCAGCAGAGCAGGAGTTTTTGGCTCGTGGTGCCGATTTAAGAAGCGATCGCATTGCAGAATTTATAGTCTTTCTGCAAAAGGAGTTTTTTGGAAACAACCCAGAATTTATCACCCAGGTTCTCGATCAACTAGGCGTACAATCGGCTATCACTCCAGAACAGACTCAAATCTTCTCAGGCGGGGTGAACTGGGGCTGGTATCATGCCACTGCTTACTACGTTGCTAGCAGCCCTCACTTAGATTTGGAAGACGTAACAGCGAAACTTCAGGATCTCGCTAACCAGTTAACGACCTGGGCGGAGGAGAAAAAACTTCTTCCAGTCCAAACCAGCCCTACTCGTGAGGTTTTTGATCGCTATCTAACCCAATATCTGGAGTTGCCAGGTGGGGATAACCCGGAACTATCCTTCCAGCAAGAACTGGCAACCTATATCGCATCAAAAACGAAAGCTGCAAGACAACCAATTTGCTCCCTCAGTTCCGGCGAGTTTGCTTCCGAAGACCAGATGGATTCTGTTGTTCTGTTTAAGCCACAGCAGTACAGCAACAAAAATTCATTAGGAGGTCGGCAGCTTAAGCGAGGGATTTCTAAAATCTGGTCACTAGAGATGCTTCTAAGACAGGCATTCTGGTCAGTGCCCGCAGGCAAGCTGGAAGAGCGACAACCAGTGTTTTTATACCTTTTTCCTGCCTTTGTACATGCTCCCCAAATTACAAAAGCCATTCGTATCCTGGTGAATCGGCTCAAGCGAGTCAATATGTGGGGGGGGTGCCGATTCTGGCAGGAACAGGGGATGGATGCCAACGCTCTGCGCTTTTATCCCCTGCTGAGAGCCGCTCCCAGCCCTGAAGAAACAGACAAACTTGATCTCCCTTTCACGGCAGTTACCTACACCACCACAAACGGGAAAACAACGACGGATGCCTGGATTGAGCCTGCCTTCCTGGCGATTGCACTCCCACTTATGCTAGGTGTCAAAGTGGTTGCTACCGCCAGTTCTGTGCCTCTCTACAACAGTGGCAATGAGTTACAAGCGACAGTTCAGGTGGATGGACCTGCAAGTTTCTGGAACCTGTTGGGTTTACCAACCAGCATTTATTGGGAAGAGGTGAGGCAGGGACAGGTCAAACACCTGAGTGATTGGCTTAACCGCCTACTGATTGCTTACAGCATTCACCTTGATGGTCAGGCAAAGCCCCCTGACCCCCATTGGCAATCGTTTCCTGGCACAGTTCAGGCAATCACAATCGATGTCTCAGCTATCTTTAGCTTTGCCCATTCGCGTTTCCAACGTATTTCTGATGATAAAGTTCAACAATACTGGCACTTCGCCCAGACTTGGGCAGCAGGAGATCCGGACATGGAGCAGCAACTTGAACTGACTCAACGCCTGACCCAGGAATATCGCACGTTTTATAGAGTCCATGTAGCGAAATCGACCCATGCTATCGTCCTACCCCTCTCAAAGGTTCTGGAAGATATTCTTTCAACCCCGAGTGATCTGCCGCTTGAGGACCTGATGCTACAAATATCGGGACGGTTACATGCTGCTCTGAGACGGCAGGAACCCTATAAGCGCCCCTTAATCATGGATCAGTCCTTGTCGATTGAAGTTCGCGTCAATAACGAGATACAGGCAATTCATCAGTTCGTCAATACCTGTATCCAGGATTTGTTCTTGGGGCAGTACAAAGGAGATCGTGCCCTCTTACAAGAGCACCGCAACCGAATTAAGTCAGGTGCTGAGTTTGCCTATCGCTTATTTGCCATGCAGGAGCCAAAATCTACAACAAAGAAGCAAGTTGAGGGATTGCAGCGATGAGTGTGTTTGAACGCTTAAAACCTAAATTTCATGCTGCTTTTCCACGTCTGGCATCTGGGAAATATGTTCATTTTTTCCTAGTGCGTCACAGCCAGTCCTTTCCTGTCTTTCAAACCGATGGTGTGCTCAATACCACTCGAACTCAAGCAGGCTTAAACTCCGAGGATGAGAAATCTAGGCAATTTATCAGTCGGTTAATCATGTTCAAGCGCAAGCAGGTAACACCAGAACGGCTGGTAGGACGGCAACTGTTGCGATCCCTGGGATTAATGAGTGCTGTCGAAGGCGACGATAGCTTCTGCGAATACAACGGTCAGAAATCGTGCAAGAAGTGCCCAGATTGTATTCTCTATGGGTTTGCCGTTGGGGATAAAGGGTCGGAACGGTCAAAAGTTTATTCAGATTCCGCTTTCTCGCTTAGTCCCTATGAAACCTCTCATCGTAGTTTCACTTTTAATGCACCATCCGAAAATGGCACGATGAGCGAAAAGGGAGAAATGCGAAGTGCGCTTAATGAACTGGATCACGTCTTGCCTGAAGTGATATTTCCCAGTGTCGAAACGCTACGTGACCCGAGCTTTGAAGGGTTTATTTATGTGCTGGGCAACCTACTCCGCACCCGCCGCTACGGAGGGCAAGAATCGCGAACTGGGAGCATGACCAATCACCTGGTCGGTATTGCCTTCTGTGATGGTGAGATTTTCAGTAACCTGTATTTCACTCAAGCGCTCTACGATGCCTTGAAAGCGAAGGGTGATATTCATGTCCCTATTGGAGACATTCGGAAGGAGGCAGCAATAGTGGCAGAAGATTGCTTGAATCAGGAGCCAGTTTGCAACAGAACAACAATCTTTGGAAGGGAGCTAGAGGAACTACTGGAGGAGGTGACTGGCGTTTATCAAGATGAAGTGACCTTGCGAACAACCATGAACTCCCTTTACCAGCAGACCCAGACCTATGCCGAAACCTATGGAGCCTTTTTCCTTGAAAAGAAAAAGAAAGACAAGGAAAAAGCAAAGCAAGACTCTTCTACCTGAGAAGTACCCGCATGGTTCTCTACCTTTGCCATCTGACCCTGCATGACAATGTTTTCTTTGCCAGTCGTGAAATGGGCACCCTCTATGAGACAGAGAAGTACCTGCACAACTGGGCGCTTAGCTACGCTCTATTTGAAGGCACCTACATTCCCAGACCTTATCGTTTAGAGGGAGCGATCTCTCAACGACCGGGTTATCTAGAAGCTGACAATGAACAAAACCTGTTGACTTTGAACGAAGCGGGCATCTATGTTTTCCCGGCACTACCCCTTCAGTGGTCGTATCAGGTCAACACCTTCAAAGCGGCTCAGGTTGCCTACTATGGCAAGTCTAAACAGTTTGGGGATAAAAGAGCCGATCGTAACTATCCCATTAACTACGGACGGGCAAAAGAACTGGCAGTGGGCAGTACCTATCGAACTTACCTCATTACCCCTGAAGCCATTCAAATCCCTCGCTGGATACGGTTAGGCAAATGGGCATCCAAGATTCAAGTAGAGGCGAAAGTGATTCCTCCCAACGGAGTCAAGTACAACTCAGGGGAGTATACCTGCGAACATCCTCTTAATCCCATTGATCTACCAGCTTCAGCCCGGCTGCTGCTGTATAACCGCATTGTCATGCCACCTTCGAGCTTAGTGAGTCAAGCTCGGCTATCAGGGGATTACTGGGACATCTCTAAGCCCCCTAACCACTTTGACTTACCTGAGTGGTCAAACTTCAAAGACTTGCCAAATCGAGTTTGCTTACCAAGAGGAACCGCTTATGGAGCCAGTTTTACCGTTGCCGCCTCTTAAATCCACCGCTCTGCACACGATCGTCATCCATCTAGGAGCTGCTGAAAACGGAACCGTACCATTAGCCTGCGGTCGAGCCATTCATGCTCAAGTGTTGGACTGGTTTCGGATAGCAGCCCCAGAGATTTCAGAGGCGATTCACAAAAGCCAAGAATCCCCTTTAAGTCTTTCAGGATTAGTCGGGAAACGCTATAAAAGTGGTGTGCGGGCAGGCGATGAATTTTACTTCCGCATTGGCTTATTAAACGGAAGCCTGATTGACCCGTTGCTGAGTGGTTTAGAAAAGTGGGGCGATAAACCTTTTTCTCTAGCCAAGTTTCCATTCGTTTTTCGGAGCATCAATATGCTGCCGGGAACTGACCCCGGGGTGGGTACCTCTGATTATGCTTTGCTTGCTAAAACACCCATTACTCCAAACAATCTGACCCTGAGATTCCTTTCCCCAACTAGCTTCAAGCTCAACGCGGGGCAAGGCATTCAACCTTTTCCTCTACCTGAGTCAGTTTTTGGCAGTTTGTGTCGTCGTTGGAATGCTTTCGCTCCAGAGGAACTCCGGTTCTCAAAAATGCAATGGAGTGGGCTGGTTTCGCACTATGAGCTGAAGACTCAAAAAATCAGGATGGAGAACTCGGTTGAAATTGGTGCAGTGGGTTTGGTTCAATACCGCTTTCCTAACCTAGAACAGGCCCGAATCGCAACAATTCTGGCTCACTTTGCCTTCTTTGCTGGAGTCGGACGCAAAACGGCAATGGGAATGGGCCAGGTCGTTTTAGATCAGCATGAATAGGGAATCTCAGAGATGGACGATTATTTACCTCTAGCGTACCTAAATGCCTAGGAATACTGCCTGCCCAGATTCTACCTGGAATACGTGCTGGGTGAAATGAAGAACAACGAACATAGTATCCTGGGTCGCCATCTGCATCGCAACATTGACGAAGAAGGAGTTGTTCAGAAAGGCAACATCTAGATTCACTGTCATCAATGGGTCTGGCGCGATCGCCTCTCAATCTCCGGCATTATTAATAATGCTGTCGAAGAGCGGAATGAAAACTTGGTTTCCATTAAATACAAGAAGGGACAGATGGGCAGGACATAGTTTTTGGCAGACCGGAGCGAGGTCAAAATCCCTAGTAGGTTTGCCAAAAGAGCCAGAACCTTGAGAAATTAATACTTTTGAGATTTTTGCAGGTAGAGTAAATAGGGCGGCAACAAGTTTTTGGAGTTCAAATCTGGTATCTCAATTAGGGTCTGCCAAAACGGTGCTCAGGAACCTGTCACAGTCGGCTCTTCAAACTGCGGAGTCGCCAAGCCTACATCCCGGTCTACGGGACTGAAATGATTGGGCTACTTCGGGGTGGCCGGTTATTGTCGGGTCGCCAAGCCTACATCCCGGTCTACGGGACTGAAATTGATGCGGAGTGGCAGACTCTATCAGCGGCAGGAGGTCGCCAAGCCTACATCCCGGTCTACGGGACTGAATCAACTGCCACTGCAAGTTTGCGGAGTGCCAGCTAAGTCGCCAAGCCTACATCCCGGTCTGTGGGACTGAAATTTGACTCATGGCATATCCATACCGGAACCTAAGTCGCCAAGCCTACATCCCGGTCTGTGGGACTGAAATCCTCTATTGTGTCGCGCCAGAGATCGTGGAGTTCATCGGGTCGCTAAGCCTACATCCCGGTCTACGGAACTGAAACCATTCCTTCTAAGGCGAGGGCAGTCCGTGTCTTAACCTGAGTTCGGGATAAGCTGAAACTCTGAGTCTACCGTTGCCTGAAAAAGTGATTCTTTCATCGAAAACCATAGAAAAATCTCTTAACCTGAACTGACGTTATTTCAGTCAAATCAGGCTTTGGCTAATGTTCAGGGAAATTCATGCAGGCAATGGTGGAGAATTACTATAGTCCGGATGCATCTTTAAGACGGCTGAAATTGCAAATTTAGGCTGTTGGCGATGGAAGCAACGATCCCTTTTTTGCGGAGTTCACCTAAAGCTTTGTAGAAGTCTCCATCATCCAAATCCCAGCGCTCACAAAAGACGCTGACGTCGATCGTGGGATTAAGCTTGCCTGGATAGTCGATTTGAAGAGCGAAAAAAACGTAGTCTCGATCGCTGGTCAGAAGCTTGATCTGACGGATTCGCAGGAGTTCTTCGCGATCAATTGGATAATTGGCGGAGGTTGAGCGAGTCATAGAACTTAGAAAATGAAGAGTAGTACAGACATGGAACATCTGTAGGGATTTTTAGCCTTCCCAGACAAGTGCTCGCCAATTTGGAGGAATCACGCCTTCTCTGAGCGCAGCACTAATCATGCCTTGGTGAGCAATGCTGGATCGCAGACAGTGGCAGCGGCGACAGAGCGTTCGCAGATTGGAGTCTGCATCGGAGCCGCCTTGAGAGACTTCCAGAATGTGATCGATGTGGGCGTTCTTTAGGGATAAAGAGTTCGGTAGCTGATGCTGGCAGTAGGGTCCTTGACATCGCCCTTTGTCTCTTTGCCAGATTTGTTTGCGCGTTTCTCGCCATAATGCAGGAGGTTGTCGTTTTGCCCAAGCCATTGTCTAATCTCAATTGAAGAAAGTGTAACCGTGCCGTGCCGAACCTACGCCTAGCCTTGCCGAAGCATACCAAGTCAAGAATTAACGACTTTTAATCTCTTAAGTGACCGCGTTCTGAACGCAGAAATTCAGAACCTCAAAGCGTCCGTAGCCGATCGATCGTCCGTCTGCTAGCCCCACAAGCTTGCCTGCGTCAATTGCCACGGTTTCCATTTCTTGCCTAGAAATGATGGTTTTATCCCATAGTAAGGTGAAGGAGCAGCGCCACCCAGGAGCAGCAGCGACCCGGTAGCGGATATTGTGTCCGCGAGTCGCAATATTTTTGACAACGCTCATGAAAATATAGACTTCCTGCTCGATGTCTTCGCTGGCTCTGATGGGTTCTTCCGGCAGATAGCGATCGATATAAATGCGGCGGTCTTGCACCTGTAACGTGGAAGCCATTGGGCTCATCAGGCTACTTCTACCTCGCTTCGTGTATTTGGCGGCATCGCGGAAGCAGCCAAAGATGTGGGTAGGCAGAAGATAAAGCTGTCGATCTTCAGTGATCAGAACATTTCGCTGCCATTCCGTTGGGTCGTTACCCGGCGTGCCGCCTCGCTCTTGACGTTTGCCAAATGATTCAGATGGCTGTAGGTGATTCCAGAGCAAAGGTCTGGTTCCCTGAATCAGAATTTCTGCTTTTAGCTGGTTGCCGATCTCGACTGAGTTTTCCTGGAGCGCAAGTTTACTCATAAAGTGCTAGTAAGTTCGAGCAGTTGTACTATTCAACCCATTAAAGAGGGCTTTGATTGGAAGAGCAAACTCATACCCGCACCGTGCGGGAAGTTTATGAAGGTTGACGGCGATCGCTTCGGCAGACCTGCTGTCTTAGCTGGGTTGGAATTTGTTCGTAGTTCTCCCAAAGAAAGTCCATTTCAGCCAGCCGTCTGAGATAGATCGCTTCGGGCAGTTGACTGCTTTTGCTGCGCTGGAACCAGCGGTCAACCGTGGATTCGGAGCAGCCGCAGACTGCTGCGATTTGAGCGTGGGTAACGTTCCACTTGGCGTAAAACTCGGCTGGAGACATCTCAAACTGACAGTTGCAATAGAGATTGAGCAAGGTCTGTTCTCGAACTCCTAAATTTTTCAAGCTCATTCCTGCTCTTGGGGTTGATTGCAGGCGAGAGGGGCGAGCTCTAGATCAGACTCCCAAGCCAGGTCGCTTCTAATCCAGCAATGAGAGGGGCTGGACAGAGCTAGCCAAACGGTATACTTCCAAGCCCAGCTTTGTAGGTGCTGAATGGGAGCATAGTGGAGTCCAGTAATTGTGCCAAAGTCTTCAGTAGGTTGAGGCTGCCATCGGACACAATCGCCAATCTGAAATTTGGGAGCTGGGACAGTCGCTGGAAAACCTTTTGGTAAATAATCTAGCGGCATAGACAATAAGTTAAATAGATAGGAATCTACTTGCATTATGACGTAATAGCTTTATGCCGTAAATGTCATTTTGGAAGATTGAACTTTCTCTAAATCGTCATGTGACAATGAAGCCCGACTTGAGCAATAGGGTCATATGGCGGAAACTAGAGAGGTGCGGGGCAAGCTTCCTAAAGACCTGAAGATTGCCTTTGAGGTTGCTTGTGCACGAATGGAAATCACACAAGCGGCGGCTTTGGAGGAGGCAATTCGGGATTGGCTAGTCAAGAAGGGAGTTCCAACAAGCGATCAGGGCATTTAAGCAGTGCCTAGATTCAGAGGATGTGTAACGGATACAGGCGCTCCTGAAGCGTTAACCATTTGTATGTATGTCTAAGTAGGTATCCACCGAGAATGGTTTGTTCTCAAATCGATCGCTTGATATCGATGGGTGCATCCCAGTCTTGTAAGTCTCAATTTGAGAACGCATCTTGAAAGCCCGTTTTCGCAAGGGCTAAAAGTCTAAGAGAGTGTTTGTAAATAAGTATCACAAACTGAGTTCCTGTTCATGAGTGAAGTGATACCAGGGAATAAGTTTGGCAGGAGATGAAATATGGGTGAGCATAAACGATATACCAGTGATTTAACCGACTCAGAATGGCAACGACTTGAACCGCTCTTGCCGGATGACAAATTGGTAGGACGCTTGCGGGAAGTGGATCTGCGAGACGTGTTGGATGCCATCTTTTATCGAGCCGACAATGGCACAAAGTGGCGCAACTTACCCTCCGATTTTCCAGCTTGGCAAACGGTGTATGGCTATTTTCGGTTGTGGGTAAACTTGGGAGTTTGGGAGGAGATGAATGCTGCCTTAGTGCGACAGGTGCGAGTTGCCGCAGGACGAGAAGAACAGCCCAGTTTAACGATCATGGACAGCCAGTCGGTCAAACTGGGTCAAAAAGGGGGGAGGAAATTGGCATTGATGGCAACAGAAAGGTGAAAGGACGCAAGCGCCATGTTGCAGTAGATGTGTTAGGGCTGGTGCTTAAGTGTTATGTCAGTGCTGCCAATCGAGCCGATGTCAAAGTAGCTCCTTGGGTGTTGATGGGTGTCTTAGACCACTCGACTCGACTCAAGAAAATCCTGGCAGACAAAAGTTATCGAGGGGACTTAGGGGATGATCTCGTAGCGGTTTATGGAGTGCCCATTGAGATCTCACAGCAGGAAGGCAAGGGGTTTCACGTTGAACAGAAGCGATGGGTTGTTGAACGGACTTGGGCATGGCTCGACAATGCACGCAGTTTGACCCGTGATTATGAACGCTTGCCTGAAAATCATGTGGGAATGGTGTATGTGGTTATGATTCGGCTGATGCTGAGACGATTGGACAAGAATCGCACAAAGTGGAAAGATAAAACAGCTTAATAAGCATTTACAAACATTCTCTGAGTAATAGTACTTATTGCAAAAGTGAGCTGCACCCGATACCGATAAACCTCATTGACGTCAGGCAGAAGCTCTGACATCGAATCATCGATTTAGTTGATGCTGTTTTAGTGGTGGAGTCTTTCCATGCTAGACAGTCAACCTCCACCCCAAAGGCAGCGTGTGCCTACACCGTAGACACGCCAAACTCACCTAGGTGCTGCTTTCTGATCGCCTGGCCACTGCTATAAAGAGCTTTGCAGCTTCACCGAAGTAAGAGTATTGGGTCGATAGCCATAAAGCAATTTAGGCGAAAATTAATGTCTTTAAGAATTATCCCTCTTCTGTCACTTTGGCAAAAGCAAAAACGGAAAGCTTTGCTGTACCCGCGTTCTGCTCTTTTGTCATTTTCGAGCCATCAAAATAGGGAATGCTCAATGTGGCTGGATTTCACAATTTGCTTCAGCGAGAGTGACAAATGAGGGTTATAGCTGTGGTCAGCAGTGTTAGGACGTAGGTCGTAGCTGTAGGGTTTTGACACTAACGGGGGCTGGAGTTGGGCTTCCTCCAGTCTATGTCCTATCAGTCTTGGCAACCGCTATACCCCTCTTCTGTCACTCTGGCTGAGGCGAATTCTAAAACCTAGTTACAGCGCGTGATTCCTATTTTGACGACCGAAAATGACAAAAGAGCAAAACGTAGATAGAGCAAGGCTTGCAGTTTTTACGCCCGCCAGAGTGACAGAAGAGGGATACCAAAGTGGTGGCGTAAATTTTTTTGCCCAAAGCTCCTATAGATAAGGGTTTGGGAGTTCTAGCTTGAATATCTTTGGTTGTAGAGTTCATCCAACCGGGTTGTGAGGAGTAAACCTACACCGTTAAGAAGCCAATTTATCAGGCAGCTGGTGTTCCGGAACTGCGGATCGTAGATGTGGTTCAGTGCCAAATCCAGTTATGGCAGCTAGTTATGGAGTATGCCAGCGACAAACAACCGATGCTGCTGGACGGTATGTTGTTTCCAGCGTTCCAGGCTTGACCTTCCTCCCTGATAAGATTTGGCTGGCAACGGATGACTGGAATTACCCTCTTGAAGAGACTTGGTTTGAAGTGGCAACGGATGCGCCTCGGCTCACCCGTATGTCCCAACTGGGGGAAGGGGTTGATTGGAGCAAAGCACTGCTCAAGTTTCCGGTTGCATTAGACCCAGTGGCGATCGCCTTTGACGACTATATCTACTGGTGTCCAGAGGTAAAGTTTGAGTTTCTCAACGGACGACCTGACATTGGTGGACGAGAAGGCATCAAGGGTTTAGGAATGCTCATGATGACTTTTGGACTGACAGAGGTCGTCGAATTGACTCATCCGCGTGATTGAGTCGCTGCTCTGCTGGCACAAAAAAGGGTAGCCGCTGACTCTAACCACGAAGCAGATGCCTGGAAGTTGGCGCGAGATACGGCTACGTTCCTTCGGGAATCACTACTCCATTGATCGCATTGTGGTAGCGGGTGATCTGGTTGCACCCGAACTCTTAAATCTGTGGTCTGAGCTAGTGCTAGTTGTTTGGGGATTGCCAGAGGTTGAGACAACCCGCTCCGAGTCAGGTCGAACTCGATATACCAGCCCAGAGGCGATCGTGCGACAGTTAAGTGACTATCCTCGGATTCGTCTGGTGGATGCTGGTAAGGATCTCACCTCTACCGAAACAGCACTGTTGAATGCAGGCTATGTCCAGCTTTGAAGAATTTTCCGACTTAGGGTTTGCTGCATTGGGTTGAGTTATAAAGTGAGGATGGACACAAAGAGTCTGGAGTTTCAGGATGGCTCAGACTGTGAAAAAGATGCCGATCGGTCAATACCTGACGCTGGAGGAGTTTTGTACCTGCACGGGAACCTACCAGAAGTATGCGGATCAGATTGGTCCGTACCCTGAGAACTTGGAAGAGACGCTCCCAGTGTTGAAGGCATTGTGCCAATATATCCTTGACCCTGTGATTGCTCACTTTGGTAGGGAGCAGTTTCAGTTGACCTATGGGTTTTGCTCAAAGGATTTGAAGCGATTCCTGGTGCAGAAAGACCCAAAGACGGGGATTAAGAATGGTCGGGTTGACCCAAGTCGGGATCAGCACATGGCGCATGAGAAGAACCAGAATGGCAAGTATTATTGCGATCGCCTCGGTGCTGCCTGTGATTTTCGGATTATTGGATTGGAGAGCGATCACCTCGTGGAGTGGATTCTAGAACAGCGATTGCCGTTCGACTCCCTGTACTACTATGGGAGCGACCGACCCATTCATATCAGTTACGCTCCTCAGCAAAGGCAGAATATTTGGACGTTTACAGACGGAGGAGTGCCTACGAGGAAAGGCATTGAGCAGTGGATTAACCGACTAGAGGAGTAGCTTTTGAGATCTGATTGTGTTTCTAATCCTTCCGATGTTCAAACTGATCAGAGGTTCGGCAAGACGGCTCAGGCTTAGCTTGGCAACAACCCTGGATAAACAGCTCTCGGGAGAGGAAAGTGAAAGAAAACCTTAAAAATAAAAGATAGGGCTTTAAATCAAGGATATTATCTTGTCTAGTCTAGAAGATGGCAGCTGTAATCAAAACAATTAGCATGATGAATTTGTCATTGTTGCGATAGGTAACGATCTGGGAAAAGCTAGCCTAGATTAAGTGGATATCCTCAACTGATTTGTTTGTCTAAATGCTTAGTTTGGGAGCCTCCTAGCTAAGTGAAATATAGATGTGAGATTCACCAACAGGATTAGAATAATGTCAGAAGAATCGAATCAACAAGAGAAGATTGCTCTCGGTGAGATTGCCGCACTCAGCTTCGAAATTGCAGGACGTAACATCCGCACATACCTAGATGCAAATCGTCCTAGTGGAGATGGCTCTGTTATAAACGTTGTCAAACAAGTGATGAAAGTTGTCGATGAGGCAAACGCAGAGCTACGTTCGGTTGTGGATGCTTCTACGCAAGCTGCTATAAATAATCTTGAACGTTATCGTCAATCCCTCTAAGCAATTGTTTGTTGACTTTTCTCACTTAATATCGTGAATACATCTAGGAAGAAATCTATTGCTTTCTGGATTTGAAATCATGCTTACATGCTTTATTAGGGGATCTCTGTTCCATTGAGGGTTGATGTGGAAGAGTTAACGTATTCCGAAATTGGATTAAGTAGTTTGTCTCGACATCGTTTTCATAGGAATTCGATTGAGCTTTGTAATTATTACGCGAAAACAATCGGTCAAACTACTTCGTCTTTTCCAACTGCAATACTAGAACTGCAATCTCCTGAATTGGGGCATCTATCCAATGACTGTGGTCAACCAACTTTGTTGTGGAATGTAGAAGACTATGCTTTTCAAGCAGCGCTTCTAGAGATCATGGATATTAATAAACTGCCAGAAGATTGGAAGTATACGCCTCAAGCAGTCGAGAAGCTTGAAGAAGTAGCTATTCAAGGGATGAATCTGTTCAAGGAACTGATGCCAGAGACCTTTCTGATTCTCCAAGAGTCTATCCCTTATATATTAATGGGTAATCGATTTGGATATGGGGGTGGAAGTATTTCATCACGAATTGGTCTAATCTGGCTCGCCCCTTTAGAAGATTGGTCGATTGAGACTTGGGCAGAAAACATCGTCCATGAACTAGTTCACAACATTTTATTCATAGAAGAGCTGGTAAACACAATTTTTCGTTATTCTGTTCAAGAAATGGCAGAACCTAACGCAACTGCAATTAGTGCAATTAGACAGGAGAAGCGAGGCTTTGATAAATCGTTCCACTCAGCTTTTGTTTCATTTAGTATCGCAAAATTCTACCTTCTACATGGATCCGCTGAAAAGGTAAAAGCAATTCTCCCTCCGTTAATTGTTTGCTTAAATGATCTTGTTCAAAATAACTGGGTTCTAACTTTAAATGGTAAAGCTATGCTTGATGAGTTAATCGACCATACACTTAGTATGGCTCGAGAAATAAACTGTCAATCTTTAAGAACTTCGTTAGTATCTTTATAAGCTGGTGATTCTTGTCCTAGTTTTTTATTGATTATTATTTTCTGAGCCAGTAATTGTTTCCTTTCAATTTAGATTGAATAAAACCCTCTCCACCAGTTGTTTAATATCTGATATAGAAGCTAGTGGATTGAGAGCCTTTTCAAAACATTCATATGAATTTGAATCACGCTTCCTCAACCATGAGAAGCTTTCTTTAGCTCCTAAATACCATTCTTTTCTCAGAACAAAGTATTGTTCTAGTAGAGTGTATAGAAGCTCTACTCTACGATAATTACTTTCAACCCCCTCTTTGTTATCAATTCTTTCTATCATCTTAAGCGCCCATGCTCTTTGAAACTCTATGTGAGCTTTAGTAGGTGCTTGAGGTCCTGTAACAAAAATTTCCTCAACTCGATTGAGAATATTCTGTCCCAAATCATCTTTCTCCTTTAGAATAATTCCTTCTCTAATTCTGAGGAATGATGAATCGATATCAATATTAGATTCATTGTAAATAAATAAGTCTATATAAAAGCCACAAATTAATCTATTCTCGTGAGAATTTTCTCCATACCCACGTATAGCAATCAAATCATAATCACTAAGCTCTGTCTCGTTACCTTTAGCTCTGGAACCATAAAGAATAATAGTATGACAACTCTCATTCTCAAGCATACTAATCACTTCTTTAAGAATTTTGTCTTCTTCTAACTTGCTAACTATTAATGCTTTTTTGCACATGATATTATGCGCCTTTAATGGCTTGCTCAGTAGAGTTTTGTTGACCTAATCCTATGTTAGGTTCTAGACCGCAACAAATTGTCTAGAATTATAGAAACACATGATCCACGATGTTCTGCTCCAGTACAAACCACAAATGATGATCAAAATTCATGCTTTCTATATATTGATGCTGACAAACTAGTATGTGTTCATGATCCTAGTGCTGGCGAGCATAGTTCAGTAATACAGATACAGAGGTCTAGCGCCATTAATAGCTGCGCTGCAACAATTCTTGTAAAATCGGTACAGGGGTTTGGCATCTCTTTACGGGAATGCTTAGAGCGCAAGAATTTTCATCCTGCCATCTGCCCTACGTTAGCTTCGATCTGTTTGTTTGCCCCGCAGCAGAGAACGGATTAACTTCACCCGGTAGGGGTCAGCATCCTTCCGCCACACCACTCGATACCCCTTTAACTCCGCACAGTGTTCCTCTAGGCACTTCTGCCACCCTCGCCGATCGCGAATCTTTCCCAAATCATCTAATAATCCCCAATCTGCCTCCTGCTGACTCAGCTTGGCAAACTTCTCATAGAGCGGATAGTCTGACTGTATCAGCAACTCCTTCTGGTGCAACACAGGCGGGTTGTCTTCTGGGTCGTAGTCTCGGTAGCTGACGTGCAGATCTTGTAGGTCAATCTGCATACTGGTGCGGAGACAAGGGTGCGGGTCGCGATCGAAGTCTGGGTAGAGCAAGTAGGTAATTTTGGGTTTGCTGGTATGGAACTTGACCACGGTTGCTTCTTCAGGGCGACCGATCGTGCGAGACGCGCAACCTTCGTAGAGCCGAAGCAGGGGATCAAGGTCATCCAGGGCGGAGACATGAACCCAGAGGGAGTTCGACAGCTTCTTGCCGATCGCACTGGATTTACACCGTTCTGCCATCACCTCCAAATTCCCCAGGCTCAATAGCATTAAATCCGCTGCGGTACAGGCTGGCTGGTAGTTGCCAAATAATGCCTTGATGTCGTGCTGAACGATGGGAGCGAGATGTCGTAGCTTCGGGCGATAGCCAAAATGACTGAGGGCGAGATAGACGAGCAAATCCTGGCGACGTTTCTCGCTGATGGCATCCCATTCCTGAACCTCTGTTGCTTGGAGAACCACCTGGAAGGCTCGTCGTAGCGTTCCAAATTCCGATTTCAGTGCCGCAAACTCCTGAAGTTCCTCCTCAAGGGGCAACCGTCCCCGCTCAGCAAAAAATGCCATCAGGGGAGCCAGCATTTCCTTATATTGCTCAAACCGCTTGACGCTAGCTTTGACTTTGGGAGTCGTGGTACGAGATCGGAAGCGGGACGCTCGGAAGGTCTGTGCCTGTGCCTCATCCCGAAATACCAAATAGATGCCCAGTGCAACCGGAATGGCATCAACGCCAAGCACCTGGTCGATGTAGCTCTTGAGTTCCTCCTGGCTGTAATTCTTCTGGAACGTGTTGCGGCGGGTAATCACCCCATCGCTGTATGCCATCATGCCGCGCATCCGGTCTTCGATCAGCACTTGAGCCGCGATAATTAACACCTTCCCCGTCAACTCCCAGGCTTTGAGTAATGCCTCTCGTCGCTCTGCCGGATCTTCGATGACATTGATGATGTAACCCAGGTTGACGATATCAGCCGCCGTGCAGGAAGCATCAGGACTATAGTAGGGGTCCCAACCAAAACTGGTGTAGCCGCGATCTCCAATTCGCTCGACATCTCCCCCATGCCCACAGCCGTAGTCGAAGAAGGTAGTTTCAGGAAGAAATAATCCTGCTTCCAACGCAACCCTCACAGGCTTAGAAAGCTCGTTACGGACGAGGGCAGCTTTGTGGCGATCGATTTTCGGCTGACTGATAATCGCAGTTCGTGAAGTCGGGCAAGCCAGGACGTGACCTTGAATTTCGATCCCGCAATCCGTTAGCCGTTTTGCCCAACCCTCACGAGTTCCGATCTCCCGCGACTGATTCAGTAACCCTAGAGCTTCTTCCTGCCGTGTCAGTTCTGCGAAGGGTTGGTACAAGGGGTAGTCTGAGGTGACGAAAGTTTCCTTCCGGTGCAGAACGGGCGGATTCTCTGTGTCGTTATAGTTCCGCACACCAACTTGCGAAGTTACCAGGTCAACCTGAGTACTCCATTGCAAAGCAGGATGGGCATCGGTATCAAACTCAGGGTAGGACAAGTAGGATACTCTGGGCTGGTCAGTGCTGAACTTGACGAGGGTAGCCCCTTCCAGCTTCTTCAGGTGTTGACGAGCCAAATTTTCGTAATCTTGGAGCGATCGCTCCAGGGCAGGGAGAGCAGAAACATGAACGTAAAGGGCACCAGGGAGACGTTTACCAGTTTGACTGCGATCGCAGCAGGCAATCAACTGATCAAAATTAGTCACAAACCCATGAGCCTGCGACTTGGTGCAAACCTCGCCCTTTGATCCCAGCCGTGTCGTGTCCATGCGCTTCCCCCAAGGTCGCATAGAATTCAGGATAAAAGCTCACGCAAAAAAATACCACTATGACGCTGCCTCCTTCCCCAATCCTCGATATTGAGGCGCTGAGTCAATTGTTCGATCACACGACAAACTCCTACAAATATCTGTTCTTTTTAGGGCTGATGGATGAGCTACGGCAGCGACAGTTTGATGCGTCTACGCCGATCCCACTCAAAGACGTGGTGGTGGAGATGCTAGCAAGAGCTTGGAGGGCACACCATACCCACCAACTTAAGTTTGGATCACAAGACCAGATTGCAGAGAAGCTGAAAGAGTTGGACGATGCCCTGCCGAAATCCCTATTTCGCGTCAGGGATGTCAGCCCGACTGATCTCAAGGGCATGATCCAGGGACGGGTCGCCGATTCAACCGTTGAACTCTTGCGCTACGTCCCCTTCCGCCTGATTCGCCCCTTCTTTGAGGAGGAACTGCGGGGAGCTAAGGATGTCCAGGTCAATCAAAAGATTCTGGTGCTGTCCCAGGAGGAGTTTGAAACCCGCAAGCCACTCTACACCTTTACGGATGACCAGCAGGCGATCGTCCTTCATCCAGATTGGGCAGCCTACCTGCAAGAGAACGATGCCCAGACCCAGCAGTGGGCTTTTGATGCGTGGGTGGAGTACATGGAACGGTGCAATCCAGGCGTTGATCATATCGCCAGCAAGCTCCCGCTGACGCTTCTGATTCTGACGCTGCATTCAGGCGGCTTACACTTGCATCGCCATCTAGCCCATGTCCTCAGCCTATTTAATTCCAACGTCGCCAGTTAGAACCCACGGAGCGATGGCAGCACGGCTATACTATTAGCACACCAAAACCATAATTTACAGCTAAAATTTTAATTTTGAATGGCACGCCACTAGATATAGTGGTAGACAGTTCAATTTTAGAAGAGATGGCGCAGAGATAGAGCTTTAATCCCACAAAACTCTTAGTCTGCTAAAGTAGGCAAACAACGCTATCAGTAGTGAGTATCTGTGGCAAAAACGCTAAGTTTGTTTGAAGAGGAGCGCCTGACGTTACCGAAAAGCATTGAGCTATCGGTCGAATCGTTGTGTCGCTATGGTTCCTTCTACAAGCATTGGGCGATCGCGTTCTCTGGTGGTAAAGACTCAGCCGCGACCGTCACACTTGTTGCTCATCTGCTTGAAACAGAGCAGATTCCTAAGCCCGAAAGCTTGACGATTCTTTATGCCGACACTCGCCAAGAATTGCCGCCACTACACACGAGTGCGCTCAATATTTTGGCTGCCTTGTACGAACGGCTCCAACCCCTCTTCAGCAAAGGCTGTTTGGAAACGCGTGTTGTGCTACCCGACTTAGATCATCGCTATTTTGTCTACATGCTGGGTCGGGGAGTGCCACCGCCCTCCAATACTTTTCGCTGGTGTACACCTAAGCTGAAAGTGATGAGCATGGAGCGGGAACTGGAGGCGTTACGCCAGGAGCGGGGCGAAAAGTTTCTGATGCTGACTGGTGTGCGGATTGGCGAAAGTGCTGCTCGCGATCAGCGCATTGCAGTTAGCTGCACAAAAGATGGCGGTGAATGTGGGCAAGGCTGGTTTCAGCATTCGTCTTCGGGCGCGATCGCGGACAAGCTGGCTCCGATCGTTCATTGGCGAGTCTGCCATGTGTGGGACTGGTTACTTCAAGCAGACTTGGAGCTTGGGTTCCCGACGTTAGAGATTGCGAAGGTTTACGGGCAGGATGTCAGCGATGGGGAAGAACCGATCAATGCCCGAACGGGTTGCATTGGCTGCCCTCTTGTACAGCGGGATGCGGCACTCGATCGCGTCATTGCTCAACCAGAGTGGGCGTACCTGAAACCCTTGGAAAAACTACGACCGCTATATTGGGAAATTAAAAAGCCGCAGTATCGCCATCGTAAGCATGGCGAGGTCAATAAAGATGGGTCTCTAGCAGCCAAACAGAACCGCTTGGGACCCCTCCACATGGATGCTCGTCGTTGGATGCTAGAACAGGTTTTGGGTATTCAGGCAGAGGTGAATGATATAGCGCGATCACTTGGCAGGCCGGAACTTAGCCTCATTAATGATGAAGAGTTGGCGCGAATTGAGGAACTGATTGTGGCAAACACCTATCCTGAGCGCTGGAACGGGATGGAACACCGAGGCGATGAGTGGCTGCCTGAGATTTTGCCCGATGGAAGCATTCAAAATTTATTGTTTAATGAGATTTGACCTCAGCAGTAAGAGCTTGAGATCAATCTATTACTCTTACCGCTGAAGACTTTAATCAACCTGAATTGCTCGACTTGCAACACTGATCACTTCATTGGAATTTCTAAAGGGAACTGGACGGCTCCACTCACTTCCCGAAATGATATTGTGTCGGTGAAGTAGCCCAACCATGCGATCGACGGCTCGCCGAGTGCCTGTCAGCGTCATCTTTACAGGCTCCTCGCTTGAAAAAGATGGAGCAAAATTGTCTTCGGGTGGTTGACCAGAATCGTTTGAAGAATCTCTGTCTATGAACATTTCTAATACTCCTGAACTGAAAGAAGAACTGTCACATTAGTTTGTCACAGTCCATTTAGTCTTTACATAGGCTACCACAGTCCAATTGGACTGTATACGGAAATGCAAAGCTCTGACACGATTGATTAGGCTTTTTGCAAGCAGCGTGATCAGAGGTATGGGCAAGGCAGGACGAGTTTTGAAAACTGTTATGCAGAGCTACGGCATTAGTCAAGGGAAACTAGCCGCAGCAATGAATGTTGGTGCTTCTAACGTTTATCGCTGGGCAAATGAGATTCGTGACCCAGGTTCAGAGACAGTGATGAAGATTTTGGAAGCATTAGAAAAGCTGAATCCAGAAGCCGCCACAGAGTTCAGAGAGCTATATATGAGTGTTGATTCTGAGGAAGATCAAGAATCAACCTAAGCAATTTTCCAGAAAGAGCGGTGCCACTGGAGAGAGTCAATTCTCGGATTGTAAATCTCTTGATTGGGTAGAAGAATTTCTTCTCTGTCAAAATCTTCTAAAGATTGCATATTAGACGGTGTTTCTTCATAAAAGCGATCACCAGGAATAATGATTCTGTAATCGTCACTAACTCCAAACCAGCCTCGATCAAATGCCCAATGATGATTTTTGCAGAGCGCAATACCGTTGTCAAATCTATCATCGTGAAATTCCGAGAACGGTTTAATATGTGCACCATCTACAATGTCTTGATTATTTCTGCTAACAATCTTCAATCTGCAAAGAGCGCAATGCTGCTGATATAAAGAGGTTATATTCCGTCTGAACGCTGCATTTCTCACAAAAGTTTTTTCTTGGTCTTTGATATCCTCTACTGTATAGACTGCTCCGCCTCTCTCAAAAAGCTTGAGTTGGATTGTTTCTAGTTCATCAATCGTGTATAACTTCTCCAACTGCTGAGACTCAGCCGGAAACCATTTTTTAACTAAAGCTTCAGATAGTTTCAGCCTTGAGTTACCATCTTGCAAACACTCATACAATTCATCATCTAAGTAAGCATATTTAACCGTGTTGCGGAGTGCAGATAAGCCCTTAATCTTAGTTCCACTTTCGATAACAGCTTCAAATCCAGGATTGGGCATCAAGTGCCAAAACTTAATTTTTTTCTTTCCTGCCAAATGAAAGAAAGGTAGAGAAACATCTGAATGATGAGCAGTCGTCACTAGATTCGACCAGTATTTTAGAAAAGTTGCAATTAGTTCAGGAGTTAGATAAATTTGATTATGAGAAATCTTATCTCTTTCAAATTGCTCAATGACAGAAAGCAGTAAAATTGGCTGATGAGGAGCAGGAACCCCACTGGCTTTGTCAACTTTCAGGCTAACAAATTGGTGGATGTAGTAATTTAGATGTTTTGACATTGTTAGTGATAAAGCTCCTCATAGCCGTCTCTAAAATATTCTGGTGGATCTCTGAATTCGTCAGTTGTTGAAATCTCTTCAACTAGCTCAAATTTACCGGGAAACCAACGGGCAACTAATACAGTAAGCAAACTACTTCTTGAAGTTGGACTCTGTAGAAAATCAAATAAATCTTCATCTAGATAAGCATATTTAACGGCTTGTTTGACTTCTGCAAGCGTTTTTAACTTTTCTTTGGAAGAGAGCAGTTTTATATAGTCTGGATTTGCCCATAGATGCCAAAACTTACCACTTTTCATGTGAAAAAATGGTCTTGAGATGTCTGGATTATGACTAGATGAGCCTAAATAACTCCAATATTTAAGAAAGGTTTGAATTAGTTCAGAAGACAGATAAATTTTGTTCTCCACGATAATTTTCCGTCTAAATTGTTCGATCACAGAAAGCAGCAAAATAGGTTTATGAGGTGCTACGCCGTGGGCGCGATCGACCCGTAACCGCTCAAATTTCCTGGCGTAGTAGACGAGTGCTTCCAGATCTCGAACTGATTTTTTGTGTGGGTTGCTAGGCATGATAAATGTCTACCTAACAATTGAGCAGATTGCAAGTAAGGGATTGTCAAGGATGGGTCATCAACTCTCAAATTCAGAATAAATTTACCCTCTGAATGTGATTCACTTGGGCGGCGTAGGCTTTTAATTTTCCCGGCAGTCCACCCCTGAGCTTCACCATTCATAGCAGCTCGAATCATCGTCAGAGTTGTGGTTTTGCCCGTACCGTTGGGCATCTGGATCAGTAATACAGGTGCGATTCTGTCGTCAGTCATTAATTTAATTTCAACATCGGGGCAGCGTAACCCTTCACTAGTCCAACCTGCTAACTCAATCCTCATCACTGCCTCCAGTCACGTTGACGATAATTGCAGCTCGCACGGTTTCCAAATACCCTTGCTCATCGGCGGCACTGAGTTCAGATGTGCTCATCGCGTTTAGCCACGCCTCAATGCGCTTGGCAACTTTATCTGGCTGCCCTGCCTCACGGACTGCCTCTTGGATGGCCTTAATCACCTCACGATCTAAATTGGACATCTACTCCACCCTCCTAATTTGAGAAAGCTCAGACAGCCACATACACCGATCGTCATCCGCGTTAAATTCACTCTCGTCATCCTCCGTCGACCTCACAAAATCAATGACTGTTGCTCGTTTATCAGGAAAATTAGGATCAGAGCGCAGACATCGCCCAACTCGCTGAATGGTTTCCAGGCGTGCCCGTGCGGACGAGAATAAAATGACATTTTTGAGATTTCGGATATCAATCCCCTGCGAAATTCGGTGGCAGGTGACCAAGCAATCAATTTTGCCTTTCGCAAAATCGACTAAATTACGGCGATCGTCCTCCGCATAGTAAGTACGATAACGGTGCGTGTAGTTGTGCAGTGTTCCCAAAATTGGCTCTCCATAAGCCTTGTCCTCCACAAAAATAATGGCGGATTCAATAATCTGAGGATTTTGTTGCAGAAAATCAGCGAAGACTTCCGGCTTTCTCTCAGCGGTCTTATAGACCCGTGCAAGTTCTGTCCATAATTCTTGCTGCGCCATAGGTCTACCTTCTCGCTGGCGTGCCGAGCGTTTCGCATAAACCTGCCGCAGCCGTTGGCGATCGCCATCTGTGAGGGGATATGTTAACGGAATATAGTCAAACTCACATAAAATTCCGCGCTCGATCGCTTCCTTCAAGCCAAACTCAAAAAAAACCTCACCGATTTCATTAAAGATAAATTGCGTTCCAGCCTGGTCATACTCTCGTTCTGGTGTTGCACTCAGCCCTAATCGGTAACCAAATGCCTGATGCTGACCTGCTACCTGCGATCGCAGTGATGGGCTTCCCAAGCCATGCACCTCATCCTGGATAATAATTAGTCGCTCTTTTTGAGCAGGTTCAAGACGGCTGAATAGAGAAGCCAGTTGTTCACGGGAGATAACTAAGATAGCCCGCTTCGGATTTAAGGCAAATTCGCCCAATTCATGATGCTGGGCAAAATGCCTTAGCACCCGATAAGGCTGCGGACGTTTAACCGCCCAAGATTCAACTTCTTTACGCCACTGATCCAATAAATCGGTGCCGTCAGTGCTGATAATAATTCCATCAATTTGCCCTTGTGTATCCAAGGCTGTCAGGGCTTGAATAGCAGTGCGGGTTTTGCCTGTGCCCGTTGCCATTTCTAAAACCCCGTGCCTCACCGCTAGAAATTTAGCGACCGCTTCATCCTGATGCCGCCACTGGTGATTTTTTGACTCCTGCCCATAGGAGGCAGCATTTTCCTGAGCAGTGGGTAGAGTGCTTTCAGCATCAGGGGTACTCAATGGTTTTTCAAATGGAGTCTTGTTTCGGATTAATGTTGCTAATTCGGGTGATAACGGCAAAACCTTCAGCCCAGCAGCCTTTTCCGACCAAGCTTCCTCAAACTCTTCTACCTTAGTGGCAACTCGTTCTACATCATCAGCAAGCCAACTGCGGTACACATCGATCGACTCGTAATTGCGCTCATACCCATGCTCAGATTCATTGGCTGAACCCGTAAACGCGACGCGATCGCCCCAGGGAAATTGAAAAACGCCAATTTTGGTATGAAAAATTGCAGGACGTTCCACATGCTCAGGGAAAGCGAACTTCAGAACAAGATGGTCATTTGCCACCATCCAGGAAAATAGCTTGATTCGTGCAGGTTCAGCCGTAGTCGATTCGTCTAAAAGCTCTCGAATCAAGCGATCGGCTGCAATTTGCCTCAGCTTTTGCCGTTCCACCTCATTCATTGCCTTCTCTAACGCCAACCGATCTTCAGTCGAAAGCTCTGGAGAAATGAGCAGATGAATCGTAACGGAGTCTGTGGCAAAGCGAGGCAGTGCTTCTACCCATGCCAGTAACGCTTTGCTAGAAAAATAGCCCACTGCACGTTGGTATTTGACGCAGTATTTTAAGCAGGGGGAAAAGAAATCTCTGCCGAGGCTATGCTTACCACTACGGTAATGGCTTAATAGCCCTCGTATTGTTGCCTGACCCTCTAAATCATTCCTAAATCTGCCTGCCATATGTGTTACTCTTCAGGGGAATTTATTAATGATTTCAGAGTGTTCTCAAGGGCAGCTTCGCGCTGGCATTGCTGATGCTGTGTCAGTAGCTCGTCTAGGGTAGAGCTTATGGGCTGTTCCTCAAAAGGAATTAAAAGTTGCTCACCTTCGACTTTTGAGGCTGATTTGAGTGTCCATCTAAATTGAGAGTCTTGGATGACCAATCCGTTTAACGAGGTATAAAGATAGTGATTCACCTCTCGGCGCGAAACGTTGAGAGCCTTTGCAATATCGCCAGCCCGAAGTGGAGCGCCCTGCTTGAGCACGTTGATAATCCCAGATTCAGTTTGATTCATCGAGCAGCCAAGCCTTTCTGAACCAGGGAAATCCCAAGCTCAGCAATGCCTTTTTACTCAGTATTCCCATATTCATCAGCAATTCTCGCTGTCGGGAGTACCTTTTTGCCTGTCTAAGCCTAAATGCAGCGATCGCCAATTTACCGAGCGATTTAATTTGCCGAATTTAGGCTCTCTCACTCCAAAGCAAGAACACACGCTCTTGAAACCCACCCCGCTCTAAACGCCGTGCTTTCTGCGTTTCAATAACGGTCGATCTCTGAATATTATGAGCAGCCAGCAGTGCATCAATGACCTCAAACAGGTCAGCTAACTCCAGAGTCAAATCACTAGAACTGGCAGTTGCTACCTCCTGTGCCTCCTCAGTTAGTTTGCAGCGCAGGGCTTGCAGATACTCCTCTTCAGAGATCGCCTTGACCTCACACTGCCCCCCTGTCGCCTGAATAATTTCAGGGATGCGATCTCGTACCAGTTTGTTGTAGTTTGACCTCACGCTAGGTTCACTCCCTGTGGGAAACGTAACTTACTCCTAGAAGATACTTATCACCAGCCTAAAGCCCCAGCATAAATTTATGTGATAATTTAGTCCCATTAGATGACAGCAGTAAAGATCCTTGAAAGGTTCACAGTACCGGAATTGTAGCGACTGTAAAAACACTAAAACTCACTGCCGAGTAGCGCTTTTACTGCTTCCGTCACTACGTTTCGCAACCCTGCCACCTTGAGATGGTCATGTTTTAGGCATTTGCTTTTCCAAATCGGTATGGTTGCATGATTAGTTATTGGGCTATTCATCAATGGGTTTGAGTTTGGTTTATCTATTTAGTAACCTTTCCACAGGCTTAGAACACGACCGTGCATAAAAACCCTATCGTGCCAATCAATCTTAAGAGTACCTTATCCCTGTTAGGGTATGAAGATTAGTCATACCATCGGACTCAGTTGGCAAAAGTGCTTGGAAGACTACTGCGCTGAGGTGAAGGATTGGGTCGTGTGGCGAAAGGATACTGACCTCTGAATGAAGCTGTGCAGATGGAGCATCGTCAGAAAATGGAGAAAATGCAGCACCTAAACCTAAATTAAGCAAATCTGCGTAATTGCACCATTTGCTCTGAAGGATCTGGATAATAGCGATTAAGCGTCCAGTGGATTGAATTGTAGGAGAAAGCTTGTGCTTGAGTTGGCTAAGCTGATTGACCTGATTGTCGGTTTCGCGAGTCCCGTGGTTCAAAGTAAGCTTCAGCGCAGTGAGCTTGTGATCAAACTGCTGAAGCAACTGAACCTTAATCCTGACCATCCACCGTCTGACTTTACGGCAGTCTATCAGTACACGCTGGTGGAATACGGCATCGGTAAGCCAAAGCCAGTGTTGGAGATGTTCCGGCAAGCTGAGATCCAAGCTATTTTTCGCAGAGCGCTCGATCAGAATAATCCTAGTCTGTTGCTCAAAGAAGGCGAGACATTTCTCTCTAGCCACAGTTTAGGTAATCAGATTCAGGCACTGGGTATTGATGCACGGCAAGAGTTTTATCAGTTTGCAGCGGTGTTCATTGAAGTTGCTAAACGCACCCGTACTCCAGCTGAAGTCTTAGCGAATCAGCGGCTGGAATCTCTGCACAGACAGATTGGCAATATTCAGGAGCGATTGCATCGGTTGCCCACGTTGGAGGCAATGCGGACTGAAATGGCAAGGTTGGCTGCCCAAAATTACCCAGCCCTGCCTATTGAGAACGACAGTTCCGCATCGATTCAAGAAAAACAGTGTCGAGCGTTCGCCCTTGCCCAACAGATGAAAGGCTGGTTTGAGACGTTGGGCTATCGATTTGAGTCCTATGAGGTGTGGCAGGACGATTACTTTGAGTGGATTATCGATATTCCTGTGCGACGTGGACGGTACGATCGCATTCTCGTCCGGGGCATTGATGGGGAAGTGGGGTTAAGCGACATCAAGGCTTTGCGGCAGTCGGTGGAGACGCAGCGGGCGGATGAGGGTTGGCTGGTAACAGCTCGGCGCATCAGTCGAGCAGCACGGGAAGCGGTGGAAAAGGAGGAGAATCACGACCTAGGTTGTTACACCTTTGATGAACTGCTGGATCAAGATGCGGATTTTGGTGGCTACCTGGACTGGTTAGAATCCGAAATTCAGCGGCGGGGGATTGAGCAGAAGTATGTACCACTCGCCTGCACCAAAGAGGAGATTGACCCGGACACGAAGCAGCGCGTGGGTGTGAGCCGTTATGACGATCGCGATGGCTGGATTGATGGCTACATTGATTTGTGGCTGGATGATCCCGCCAAAGAGCATATTTCGGTTTTGGGAGAGTTTGGCACAGGCAAAACCTGGTTTGCGTTTCACTACGCGAGTCAAGCCTTACAACGCTACCGAGAAGCACAGCAGCGAGGTGTGGCGCGTCCCCGATTGCCGCTGGTTATTCCCCTGCGCGACTATGCCAAGGCGGTGAGCGTGGAATCGCTGTTCTCGGAGTTTTTCTTCCGCAAACATGAGGTGCGATCGTTGACTTATTCAGCCTTCGAGCAACTCAACCGGATGGGGAAACTGCTGCTGATTTTTGATGGCTTTGATGAGATGGCGGCACGGGTTGATCGCCAAGAGATGATCAATAACTTTTGGGAATTGGCGAAGGCGGTTGTGCCAGGGGCGAAGGTGATTTTGACTTGTCGGACGGAACATTTTCCAGAAGCTAGAGAAGGGCGAGATGTGCTAAGTGCCCAATTGCAGGCATCGACCACTAACTTAACGGGAGAAATGCCACAGTTTGAGGTGCTGGAACTGGAGAAGTTCAACGATGAGCAAATTCGGCAAGTGATGTTGCTGCAAGCGGAAGCCGGAACTGTGGAGCAGGTGATGAGCAATCCACAGCTTTTGGATTTAGCACGTCGTCCAGTGATGACGGAGTTGATTCTGGAGGCGTTGCCAGATATCGAAGCAGGTAAACCTGTGGATATGTCACGGGTGTATCTCTATGCGGTGCGCCGCAAGATGGAGCGAGACATTAAGGAGGAGCGCACGTTTACCTCACTAGCAGAGAAGCTCTATTTCTTGTGTGAGTTGTCGTGGGAGATGTTGAGTAGCGATCGCATGAGCCTCAACTACCGGGAGTTTCCCGATCGCATTCGTCGCTTGTTTGGTTCTGCGGTTCAGGAAGAAAAAGACCTGGATCACTGGCACTACGACATGATGGGTCAGACGATGCTGATTCGCAACGCTGATGGGGATTATATGCCTGCCCATCGATCGCTCCTAGAGTTTTTTGTTGCCTATAAGTTTGCGGCTGAGTTGGGTGCCTTAGCGCCTGATTTTTTAGAGTTGGCGCAGATGCAGTCCTGTTTAGATACTAGTGCAGAGCCACAAGATTACACATGGTCTGGCTACTTTCAGCGGGAATTAGATGAAAAGGGACGGAGTAGAGTGATAGCTCCACTAAAAAGCCTTGTCAGTGAAGATTTTGAGAGATTGCGGCTGGGAATAGGGAAAGTCCCATTATCAAAAGCAGTAATGGATTTGCTACTGCCAATATTGGCTCCCAATATCTACTCTGATCAAAAGGCTTTTATTGAAATTCTTAAAGCAACTCAGGACAAAAGCGAAGCAGAAGTTGGGTATATAGGTGGCAATGTAGCAAGCCTACTGGTCAAACTTGATAAAGGAAGTTTAGAGGGGGAAAATCTTTCTCATACCGTAATTATTGACGCTGACCTAGCAAGTGCTAACCTATGCAACGTCAACTTTACTGAAGCCAATCTCAGAGATTCTAGCTTTACTCGATGTTTAGGAAGCGTACTATCAGTGGCATTTACCACAGATGGCAAGACTTTAGTCACGGGTGACACGAATGGTGAGATTCACCTATGGCGAGTACAAGACAGTGAACGACTTTCTACATTTAAGGGACACACTGACTGGGTACGATCAATTTCATTGAGTTCTAATGGTCAATTACTAGCAAGTGGAAGCAACGATCGGACAATAAGATTATGGAATATTCATACCGGTGAGTGCCTCAAAACTTTACGAGGACATTCAGATTGGCTCCGAGCAGTAACTTTCAGTCCGAATGGTCAAATTCTAGCCAGTAGCGGCGGAGACCAAACGGTTCAATTGTGGGATATCGATACAGGCAAGTGTCTAAAGATCTTGCAAGGACATACTGCTTCTGTACAATCCGTTGCCTTCAGCCCTGATAGTCAGCTACTTGCTAGCTGTGGCAGTTGGGGTGATCAAACCATACGACTTTGGAACGTTCGCACAGATGAGTGTTTGAGAGTCTTGCAAGGGCATATTGATTCAGTTACTTCGGTAGCATTCAGCCCTGACGGTCAACTGCTAGTTAGCTGCGGTAGCAACGATGATCGAACATTGCGTTTATGGAATGTCCAAACAGGCGAGTGTCTGAAAATTCTTGAAGGACATACTGCTTCTGTCCGTACAGCAAACTTTAGTTCAGATGGTCAATTACTAGCGAGTGGTAGCTTTGATCAAACCATACGACTCTGGGATATAGATACCGGGGAGTGCCTAAAAATCCTACAAGGCCACTCTAACTGGGTTCGTTCAATTTGCTTCTCTCCTAACAACCAAATTATTGCCAGTGGTGGAGATGATCAGACTGCAAGATTGTGGGATAAGTCTAGTGGGGAGTGTCTTAAGACTCTCCAAGGTTATCATCATCTTGTCTTGTCTGTCTCCTTTAGTTCAGATGGTCAAACATTAGCGAGTGGAAGTGATGATGGGAAACTCAGATTGTGGGATATGAACACATATAGTTGTTTTCAAATCTTGCAAGCAAACAATCACTGGGTATCGAGCCTAGCTTTTAGCCCTGATGGAAAGATTTTAGCGAGTGGAAGTTCTGATAAAACTATTAAGCTCTGGAACTTAAAGACTAATGAGTGTTTGAGAACATTACAAGCAGGAAGCAATAGTTGGGTAACGCCCATCGCCTTTAGTCCTGATGGTTGCACGCTTGCAACTTGTTCTGAAAGCACAATTCAGCTTTTGGACAGCAAGACTGAGGTGTGTCTAAAATCTCTGCAAGGTCACACCGAATGGATAAAATCGCTTGTTTTCAGTGCAAATGGGCAAATTTTAGCAAGTGGTAGTGATGACAAAACTGTAAAGCTTTGGAATTGTCTTACGGGTCAGTGCTTAAACACGATGAGAGGTCATTTTGATCGAGTGTGGTCGATTGCTCTTAGTTCTGATAATCAATGCTTGGCAAGCGCCAGTGCTGACGGAACAGTGAAGTTATGGAATGTCACAACTGGCGAATGCATTAAGACTCTACAAGAACATAGCAATCAAGTTAGAGCAGTTGCTTTTAGTCCGAATGGTCAAATTCTTGCTAGCAGCAGTTATGACAGGACAATAAAGTTATGGGATGTCAAGACCAGTGAGTGTTTGAAAACACTACAAGGACACAGCAATTGGATAGTATCCCTTACCTTCAAACCAGATGGGCAAGTTCTAGCGAGTGGTAGTGAAGATGGAACAGTTAGGCTATGGGATATGCAGACAAACACTTGTTTCCAACTGCTTAGACCTAAAAGGCCTTATGAAGAAATGAATATCACAGGTGTGAAAGGCTTGACTGAATCAGAAAAAGACACATTGAAGTTGCTTGGGGCGATCGAACACTAAAAATTTCAGTTCGACCGCTTCACTGACTCTATCCAATTTTCAATAGGCACCCCGCTGGTAAATGCCCAGATACTCCGTCTGTGCAGCAAACTATAGCTGATGTGGATGTGTTGATCGCCCCTATAGTAGTACAGCAAATCAAACGACAATTGCTGTTCTAGAATCCACTCCACAAGGCGATCACTCTCCAACCCTACAATCCGAAAATCACAGGCAGCACCGAGGCGATCGCTCTGGACACTAATAGCTTGTCAAAACTGCCACTTTAAGGGTGTTATTCCCAAACGATCAAACGTTGGGATATCTCAACTGGAAAATGTCTGCAAACCTTGGAAGGGCACACTGAACCAGTCACGACGGTCATTTGCGACGGCGATGAGCAGCACTTGATCAGCGGTGAATTGGACCGGACGGTGCGCTATTGGGAAATTGCCAATGGTAATTGTATCCAGGTGCTGAAAGGACACACAAGCTTAGTCTCAACGATGGCTTGCCCACTGATCGTGCTTCCACATGATACTGGCAATCAAGTAGAGGCTGATTTCCCAAAAGTCGTCCTAACAAGATCCACAGCATTCCTGTTCAGCGGCAGTCTTGATGAGACAATCAAAGGAACTTAAAAACGCGATCGTGCCAATCAACTCTGAGAGTGCCACGTCCCTATGAAGGCATGAATATCAGTCATACGATCGGACTCAACAAAGCTCAAAGAACAACCCTGAGAGCTTTAGAAGTCGTTGGTGATAAAGTATAGCCTCCTCTCATAAGGAATACTTAAACTTTCGGCAACGGGTTGCTTAGATTTGGACTCTCGGCAAATAGATGGCCGAAGCAGGTAGAAAACAGTTGCGATTGTTCAACGAGAGAATCAGTATTTTAGGCTGGACTACCGAAAAAGGATGCCTTATTACGCGGCAAAGCCTTAGCTTAAGTCACACTGAAACACTCCTCCAAGTCAAGAGATTTACGGGAAGTCTCGAGGCGCAAACGCCAAATCTCGGTCTATGGGACTAAAAGCAAAATCAGTAAATGATGAGACTGTGGGCAATGCCGTCGCAAAAGCTAAATCGCAACTTACCAAAACTGAAGTAGGTAAATGACTGGGCACGTTAATGAGAGGATGCCTCTAACTTTTGGACAACTTATCCCCATCAATTTTAACTTTTGGACAACTTATGATTTCAGAACCTCTAAATCACATTTTACTGCTCAATGAGAGAATAAGGGTTACAGCTATCTCATTGGACAACTTATGGTTTCAGAAACGGACACCTTATGGTTACAGTCATAGTCATACGACTGCACCCATAATCTGTCCAAATCGGACAACTTATGGTTACAGCCACAGATAGTGCTACTTAAAAGCGATGTCTGTGGCTGTGGCTAAAGTCGGGCTGGCAACCAACGCACCCCAGCGAAACGCTATCGTTAAAGCATGAATCAGACATCACCTATCAAACGCTATTTGCGAGGCATTTCTCAATCTCTCTCGATTTTTCAATATTGCGGACGGGCGATCGCCCTAGTGTGGAGCACCGATCGTCGTCTCACCCTCTTTCTAGCAATTCTGACTCTCGTTGCAGGATTATTACCTGCGGTCGTTGCCTACGCTGGAAAACTGATCGTCGATAGCGTGGTCATCGCCTCTCAATCAAAGCTGCCATCTGACCAGTGGACTGCACTACATTATTTAGCATTAGAAGCCCTTGTCGTCGCAATTTTGGCAGGCAGCAAACAAGGATTAGCCCTGTGCCAATCGCTGCTGCGGGTGTTGTTGGGGCAAAAAGTCAACGTCCTGATTTTAGAAAAAGCCTTGACCCTCGACCTGACTCACTTTGAGGATTCAGAATTTTATGACAAGATGACGCGGGCGAGACGAGAAGCGTCAAGCCGTCCGCTCAGTCTCGTAGGGCGCACCTTTGGACTCGTGCAAGACACTCTCACCCTGATTACTTATGGCGGCTTGCTGATTCATTTTTCGGTGTGGGCGGTGATTGTGTTGATGGTGGCGGCTGGTCCGGCATTTGTGGCAGAGACGCGCTTTGCAGGGGAGGCATTTCGGCTCTTTCGCTGGCGCACTCCTGAGAGCCGTGAGCAAAATTATCTAGAGTTTCTGATCGCCAATGAAGCTCCCGCCATGGAGGTCAAGCTTTATCAATTTGGACCGACGTTCCTCGATCGATACCCGGCGTTTTTTACTCGACTCTATGGCGAAGATCGCAACCTCACCATTCGTCGCGGCACCTGGAGCTATTTGCTCAGTCTAGTCAGCACTGCCGCCTTTTATCTTGCCT
>JBBRPT010000008.1:0-108584 GCA_038227635.1 Leptolyngbyales cyanobacterium | reverse complement strand
TCGCAGTGCCATCGCTCGTATCGTAATTCACCGTCACGGTCTGAGTGGTGGGAGCCGAAAGCGTCACTACAAACTGATTGGGAGTCCCGTTTTCGGGCTGACTCGCATTGGCGTTACTCAGACTAATAGTCGGAATGGAGTCATCATTGACGATCGTGCCGATGCTCGTGCCTGTTGGAATAGTGGCGTTCGTCGCGTTGCTTAGATTGAGGTTAAAGGTTTCGTTGATCTCATACTTCGTATCGCCAATCGCAGAAACGGTGATTGTTTTACTCGTCTCACTGGGAGCAAAGGTCAGAGTTCCAGTGGCGCGCACATAATCGTTATCTGCAAGGGTCGCAGTGCCATCACTCGTATCGTAATTCACCGTCACGGTTTGATCGGTAGGGTTCGAGAGTTTGACCACGAATAGATTGGGAGCCGCATTTTCCGGCTGACTGGCGTTGGTAGAGTCGATACTAATCGTCGGCGCAAAATCATCGTTGAGTAAGGTGCCAGTACCTTGACCTATTCCAGTGATATCTGCGTTGTTTGCACCCGTTAGCTGCACGGTGAACGTTTCGTCTACCTCAAACTTGTTATCGCCCGTGGCAGACACGATAATTGTCTTTTTGACCTCACCAGGATTAAAGGTCAGCTTACTAGACGTTTGCGTATAATCGTTATCGGCGATCGTAGCTGACCCGTTGCCCGTTCCATAATCTACCGTGACGATTTGGCTAGTGGGGTTTGAGAGCGTGACCACAAACTCGATCGGGGTGGTGTCACCACTTGCCCCTTCTCGCTTGGTCGGGCTGTCAATATTGAGCGTGGGTCGGCGATCGTCATTGGTTAGGGTTGCCGTTCCTCGCCCGTCAGCATTTGAAATATCGGCGTTGCTGCTGGGGTTTTGCAGGTCGATAAAGAAGCTTTCATCGCTTTCTAAAGTGTCGTCACCCGTTGCCAACACCGTAATTTTTTGGCTGAGGGTGCCCGGTGCAAAGGTGAGAATGCCAGACTGAGCAGTGTAATCGTTATCAAGCGTCGTTGCCGAGTTGTCTTTCGTGGTGTAGCCGACCGTCACGGCTTGAAGCGAACTCGTCGAGAGCAGCACGTTAAACACATAGGCTGAGGTGCTACCTGTGTTGCCCTCATTTTGAGTCACTCCACTGTCGATGCGAATGGTGGGGCGAGGCGGATTGTCATCGTTGAGCAAGGTGCCTTTTCCGACTCCAGCGGCAGCAGAAATTGTGGCTTTGGTCGCCGCGCTGAGAGTGACGTTAAAGTTCTCATCTGGCTCAAAGGTAGCATCGCCATTTGCCAAAATCGTAATTTTCTGACTCAAGTCACCGGGGTTGAACGTGAGCGTCCCAGAAGCGCTGGCATAATCGCTGTTTGCCAACGTTGCCGAACCGTCGCTCGTGTCATAGTTAACCGTAATCGTCTCAGTGCTGGCATTTGAAAGGCTCGCCGTGAACACATAAGGAGTCGTACCACTATTACCTTCGTTTAGGGACAGGTTGTCGATACTAATGGTGGGGCGAGGGTCATCATTGAGAATCGTCACCGTTCCCTGCCCCGAAACTGCTGCAATATCTGCATTTCCGGCTTGACTTAATATGACGGTGAAGTCTTCGTCGCCTTCAAATTTGGTGTCGGCTGTGGTAGAAACGGTGATCGTTTTGTTGAGTTCGCCAGGGTTGAATGTGAGCATCCCGGATGCCGGGGTGTAATCGCTATCAGCGATCGTTGCCGTGCCATTGGCTGAGTCATATTTGACGGTAACGGTTTGAGCACTTGGGTTAGAAAGGCTGACGGTGAGGGTGCCGCTCGTGCCCTCGGTGACGCTAATTCTCTGGTCGATGCCGATCGTCGGTTGAAGGTCGTCGTTTCTAATGGTGCCAATACCGATGCCCTCAGTCGCCGAAATCAGCGTACCCGCGCTAGGGTTTTGCAATTTGATGTTGAAGGTTTCGTCTGCTTCTAGTTTAGTGTCACCATTTGCGAGAACAGCAAAGGTTTGAGTGAGCGTGTTGGGTGCAAACGTGAGGGTTCCAGTTTTAGTCTGGTAGTCAAGATCCGCGATCGTCGCCGTACCGTCTTGAGTAACGTAGTCTACGGTAATCGGATCACTGCTGGTGGCAGAGAGACTAACGGTGAAGATCAGTTCAGTCGTGTTTTGATTGCCTTCTTTCTGATTCACACTGTCAATTTTCAAGGTCGGAGCCGTATCATCATTGACGATCGTTCCTTTACCCTGAGCTTTAAGAATTCCAGCTTGTTTCGCGTTGCTAAGATTCACGGCGAAATCTTCGTCTTTCTCTAAATTCGCATCTCCGTTTGTCACAACAGAGATTGTTTTAGTGATTTCACCCGGATTAAACGTCACCGTTCCAGAAGCGCTTAAGTAGTCGTTATTAGCCGCTGTTGCAGAACTGTTAGGAACCGTACCGTCTGCTGTTGCAAAGTCAACAGTAACAGTCTGATCTGTAGCATTGCTCAAACTAACGGTAAATAGATTATTTTTTGTAGTGCCATTGTCTCCTTCAAGATTGCTCACGTCGTTGATACTAATCAAAGGAATCAAATCATCGTTCGTGATCGTTCCTGTTGCACTTGCGCCTGAGAGCGCAGCATTTGAGGGATTCTTGAGAGTCACTAAAAACGTTTCGGTGCTCTCATACTGGGTGTCTCCATTTCCCAAAACGGTAATAGTTTTGCGCGTTTCATTGGGGGCAAAGGTCAGGGTTCCAGAAGCAGTTTGATAATCTTGATCAGCGATCGTAGCGGTCTGATCGCCTGTGGTGTAATCGACGGTAATGGCTTGATAGCTGGCATCCGATAGAGAAACGACAAAGTTATAGGCGGTGGTGCCACTATTGCCTTCTGATGCTTCTGCGCTCGCGATTTGCAGCGTTGGGGGCGTGGTGTCATCAGACGTAATAATGCCCGTTCCCTGATCAGTGGCAGAAAGATTCGCATTGTTCGGACTCGTCAGCTTGACGAAAAACTGCTCATCGACTTCAAACTTTCTGTCACCTTTAGAGAAGACCGTAACGGTTTGACTGGTGGTGTTGGGTGCAAAGGTGAGCGTTCCCGATGCAGCAATGTAATCGCTGTCGGCAATCGTTGCCGTATCGTCGATCGTCGCATAATTCACCGTGACTTCTTGGCTACTCGATTGGCTAAGATTCACAACGAATAGATAAGGAGTGTTTGCTCCACTCGTGCCTTCAATCTGTGCGGCAGGGGTTGTAATGCTTAACGTGGGACCCGGATCATCATTGAGAATCGTTCCGGTCGCGGTGCTGGTAGCAGGTACGATCGTGCCCTTACTAGGATTCGCTAACGTCACCTGGAAGGTTTCATTAGGTTCAAACTTAGTATCTCCATTGACCAAAACTGCAAAGGTTTGGGTGAGTTGACCCGGCAAAAAGGTTAGGCTGCCTGATGTGGCGATATAGTCACTATCTGCTAAGGTTGCTGTTCCGTTTGCAGTGGTATAGTCTACCGTGACAGGCTCAGTACTAAGGTTAGATAAACTTGCTGTAAAGACAATGGGTGCAGAACCGCTATCCGCCTCATTCTGACTCGCATTGGCGATCGTGATCGTTGGTCTTTGATCATCATTCTGAATCGTGCCTATCGCCCTAACCGCAGCGGTTAATGTCGCATTCGTCGCTCCGTTCAACGTGACAGAGAAGGTTTCATCGAGTTCATATTTATTATCGGCAATCGTGCCAACGTTGATCGTTTGGGTCGTTTGACCCGGAGCAAAGGTAATGCTAGCAGTGGCAGCAGGCGTGTAATCACTATCGGCGATCGTCGCAGTGCCGTCAGAGGTGCTGTAGGTGACAATAACATTCTGGGTGCTGGGCTGAGACAGGGTGATGATGAAGGGAAGCGCGGTAGAAGTCGCGGTGCCTTCTGACAACGTGACAGGGGTCGCATCCAGGCTAACGGTAGGCACCACGACTGCTTTTGCCGCCGATAACTCTGAAGTGTTACCACTCGCATCGGTTGCAGTAGCAGTAATCAGCTCTCCGAGGGCAACCCCAGCAGCCGTAAAGCTGAAACTCCCAGAGCCAGTTGCATCAGTGGTGACAGCCGTGAAGCCAAGGAAGGTTTTGCCTTGAGCCGTGCCTGCCGCATCGTTGCTAAAAAATTCAACTCGGAATTGAACACCCGGAGCGCTGTTGAGCGTTCCACTGATCGCGGCTCCCGTTCCGACTGGCTCGGCGATCGTTAACACCGGGAAGTTTTGTAGATTATTTGCCCCTAGATCCAAGTCACCTGCGTCGTTAGCGGTCACGCCATCTTTACCAAGGTCGACACCTAAACCTGTATTGCCTGTGAAGGTGTTGCTCTGAATGCGGTTTCCGGTAACAGTGCCGACGATCGCGACTCCCGATCCTTTGTTTGCCGAAAGATCGTTTTGCTGAATCGAGTTGCCGCCTTGGGTATCGATCAAAATGCCATCTTGAGCAAAGTTTTTGATCGACAGTCCTTTAATGGTGCTGCTTCCGGCGGAGAGGTGTAAGCCGTTCGCGGTTGCCCCAGCAGCAGTACCGTCTAGAACGATTAAAGGAGTGTTGGTGAACCCGGTTTGAGTCGTGCCGTCGATCGTGACGAGATCACTGAGAATCGGCAGAGCAGATTGTAGGGCGATCGTTTGCACTCCAGTTCCCGGAATTGCAAAGCTGATTGTGTTTACGCCAGCGAATGCATTCGCATTGAGAACTGCTTGACGGAGCGATCCTTCACCACTATCGTTCGTATTAGTAACAACAGTATCGTTTGCCAGAATAGTCGTCGTCGCTGCGTTGTCGCTCGTGCTGATTGCGTATCCCGAATTAGCTGCGTCTGCGGTGATAAATAGCTTTAAAGTTTCGCTTGCTTCCGTTTGAATGTCGTCTCTAGGAGTCATCTTGAGGTCGATCGTATCTGCGCCACTCAAAAATTTCAGACTAATCTCGGTTGCAGACAAACTGACGATCGTCGCGACTGTAGGATCAACGAACAGATCATAATCAGTTGTCACAGCCGTACTGGTCGGGTCGATCGCGAGTTTAACCGTTAAGTCTCCTGTTTTATTACTGCGCTTGATTTGATAAATTGATGAATCAGTAGACGGTGTTGATTCATTGGCAATTGCGTCGATCGTAGTCAGACTTACCAACGGCAACAACTCACTGCCAAACACATCAAATTTGCTGTTAAAGTCGCCTGCGACCAAATCACCTGCATCACTAACAAACGCAATGTAGCTGCCACTGCTATTGAGCACCGGAACGTGAGAAGCTCCTTTTCCACTATCGGTTCCGGCACTGTTCTTGCTGATTAGCGCTGTAGTGTTGAGCAGCAAATCTCGGACAAACACATCTTGCGCGCTGTTGGTGTCACTGGCGACAAGATTATTAGAGTAGCTGACGAATGCCACAAACCGACCGTCTTGACTGAGCAGGGGGTTGAATGAACCAGTTCCGCCAAACGCGCCGCCCGCTCCGGTGCCTGTGCCGCTATTGGTGCCATTTTTATCAACACTTACTAAGATCGTTCGGCTCTTGATAGGGTCATCAATATCAATTTCGCGCACAAATACATCTTGAGCGCTGTTGGTGTCAGCAGCGATCAGCGTGTCAAAGGTGCTGGTAAAGGCAACGTACACCTTCCCCCCATAGCTGCTGATCACGGGACTCGACGCAAACGCTCCACTCGCAGGTGCGCCTCCGCTGACTGTGCCATAAGCTCCCGTAGCATCAACACTCACTGCTGTTGTCGTGTTCTTGACCAAGTCTCGAATAAACACATCTTGAGCAGAATTAATATCGTTGCCGAATAGATTCGTTGCACTGCTCGTGAAGGCAACATAGCGCCCATCACTACTGATGACAGCATTATCCGATTCTGCGTTGGCGATCGTGCCTGCACTGTTTTGACTAATCAGTGAAAGTAGAGCTGTCGTCCGATTCCAGGAAAATATTTGTTTTTGTGCAGATGTTGGCGTTGCAATTAAATTCGTGCCATCACTGGTGAAGGTGATGAACTGCCCATCATCGCTAATCGCTGCATTACCAGATACGCCATCGCTGCTGTTTGAGTTCCCATTCGCGTGGCTGACCAGCGTTGTTGTTTTAGCCAATCGATCCCAGACAAACACGTCCTGTTTTGCATTCCCATCTCCACTCACGAGATTGGTTGCCAGACTGGTGAACACGACATATTGACCATTGCCGCTAATGATTGGATTCAGCGAAGCCTGGTTACCAGTGGTCGTTCCGCTGTTGATTTTGCTGATCAGCGTCAGAGCGTTGGGCTGCGATCGATCCCATAAAAAGATATCGGATGCTCCATTCGTGTCGCCTGCTACGAGATCAGAGGCATCACTAACAAAAACGACAAACTGACCGTCTCGACTAATGACCGGGCTATAAGAATTCCCAGTTCCTGACAAGCCTCCTGAGGTGCGGCTGATCAGCGTTACGGTGTTAGCCTGATTATCTCTAACGAACACATCTTGAGCGCTATTTGCATCGTTAGTCGCCAATTCAGGAGCCTTGCTCGTATAAACCACATAGCGACCATCCGCACTGACTGAGTTGCCTGCCAGCGTTGAGTCTTCGCTTCCCGTTTTAGGTGTGAGCGCTGGGTCAGACCCTTTGCGAGACACCAGACTAATGGCACTGGTTGGATCGAGGGCAGTCGGCAACTGGGCGATGAATACATCAGCCGCACTATTGCCATCTCGGTTGACTAAATTGCTGGCTAGACTGGTAAACGCCACAAACTTGCCATCTGCACTGATCGCAGACGTGTAGACTGAAATGCTAGTGGGGTCATCTGCGGGAGAATCGTTATCTCCGATCGCGCTTGCGCTGCGGCTGATTAAAGAGGTCGTGCCGTCCGTTAAGTCATGAACAAAGACATCGCGCTTGCCATTCGTGTCGCCCGTGACTAGATTGCTAGCACTGCTGGCAAAACTAATCCGCTTGCCGTCTCCGCTAATCGACGGGTCAGACGAGACATCGTTGCCAAACACCCCGGCACTGTTGCCGCTCACCAAAGAGGTTTTGGACGCGTCAACCTCTCTAACAAACACATCTTGCTTGTCGTTCGCGTCAGCAGCCGCCATCAAATCCGTAGAGTAGCTGGTGAACGCAACATACTTTCCATCGCCGCTAATCACTGGGTTAAAAGACCCACTCACAGCAAATGGATCGGCTGATTTATTTCCACTATTTGTTCCAGCATTATTGGCGCTGATCAAGCGAATCTTGTTAGCAGTCGCGCTGGCACTATCCCATAAAAAGATGTCTTTTCCATTGTCGCCATCTAGTGCATCTAGATTGGTCGCTGCGCTCACAAATGCGATGCGGCTCCCATCACTGCTGATGACTGGGTTGATCGATTCTCCATCCGTTCCGGTTGTGCCTGGGGAAAGACTTCTGCTGATTAAGGTCATCGTGTCACCGACACGGCTCCAGCGAAACACATCTTCAGTAGAGCCATTGAGGTCGATCAAGGAGGAGACTAAATTATTGGCATTGCTGCTGAAAGCGACAAAATTGCCATCTCGACTCATTGAGAAACTGGTCGATACTCCTTTGATGCCACTCCCTGCTTTACTGCGATTTCGGCTGACGAGCGTGACTGCATTCGTGCTCGCTGCTCCATCCCACTGAAAGACATCGGGCTGACTATTACTATCAGGGAGAGAAGTCAGATTTGTTGCATCACTCAAAAATGAGACGTACTGACCATTGTCACTAATAACCGGGTTATAGGAATCTCCATCTGAAGTTGTGCCGCCGTTGTTGGAGCCGCTCACCAAACTCAGCGTGTCTGTGCTGGTGGCGATGTCCCATTTCCACAAAAACACATCTTTTTGCGAATTTGAATCACCAAGGGCGAGATCAGTCCCGTCGCTCACAAACGCCACTGACAACCCATCACCACTGATCACCGCGTTCGACGAAGCCCCATTTGAGCTACCTGTTTTGCCAAGATTGTGGCTGACGAGTTTTAGCGTTTGAGTTTGACGATCGAGCCAAAACACATCTGATTTGCCATTCTTGTCGGTTGCATCCAAACTGCCTGAACTGCTCGTGAAGACGACATAGCGTCCGTCATTGCTCACCGAACCAGCGCCCAGGCTGCCACCCGTGCTGTCACTTCCACTGACTAAAGCAGGATCGATCGGAGACAGCAAATCAACGGGCAACAAATGATGATAATTTGCCAAGGTAGATGCCTGAAAGACAAGACCCGCCGCAATATTACCCGTATGAACTTCTAACGCCCAGTTGCCGCCTGCCTCTCGATCGCCTGTCCAATCATTAGATGCTGCAATATCTGCCCCAGTTATCTGCCCCAAACGCTGCACAAAATCAAGACCTTGCGCGCCCTGAGCAACATTGCAGCCATAGAGCAAAATATCTGCATCTGAGGTCAGCGCCTGTGACCAAGTTCCTATCTGAGTCGCATCGAGATCGAGGCGTTGCCTATCTAACTCAGTGCTGCCTAATTGCAAACCGCCCGCTTCTCCATGCGAAACGATATGGAGGCTAGAAATTCCAGTGCGCCCTAAAAGAGTTTGGGTAATTTGGGTCACCGCATCGGCGATCGGGTTGAGCACATGCACCTCAGTTCCCGCTTTCACCCCAGCCACAAGGCTCTGATAATCTGTGACGTTAGCCTCTATAAATAATAGAGACGTGGCTGCACGAGTCGGCAGTGCGAGAGCGGGAATCGGGGCTGCGAGAGGATTGCTAACCGCAGCCGCAGTAGGCGAAGCATCGGAGGACAACGAGTTCCGGTTCCAAGCAGATGACCCAGTAAATTCCATAACGTTGAACTCCTCGCAAGGTGACTAGGGGCTAGAGGTGGCTAGACAGCCGCAGCTATTTTTCCCCGAATGTCAGTAGAACACACATTCTTGAGAACAAACACTCAACTTTTTTGCCCTCAAACGTAAAGTCTTCACAATTTCTGGTCAACAAATATTCACAATCACCTCGGTGATTGCTTCAGAGAGGGTGCTGTGTGATGGTTACGCTTCAAATCGGAATACACTGAGGAGATGTTTGCGAATTTTTTACCGACGGATGTTGCTCATCTGAGCGAAGCGACCTCGATCGCCTTTGCTTACGAGATCACGCGTCAAGCGATCGCGACTCCTTTGATTGAAGACCCGATCGAGACCGCTTACGTCCATCAAGGCGCAGGCGGAACCCCGATTTTGCTGTTACACGGGTTTGATAGCTCCGTCTTTGAGTTTCGACGACTCGTGCCGCTCCTTGCAGTTCAGCAAGACACTTGGGCAGTCGATCTATTGGGATTTGGATTTACTGATCGTCCAGTCTCAGCTTCATTCGATCCGACTGCTATCAAGACTCATTTGCACTCGTTCTGGAAGACCTTAATTGACCAGCCCGTGATTTTAGTGGGGGCATCAATGGGTGGGGCAGCCGCGATCGATTTCGCGCTCACCTATCCCGAAGCCGTTGCACAACTCGTTCTCATCGACAGTGCCGGATTTGCCGCAGGTCCCGCTGTCTCTAAATTTTTGGTGCCGCCTCTGGGTTATTTAGCCACCGAATTTTTGCGTCAGCCCAAGGTTCGTCGCCAAGTGAGTTTAAAGGCGTACGTCGATCGTCGCTTGGTGACTGCCGATGCCGAGCTTTGTGCAGCACTGCATTTGCAAATGCCTGGGTGGAGTCGATCGATCATTGCATTCACAAAAAGCGGTGGCTATAACTTCCTCAGTGGCAAGATTTCACAGATTTCGCAGCCCACTCTGATTCTCTGGGGCGACTCGGATCAAATTTTAGGCACCCAGGATGCAGAGCGATTTAGAGACGCAATTCCAACGAGCCAACTGCATTGGATTCAGCACTGCGGACACGTTCCCCATCTTGAGCAACCGAAGATCACGGCTGAGTTCATTTTGACCTACTCAGAGAGTCTGAATTCTAGTATTTAGAATGGAGGGTACAATTAAGAGCAGCTTTTTTGAACTACACCAGTAGCAGGGTCAGAAATAGCCGTTAAACGCTACGATTAGCGTCATATTAAATAGTTACAGCAACTTGAATCAACGCAATATTCACAACCGAAGAAATGCGAGTAGCGGCATATTTAGATGCTACAAACCACACAACACTTAGTGAAGTTACGAGGTAGACAAGTCTAGATTCTCTAAACCTAAACTGGGCTGAGAAAGATCTTCTTGAAAAGGAGCGAACAAAGCATGTTCACAGGCTTCGTCCATATCTAGGCAAATTTGTTCTCCAGACAGTAGAAATATTTTTGAGGAAATATTTCGAGCCTGGTCAAATAGTTCTTGATCCATTTAATAGTCAGAGCAAAATCGGAGAATACTTTTACTTCTATTCAGGCTCATTTGAGCGGGCTGAAAAATTGTAAAGATTTTACAAGCACGAAAAAATCAGATACTTCTACTGTTAAAATTCTAATCATATATTACTACGCTCCGACTGTCTTAAGTAATCCTCTTCTTTAATTACTTTAGATATAAGAAAACTGAAAACCTTGTACAACCAAGCTTTCGTCCTTTTGACACTTTTAGCTAGGTTAATTAAGAAATTCAGGCTAGACAAAGCTTTCAAAATTCGCTTCAGCGAAGGTGACATAAGAAGGATACTCCTAAAAGCAAGTCGATAAATGAAGTCAATTGTGTTTCTGGCAATGGCTTCCAGAACACTTAGCAATTTACTGACACTAAATGAACATCTCTAAGGAGACTTACTGCTATGTTGGATTACTCAGGACTATCGAAAAATGATGGATTCAGTTTCAATAACAATATACTACCAAACTTCAATCCATCTAATCTGCCATCTGGAACTGCATATGGGCTAGGTGACTTACCCCAGCAAACGACGAATGCCGCCTCTAGCTTTAACCTTCCTTCGATCGAAGCCCTTGACGCTGGGGTATTTACGGTAGGTGAAACAGGAGAAGTCAGCTTTGACTACCTGTTTGATGGTGGTGCCTATGAAGGGGAGTTAGCCATCTTTAATTTGAAGGGAATGGAGCAGTATGGTGTAGGGTCCAAGATATTTATCCAAGAAGCAGCCCTGAGGGCATCACAAAACGATCCCAATTGGGGATATGTCGTAATTGAAGACCGCACCGAAGGGGCAAAGTTCTTTGGCAATGTAGGATACGAGCCAGATTTAAACGCTGGAAATTACCTAGACATTAAGACGTTTTCATTGCGTCCAGGAACTCAGTTTGGCATCCTACTCGTCCCTAATGGTACAGTCAAGGATGCTTTGTGCAACCCTGACTTGATTGGTGAAAATCGCCCCTTGTTCTCGATATCATCAGCAAACCCTGATGAAGCAATTCAATTTGCCCAATTACTTAAACCCGGTGCTGACAGTAAACGACAAATTAATGGTACGCCCTTCAGTTTCGAGGATTTACAACTCAATAAAAGTTCTGATCGTGACTACAACGACCTTGTTCTTCGAATCTCCGGCGCAACAGGAGGAGCAACACTCCTTGATGAAATAATTAATCTTGACAAAGATTGGCGCAACTCCGAACCGGGTCAAAAAATTGTTCAAGCTGCCGTAGATCCAGAGGATTTGGCTGGTAATACCATTGATAAAGCCCGTATAGTTGGTGTTGCATCTGCGGGCAAATCTTATCAGGGGTGGGTCGGCGGCACTGATACTGATGATTATTACACCTTTGCACTTGGTGCAACCAATGACTTTAGGTTGTCGTTGGATGGACTGAGAGGTGATGCTAACGTCGAGTTGCTTGATACGAATGGAAACATTATCCAAAATTCTGCAAATTCTGGTACAGCGGCAGAATCAATCAACACAACTTTAAGCCCCGGTGCTTACAGTGTTCGGGTAAGACCGTTTGGGAATATCAGCACTCCCTACAATTTAGAATTATCTGCCACACCAAGACTTGAGGGTGTAACAACGACTGGTTCTGAGGAACTACAGGATTTACACACATTGCAATCTCTTCCACTTATCAGAGTCAGAGATACTAATACCCCTGCAAATCCTACTTTTAATAACGATCCACGTTTTGCTGGAATCAACGGCGCTGGGTTTTCAACAGTGATTATTGATACTGGAATTAATCTAAACCATCCCTTCTTCGGTGCGGATGCTAACTCAGACGGTGTAGCCGATCGGATTGTTGCTAATGTCGATTTTGCTAACCCTGGAACTGATGCTAGCGATACTAATGGCAATGGACATGGAACAAATGTATCAAGTATCGTTGCTTCCCAAGATGTAACTTTTAGAGGTGTAGCTCCAGGTGCAAATATTATTAGTCTAAAAGTATTTCCAGATGGGGCAAGTACAAAAGCAAAGGTTGGGGATGAAGAACAGGCTCTACAGTGGGTAATAGAAAATGCGGCACGATTTAATATAGCTAGCGTCAATATGTCACTGGGTAGTGGAAACTTTAACGCTTCTCAAACAGATAGTATCAGTGACGAACTACAAGCGTTAGCAAACCTCGGTGTTATTGTTGTTTCTTCTTCAGGCAACAATTTCTTCGAGTTAGGTAGCGCTCAAGGTGTAGCTTCTCCTTCAGCAGACCCAAATTCGCTCTCTATTGGGGCAGTATATGACTCAAACGTTGGTTTTCAACTTTACCCAACAGTAGACCCAACTGATCCGCCAAATAATGGTGCAACTGCTAACGCTACGGGTGCTGATCGTATTACACCATTCTCCCAGCGATCGCAAACCTTAACAACAGTATTTGCTCCTGGTGACCCAATTACTGGCGCTGGGCTTAATAACACTCCTGGAAATGCCAACTACACAAGTACGTTGTCTGGCACTAGTCAAGCTGCGCCTCATGTCACAGGTATGGCAGTATTGGCACAGCAATTAGCTGTAAGAGATTTGGGTCGCCGACTCACTCCCGGTGAATTCCGCGAGCTTGTACGATCAACAGGGGTAACCATCAATGATGGTGATGACGAGAACGATAATGTTACCAATACCGGACTTAACTTCCAACGTGTTGATATGTTGAGACTCGGGCAGGCGATTCCTAATCTCCAAACTGTAACTGTTACAGTGAATCACGTTAGTGGTGACCTTGACCCTGCTTTCAATGATTCAGATTTTTATTCGCTACTTTCGATTGATGGCGGTGGGGAGACACGTAGTAACACTATTGAGGGAAAAAATGATATTAGTCCTAATTGGCAGTTAAGCAAGAGAAACATCACAACACAAACCGTTCCCATCACAATCAAAATCTATGATTCAGATGGGGGTCTAACTTTTAATGATGACCATGCGGATATCAATCCCAACTCTGGATCTAAAGATTTGAACCTAATCTACAATCTAGTAACCGGAAGCGTTACAGACAGTAAGACTGGGCAGGAGTATGGACGTAGAGGTCAGCAAATTAATCTCAGCGGCAGTGGGGATGGCGATGAAGTTGATATTGGATTCACAATTGATGGCTTTGGAGTCACAAATCCATCACCCCCACCCGTAACCGTCAACGTTCATCGAGTCAAGGGCGACTTTGACGGAATTTTTAACGATTCTGACTTCTACGCGCAACTGTCAGTTGCAGGCAAAGAGTTACGTACCCCCACTGTTGATGGAAATAGCGACCTGACAGTGAGCGATTGGAACCTGAGTAATTTTATAAAAGATCGCTTTGTTCCTGTCGGTATCAAAATATTTGACGAAGATGGAGGTCTAAATTTTGGCGACGACCACATCGATATCAATCCCAATTCAGGCAATAAGGACTTGAACCTAATTTATGACCAAGTTACAGGTAGCGTGACTGACACTGTGACTAAACAGGTATATGGTAGTCGAGGTAACTTGATTAACCTTACAGGCTCTGGTGATGGTGACGAAGGTGAGATTTGGTTTAGCGTGGAGGGACCACCTCAAAGCGCGTGAAGCTTCGGGCGCTGCGTCATAGAGGTATGAATTGAGACGTTTGCCATTGTCCCATTGTGAGGGATGCCCCAGTTCCAACTTAATTCATACCTTCGTGGTCTAAACAGGTAATGATGTCTGTCATGATAGCTGTACAGGTGTTGTAGGCATCTAGTCAGAAGTTGCTCGCCTTGAGTATCCAAGCTGATTTTGACCTGAAAGCTCATTGACTTGAGACATCAGTTTCACTCAAGGATTGAGCTATATATCTGGTGGTAGCAGGGGTTTTCAGTGATCATTACCTGTTTAGGACTATCACTGACCGCGCCGAATATTCAGACAATAATAAAGCATCGGGTTTGGTTACTGCCCCATGACTCAAGAACTGATCAACGGTCAAGAAATCGTCACTGAGCTTGATATCAGCGCTCTGACGATCGAGGACGATACGCCCGTGGACAATCTTCAATCTGAAAAGCAGCAACGACTGTTAGTAGAACCGCTCTACAGTTCCAAAGCATTATCGTCACCGTTCCTCGCGGCTGCTAATGTAGGGCTTTTCTACAAACTCAAGGGCGATCCGGTTGTGCCCGATATGATGCTGAGTCTAGGGGTGCAGTGCGCGGACGACTTTTCTAAAAAGCAAAACCGCTCCTACTTTGTCTGGGAGTTTGGCAAACTGCCAGAAGTCTGCGTTGAGATTGTCTCTAATCAAGAAGGCGACGAACTCACCCTGAGCCGAAAGTCGCAGCAAAAGAGGAAGACGACGATCAAGAAAGATTTGTACGCTCAAATCCGCATTCCCTACTACGTTGTATTTGACCCGCTGCAACAGATTCAAGGTCAAAACGAGATGAACGGAGCGCTGTTGCAGGTCTGGTCAAACGTATCAGGTCGCTATACCGAGTTGGCTCCCCACCAGAGAATCAGCGACATTGGGCAGTTGGTTTGGCTAGAGGAGGTGGGCTTGGGACTCACGCTTTGGTCAGGACAATTTGAGGAAGAAGTCACTCGGCTGTGGTTGCGGTGGTGCGATCGAGATGGGCAAATTATTCCTACTGGAGCAGAACGAGCAGACGCAGAACGGCAACGAGCAGACACAGAACGGCAACGAGCAGATGCAGAACAGCAACGGGCAGACCATCTAGCTGAACGCTTACGAGCAATGGGCGTGAACCCAGACGAACTTTGATCGAAGCGGAAGATCTGGCTGATTGCAAAAAAGCTATAGAACCTGCGTAGAATGAATGATGGTATCGTCGTCGGATTGGAAGGAAACTTAGTATGGGTAACGCCGTTGGAATGGTGGAAGTGCGGGGGTTACCTCCAGCACTGGCGGTTGCAGATGTGATGGTAAAAGCTGCCCGTGTCACCTTGGTCGAAATGGAGAAAGTCAGCGGTGCCTATGTGACGATTATCGTGCGAGGCGATGTATCTGAGGTCAAGATGGCAGTTGAAGCTGGCATCGAAGCCGCTAAGAAAATTCACTCTAATAAAGAAGGCGACAAGCTTTTTCTATCGTCTCACTACATCCCACGCCCCAGTGATAATTTAATGGTGGTATTGCCGATCGAATATACCGAAGACACCAACGAGTTTAGAGTCTAGACCGTGAAGTTCACGTCTATTCCTTCGTGCGAGAAGCTAGAGATTGAAGGCATTGACCTTGAACAATTCTTTGGTAGGACTGAACACCTTGACTCAGGATCAATTAGATGCCTGGGTTGCGGTTGCAACAACAAGGACGCAACTGGGACGACTGCCTGACTACATTCCACTTCTCGCTCAAACAAAACCCAATACTGTTGCCGTCCAGATTCTAACGTCAGCGGGAACCACCTTTTCAGCAGGTGAAGTCAGGCAGCCGTTTGCGCTAATGAGCGTGATTAAGCCGTTTTTGCTGCTGTTTGCACTAGAGCGACTTGGTGCGGATGAAGTGTTTAAACAGGTGGGAATGCAGCCCTCTGATCAACCGTTTCACTCGCTCACGCAATTGAGCGCCGATCGCGGTCATCCTCGCAACCCCATGATTAACAGTGGAGCGATCGCGTTAGCTGCTCTGTTGCCCGGAAAAGAGGGGGCGGCGCGATGTGAGGTGTTGTGTGAATGGCTCAATCATCTCGCAAACACACATTTAAAACTTGATCGAGCCATGCTGACCTCAGTGCGATCGATGGCAAATGAATCGAACCGAGCGATCTCGAACATGCTTTCGCAAGCCGGACATCTAACGTCTGTGGAGATGGCACTCGATACTTATAACCACATCTGCTGTCTGTCAGGAACGGTTGAAGATTTGGCACGATTAGGCTTACTTCTTACATCATCCTGCGGTGTTGCTCGTCAGCATCAGCAAATTGTTAACGCTTTAATGCTGACCTGCGGACTCTATGAGGCATCGGGCGCGTTTGCCGTGCGAGTTGGATTGCCCACTAAGTCAGGTGTGAGTGGAGCGTTGCTATCGATCGTGCCTAAGCAAGGCGCGATCGCGGCATACAGTCCCGCGATCGACCTTACCGGAAACTCGGTTGCAGGGCTTTTTCTCTTAGAGAAATTAGCCGCCCACCTCACGCTCAGCGTTTTTGGGTAAATCAAAGTGGATTGGTATCAGGAGTTCATGTACTTCTCGTAGCCGACCTCGTCAAGCTTGGCTTGTTTTTCCATCACCATGTCGGCGAGGCTTTGACGATAGCGCTGAACCTGTGCCAGCAGATCGGGATCGTGACTTGCGAGCATCTGCACCGCTAATAACCCCGCATTTTGGGCATTTCCGATCGCCACGGTTGCCACCGGAATCCCGGCAGGCATTTGCACGATCGAGTATAGAGAATCTATGCCTTGAAGGTGCCGACTCGCCACAGGCACGCCGATCACAGGCAGCGGCGTTAAGGCGGCGACCATTCCGGGCAGATGGGCTGCGCCGCCTGCACCCGCGATGATCACTTTGAGTCCGCGCAAATGGGCTTGTTTGGCATAGTCCACCATACGATCGGGGGTGCGATGGGCTGAGACAATCCCCACTTCATACGGCACTTTGAATTCCTTACAGACTACGATCGCGCCTTGCATCGTGGGCAGATCTGAGTCGCTGCCCATAATAATCCCGATTAGCGGCTGAGTCATGAGCTTTTTTCGTCTTTGACACTTTTAATGATTCGAGACAGATCCACTTTTTCATCAACGGCAATTCGAGTCGGCGAGCCACTAATGATGCCCTCGAAGTTGCGGAACGAATCTTTGATGTCTGGACCTTGAGCGCTAATAGTGTATTCGCGGATGCCTTTGTCGTGCCAAGAGCCACGCATCTTAAAGACGTTGAGGGCACGAGACATCTCCCCGCGAATTTCGACATATTGCAGCATGAGAATCGTGTCGGTGATCGTCGAAATATGAGAGTCAGTAATCGAGTGCGATCCCATAAACTGATCGGTCGTGTTGGTAAAAAATCCTGTGATCTCTTCTTGTTTGGCAAACCCGGTCACACCAATCACAAACTGACGGAAGGCATTGTTGCTGACTCCACGGGCAAGAGCAGAGAGCGAATCGATCGCGATCCGCGACGGCTTAAATTCCGCGATCTCTGACTTAATGATTTGCAAATGATCTTCCAAGCCCGCCGACTCAGGATAGGCACAAATGATTTTGAGTAAGCCTTTTTGCTCTAGATCCTCAAAGTCAATGCCCCATGAGTAGGCGTTGCGAGACAGTTGAGCGCGAGACTCTTCGTAGGCAAATAGGATGGCTCGATCGCCCCTTTGACACGCTTCCTGCAAAAACTTGCTGACCAGCAGCGTTTTCCCGGTTCCGGTCGCCCCAGTGGTTAAAATAATCGAGTCTTTAAAGAAGCCACCACCACACATCGTATCCAACGTCGTCACCCCCGACGAAACGCGGATATTAGACGATCGCTGAGTTAGGCGCATCGCTCCGAGGGGAAAAATATTGATCCCCTGATTGGTGATCGTGAAGGGATATTCGCCCTTCATGTGAGTGGTGCCGCGCAGTTTAAGCACTTCAACCGTCCGTCTGCGCCGCTCACCCTCTAAAACATTTCGCACAATGACCACATTGTCAGAGACAAACTCTTCGACCCCAAATCGGGCAACCTGACCATATTCATCAATTCGTTCGGTGGTCATGACCGTGGTTACGCCCACCTGCTTGAGTCGAGCGACTAACCGAAAAATCTCTCGACGCACCACACCTGCCGCATCGTATTGTTGAAACACAGCAGTCACTGAATCGATCGACACCCGTCGCGCCTTGTATTTACGAATGGCATACTGAATTCGCTCAATCAGTGCCGATAAATCAAAGGTGCCTACAACATCCTGTCCTTCGGGGTCAGGGGATGCATCAAGAATAAACAGCTTCCCTTCGTCGATAAATTTTTGAAGATCCCACCCGAAGCTCAACGCATTTTTGATGATGTCCGCTGGAGATTCTTCAAAGGTGACAAAAATTCCTGGCTCGTCAAATTGGGTGATCCCGTTATAAAGAAACTGAGACGCGAACAGGGTCTTTCCGGTGCCAGATGTGCCACTGATTAAAGTGGTGCGACCTATGGGTAAGCCCCCATGACTAATATCGTCAAAGCCCTCGATCAGGGTACGAATTTTTTGAACACCTGACATTTCTATTTGAGTACGCGATTCACTTTGATTTGTTGGATTCATAAGAGTTATGGTTCAAATCGGAGCCGCAAACTTCTAAAGCTGAAGGCGACTGAGCTAAATTTGCTTACTAAAAGATTGGTTTGTCTGAAGCTTTTTAGACACGTTGACCAGAATTTCTCTACCTCTCAGTTTCCTCTTCACGAAGTTCTTCGTAGAGGAGATCGAGTCCAATTAAGACTTTCTCTCTATCCGAAAGATCGCCAATTATTTTACGCACCGGGGGAGGCAATATTTTGGCTAAGGTAGGAGTTGCCAAAATTTTATCCTCCTCGGCTAACTGCGGATTTTTGAGCACGTCAATCACTTTCAGCGCATAAACTCCTTGAAATTCTTTCTCTAAAATATTGTTCAATGTTTTGAGCGCTCGAATCGAGTTAGGCGTGTTTCCGGCAACATAGAGCTTGAGAACGTAGGTTTTCTTTAAGGGACTCATGGTTTATAAGAAGCGTCAAAAGCCATTTGCGAATTGATAAAACTTGACTTGCAAACTTTAAGACTGTTTGGGAATTGATCGTCTATACATTTCACATAAATGGGCGATCGTATCAATCAGAGTTAATCGATAATCGAGCAAAATGTCTTCACTTCGCCCCTCTAATTTTAGCTGTTTGGCAAATTCATCCATTAACTCCATGTGAATTTCAACAATTTGAGCGACGGGAATATCGGCAAAGAAAATCGTATTCACAAAGTCATCGATTTTTTGGTTTAACCCACTGTCATCACTGAAATAGTTCAAGATGATCGCACGATAATCGAGCCGCAATTGACTTAAAAGCTGTTCGCGTTCACCTAGCGGTAGACATCGCAAAAACGCTTTAGGGCTACGCTTGTAATAGATACCCAGGTAGCCTAATCGCTCTTTTAGCTTCTCAGTCAACCGCCGCTGATGCAACAGCAAAACGTTTTGAGACCTAAGCTCGGTGGTCATATCTGGCTCTGACAAGGGATTGGGCAAACGACACGACGGCGAGAGCTTAAGAAACTCGTCGATCGCTTGGTCGATAAATCCAGGAATCTCCTCTACTTTGTTCAGAGGCAGTCTAATCTCTGCTGAGTGGTAAAGAAAGATTAACTGCTCTTCTAACCCTGCAACGCCCACGTCAGACTCCGAGGATGCGTTTAAGATAATAGTCGGTAACAGGGTTGTGTGCTCGTGTATCCAAGCAATGAGATGCGGCAATTTAGAGCCTTGTTGCAAAATTAAACAGTCGAGCTGCTGCCGCTGTTGCTCAACCAGCAAGAAAAACGCTGCATCAGACTCTGGCAAGGCGATGGCATAGCGGTCATCTTTGGGCGCATCACGGCTCAGAACCTGCTGAACTGACTGAGCCAACTCAACCGAATCTAAGAAAATGCAAACAAATTGCTGAGGACGGTGGATGGTGAACGGTTGCACTGGCAAAGTTAAAGAGAGCCACGGGATGAGAAAAACGGGGAAGTGACGTTTTGACGAAATAGAGCACAATCGGAAGGGTAGAGAATCGTTACTAAAGTCTCAAGAGTTTTTATAGTAGGATTTTTAACCTATTCCTTAATACTTATTTAAGAATACGATATTTGATTCACGATCGTGACCCAAAAATGAGCGCAGACTGCTCAATTTAGAACCATCAGCGACTACAGAAAGCAAGCTCCATACCTTTCTTGAGTCATCGTATCCAGATTTGTTGCTGTTTATTGCAGCCCCGCAATAATTTGGTTTTTCCCCCAGTCCGCCCTATAAAATGGGATATCAAATCTAATTTGTTTCCTGCTTTGGCACTGGCACAAACCCGTTAAACCACTAACATTGTAGACATTTGGCGCTAGTTTTCGGTGTACCTCACAGCTTGGCAGGTTTTTCATGGCGATGCAAACTGCCTCCCTCGGCGACTTTCTCGAATCAGTGTCGATCTGCCCTCAGACCGCTACCCTGATGACTGCAGCAGAAATTTTGGGCGAGAGCACCTGTGACCGCCTGGTGGTCGTCAATCGGCAGCACCATCCGATCGGGCTGATTCAGTCTCGCAAACTAATGTCTCTATTTACGAGGCAAGCTGGAGTATCTGCCAGCCCACTCAACCATTCACTCTATGAAGTGAGTTCCTCGATCGTTGAGCCTTTGCCCACCTTGTTAGTCGATCAAACCCTGAGGGAGTGTGAACAGAGTTTAAGAGACTGCTCTCATCGGTTTTGGGCAGTGGTCGATGGTGATAATCACTTTTTAGGACTGGTTGACAGCATTTATGTGTTGAAGCTGATTGACCTCGGGGGACAACAAGAGACCCCTAGAGAGGACGATCTAACCTCTGATGTTCAACCCACAACCCTTCCTACAGACGCCGATTATCTGCTTAAACAGCAGTTGCGTGTCCGAATCGCCAAGCTGCGGTTTCCGGCTCAACGAGTGGACGGCATTCCCCTTCAGCCACAGCCCGCACTATTCTCTCCATCAACCGAACAGTCGCCCACCGCTATCCATTCCTTAATGCAGGTGTTAGAGCGATTGCCTGTGCCAATGATGCTGCAATCAAACATGGGGCGGGTTGTGGCTCAAAATGCGCTTTGGCAACAGCAGTTTGATGAGTTGGCTGACCCCGATTGGGTGCAGCATGATGCTGATGCTGTTTTGGAATCTGTGGCTCATTCTAGACCACCCACTCGATCGCCCGACTCTGCTTGGCAACCGTCTGCTGAGTCTCCGACTGATATGCCACTCACTAGCTTCTGTCGGCTTGGATCGACCTCTAACACTTGCATCTGCGTCTGTCCGCTCAAGACGGGTCAAGAGCTGATTCTGCATCTGATTAAGATTCCGATCGGCACCGTCTCGCCCAACACTCGATTAGAGTTCACGTCCGGTTGGTATGCTCCCGACAGTCACGCCGACTCAGAGGCTCGAGAATTCCATTCAGGCAGAGCGGCTGATCATCTCACCGCTTTAGAAGCTGAGCTAAGGCTGGCAGAAATTGCCTGCCCATTGCCTCTGGTCGAAGAGAGTTTGTGGCTAGTTTTGGCGCAAGATGTCACGGAGCAACAGCAGATTGCGAGAGAGTTAGCTGCCAAAAACGCTGACCTCGTACAGCTAAATCGCCTCAAAGACGAGTTTCTTGCCTGCATCAGCCACGAGTTGAGAACGCCACTCACCGCAGTTTTGGGTCTATCAAGCCTGCTCAAGGATCAGCTTTCGGGCACGATGAATGAGCGTCAAGTGCGCTATGCCCAACTGATTCATCGTAGTGGGCGACACTTAATGACGATCGTCAACGATATTCTTGACTTAACCCGCATGGAGACAGGGCAGCTAGAAATCACCCTAGAACCCGTCAACATTGCGACGATTTGCAACCGAGCCTTTGAGCAAGCCCAGCAGTCTCGACTTGAAGAAGCCAAACCGGAAGTCGGACAAGAGCTTCCATCTGCTCCACCGACGTTTACGTTAGAGATTGAACCAGGACTTGAAACCCTGGTTGCTGACGAGATGCGACTGCGGCAAATGTTGTTAAATCTCCTCTCAAATGCCCTGAAATTCACCAACCCTGGCGGCAAGATTGGGCTGCGGGTCAACCTCTGGGAAGGCTGGATTGCCTTTACGGTTTGGGATACTGGAATTGGGATTCCATCTGAAAAACAGCATTTGATTTTCCAAAAATTCCAGCAGTTAGAAAACCCTCTAACCCGGCGATTTGAAGGAACGGGATTGGGATTGGTGTTGACTCAACGTCTGGCACGGCTACACGGAGGCGATGTTACGTTTGTCTCAAAAGAAAATCAGGGTAGTGAATTTACCTTGCTATTACCGCCGACTCACCCCCAACTAGCGATCGACCCCGACCATGAATCCGTGTTGTTTCCTCCCGTTTCGCGATCGACCCACAATCGGCTTGTGCTAGTGGTTGAAGCGGTAGTGCGCTCGATCGAGCATCTCTCTGAGCAGTTGAGTGACCTTGGCTATCGGGTCATTATTGCTCGATCGGGCACTGAAGCTGTCGAAAAGGCACGCCGACTTCAGCCCTGCACCATTTTGCTGAATCCGCTCTTGCCAACACTATCAGGTTGGGATGTGTTGACTTTGCTCAAAGCCGACCCCCAAACAAAACCGATTCCGGTAACTGTGATGGCAACTAGGGGCGATCGTGAGCAGGCGACTCGCCTCCATGCAGACGGCTTTCTCAGCTTGCCAATCACCACTCAAGCCCTGAAGCAAGTGCTCGACGAATTGACTGAAGAGTCTCTGTCTAGTCAATCATCGGAGTTGGTCGGTGAGAGCTTGGTGATTTTGCGATTAAGTCCCGTTCGCTATGGTGAACAGAGAAAAACTGCAGCAAAAGCTACGATCGACCTCAACTATCTGCTCCACAGCCGCAATTATCGCGTCTTAGAAGCCGACGATCTAGAGCAAGCAGAGCTTTTGGCGCAGGTTTGGAAACCCCACGTCGTTCTGCTGGATGCGGCAATGCCTGATCCGATCGCATATCTCAGACAATTATCTGAGCAAACATTCCTTGCCTCTCTACCCCTTGTAACCTTGGATCAAGCCACAACCCAAGCTGCAAATCAAATTCAGGGTTTGTCGGTTTTTCCCTGTTTAGCACCTTTAGCTGAGCAGTCTCTAGCGTTGGGAAAGGCAGAAACCTCAGCACTGTTACAGGTCATTCAAGTGGCAGCAGGGTTTGCATGGCGACCGTTAATCATGGCGATCGACCCCGCTAACTTTGCTGAAGCCCTGACAGGCAGCACCTCAAAACCGCCTGAAGAAGCCGAACGGCTGTCTGCAATCATGCAATATGTGCAAGCAGCGGGGTTAAGAGGAGTGATTGGGCGATCGTGGGCAGAAGTCTCCCAAAAACTGCAATCGAGCAGTGTGGATCTCATTTTGCTCTACTGGACTGATGCGATGCCTCAAGCCGCGACGATAAAAGGGCTAGAGGCTTTGAAATCTCTTACGAGCAAACCTCCAATCTTGGTGGTCGATCATCATTCTGTGGTTAAAGAAAGCGAGCCGCAAGACGTTGCCTCGATCTCTGCCCTCCTACACGAAATGGCGGCTCCTGTGGTGCCACACTTGCTCTCAATGGATGAGTTGTTAAGCCAGATTTATCAAATCTTGACTTAGGAATGCGGATTTATTAACGTCGAGATCTTCGCCCCTTCTCCCAAGCTGGGAGAAGAGGAACCGGACTCTTACTCTCCTGTCCCAAACTGAGAGAAGAGCTGGGGATGAGGGCAAATCCACTTTGCAATGACTGATCCTATTTAATCCACGATTCTTAACACCCTCACTACCGCTGTAAGCATCTTGACATCGGTCAACTCGTAAAGTGATGAGATCTTGATTTAGGCTAAAACTCTCAGGATCTTCAGCCCAAACCAGATTAAATTTAACTCCAGAACCCCCTACGCTCCACCGGAAAAAATCGACTTCATGACTTTAGATATTATTGAACTTGATGGCAGAAAATTTGCCCCTGCTCATCAGTTGCCTCTACCAAACTGGGCGTGCGTTTTAAATGAGCGTCCGCAGCCTGTTCTCACCCTCAAAGACGACGATCTGTTTCTGCTGACTGACACCTTTGGCAACATCGGTGGCTCTGCTGATGATGGTCGCAACAGCAGCATGGGGCTATTTTGCAACGACACTCGTTTCCTGAGCCGCTTAGAGTTGCAGATTGACGGTCGATCGCCGATTCTTTTAAGCAGCACAGCTGAAAAAGGATTTGCCCTCTCAGTGCTGTGTACCAATCCGCGCCTAGACGAGAAAGTCTCAGCAGAAAATATCGGTATCAAGCGCGAACTGGTGCTGAATGGGGGCTTATTTGAAGAAATCGAAATTTCCAACTACAGCACCGAAGCCGTCAACTTTGAACTCAGCGTTAGCTTTGATGCCGACTTTATTGACCTGTTTGAAGTTAGAGGATTCGATCGGAGTCAGCGCGGTCAACTTTTGCGGCAATTACCCGACGAGCCGATCGAGCCTTTAGAGTCAACATCAGAACCCCGGTTTACGCCTCGAATCTCTGAAGGAACGCCCGTTGAATTGGTGCTAGCTTATCTAGGCTTAGACAACGCCCTGCTAGAATCGCGGATTCAATTTCTCCACCATCAGCCCGACTGCTTCAAAGGCTATACGGCAATTTGGCACCTTCAGCTAGAGTCTCACGAAACCAAAATTCTCAGCTATCGCTTACAAATGTTGAGCAATGGGCGATCGGTGTCGAATGTTGATGCTCCGCGCACCTTGGGTCAAGCAAAAGCGGCAGAGGTAATGGAGGAGCAAGCTTGGCAGCAGCAGGTGACGCAGATTCGATCGGACAAAACCACCTTTAACCGTATCATTGAGCGTGCCGAGCAGGATGTCTATCTGCTACGGCAAACTTTTGGTAAAGGAAAAGCACTCTCAGCAGGGGTTCCGTGGTTTTCAACGCTGTTTGGTCGTGACTCGATTATTGCGGCTTCTCAAACCTTGTTACTCGACCCCCAAATCGCTCGTGAAACGTTGACTATTTTGGCGCATTACCAGGGCAAAGTTGAAGATGAGTGGCGCGAAGAACAGCCCGGTAAAATCTTGCATGAGATTCGTTTTGGGGAGATGGCACGCTGTCAAGAAATTCCCCATACGCCCTACTACGGCACTGTGGACGCAACTCCGCTCTGGCTGATGCTCTACGCCGAATATTTCGCTTGGACTGCCGATTATGAAACCCTCGATCGCCTGTGGGGCAATGCGATCGCGGCGATGGATTGGTGCGATCAAAACCTCAAAGAAACGGGATATTTAAGCTATGCCCGCAAATCAAAGCGCGGACTCGATAATCAAGGCTGGAAGGATTCGGGCAACTGCATTGTCAATCGCAAAGGGCAACTGGCACTCGGCGCAATCACGCTCTGTGAGGTGCAAGGGTATGTTTATTCAGCAAAAGTCCGGTTGAGCCAGATTGCTCGAATGAAAAAGCGCATTGACCTCGCCGATCGCTGGGAAGAAGAAGCTAGAGATCTCAAAGTCCGCTTTAACCGAGATTTTTGGATGGATGAGCAAGATTTCTGTGCATTGGCATTAGACGGAGACGGTAAGCATGTAGACAGCATCACCTCTAATCCAGGTCACTGTCTAAATCTAGGAATCTTTACGCCAGAAAGAGCCTACAGCGTAGCTGAACGGCTGCGCGCGCCTGATATGTTTAACGGTTGGGGCATTCGCACCCTTAGCAAATCGTCGCCTGCTTACAACCCGATGGGCTATCACATCGGCTCGGTGTGGCCTCATGATAATGCCATGATTGCGATCGGGTTGCGGTCGCTCGGTCTAGTCGATCAGGCATTAGAGCTGTGCAAAGGCTTGCTCGACATGACGCACTATCAGGCTTATCAGCGTCCGCCAGAGTTATTCTGTGGCTACGATCGCACTGATGACAACGAGCCTGTTCAATATCCGGTCGCGTGTTCGCCACAAGCGTGGGCAACGGGCAGCATCTTCCAGCTTGTTCACATGATTGTGAATCTAGTCCCTGATGCGCCGAGCAACTATCTACGAATCATCGACCCCGCTTTGCCTGAGTCCATTAATTATTTAGGATTGCAGAATTTGCGCGTCGGTTCGACTTTGCTGGATTTAGAGTTTGAACGATCGGGGTCTGCAACTGCCTGCCGTGTCTCTAAAAAACGCGGAAACTTACGAGTTGTGATCGAGGCATAAATAATGAGTGCTGAATCGTTGCTTTTAATTCAGCACTCATCTGCTTGACACAAACTCAATAAAAAAGGAGGTCTAGTTGACCTCCACAGCTAATGCTCAGAGTTAGCAAACTTGAAACCCTAATTAGACCTAACCTAGCTCTTAGGCAATGCCTGTGTTTGCGCCAGCTTTGCCCGTAGCCAATTCGACCTTAACAATCTTGCCGCCCATTTTTTGAATCCGCTGCTGCTCGCGGAACCAATTGTCATAAGGAACCAACTTGGTGAAATAGGTATTTTGCAGTTCCCGTTGAGTGCGAGTACGGGTCAAGCTAGGAACGCAGGCAGTAACCTTGAACATTCTCATGGTCTTATAATCTCCTGAGTAGGCTGAGGATAGGGGTTGAGCAGTGAAGGTTGAGCAATAAATTCGCTCATACCACCCTTCAAAACTCGGATCTTGGAGAGAAATTCTCAAAAAGTTAGCAACTTCGCATTTCTATGATGTCAACGCCGATCAGCGCAGGTGCAGACCTTAGAAAGCGATCGCAAATCTTCTAGATGGTAAACAAAAATTGATGATTAGAAGGTTGAAAGTCGAGAATCAATGCTAGACCGCTAAAACCATTTCTCAGACTAGCCTTTGACGAGCTAACACTCATTCCAGACTCTCAACACCTCAAAATAAAGGACGAACGGTGAACGACAAACCTAAGCTTATCCTTCATGCTTCATCCATTCATTAGCTCAAGCCAGAGGAGATATAGTCGAAGTAAACGCCCATCTCTTTACCAGCATCAGAACCAACCAAACCAGCGGTGACTTCTTTCATCGCTTGAATGGCTTGAACAGTTGCGCCTACAGGTACGCCTAGGGAGTTGTAGGTTTCCTTCAAGCCGTTGAGCACGCGCTCATCGAGAATGGAGGGGTCACCAGCCAACATTGCGTAGGTGGAGTAACGGAGGTAGTAGTCGAGGTCACGGATGCAAGCAGCATAACGACGAGTCGTGTACATGTTGCCGCCGGGACGGGTGATGTCCGAATATAGCAAGGACTTAGCAACAGCTTCTTTGACGATCGCGGCTGCGTTAGCGCTGATCGCGGTGGCTGCACGAACCCGAAGTTCGCCTGTTGCGAAGTAGCCTTTGAGTTTTTCGAGTGAGGAAGTATCGAGATACTTACCTTGAACGTCAGACGTGTTGATAACTGAGGTAATTGCGTCTTGCATGATTTAATTCCCGTAAGTCGCGTGGTCTTAATGTAAATGCGTGAAAAATCGGAGGCAGTGCTTACTGCATTGCACCGATTACATAGTCGAAGTAGGAGCCAGCTTCAGATGCGTCTTCAGAAGACAGCAAGGAAGCCGCCACGTTCTTCATCGCACGAATGCCTTCAGCAACCGCAGGAATGGGGGTGCCCAAAGAGTTGTACATTTCACGAACGCCGACAATTCCGATTTCTTCGATCGGAGTTACATCACCCGCAACCACTCCATAGGTCACTAGGCGGAGGTAGTAGTCGAGGTCACGCAGGCAGGTAGCAGTCATTTCTTCGCCGTATGCGTTTCCACCGGGAGAAACAACATCAGGACGCTTTTGGAACAGTTGATCGCCAGCTTGCTTGACGATGCGCTCGCGGGAGTCGGACAGGGTTTGAGCGATCCGGAGGCGACGCTCACCCGTGGTGACAAAGCCTTTGATCCGATCTAGTTCGCCGGGGCTGAGGTAACGAGCTTCAGCGTCAGCATTCACGATTGATTTCGTGACAATACTCATTGATGGATTCCTCCAAAAGTAATGTAACCGAGTATGTTTAAACGGGAGTTCCGTATGGTTGGGTTAGGTCTACTGGCAGCTAGCTACTCTGATATCTGAGCTGAACCTAGTTGAGTAGATTCGAGACAGCGATCGGTAACCCTAGCAACACAAGCAGTTTGACTTAACTACCTTCCGCAACTAATTTTGCGGCATTGTGTTCACCATCCTGGTCAGTCCGCAACATTTTGTAATGTTATCCTCATGTTTGTTTTTTATTGAGGACGTGATAAGCTCGCCCCAATCTGTGCTGTCTTAAAACGACAACGCAAACCTGCGACCAACCCTCACACTGACTTTCCTAAAACTCCGTTTCAGTAATGTTACGGCTGACGCTGTCCTGAAGTCAAAGGCTAATTTGTATCGATTGATTGCGCAGAAGATCAGAGCCTCAACAGTCGTCAAACCTCTAAAAGCATAGGCTGTGGTGCAAGACGAGCCAAAACTTGCTTTAGCACCATAACCGTCCAGTCAATATCGGCACTTGTGGTGTCTCGTCCCAGAGTTAGGCGAATGCCTGATTTAGCGAGTCGATCGCTGTAGCCCATCGCTACTAAAATCGGACTCGGAACCAATTTGCCGCTATTGCACGCAGAGCCAGCACTGATGCCAATGCCCGCTAGGTTCATCTGCCGCACCAGGGTTTTGCCGCTGAGAACTTCTCCATCTGCGTAATGGAGAGAAAAACTGGCGTGATGAGGCAACCGATGCCAACGATCGCCTGTCGGCACTAATCCCGGTGTATCAGTCAGTTGGTCAAAGAGTTGTTCGCGCAGGTGAATTAAGCGAGGCGTTTCGGTTGCCATTTCTTGAGCCGCTAACTCTGCCGCAATGCCAAACCCAGCGATCGCCGGAAGTGCCTGAGTACCGGATCTTAGCTTTGTCTCTTGCCCACCTCCGCCCAAGAGCGGCACTAGCTCTACACCCGGACGGACATAGAGCGCTCCGGCTCCTTGCGGTCCATAAAGCTTATGACTCGATAGAGATAATAAATCGACGGGAAGTTGCTGCACGTCAATCGGCAGCCGTCCCGCTATCTGCACCGCATCGGTGTGAAACAAAGCCCCATGAGCGCGAGTGATCTCGCATAATCCTTTGATCGGTTGAATCGTTCCAACCTCACTTTGACCATAAATTATTGACACCAGCACTGTGTTAGAACGCAAAGCGGCTTGAAGCTCGATCGGGTTGACTCGCCCTAAAGAATCGACGCTCAGCCGTGTCACTTGCCAACCCCACTGTTCTAGAAGCTGCACAGGCTCAGCGATCGCGGAATGCTCAACGCTAGAAATAACGATATGCTGCGGTGTCGTATAGTTGCGTGCCACCCCGATGACTGCCAAATTGTCTGATTCTGTGCCTCCAGAGGTAAACACGATCGTTTCAGACGGAGCGTTAAGCAGCCTTGCTACCTGCACTCTGGCACGTTCTAACACCGTGGCTGCCTGCTGCCCCCAAGCATGAAGGCTCGAAGGGTTTCCCCACTGCTCGGCTAAAACCTGTTGCATCAGCGCGATCGCCTCGGGGCGAGTGGGCGTGGTCGCACTGTAATCTAAATAGATTTGCATAAGTCATTTAACAGCAGAACAGATTAAGAACCCGCAATTCTTTTTGGGTACGCTACAGAGACATCTCTTTTGCCTCAGGTTTCTCAATCTAGCTTATTGTGCGTCTAATCAACTCCCTCTCCCGGAATTTATATAGTGCTGCCTTGGCACTGGGCTTAACCGCATGTCAGCAAGCTCAACCTCAGTCGCCTTCTCACCCCACTCCGCTTGCTCAAGATGCACGAGTGCAGGTCTACACAAATCATGAACCTGCTTCGGAATACACAGAGCCTTATCGTAAACAGACTCGATCGGGCGATGACCTGGAACAAATTATTGTCGATGCGATCGCGTCGGCTCAAACTAGCGTTGATGTTGCCGTTCAAGAATTTCGTCTGCCTAAAATTGCCAAGGCTTTGAGCGATCGTGCTCAAGCGGGAGTGAACGTGCGGGTGATTTTAGAAAATAGCTATTCACGCCCAGTCAGCAGCATTCGCGCCGATGAAATCGCCAACCTTCCAGAGCGCGATCGTGATCGTTACGGCGAGTCTATCAAGCTGATCGATCAAAATGGCGACGGACAACTTAGCCCCACTGAAATCAATCAGGGTGATGCACTGGTGATGCTGGACAACGCCAAAATTCCTCGCATTGATGACACGGCTGGAGGGTCTCGCGGCAGTAATTTGATGCACCACAAATTTGTGGTTGTGGATGGACACACGATCGTCGTCACCTCTGCAAACTTCACTCCATCCGATATTCACGGCGACTTCAAAACTCTCACCAGTCGAGGTAACGCCAACAACCTCCTCAAAATCGATAGCTCAGAGCTAGCCGCTCTGCTTACTCAAGAATTTAATCTCATGTGGGGCGACGGAGCTGGAGGCAAAAAAGACAGCCTGTTCGGCATCAAAAAGCCCTATCGTGCCCCTCAAAAAGTGCAGGTAGGCGACACCTCGATCGAGGTGCAGTTCTCTCCATCATCGCCCTCATTGCCGTGGGAGCAAACCACTAACGGGCTGATTGGCAAGACCTTGAGTCAAGGGAGTGAGTCGATCGAGATGGCGCTGTTTGTTTTCTCTGATCAGCCACTTGTGAATTTGCTAGACATCCAACATCAGAAAGGGGCGAACGTTCAGGCGCTGATTGAGCCTAGCTTTATATTTCGCTCCTACAGTGAGGGGCTGGATATGCTGGGCGTTTCGCTGGGAGACACCTGCAAGCCTGACTCGAATAATCGTCCTTGGAAAACTCCAATCACGACGGTTGGGGTGCCTCGCTTGCCGCCGGGTGACTTGCTGCACCACAAATTTGGCATTGTTGACAGACAGACCGTAATCACAGGCTCACACAATTGGACAGTGGCGGCAAATCAGGGCAACGACGAAACCTTACTGGTCATTCACAGCCCTGTTGTAGCAGCGCACTATCAGCGAGAGTTCGATCGTCTTTATGCAGATGCGATTTTAGGGTTGCCACCTGCCATTCGCCGCAAAGTTGATGCGTATGAACAACAGTGCGGAAAGCCTACACCTTCAGCACCGATCGTCCCCGCTCCTGAGAAACGAGACACGCCCGCAAAACCTCACCCGTCTACCCCAAAACCTTCTGAACCTACAAATCAGAAAGTGAACCTGAATACCGCTACCCAAGCAGAACTAGAAGCCTTGCCCGGAGTCGGTCCCGGTTTGGCGAAGCGAATTGTTGTCGCCCGTGAACAGAAATCTTTTAGTTCATTAGCGGATCTCGATCGAGTCTCAGGAGTCGGTCCCAAATTGCTGGAAAAATTGCGAGATCAAGTCACCTGGTAACTGACCCAAATTCAAAGCCATTAGGTAGAGACGTTTCGGCGGAACGTCTCCACGCAATCGGTAACCGAGCAATCGATCGCATTCATCCAGAAAATTGGTGTGCTTAAAATTCAATTTTTGATGCCAATTCGGTATTTGAATACAAGAAATTGTGGGTTGCAGCGCAGTTAAGCAGACATTCCGCTGGGGTGTCTCTACGGCATCGGGTAAATCCACTATAGACTCACGAATCTCGATTGCTGACGATTAGAATCTCGCCCTTCAACATCCGTTGAGCCGCATCCAGAAGCGCTTCTTCTAAATAAGGCTTTGTGAAATAGCCACTTGCTCCCAAAGATGCTGCCATTTGACGGTGACGATCGGCACCCCGAGAAGTCAGCATCGCGATCGGCAAACTGCTCAAATTGGGGTCTTTCTGAATTCGCGACAGTAGCTCCAAGCCATCCATTCTCGGCATCTCAATGTCGCAGAAGACGATGTCGCACGGCAGACCTGCTCTTAGCTTCTCCCACGCTTCTTGACCGTCGCGGGCCTGCTCCACACGATAGCCAACCTTATTGAAGGTCATTGACAGCAGTTCGCGCACCGTGATCGAGTCGTCCACAATCAGCACCGTTGGCTCGGTCTTCATCGTGATCGTGTCAGTTGACTGCGATGCCCCTTGATCCCACATCGTGCCAACATCGCGACGAATGCGACCCGTTGCGAGATCAATGAGTTCTAACACGTCGGCGATCGGCATAATCCGACCGTCACCTAACACGGTCGCACCCGCTACTCCAATCGGTTTCGGCACCGGACCTTCTAATTGCTTAATTACAATTTCCTGTTCACCCAGCACCTGATCGACTTGCAGCGCTAGATAGTTACCCGCACTGCGGAGAACTACTACTGACACCATATCGTCTTCCTGGTTGCCGCCGTAAACATTGCCTCGGCTGAGATGGCGACTATAGCCCAACAAGTCAGTTAGCGGGCGCAAGGTCAGGACTGCATCCCGCCACGCGATCGCCGGATTCCCGTCTGCATCGGCTTGAATACGCTCTTTGGGAATATCGAGCATATCTTCCACCCCATCCATTGGGAAAGCGATGCGGGCACGATCGCTGATGCAGCACAGTGCTTTCGAGATGCTGAGGGTGAGCGGCAAACGCACCGTAAATGTGGTGCCCTTAGTCATGGCTGAATCGGTGTTGATGACTCCTCGAATCTCACTCAAGCTAGTACGCACTACATCCATGCCAACTCCTCGACCAGAGAAGTCATCTGCCTGATCTTTAGTAGTGAAGCCAGGGTGAAAGAGGAGATCGTAAATATCTAACCGCGCCATCGTTTTAGACTCAGATGACGTGATTAATCCTTTCTCGATCGCTTTGACTTTAACTCGCTCAATATCGACCCCCGCCCCGTCATCAGAGACTGAGATCACCGTCTGGTTGCCCTGATGAAAGGCACGAATCGTAATTTTGCCGACGGGCGACTTTCCGGCTGCTCGACGCACATCAGGGGTTTCGATGCCGTGAGTGATCGCATTGTTAACCAGGTGAGTCATCGGGTCATAGAGATGCTCTAGGATCATCTTATCAATCAGCGTGTCGCGACCTTCAATCACCAGTTCTGCTTGTTTGCCACACTTCATTGCGATATCTCGCACGGCACGAGGGAGACGATCGGCAGTCTGGGCAAACGGCACCATCCGAGAGCGAGTCAACCCCTCTTGCAGTTGGGTCGTCACTTGCCGGAACATCCGCGTCACCTGATCGGTTTCATCGACAATGAACTCAATGTCAGACGCAGATTCTCGAACTCGCACAATTAGCTCAATCATCTCTTGCGAGAGTGAGTGAAAGCCTGTAAAACGATCCATCTCTAGGGGGTCATACTCGACTCCAGACGAGTTGCTTGGAGTGATCGCGCTACTGTCTCGGATTGACGCGCTGAAGATAGAGGGCGTGCGTTGATTGCGACTGGCAAGAAGAGAGCTTTCTAGAAGTGATCGCTCATACAAGTCCTGCATTCGCTGACCAACATCGCTCAGTTGTTGAACCTGATAGAGAAGGTTATCGAGAGACTGCCGCAACCGCTCTTGGTCTTGCTCTAAGCTATTTCGGTTAACAACCAACTCTCCAACTAAGTTGCTAAGGTTATCCAGGTGCTTTACTGGAACCCGCATGGTTTGCTCACTGAATCCTTTTCCGGGGCGGTTGGTGCGCCGTGCTGCTTGAGTACTGTTCAGGCTCTTGGCGGTTGGGGTTCCACCCATCGTTTTGTCAGCGTCCTCCAGCATCTTTTCTAAATCGTCAAACTCCATATCAGAGTCATTAGAAGCAGAGAAGCCGATTTGAGTCGTGGCAGCTAGGGGTTCGGGTGCGTCTGCTAAAAGAGATTCAAGGTCATCAAAGTTCTCAGAGGTAAACCCTTGTGTAATCGGGGATAGATCGTCATCGAGCAAATCATCCAAGCCGTCAAACTGGTCAAAATCTGCGGGAGACGGATTCAGCAAAGTGTCTAGGTTATCTGCTTCAGTTGTCTCTTCACTCAATAGAGACTCTAAGTCATCAAAGTTCATTGAGTCAGAAGGTTCAGACGCATCTAAAAGGGCTATGTCCAGTAAATCATCCAAGTCGCCAGATTCATCGTCAGTCGCTAGATTAGCGTCTGCCTCAGGAGCTTCCGTTCCTAGAAGAGCATCTAGCTCAGCATCGTTTTCGGCAGATTGGTCAAGCTGGTGAGAGGCTGCCATTGCTGCCCCCAAAGAGACCATAGATGCCGCGGCAATGCCCGCTCCAAGGAGAGGATCAAAATCTGAGTGGTCAGCAGTTTCAGCAGACAAAGCTTCGGCTTCTAGTGGCTCAGCGTCACTCAACTCTGCGATCGAGGAATCATCGAAGCTAGCAAAATCTAAATCGAAGTCAGCATCGTCTGCGCTACGAGTTGCATCCTCCAAATCGAACATTAGATCCAGGTCGGTTTCTATCTCTCCCGTGTCCCCGGAAGCAGCTTCGATCGAAAAGTCGAGTCCTAAATCATCCAGCAAGGTGTCTAGAGAGTCTGATTCAGATACCTGGTCGTCTGAAGAAGAAAAAAGATCAAGGTCTGACTCATCTAAACTATCCGCAGAGGATTCTAGAGATGGCTCATCTGAGTCGAGTCCAAAGAGGCTTTGAGCCGCGATCGAGGCAGGCTCATCAGACATTTCTAACGGCTCACTTCCTTGATAGGAAGTCATCTCAAACAGATCGTTTTCCAGATCGAGAGAGGAATCAACGGTTTGTTCCAGATTGCCGTCTAGCAGCTCATCCAGACTATCTAATGGGTCGTTATCTAACCGTAGATCAGAATTTGATGCAGCTTCTTCTTCACTCTCGGCTAGATTCAGCAAATCATCTAAATCCTGTGAGGGCTGCTCAGATTCAGAGCGATCAAGGGAGAGACGTGAATCAGCGATCGACTCGCCAACATCCTGGTCATCTGCTATCGGAAAGCCTAGAAGATCTATAGTCTCTAACTCTGAAACAGAATTCTCAGTAAACAGAAGCCCCAAATCTTCAGAGTTTGCGTCAAACAAACTATCCAGCTCATTGCCAGTTTCTGAAGCGTTGAGATTCAGGTCTAGCGACTCTTCTGACTGATCAAAGTTGAAGCTGAGTGAATCTTCTAACCCGAATAGTCCGGCTAAGTCAGCGTCTTCTGACTCAGGGTCTAAATTTAGCGAAGGAGTCTCGGTAGAGCTGTTGCCTAATAGATCGGTCAGATCAGCCTCGTCTTGACTACTCAATCCCAAGAAATCGTCGTCTAAATCAGCCAGTTCTAGACTGTCTGAAACCTCTGGCTTCAACTCAGTCTCTATCACCAGATCTAGGTCATCTGATATTAAATCTAGATCAAAGGAGTTATCGAACTCTAATCCATTCAAAGAAACGTCGGGTTCTACAGGGTCAACCTCTAATGAGTCTATTGTTTCATCGCTGTCAAAAAGGTTCGCCAGTAGTAGACCGTCACGTTCCTCTAAATCCGCTTCCAAACTAAATGGAACCTCACCACTCGCCGACGTTAAATCGAGTGCTATTGAGCTGTCGCTGCTAAAGCCCGTCAATAACTCATCAGATAAGTCTAGAGAATCGTCTGCTGAAAAAGTTAGGGAATCACCAAAGTCTAACTCCTCTAATCCAGCATCCAGCGTCAGTTCATCGTCTAACACCGGATCGGACTGATCCCAAAAATTGTCGAAGGGTGAGAGACTAGCCGCTTCTTCACCATTGGGAAGGAGAGGAAGCGCTTCTAAACTCTCAGCAGAAGTTGCAGGGTCTGCAACTGAATCAAGATCGAGGTCGGCTAAATCTCCAAATGGGTCGTCTGTCAACCTACCAAGGTCATTCTGATGATCTGATTCAGGCGTTAACGCTCGAGAAGGTTCTTCTAGATTCAAACTCTCCCACGGGTCGGAGAGTGGAGCGGCAGGGGCTTCGCCTAATGCCAGGTCAGAGTCTAGAGAACCAAACGTCAAGTCTTCATTCACCAGTGATCTGGACGACGCGATCTCGTCAGTTGACGGCTGATCAAAGTGCAAATCCTCCTCGTCTAGCCCTGCAAATAGCTCACTCCAATCTTCGCTTGGAGCCGCTTCATCGTCCATTTGGGATGAGGAAGGTATCTCTAATAAATCATCTGAGGATGCAACCGTGTCGATCGAGGTTAGGTCGCTAAAGTCATCTAGATTCAGATCGCCAAATGGATCATCGTCAGAAAGAGCCGAACTCTCTGCAGAGGTTTCTAGACCAAACAGATCATCAAAGTTCTCGTTCTCGGAGCGGGTTTGAAGAAGGGTTGCGTCTACGCTCTCATCCAAAGTCACTTCAGAATCGGGTGAGTCTTCTAAGAGGTTGTCTCCAAAAAGACTTGTGAGGTCGTCATCGTCTGTACTGCCCCTGCTAGGAGTCGCGGCAGAATCGTCAAACAGCAAATCTGAAAAGTCGCTGTTCTCTTCTTCGCTTGATGGATCGTTTAAGTTAAGCGATGCCGACTGAGAGCTTCCAATCACCTCTTCTTCTTGCCAGGTAGCACCCAGATCAGGCATTTCTCCTTCAAACAAGTCTGCCAAGCTGTTGAGTTCTGCCATACCGACTTCGGGACCGTTGCGATCGCTTGTCTCAAGCAGCTCAGCTTCCTCTACTAGGCTTCTGTCGTGACCAGACTCAACCAAAGGAGTATTCAGGTTTAAAGGGTCTAACTCTAACAGGTCTAGGGAATCTGTTTCAGCCACAAAGTCTAAGTTTGTCAGGTCTGAGTCATCGTCTGCATCAAGATTGTCTGTGATGGCAAAGAAATCTGCCAGATCGTCATCGACTGCTAAGGACAGGGCAGCGTCATTCGGCAAGAGGGCAATGAGTTGCTCACTGGGTGCAACATCCCATACCCGACCTGCTAAGACAAATTCCTGGGCTTGCTTAAAGTCTTTGATCACGATCGGAGCCAACGCCCGATAAGAATTAGTAGGATCAGCGATCGCTTGACTTGCCAGATTCACCAAATTACACCATTGGTCAAGATCGAAGGCTTCGCCCAACCCCCTCAACCCAGCACAAATTTCTTGAAGGCGATCGCGTCCGTTAGATAGCGTCTCCGCCTGACGAAACAATTGCAGCATTTCGCGCAGTTGAGCAGGCACATCGGTTTGAAAAATCAGCACCAGTGCGCTGTCTTGAGAGCGCGTTACTGGAGTCACCATCGTCGCCTCACGGGTCGTCACAGGAGTAGGCATAGCGGCTCCACCTTGACGCTCTAGCAGATCGAGATGTTGCTGAAGCTCATTAAAAACAGGCTCAACGCCCGCCATCGTCGCATTCGACGCTTCTTCGCTTAGCCCAAATGGACCCTGCAACTGCTCTAATAGCTCTTGAAGGGTGTCGAACACCCGTAGCAGGAGGCTTTCTACTTTTTGGTCAGGCTTGATCCCAGGAGTATCTTTGAGAATTTTAAAGAAATCTTCCAAGCGATGCGAAGTCTTTTGAATGCCGCTCAGACCTAGCATTGCGGCTCCACCCTTAACCGAGTGAGCCGCCCGAAAGACTTCATTCACCATCTCTGGGTCTGCGATCGTGCCCTGGAGGTTCAACAAACCCTGCTCAATGGTATTGAGGTGGTCTTTTGCTTCCTCAATGAAGTAGCCCATGATTCGCTGCTGTTGTTCTGGCTGCATCGCATTGTCCCTTTCTATGGTTAGAGTGACCCCGTTCAAACTCATTCAGTGAGTCATTTACAAGAGTCTTAGAGAAGATTGATGATCTGAGGTTAGAAGCTAAATTGCGAGTCAGATCATCTAAGGCTTTGAACTGAAATTATTTGAGACGACTGCGAGTAGATGGCTTCAGGGTAACTCAATTAGGATAGAGGGTCCCTGTAATCAGTGCCTGTGATTTGCGCTACTTTCGCTCGATCGCCTCAACGCGGAACCGCTCCACTGAGGTCAACAAATCTCTGGCGACACCGACCAGATTTTGCAGCGAACCAGAGACTCGCTGCGCCTCTTGCGAGGTTTCTTGAGCCGTCAACTCGACCGATTGCATCACCTGAGCCACCGCGCGCGAGGTTTCAGTCTGTTCGACCGTATCGGCAGTGATTGAGGTCACTAGCGTATTGATGCGGGTTGACACTTGAATAATGTCTTCTAGCGATCGCTTTGCCTGTTCTGCTAGTCGAGTTCCCTCGATTACCTGCTGGGTGCCTTCTTCCATGGCGGTCATCACTGAGCCAGTCTCACTCTGAATTTGCAGCACGATTTGCTCGATTTCTTTCGATGCTTTGGCGGCTCGGTCTGCGAGTTGACGCACCTCATCGGCGACGATCGCAAAGCCCCGTCCCGCTTCTCCGGCTCGTGCTGCCTCGATACTAGCGTTCAAAGCCAGCAAATTGGTACGAGACGCGATCTGAGAAATCAACGCCACAATCTTAGAAATCTCTTGAGAAGACTCCGCCAGACGTTTCACCTTGCGGGTGGTTTCAGCCACGGTCTCTCGGATTTCTAAAATACCTGCCACAGTCCGTTCTACTGCCTCACCGCCTTTGAGAGCGGTTGCCGATGCAGAACGCGCCACTTCTTCAGCCTCACGAGCGCTTTCTGCCACCCGTTGAATCGAGTCAGTCATCACCTGAACTGAGTTGAGGGTGACGGCAAGTTCCTCAGCTTGTCGCAGCGCATCTGACGATAAACTGCGGGCAAACATTTCATTCTCAGTCGAACCCTTGCTGACCTGACGAGCGGCTGTCTTCACCTGCTGGACAATTTCTCGCAGATTTTGAATCGTCAAGTTAAAGGAGTCAGCAACTGCACCTAGCACGTCTGCCGTCACCTCTGCCTGCACGGTCAAGTCTCCTCGCGCCGCACCTTCCACATCGTCAAGAAGGCGAATTACCTGACGCTGCAGGTCTTCTTTTGCTTGTTCTTGTTCTTCTGCCTTGCGTTGCGCTTCACTGGTTGTAGTCAGAATGACCCGCGCCATCTGGTTAAACCCACTAGACAACTGACCTAGCTCATCTTCTGAATAAACCGTAGTGCGAGCATTGAGATTACCCTGACACACCGCATCGAATTGAGCTTTTAAGTCATCCGTAGAGCGCTTCATTTGCTTGGCGGTGATTTGCCCCATCGCAAAAGCTGCACCTCCTCCACATACGCCCCCCGCTAGAGCCATCAAAAGCCCCGTGTTGCGGAGTTGAGAAACCACAGTTGGATTGTTCTGCTGGGCAGCACCATTGGCTGAAATAAAGCTTACAACTGCCACGGCTACGGCTGAAACAATGCCCGCAGCCCCTGCAACGATTAATTGCTTAGTCGCCAGAGGGCGGTTATCGATGAAGGCTAAAGGACCCTGCTCAACAGTAGGACTGGGATCTGCTGTCGGGCTATCTATCTGGGTAAAGCTAGGAACCTGCTCAGACGTGTTAGAGATACTAAACAGCTCGTCATCACGAATGGTGGAGCGATCGTCGCTTTCCCCAAAATCCATCATGCCGCTATCAGGGGCGATCGACATCCCGTTTGTAGACAGCCCAAAGGCACTGCCCACCGAGGGACTGGTGAATCCCGCTGAATCTTCAGAGAGGTCGAAGTCAGACAAGTTGCCTAAATCATCGAAGTCTTCAAAATCGTCTAGGAAATCAACACTGCTCCGGCTTCCGGCTGAACTTGAGCCAGAGTTTAAGTTTGGTTCAGATGGAGCGCTGTCATAAAGTGAATTAAACTGATTGAGGTCGGCGGGTGTGTCAGGGGTTGAATCAGCCGAGTCATCAAGATCAGGATCACCCATGAAGAGCGTATCTTCGCCCATCATGCGATTGTTTAAACCTAGGCGATTAGCAGAATTGCCCGGTGCGTCTGGCTCAGAAAATGATGGGAACGGAGATTCGTCGCGTTCGTTGGTGAAATCTGGGCTAGAGAATACGCTGTCAAATTCGTCCATTGCAGATGGGAAGTCGCTATCTAGACTGGTATCAGCAGAGGATAGACTATGGTGATTATCAACCGCGAATTGATCGTTTGACCCACTATTTGCATTTGCGCCAAAATCATCCAGGTTCCCCAGCGTGAATGGATCGTCTGCAAACGCATTGCTTTGAGAAGATGCCCTTCCATTGTCAGGGTGGCTCAGAGGATGACCAAGCGGTTCACTACTTCGCGGGGGCGGTGATTCAGGCAAATCTAAATCCATCTCATCGAGCACAAAGTCATTAAAGTCATCTGGCTGCTGCTGAGTCACCGAGGCACGATTTGCGGAATCAGACCCATCAAATGCCCCGATCTCTTCTTCGTGATTACCAGAAAAGTCGTTCGCTGGCTCGCCTGCAAACTGGTTTGCATAGGTCAGACCGCTACTAGCATAATCGACAAACTCAGTGTCAGACGTGAGATTGAGAACCGTTTGATATTGCTCTTGAGCGATGCCATACTGCTGAAGCCCATAGCAGTAAATGTGTCCCCGCAGAAGTCGAGCGCTAGGGTCTTGGGGGTATTCATCGACTAAGCGATCGACAATCTTCGCCGCTTCTTCATACTTGCCCTGCATGTAGGCTCTTTCAGCCTGTTGATAGTCTTGGGCAAAGTCAGTCCCGCGTGCCATGTGCCTTCTCCTGCAAGTGCGTGTATGCCGTTATCCTCGAAGTTCTGCTCTTAAGATTGAGTTTGATGAGTGGCAAACTTAGAAAAAAGTGAGCAGTCGGTGTAAAGTGAAAATGATACATCTGATAGTGGTCGATGCTGGCTGAGACTGCAAAAGTTGTCTTCGATCACTCCGTTGCATTGATTGTACAGATAGGGATCGGTTTTGGCTCATTGATTATGCTGCCCACCGTGCGGATCGTAAAATCGCTACTTGGTCGAGCAGTCGCAAAAACTGACTGTCTTGATCATTCAACACCCACTCACCCCGCAGAAAAGGCGCGACACTATCAGGAGCAGCGGTTGACATCTGCACATGATCAATATCCAGCCATTCCATACCAACAATGCGATCAACTGCTAACCCTAGCATGATGTCCTGATCTTCGACTGCTATCACAGAAATCTCGGGACGATCTGTATTTAAAGGAACTGGATCACCTAAGAATTGACCTAAATCTGCAACCCAGACGACTCGTCCTCGCACGTTGAGTGTGCCCAACAGTAAAGGAGACACGTTGGGGACGGGGGTAATCCGATCGGGCGATGGAGACAGCACCTCTCGAATACCAGTCGCAGGTAGAGCAAACTCGCTGCCCGAGGAAATATAGAACCGCAGGTGCAACTCCCCTTCGGGGCTTTCTAATTCCTGAAACTCAGGAGCTTGATCGTAGCCTCTACCCGTTAAAAAGTCCGGATTCCCTACCATTACCTCTATCCCTAGCCTCGCAATAGTTGTTTGACCGTGCCCACTAGCTCAGTAGGCTGAAACGGTTTTGCTATATAAGCATCTGCCCCTTGCTTCATGCCCCAATAGCGATCGAACTCTTCCCCTTTAGAAGAACACATCACCACAGGAACCTTCTGCGTTTTAGGATCTGCCTTGAGCCGACGGCACACCTCATAACCATTCATGCGGGGCATCACAATATCCAGCACAACCAGGTCAGGGCGATGCACTTGGATCTGCTCTAACGCTTCGACCCCATCTGTCGCAATGGTGACGGTTAGCCCACTCCCCTTCAGCAGATCCGTAATCATTTCCCGTTGAGTGACGCTGTCTTCCACGACCAGAACTGTACTCATAACCCCTTACCTGTTTGCTGGATTGACCGATGACGGGTGAAATCCACCGTTGTTTACCTTAAACTATGTAATCACTAAAGTACCCCAATCCCTGAAAGAAGCAGCTTTTCGCTAAAATTAAGCCAACCTAGGTGAGATTGATTTCTAACTCGTCTTCGAGAGCATCTGCCAGAAGTTGGTCGGCTTTGGGATGGTCAGGATGTCCTACACCGACATACTTTTCTAACAACATTAATAGCTCACTTTCTCCAAATGGTTTAGTTAAATAATCAGTTGCACCAACCATTCGAGCTTTAACTCGATCGATAAAGCCATCTTTGCCTGTCAACATAACGATCGGGGTTTGACGAAACGCCGTTGATTTACGAAGCATCGCACAGATTTCGTAGCCATCTAATTCTGGCATGGCAATATCACAAAGAATCAGGTCTGGCTTGAGTTGAAACACTAGGCTGAGCGCTTTAAGCGGATTATCGATCGCCGTCACTTCATACCCATGCTGACTGAGAATATATTCTACGGTTTTGCGAATCGTGGCACCATCATCAATACAAACGACTCTGGGTGTCTTATTAATTTGCCAAAAATCGAGGTCTCTAGCCCGAACCTTTGACCCACCAGCCTCCTCAGAAGAAGGATAAGCCAGGTGAAACCAGCCTCGCTTCACATAAGGATAGATTGCCCTGGCAACGGTCAAGATGTCACGATTCAAATAGCGTGCGATCTGCCGCAAAGAGGTCTTGCCGTCTGCATAGCGATCGAGCGTCGTGAACGAGGTCTCTGGCAGTGCTTCTTTTAATGAAGCTCCATTGGCAATCACAGGACACTGATCAGGTGAATGAATATGAGGATGAAACTGCTTCCACTCTTGCACCTGCTTGATGATCTTAGTGACTAGAGGGGCAGTCTCTAGCGTCATTAACTGCGGTGCGAGAGGAGTGCCCATCTCAAAAATAAAAGACCCCTGATGTAGACTCAGGAGGTCAAACAACGTTTCATGAATCATGCTTTGAATCACATTTCTTGCTTGAGCGGGAGTTAAGCTATGATTCTCCATCAATGCCCACAGATAGCCATATTCTGGAGCATTGAAGGCAGCGATCGACGAAGACGCGATATCGTCTACCGCAGACTCTGCTTGATAGCGACGCAGATAATCCCGCAGTCTTAGCAAACTAACGTCAGTCTCCCCAGCATAGACAATTTGACCATTAAGGAAAAAAGCAAACCAGGACTGACCACTCAAAGATCTTGCAGGACGAGTGTCGATCGGGGATGCAACATGAGTAGGCGGCAAGGGCGAAGACGGATAGGCTTCCACAAAAAGCTCGCCTGTACGCTGACCTAGCTCGATCAGTTGCAAGATGCTACGGATGTCAATCTCACTGAGTTGTCCTTGCATTCAAGTCAATTTGTCTCCTTAAAGCAATCCGCCACCCCGTATCAATTCTGCCCTCGATTTCCCTCAGAGCAATAATTTTTTGCTCGTTTAAAGAACTACTTTATTATTCCTCGACATTTCAAGGTCAGGTTGATTTCAACCGCAATCTGAGATAGCTCTCTAAAAATTGTCACCGCCAGATTATAGCGGAGGTCTTGTATCTATTAGGTCAATCAGAATCAAAAGGTTACCGCAGATTCCACAGATTGATTTAATCTCTGGGTCGTCTGAAAATTTGATGCAATTTCTTCGGGCGAACAAGCAGAGGCAATGCTAGATTAGAGGGCAATGACTCAACTCGCAGATCCTTGACTGTTATCTAGGCGAGCTTGCATGAACTGGGATACATCAAGCGGCAACCATCTTGGATGGAGGCTCAGCTAGACCGATGGTAATGAGAAAGCCGTGGGCATAGTGAGTTTTAAGAACACTAAAGCCTAGTTGGTTTGGCTAAGATAACTGTCAAGCTGAGTGGTTATAGGGAGAGTTTAAAACTGCTGGTCTGTCTCTAGCTTCGTTAAACTAAGCTGACGAGCAGAACTTCGACCCATTCGGAAAAATTGCTCTAGGATTGGGCATAGACACAGAAGAGGGCTATCAGTGTGCTGTATCTAGCAGAAGTTATACAAAAAAAGGGCGGAATTATCGGCGGCGGTAAGTCTGAATTTAAGCTGCTTGCCTGTCAGCGGTCTGAGCAAAATTGGATTGCAGCCAGTGACGAAGCCATTCAGTCAGATGAAGCAGGTCGGTTTAGTCCTGGAACTTTGTTGCTAGTAGACCTAACGGCAAATAAGCAGGTACAGCGTGTTCAAGAAGCTGGACGACCTCTAGTTAGCATTTTGCAAAACTTCTCTCGTTTGCAAGAAAAGTTTAAGAATCAGGAAGACGAGATTGAGCAATGGAAGCAGTCGCTCACTTACCAAAGTCAAGAGCTAAATCGGCGCGAGATGGAGATGGAGACTCGGCGCGAGCAGCTCCAGCAGTTAGAAGAAGACTTTGAGCAGTTAGAGCAACAGCGTCAACAGTTTGAAGTGACCCGCGACGAAATCTTGCGCCAACAAGCAGAGCTAGAGCGCAACCGTCAAGAGCTAGAGGGTGCTTGGGATCAGCTACAGGGGCAAAAACAACAAGTCGATGAGCGACAGTCTGAGCTGCAACAAGCATCTGTTTTAGATGATGAACAAGCTCAAATCATTCAACAGCTTTTAGGTCGGCTATCTAGCTCACACGTCTCGTCTGAGGCGATGCAGGAGCAGGTTAACCAGGTTTCTGAGTTAGCCAATCAGCATCAGGCGATTTTGAGTCAACACTGGCAGAATTTGGAGCAACAACGGCAGACTGCACACCAGATGCAAGACGAGATCGATCGCCAGTCTCAAGATCTCACTCAACGCTGGCAGGAGTGGCACCAATCGCAAGAAGCGCTAGAACAGGCAAAGGCTGAAGTCAAGATTCAGCAAGCTGTTTTGCAAACCAAGCAGGACTGTGCTCAGCTATTGAGGAGACAGATTCAGCATCATGACGATTTGCACCAACAGCTTTTTCGCCTCGCTGAAGGAATGGATGCAACCATCAGTTCAGTCGATGTCGAAGCATTAGAAAAAATGTCCTTAGATCAGCTTCAGGCAATTATTCAAGATTTGCAGCGTGACTTTGAGATGTCTTCTGGCTTTGTCAATGGGCAAGAAGAAGAATTAGAGTTGAAGCAGACAGAGCTTGAGGGACTGAAAGCCAAGATTGAAAAATCTGGAGAGTACGATCGCATCGCTCTAGAATCTGAACTTGCAGACGAGCAAGATGCCTATCAATTTCTCAATGAGACGTTAGTTGGTCAACGTCGCAGCCTCAAAGAAAAAGAAAGCGTTTTGCGTCAGCATCAATCTGTGTTGGCACGAAGACAGGGCAGAAGTGACCCAGAGGCAAAAGAGGGGAATATCGATTTGAGCCAAGTGTTTACCCAAATTGATTTACTTCGGCAGCAGCAGATAGATGAGTTGCAGCCGATCGAGAATGAACTTGAGCACATTCGCAGTCGCATCCAAGAAACCCAGGACATGGTGAATGGGCGATCGAGCGAGCAAGAAGCCAAACACAGCGAACTGAAACACTTAGAAGAAACGCTGAAATCTCAAAGGGTCACCGCCGCCGAACTCGCAGGCAAAGTCAGTCTCTATCAGGAGATGATGCAGCCGATTCAAGACACGGTAGATGGGTTGCGATATCAGCTTGAGGCAATGCAGGGCACGATCACACAAGTTCACGAGGCGAAGAGTAATCAGAGTGGGGCGATCGCTGAAATGCAGCAAATCGTTGCTAGCCTAACCAACAAGCCTGAGTTCGTACCGACTTGAATATGAGCTAGACCATTGAGGAAGTGCAACAGATCTATCGCAATGGTCGTTGGAGGTTCTTGTGATGAAGCCTAACTTTGCTGAAATGACTAAGGCTGACCTTCGAGCTTATATGGTTGCTCATCCTAACGATCAGGAGGCATTTCATGCCTTTGTCGATCGCTTCACCGCAGACGCGTCTCCTGAAACCTACGCCATGCCGCAATCAAAAGCTGAAATCGAAGAAGTTGCAAAATTGATTCAGCAGAAAGTGGAAGAACTGAAGACAAATTAAGGTCATTTGAAGTTAGGAGAAGGTGTGCCACAAAGCGTTCCTGCTGTGCTGATATCTTCATCGATTTCTTCCCAGTAGATGCCATAACCACCACCCGCAACTCCCCAGTTTGCCCGTTGGCTAGGAGTTGGCTTTAGCGGTCTGGGATGGTTTCGCCTCGATCGCATAACACCTCGACATAGAGAGTGATCGCTTCTTCAATATTCGCTAAAGCTTCGTCGCGAGTTTTTCCTTGACTGATGCAACCTGGTAAACTCGGCACCTCGACCACAAAATAACTGTCTTCACCAGGATAGAGCAAAACTTTTCGTTGGGATGGGGCTTGAGGTTGAGTTGTGGTCATGGCTCAGAGGCTCAGTGCTTTACCCCGAATGCTAACACGCTCAAAGTAGAGCAGAAATTTTTACCAGCTAGGTTCTGAGCCAAATCCAGTCGCCTTGAACTTCAGCGATCGCGCCTCCCGGAAACGGATCAGTGCGCGATCGATTAGGAGCTTTAATCAAAGCAGTCATTTTTTCAATGTGATCAAAGTTTGGGCTGAACGTCAAAGCTTTTTGCAGAAATTGGCGAATGACGCGACGCTGGAGTGCTAGAGGAGCGGAGCGGAGCAGCGATCGATTCAAAGCTAACCGACTGACACTCATAGCTTTTTCTCTCAGTTCAGATGCAATAGCTTCAAGATATTCAACTTCGGCAGTTAGAAGTTCGGCGGTTTGGGCAAGAGTTTGTTCGGCTTGCGGGTTGAAATGAGCCTGCAAGTAAGGAATGAGTTCTTGACGGATGCGATTTCGGGCGTAAGTTAAATCTTGATTAGTGCTGTCTTCCCAAATCTGAAGATCTGAGTCTTGGCAAAATTGGGCAGTTTCAGAGCGGGTCACGTTTAGAAGTGGGCGGACAAGGTTAAGCGATGGATCAAGCAACCGTCTCCAGGAAAGTGCCTGAAGTCCGTCGGCTCCACTGCCTCGCATTAAATTGTAGAGAAGAGTTTCAGCCCGATCGCTAGCCGTGTGACCTGTCACGATCGTATTAAATCCATCCGTCTGAGCGATTTTTGTCAAACACTCATAGCGCCATTGTCTCGCCTCTGCTTCGCCAGCAGGGATTTGACTCGCGACTTCTAAATAAAACGGGACTTGCCAAGACTGCGCCAGAGTCGATACAAAGTCCGCATTCTGTGAAGAGTCAGATCGCCAGCGATGGTCACAATGCACGATCGCCAACTGCCAACTCCACTTTGGCTGCAAATCTAGGAGGAGTTTGAGCAAACAAAGAGAATCTTGCCCTCCAGACACCGCCACCAGCACCCGATCTCCCTTTGCCAATAAGTGGCGTTCTCTAAGAGTGCGGTGCAGTCGATCGTGGAGCGGTGTCCAGACAATGCTGCTCATGGATGGCGTTAATAGGTGCCTTCGTCTAGATCTTCGTAGATGTTCTCAACTGGTTTAGTGCGAAGTCTGCCGGGTGCGGTCGATCGCTCTGGCAGCCTTCCAAGCTCTTTGTCGGGCACAAATTCCAAGCGAATCCTGACTTTGCCCCGCTGCCAGCCGCCCGTACCAAATCGCAGCGCTTCACACGCCAGCCCATCGCCAAACCAGTCTTCATTTTCTTCTGACCAGTTATCTTCTTGCTCATTAATCGTTTCAGCAAGAGCATCGAGAAACTCACTGACCTTAAACGTCGGATTTGACATGAGAACTCGACCGCGATCGACGAACAGCACTTCGTCGTCTCTTAAAGGGCTATAACCGTTATCCATATTGGTTTTATCGTGAAGATTCGAGGTTAACTAAAGAAACCAGCCGTAGCTGTGAAGCCCTTTGCCCAAAAGGTTAACGCCAAGATAACAGACCCAAACGACGACAAAGCCAGTCGCAGCGAGAATAGCAGGACGACGACCCTGCCACCCTTTAGTGATCCGAGAGTGAAGATAAGCTGCAAACACAAGCCAGGTAATCATTGCCCACGTCTCTTTTGGGTCCCAACTCCAATAAGAACCCCAGGCTTCATTTGCCCAAACTGCTCCGGCGATAATTCCGATCGTCAATAGCGGAAACCCTAACCCAATCACCCGATAGCTAATGTTGTCGAGCGTGTCAGCCAGATTTAAGCGTTGAGGAGACAGCGGAATCGCTTGGGTCGAGGCAGAAAGCACGGCAGTTCCGCCGCTTTGCATCGCAACGGTCGTCAAAGGCTCTTCTGATTCACTCGATCGCGTCAACCGATACGCTTTATCACGGTAGGCACCCGTCCCCACTGAGCTACCGCGCAGTTCAATATTCTGACCACGAGTCACGATTAAGAAGGCGATCGCCAACAGCGCCCCGACCATCAGCGTCGCATAGCTTAACATCATGACGCTGACGTGCATCATCAGCCAGTTGGATTTGAGCGCAGGAACTAACGGCGCAGAGGCTTGCATTCCGTCAGGCAGGGTCAACGCCGCAAAGGCTGTGATTGCCATCGCAACAGGTGTCGTCGCAACCCCGACTAGGCGACTGCCGCTCATATTTTCAGCAAAAAGATGGATGGTCGTGATTCCCCAAACGAGGAAAAATAGCGACTCATATAGATTACTCAACGGGAAGTAACCTGCCTCTAGCCAACGTGCGCCTAAGAGAGTTGCGATGCAGAGATTAGCGATCGCCATCCCTGTTGTCCCTAGAGCGGGCAGATAAGAAAGTTGAGGAAATGCTGCACCCGTCCAATAAATCAGCATTGTCACGAACAGGACAGCAAACGAGAGATTATCTAATACGCCTTGAAGCGCGACCAAATCCATGCAGTGTTTCTCCCCTTATCTGAGCTACGTCTCTAAGTCTTTGCAGTGTCGTGTCTGCAAGATCCATTGTAAGGGGTGATGGAATGACGAAGTGATCCAGGAAGCGGACAAACAAAACCCATTCTGACTCACGAAACTTTCTATTTTTTTCAGGTTTTCTTTTAGTTTGGTATCGATGAGAGCCAGACAACTTTTGTTACAAACGTCAGAATAGGAGGAATTACATCATCAGATCAGAAGAGGTGCCCGTGGCTTTATATGCTGAGTTACATCGCCATCTAGGAGGATCGGTGGTTCCTAGAGTGCTTTGGCGTTATTTGCATCGGAGTGACTCTACCTTAGCCGCGCGATTTCCTGATTACTGTGAGTTTGAGGATTTTTACACTCGACCTCGCAATAGCCTAGACGAGTATTTAGAGCTTCATACCCTGGTTGAGGGAGTTCAGACGGCTGAAACGTTGCCCTATTTCATCTATCGCTTGATGCGTGGAGCCTATATTTTTGAGAATTTGGCTTATCTAGAGTTGCGCTACACCCCGTTTTTAAGAACGGATTCTCAACTCAGTCAGTCTCAGAGAATTGATCAGATGGGGGAAATTGTCCAGATTGTGGGTCAGGCGAGTCAGGTTAAAGAATACCCGATCGTCAGCAGCCAGATCCTCTGTATGCACTCTCGGTTGCCCCATGAGGTGAATCGGGCGATCGTCGATTTAGCTGCTCAATCACCAGAGTATGTGTGCGCGATCGACGTGGCAGGTGGGGATGCTCACTATGCCGAACGGCTCAATGAGTTTGTTGAGTTATACGCCTACGCGCGATCGCTCAACATTAAAACAACCGGGCACGTCTACGAAACCAGTGAGGGCTGTTATCCAGAACTATTGCCCTACCTGATGCGAATTGGGCACGGCATTCAAATTCCGCTCCTTCAGCCCCACTTACTCAAAGAGGTGGCTCGACGTGGGCAGTGCTTAGAAGTGTGCCCAACAACTTATCTAAAAACAGGCACTCTGGAGGACATCACCCAACTGAAATTAGTGTTCGATCGCTGCCTTGATGCAGGAGTCGATATCGCCATCTGCACCGATAACGCCGGACTGCACAATGTGCGATTGCCATTTGAGTATGAAAGTCTACTCACTCACGACATCATCGGGTTTGAGCAGCTACAAGCCTGTCAAGATGCCGCGTTTCGCCATGCCTTTGCCTGGAACTATACCCAGCGCCCTGCCTCTATGCTGACCAACCTAATGAAGACAGAAGTCGGCGCGATTTAGTCAAAAAAACGAGTTCTGAGGGGTGAGTCGATCAATCTAACTCAAACCTCAGAACTCACTCTTCAAGCTTCGATTTCTAGATACCCCGTTTGAGAGCCACTTCGACTTGCTGAAACTCCTGTTCTAAACGGGTCTTGAGCTTGTCAGGAACCGGACGATTAGGGTAGGAACTATAGTGACCTGCCAGCGAGTTAAGCGCCGTCCGCATTGTAGTGAACGAGTTTAATTTTAGAATCGCCGGATCGCGCTGGTAGCGAGAGGCAAAGTCATTGATATTTTTACGAGCTTCTGCGCGGACAGCAACCTTATCAGGAGAATCTGCTGGCAGTGTCAAAGCAGACCTTAAGCTGCTAATAACTCCTAGCGTGTCTTCACGGTAGTTTCCGGTGAGTCCGGTGGTGGAGTCAGAAGAGCAACCCGTTAACCCGATCGCTACGACCAACACCAGAGCCAGTATGCGAGACAAAAAGCGCTTCATAAGCAATTGGCAGGAAGACGTGACAGTTTTACAATCCTATCGCGATTGGGGACGAGGGGATCATCCTCCTAAAAAGTGAGATCGCGATGTCCAGCGAATCTGTGAGAATTTTATGAGCTATGACTGGCAGCGCTATAAAAAACTAGAACTCATTCCTGGCTCAGCACCCGAACCAAGACGCAACAACCTCGCCTCTCTAAATAAAATGTGGCAACTCTTCTTAAATACCCTCATGCAAAAGCATTTATATGAGCAACAAACAGACATCTAGAGCGTTGCTGGTCAATGGACTACGCTGAACCTTACACGGCTAAACCTGCTGATCGGCTTCACCAGCGCTGGTCACTGATGGGCTAATTTAACCAATGCCAGACTTTCGTGATTTAGGAAATGTGAATTTTAGAAGCAGCACTGCCCATACTCTTTACTAAAGAGGGCAGACGAGGAAGGAGCATTCCTCTGTCTCACCCGTGTTGTCATACCCTTCTCAAATTCGAGCAAAGATCTGCAATGAGCCTTGACCAAGAAAAGTTATTGCACTGCCTCACCCACCGCATTCAGCGATCGCTTCCCTTAAAAGATCTTCTGACGGCAACTGTTATAGACGTTTGCACGTTTTTAGGCAGCGATCGGGTTGCTGTTTACCAATTTCACGCAGACGAAAGCGGTCAAGTAATTGCCGAATCGATTCGAGGCGATCGCTTGGCATCGCTACTAGATCTAAAGTTTCCAGCCGATGATATCTCTGCCGATGCGCGAGAATTGCTGATCGAGTCACAGGTCAGATCGATTGTCGATGTCACGTCTGGGCAAATTGGGCAAAGTCGCTGGCAGAATGACGAGGCTGGATTTGAGCCGATTCAATATCGCCCCGCAGAATTCGATCACCTTAATCCCTTAGTTGAGATGGGAGTGCAGTCGTCGTTGGTTGTGCCGATCATTGTGCATGGTGAGCTTTGGGGCTTAATTGTCTCCCACTACAGCGAGTCTCACCAGGTTTTAGAGAGTGAAGTTCAAATCGTGCAGTCAGTGGTCAATCAACTGGCAATGGCGATCGACCACTCCATCTTGATGCGTCATGCCTGCCAACTGGCAGATCGAGAAGCCGCTGTTCAACGCATTTCTAGCTTGCTGCATTCGCTATCGACGATCGAGCTACAAGCTGCCCTCGAAGAAACCATCGCCACGCTTCAAGGGTCAGGCGGCAGGCTTTGGATTCAAACTGAACCTTTAGACTTGCACCACCCACCCTCACCAAAAAGCTTGATCGCGCCCAGCAATGATATTCGACTCTATACCTATGGCATTCAACCCAGCTTTCCTGACGAGCCACCCTATCATTTGATTGAGCAGTGCAGCGTCTGGCAAACCCAGTTCAAACTGAGAGAGAATCAAGTTTGGGCGATCGATGACATCTACTACAAGCCAGAGTTTGAAGCTGTGCAATTTGCTTTTAGCGCTACATCGGTGCGAGGCGTGCTAATGATGCCGCTCTGGTATCGCCATCACTTGCTAGGATACTTGAGCATTTTTCGCGCCCCAGCCCTCTCTGACCCAGATCATCAGTGGATGCCCGACGAGATTGAGCTAGCTCAGGCGTTGGGAAATCAGTTTGCGACCGCTCTCCAGCAGCGCGAGACACACCAGCAATTGCAAGGTCTTAACGCCAGTCTGGAAGCTCAAGTTATTGAACGCACCACCCAACTGCAACAAACCGCTGAGCAACTCTCGCAGGCATTTCACAATTTGCGTAAGACTCAGAGCCAGCTCATTCAAACTGAGAAGATGTCGAGCCTAGGTGAGTTAGTGGCAGGAGTTGCTCACGAGATCAACAATCCAGTCAACTTCATCTATGGCAATCTCAACCACGTCAATGACTATGCCCACGACCTGCTCACTTTGGTTAAGACGTATCAGGCTTGCTATCCTGACCCCACTGAGGAAGTAGCTGAACAGGCAGATGCGATAGACCTCGACTTTCTCACTGAAGACTTACCCAAAACTCTGACTTCGATGAAAGTGGGAGCCGATCGGATTCGTCAAATTGTCTTATCTCTTAGAAACTTCTCTCGTCTCGACCAATCCGAGATGATACCTGTCAATATTCACGAAGGACTCGATAGCACACTGTTGATTTTGCAGCATCGCCTCAAAGCAAAGTCAGACACGATGGACATTAAACTCGTCAAAGATTATGGCGAACTCCCGATGGTAGAGTGCTATGCCGGACAGCTTAATCAAGTGTTTATGAATGTGATCACTAATGCGATCGATGCTCTCGAAGAACACTTAGGCACCGTGAGCGCACCTACCATTTCGATTCGCACTGAGCGATTAGGGAGCGATCGAGTCGTGATCTGCATCAGCGATAATGGACAGGGGATTCCTGAAGATATGCAGGACAAAGTATTTGAGACATTTTTTACGACTAAGCCGATCGGCAAAGGCACCGGAATGGGGCTTTCGATCAGCCACGAGATCATTGTTGAAAAGCACAGAGGCGTTTTTAAGTGCCACTCTCAGCCGGGACATGGCACAGAATTTTGGATTGAAATTCCGATTCACTCTAGCTAACAGACCTTGTGTGGAGATCGGCGGCGGCTCTCAAAAGTGGGGAACGTATGGACTTTTAAACTTAAACCCGTCTCAGAGGATGTCTAAAAGGATCATCTACCGTATGCACGTGTCCTGGGATACAAACATTCCAGCATCGCAGCCAAAAAGCCGTCAGAGACCCAGACATCATCCCGTCGCATAATGCTGCCCTTGCAAAATCGGAATCGTGATGACAAACTGGGCACCTGCACCTAGTTTAGAGATGCACTCAAGTTGACCACGATGGCGCTCAGTCACAATTTGATAGCTGACAGCAAGCCCTAACCCAGCACCTTTACCGATCGGCTTAGTTGTAAAAAACGGGTCAAAAAGCTTCGATCGAACGTTTTCGTCCATCCCCATGCCATTATCGGTGATCGTAATCGCGACCTGGCTACCATCCAAACCTTGGGTCTTGATCGTGATGGAAGGTGAGCTTTGGGGCTGAGAATAAGTGTCTAAAGCGTCGATCGCATTGCTCAAAATATTCAAAAAAACCTGGTTCAATTCTCCTGCATAGCACTTGATCAAAGGGAGTGAACCGTAGTGTTTGATCACTTGAATTGCAGGACGGGTCGAGAGTGCCCTGAGACGACTTTCTAAAATCATTAAGGTGCTATCAATGCCTTGATGAAGGTTAACGGCTTTGAAGTCTGACTCGTCTAATCGAGAAAACGTCCGTAGAGATTGAACAATTTTTTGAATGCGATCGGCTCCATCGTGCATAGACCGAAAAAGCCTGGGTAAGTCTTCGATGAGAAACCTGAGATCGATCTGATCCATCTCTGCTTCGATTTCAACAGATGGAGTTGGATACTGCTGTTGGTAGAGGTGCAATAGCCGCACCATACTCTGAGCATACTCTTCAGCATGACTGATATTGCCGTAGATAAAACTCACTGGATTATTGATCTCGTGGGCAATGCCAGCGACCATCTGCCCCAAACTCGCCATCTTCTCGGTTTGAATGAGTTGTGCCTGAGTTTGCTGCAATTCTTTCATTGCGGCAGCAAGGCGCAGGGCTTGAGCTTGGGCGATTTCAGCATTGTTGCGGGCTTCTGCGTAGAGTTCGGCTTGACTCATGGCGATCGCTAACTGGTCAACGACTCCTCTGAGTAGCTCTACCTCTTCTGGCTTCCAGGGGCGAATCTTTTTAGTCTGGGTGCAAATCACCACGCCGACGACTTTCCCATCTTTTTGCATGGGCAACCCTAACAATGAGGTGCAGCCAAACGCGATGAGCAGCCGTCGTAGCACAGGCTCGGTTAACTGAGAAACCTCATCTAGTTGAATGGTTTGAACGTTGAGAAACCGTTTTCCCAACACGCCAGCAAACTTTTCAGAATACAACCCTAATGCACTTTCGACCGTTGGCAACTTAGATTCTGTAACGGCTTCCCAGGTAGCAGGTGTAGTGTGCGGGTTATACCAAACAAACGTGCAGCGATCGATCTGCATCAACGATCGAATCTCAATCACAGCCGTTTGCAAAATCGTATCCAAATCTAGAGATTTGCGGATCTGACTGGTGATATTGCTTCTCAGTCTCAGTTCAGCGGTGCGGTCTTCGACCCGTATTTCTAAAGTCTCGTTGGCAGTTTCCAAGGTTTGAAACGAGGCTTGAAGTTGCTGACTCATTTGATTAAATGACGCTGCCAGCCGATCTAACTCTCTAATGCGAATCGGAATGCCGAGATTGAATTTGACGACTTGATTCAGTTCTCCAAAGGCGATCGCGTTTGAGGCTTGGCTAAATCTCAAAATAGGGGTCGTTAACCATCGAGCGATTAACGTCGCGATCGTCGTTGCCCCCGTCACCGCAATCACACATAAGAGAAGTCTGATCCGATCTTGAGCGTCCACCTGCCCAGTAAATTCTGATTCGGGTGCCACTGACACCACCAACCAATCCAGCCCTTTTTCATCTTGCCAGGGGGTGACTTGCACATAGTGATTGGTTCCCACCGGAGAGCCTTGCTTGACGATCGAGACTTCTAAAAGCTGCTTGTTGTGAATTTGTTCAAGACTGCTGAAAGTCTGCTTTAAATGCTGAATGGCGGCTCGGATTTGGGCATCTCCACTATTGAAAGCGGATAACCGATCGGCTTTTTTGTGAACGATCGTGGTTACAGGCTCCGATGAAGAACTCGCAACGAGTAATCCCGATCGTTCGACAATAAACACCACGCCCGATCGACTCACAGGCAGGTTTCGCAGAGATTGAGAAATATCTGACAGCACCAGATCAACTCCTAGCACTCCGATCAATCTTTCCTTCGTGTCATAGAGGGGATAGCCAGAGCTAATCGAGATGACTTCAGGAACGCCATCCCATTGATAGATCTGGCTCCAAACGGGATGCCCTGCCTTGACCGCATCGATATACCAACGTTCTGAATAGGGATCGTATGGCTGAACATTTTTCAGCTTCGTTCGCTTAGCTGCCTGATCAACGTTATAAATATGAAGCTTCTTGAGTGTTGCCTTGTTAATTTCACTGGTTGCGAGTGTCCGGTCTGCTTCATAGCCAGCCCCAGCATAGTCTCCTGATGGAGTAACAAAATTGATGTAGCTCACCTTAAATGTCTGAATCTCTTTGAAAAAGAGGCGTTGCATCGCCTCTAAATTAGACGGATCAAGCACCCCAATTTGAAGCGCATCCCGGTTTGTTTGATCGATCAAATGCACTCGACCCAGATAGTCATTTAGATGCTGAGTGACCTGCAAACTCGTCTCACTGTGCACCCGCCTCGCCAAGTCTTCGATCGCTTGACGATCATTGCGAATCGACAGCCACCCCACGAGACCCGCGATCGCAAAAATTTGCACGATAAATGAAGTGACCAGAACCCCATTGAGAGAAACCGTCGGCGATCGGATAAATTTTAAGGTAGGAATAAGGCGAGATAGGTTCACAAGAGCAGCAGATGAAGAGGCTTTGAAGACTGATGACTCAAGTCATCTTGCCTCAGAGTGCCCCGTTCGGCTGAGCGAAAATCAAATCTCAAGAACGCTCCAGTCGCTCTCTTCTCTAATAGTGTGCACCTGCTTTCAAAGCGCCATCTTCTAAATAAGCCACGCTGTCAGCAACATCAATAATTCGGGGATCGTGAGTGACGATTAAAACTGTGCGTCCTTTCTCTTTAGCCAGGTTTCGCAATAGCTCAATGACCGCGTGACCATTATGAGAGTCAAGGGCAGCGGTTGGTTCGTCTGCCATAATCAAACGCGGATTTCCAGCTAGGGCGCGAGCGATCGCGACTCGCTGCTTTTGCCCACCTGAAAGATCTTGAGGATGCCGTTTTGCTTGCTCTAAAAGCCCTACTTGATCCAACAGATCTAGCGCTTGTTGACAAGCAGCTCCTCTGCGAATGCCCTTGAGGTTAAGGGCAACTTCAACATTCTCCAGGGCAGTCAACGCCGGAAATAAGTTAAATCCTTGAAAGATGAATCCAATATTTTGGAGCCGAAAATGTGCCAGCTTTGATCCAGATAGCTTAGAGATTTCTTCTCCTAAAAGACGTACGCTGCCTGCAGTAGGGGTAAGAATGCCTGCCAGAATAGAGAGTAATGTTGTTTTACCAGAGCCAGAAGGACCCATTAAAAGCTGAACGTCTCCCCGTTTAACCTCTAAATCGATATTTTTTAATGCCTGAAACCGCTCGGTTCCAGATTGATAGACCATGCTTACCCCACGAGCCACGATCGCGTTGATCTCTGTTCTCTCAGCACAGATAGAGAGATTGGCTTGAGAAGCACTCCCGGCACTTTGCAGTAAATCGATTTGGGTGGCAGTCATTCGTTGATTTATTGATTTAAAGGATTTTAGATAGCAGCGTGTGGGGAGCCGTTCACAAGCTTTGATTCTGAGAAGTAGATACAGCTCTGGAGACCGTTAATCCGGAGTAGAGTTAGAGTTCTTACTTATAGATCCAGTCTACCTAGACTGCCCAAGTTTCTGTCAGTGAAAGAATTGAACTTTAACGATCGTAAATTGCTCATCTTATAATTATTACGAAATTTTACAGCTTTCATTAAGCCTTGAAAACGATAGCTGGGTCAACACGTGTGACTTTTTGTACCGCAAAGAGGGCAGAGCCTACACACATAACGACCGTTAAAACAAAAACGCCTCCTGCTGTAGCGGGTGTAATGAGAATCATGATGCCCTTAGCGGTTTGGGTCCAAGCTCCAAGTCCAATACAGAACGCCATGCTAGGGATGTAGCCTAAAATTGCCATCCATAGCGCCTGCTCTAAAATGACACTGTAGATAACCCAATTTGACGCGCCCATCGCCTTGAGAGTTCCAAACTCGCGTAGGTGGTCAGCTACTGAGGAGTAGAGAATTTGACCAACAATCACCATGCCAACCACAAATCCTACGGTCGCCCCCAAGCTGAGAATAAATCCGACTCCCGTTCGTTCTGTCCAATAGACGCGGGTTTGGTCTGCGATCTCGGCTTGAGTGTAGACACGAGTGTTGGGAAGGGCTGCTTCTAAGCGTTGTTTTAACTGCTGCAAGTCTTGCCCTGCTTTAGCGCGAACTAATACATAAGAGATGGGATCAGAGATGCTGAGACTTCGAGGAGTGGTGAGGGGAGCAGTCGCGCCATCTAGAGGCGCATTCTCAAAATTGTTGGTGCAAGCGATGTCGCCTCCGGTTTGCCGAGTACAGCTTACTGACGTGTTGAGTCCTGCGGTAGCGTAGGCGTTGGCGTTTTCTAGAGAGGTGAAGATAAAAGCGCTAGACACGATCGACTGTGTATCTTGAGACAGCCCCACAACGCGAGCGGGAAGCGTCCCGATTTTGCCTTGTTCGCCCAGTTGCTTTTGCCCCAGGTTCTTCAAACTAGAGCGATCGATTACGACGTTAAAGGGCTGCTTTGCTGCATTCAGTTTGCCTTCGGTGACAGCCCACCCAGCAAATAGGCGACTGTCGGGATCAAAACCAAAAATTCTAATTGGAGTAATTGACCCCGAATCACTGCGCCAAACGCTTGAGCGGATCATCAACGCTTCTGCCCGGTCAACTCCAGGAACTTTTTGAGCTTGAACGACTTTTTCGGCAGCGATCGGAGAGGTTAACTCTAGATGCACCATTTCTTTAGAGGCAACCCACAGATCGGCAGTGGATTGATCAATTAAAAGCGCTGTCGATCGAGTGAATCCTTTGAGGATGCCGAGTTGAATCGTCACCAAGCTAACAGCAAACACAATCCCTGCTTGAGCGACGATAAAGCGGGGAATGTCTTCAAAGAGATTTTTGCGCGCGATTGATGCCATTGGCAAGAGGGGAGACGGGAGAGTGATTCTGAATACGTCTACATATTACATTTCTCTAGTCTATGCAGAATGACCCCACTCATGTTCCGCTCGTTCCCGCGCAGGGACAGTCTTTGAACTGTCTGCTCTAGATTTTGCTCGATAGGGAAGATCAACAGTCAATGTGAGACCCTTGAGAGCCTCCTAAATTCTAATTCTGTGGAACTTTGAGTGGTCTAGTTCCCTCAAAACTAGGAGTTAGGAGGCAGGTTCATCGTTTAGCAACAAAGCCTGTGCCAATCAGCAGACTTTAGCCTCTGGTTCCCACCAGCGCAGCAGCTAACAAGTTGTCTGGAATTGACTGACGTAAGCGATCGCCATACAACGCCAGCGCGTTCTCACTGAAGAGTAAGCGAAGGTGATCGCGATCGTAGTCTGCTACTTCGGCAGCCGACTTGACGCAATCTTTCAGCACACCGTCCCAGTGACCATAATCGCCAGAGAAACAGGTGAGATGTCTACCCATTTCACCCATCGCTAGAGGCAAATAAGCCGGAGCGGGGTCATCTGACTCAAAAGAGGTGAAAATCTGTCCGCGTCCGAAATACTCCATAGGGTCACGGTGACGCAAATCGTAGTGCTCATAGAGGCTAGAGTCGTTGATTTGCGACGGGTCGTGCTGCTTGTTCCACATCAGATCAAACAGATTTTTTGCCTGACTGATGATGTTGCTGTTGTTATGAACACCTCGTTCCTGGATCATCAGTTTGGTGAATTCCATCAACGAGGGGCGATAGGGAGTCTTGGGATCAAAGTCACGAATGCGCTTCTCCCAGTGCTCATGGAAGGCGTGAGCAAGGTCAGGCAACCAGCCACAGCCTCCTTCAAGAAAACCAACTCGCAGAGTGGGGAATCGCTCAAATACGCCATCAAAAACCATGCGAGCGAGTGCCATTTGCTGCTGATTTCGCTGCACAAAGATATGACTGAGAACAAACGTCTCCATGTGATCCGCGATGCCGCCAACCATATAAGAACCTGGTCCGCCGTGAATGCCGATCGAGACATCCAAATCGACTGCCGCTTGCAAAATTGGCTCAAAATCAGGATGACTGAGGGTTTTGCAGGTGCGAATTTCTGGAAACGCATCGGGCGCTTTCGGGTGTGGAATAGCGATGTTGGGCGCGATCGACACGCCAATCATGCCAAGCTCGTTGACGCAACGGTGCATCTCTTTGACCGCTTCGTTAACATCCTGCATCGGCAAAACTCCGATCGGCTTAATGCGATTGCCATAGCCGCGACAATCTTCAGCCATGTAGTCGTTGTAAGCACGACAGAGAGCGATCGCCATGTCTTTATCCAGAATCGAGGAGTAGCTCAAATTCCAGGTGCCATAGACTACTTGAATATCCACACCTTCTCGATCCATGTGCTCTAACCGAACCTGGTTAAACATGGCTCCTAGCGTGGTTTCTGGGTGAAGATTCCGAAATCCTCCTTTTCCTAAGCCTTGCGGCTGAGGATAAAGCCGTTCTAAGTCGTTCTTGCCCGTTGCGGGGTTAAAGTCAACAACTCGCATCCGTTGATCGCCCAAGCTATCGACCATGAGACCGACTCGATCGCGATACTGTGGCTCAATATAGTCACGAATCACGAGAGGATTCTCAATTTTGTGAGCGTCTGCGTCGATCACTAGCAAGTCTTGATACATGAAGTTCTCCGTAGTGTGAAAGGATTAGGGGTTCGGGCTAAAAGCTGAACCCTAACTATGCGCTTGCTTTGTGCCTGAAATAGTGCCAAAGCTGACGTAACCCGAACCAATGCTCAAATGACCAAGAGAGAGAAGCCAGAATCGTGATGCCGGGGTATTTGACAAAGGCAGGTTCATTTTTCTCGAAAAAGGCGTGTCCACCCAGAGCAAATATCTGAGTGAGCACTAGACAAATGAGCGTTATTCGCCAGTCGTAAAACAAGTAGACGATCGCAGCGATCGCTAACGCGTTTGTTAAGTGGTGTAACGCTTGATTGATTGGATTTTGATGAGAGGCGACAAAGTGCGCCTTTGCTTCCTGGAAGTAGCTCATATCGCTTCTCCCTGTCTTTCTCTATGGGATTTTGGAACGATAGCACGGAGAAATTCAGGAGTGAGGAGAGCGATCGAAAGTTTTTGGAATTGGCAGCAAATTTGCTCTTGACAAGTTGCTTGACTTAAAACCAGCGCAGTTGCCAATAGGTTTTTTCAGGTTGACTGAGTTCTTCATCGGTTAACCAATTTACAAGTTTATAGGTGCCAAACACATGATCCCACCAATCCACGGCGAGTCCAAAGTTGTGATTCCACATCCCATATTTATGATGTACATAATGAACGGGCATTTTCATCCAAAAGCACTTGGTCGGGTTTTCGTGCTGTAGCTGATGAGCATAAGAAGAAAACGCCGCATAGACAAACCCGCCCAAAAACCAGCCGATGCCCGCCGAAAATGAGTGGAAAAACATCAAACACAGGACGATCAGCGTCCCTCTCACATAATCACGAAACTCCCACAGCACGCCCTGCGCCTCATTGCGGCGATGATGGTCGCGATGTCTCTCACCCACTTTTGGCGAGACGTGCATCAAGCGGTGCAGCCAATATTCGACCAGGCTTGCCAAAACGAACGCGATCGCAAAACAGACGACCCCTACACCCACCTTTACTAGCACCGCAATTGCTCCTTCAACACTGGTTAATCCACTTTCAATATTGTGCCACCGTCTTCAACCAAGGGAATAGGTAGGATCTGAAAGATATGGCACGATCGAAAACATAATCTCTTGTAAGCCAAAACACCATGATTCAGCGATTATTAATTATTGGGTTGAGCGCGATCGTCATCTGGGCAAGCTCATTGACTCATTCCGTTTTGGCTGCCGACTTGGGCAGCGGTGCCAACATATTTGTCCAATGTGCGGGATGTCATGCTCATGGCGGCAATATTGTGCGACGCAATAAAACACTGACCCTAAAAGCACTTCAGAAAAATGGCTATGTCAGTGAGGCAACGATCGCTCAACTCGTCACCAACGGCAAAAGCAATATGCCTGCTTACAAAGATCGTCTGAGCCAAGCTCAAATTCAAGAGGTCTCTGCTTATGTGCTAGAGCAGGCAAAAAAAGGCTGGAAATAAAGTCTGAACTTAAATTTAACAGAGGCGAGAAAAATGGCTGACCAAGTTGTGCAGTGGTTAAATGAGATTAAAGACCTCAAGCAAAGATTACAAGCGGCACAAGAAGCACAAGAAGCCGCAAATGCCAGTGCTGACAATTGGCGGAAACTCTATGAGACTGAAGCCCAGCAGCGACGCACCGAGGCCTTGTTGACTCGCCAAACGATCGACGCGCTCAAAGCTGAAATTACGCAGCTTCAAAGCCTTCCTAAAGGCTCATCAGACAGATTGGTTATTCAATCCACCTCTGAGCGCTCGATCGAGACCCCGACCACCGTTGACGAACTCAAAGCTAAATTACTTGAGCTATGGACAGAGTACGATCGCCTCGCTCAAGACCTCAAATCTGAACAAGGCGACCACGCTCAAACTCGCAAAAACCTAACCACCGCATTAGGCGACACAGTGGACTTGCTAACAAAAGTACGAGAACAAAAGGGCGACTAAAATCCCATCGCTGTTGCAACTGCATCTAACTCTGGTGCAATGCCCTGTTGAAATTGATTTTGGCTATGCTTGATGGCGGTGTCAGGGTCTTTTAAACCATTGCCTGTCAAGACACAAACCACCGTTGCCCCAGTAGGCACTCGCTCCTTCACCTTTAATAATCCGGCGACAGAGGCAGCGCTGGCAGGCTCGCAAAAGATTCCTTCTCCAGACGCTAAGAGACGATACGCATCCAGAATCTCTTCGTCGGTGACCGCATTAAATTCACCCTGGCTCGACTCTTGAACAGTGAGCGCTTTTTGCCAATTGGCAGGGTTGCCGATCCGAATAGCAGTTGCCAGAGTTTCAGGATGGCTGAAAATATGCCCACTCACCAGAGGAGCCGCCCCTGATGCTTGAAAGCCCATCATCTTCGGAAGTTTTGTAGAGCGTCCTTCTTGGTGATATTGGCAGAATCCCATCCAATAGGCGCTGATGTTCCCAGCATTACCGACTGGAATGCACAGCCAGTCAGGTGCGTCGCCCAACACGTCAACCACTTCAAACGCAGCCGTTTTTTGACCCTCAAGGCGATAGGGGTTAAGCGAGTTAACCAACGTCACAGGATAGTTTTGCGACATCTCGCACACGATTTCTAAAGCGCGATCGAAGTTGCCTTGAATCGCTAAAACTTCTGCCCCATAAAGCAACGCCTGAGCCAGCTTGCCCAATGCCACATAGCCATCGGGGATCAGCACAAATGCCCGCATTCCACCACGACGAGCGTAGGCAGCCGCAGCCGCCGAGGTGTTGCCCGTACTCGCACAGATCACCGCTTCTGCCCCCGCTTCTTTGGCTTTAGAAATCGCCATCGTCATGCCACGATCTTTAAAGCTACCTGTCGGATTCAGACCGTCATATTTTACAAACACCTTCACCTGCCGACCAATCTGAGCCGCGATCGCAGGTGCCGGAATCAAGGGCGTATTGCCCTCATGCAGCGTGATGACGGGAGTTCTATCGGTCACGGGCAAATAGCGTCGATAGCCCTCAATCAAGCCACGCCAGTTCTGAACTTTGGGCATCGCCTCAGAGAGGGGATCATCTTGAATGGACAGACTTAAGGTCACAGGATTGAATGTTTGAATGCAACAGGTTTAGATCCTAGTCTACTACAGAGGTTAGAGTGTCCTGTGTCTCACAGGAACTTAGAAAACTCTCTGGCGGTCAATCAAAGTGAAGCACTTCATACAATGTTGTGTAAAGTTTAGGTTAAGATAATTCTCGGCGTGAGTACGAATTCCTAAGACCTATGACAACGACAAATTCAAATAGTCAGTTTAGTAACACCGCAGTGTGTGAGCATCGCCCAGACCATTCCAGCGCTTCTGATCATGAGTGGGCTCGATCGCTCGAAAAGATGAAGGTACTCTATCAAGCTGATCAACAAACAAAGTTTCTCAATCTTCACGCCGAAACCGAGTCTCTGCTGCATCAGCTACAAAGTCTTAAACAGCAGCGGCAGGAAATTAACGACTAGTCTAATAACCTTTTCTCTCCGTAGCTCACACGCTGCGCCATGCACCCCTAAAATAAGTCATGGGTTTAACGTGAGTGTGAGTTATGCGTGCTTTCTGGTCTGATCCCTACCTTTGGATTCATGCAGCGGGATTGGCAGCCCTTCCTCTGTGTTTGCTAGTTTGCCTGTTGGGGCTGGCAGTCGGCGATCCCTTATTGCCTGTTTGGTTGGAGTTGAGTTTAATTGCAGCAGTCGGCATTGCCCCGATCGTCTGGATGCAGTGGCAAAAACCTTTCTATATCTTCAGCCTGGTTGCTGTTGCTCTTAAACCGACCCAACTCACCGATGACCAGCGAAGAATTCTAACCCTCTTTAAAACTCGCCGTAGTCCAATTTGGATTGGGCTAGGAGCTTTGGCGCTTCTCATAGTTTTACGTCAGCTCTATTACGTGGCTCCGATCGCGTCTGAGGTCACTCCCTTTGCTCTGGGGTCGCGAGGATTAGGGTTGATAGTGGCAGCGATCGCGTTTCTCGCCAGCAATTTGTTTCTGCAAGTTCCGCTTAGCGTGATTCGAGTATTGCTGACAACTGATCAGACGTTTGCAGCTACTGAACCGTTCGCAGTAGAGCACATTCCCCAAACCTTTTCAGTTTTAGGGCTGCAAGTCAATCGAATTTTGCCTCCTCTACTGCCTGAAACTACCGCGCAACCTCCCCTGATTGTCACAGATCTGCCCTCAGAAACCACTGCCGACTTTCTGACCTCTAGCCCAGATCACCCCACGACTGAGCTTGATTGCTGACGCTATTTCAACCTTGAATGGCTGTTAAATGCGGCAAAATCAGCCGGGTTTTGATCCCGTCGATGCTGAACGGGAATGGGCAGACCCTGGTGATTACCCACCAAAGCAGCAGTTGTCTCTAGAGCACCTCGCAGTCGTTTGGCAGCATAAATGGACATATCGCGGGGCACGTTGATACGATCGCGCAAATATCGTAGAGCCACATCAGACCCCGGAGGCGGGGGGCAAGCTTGACTCGTCATCAGATTGGTTAAAGCACAACGTAAAGCCACATCGATCAATGTATCGTCAGCAGGGTTGACTCGAATTATATTACTGCGGTGCTTGAGCACGCGGTAGAGCGCCTCAGCACGAGAGGTTTCGGGTTCTGAATACGTCACATCGGGTAGCCCATCCCAAGGACCATGATCAACTCGTGACTGGTTGAGTCGTGTCTGAGGGTCACCGTTTTCCCAGCAGCCTCCCATCTGAGGGGGCAAATCATGCACATGGGTGTGAAAATCACTCTGGGTGCCCCGATAGGTGGATCGGCTCTCCATTGCCGCGAACCAGTCAGATAAGCGCGGTTTTTCTTCTCGCAAAGAGTAGCCTTTGTAGTAGTAAAGACTGGCATTCATGCGCTCGACATAGGGCGTAAAAAGAACATCAGCGGTGCCAAACTTCTCAAGGAAGTAAGAACCTGGCGTACGATCGAGAGCCTCCTCGACCTGAGCCACTACACTGATGAACTGATCGCGGTTATGCTGCTCTTGTCGAGACGAGCTTGCCCGACGGCACAGCCAAGCGCACCAAGAGCTAAAGAGCAATCGCTCTAGTCTTCGTAGGGGGAGCACTATGGGATCTTCCATGCCTGCGCCCAAGGCACCAAAAACTCGTTCCAGGGCAAGCAAAATATCATCGCTTTCGGTGATGATACGACCGTCTAAGTCGATCGCAGGAAGCATTCCAGATGGCACCTTACGCTTATACCAGCTTTCTTTATCTCCATAGCAGAACATGGTGACTTTCTCAACGCGGTAGGGAACCTGTTTTTCCTCTAACCACAGCCAGACCTTTTGGCAGTAGGGACACCAAGCATGGTTGTCGCGATAGAGCGTCACTCGCACATCGGCTTCAGCTTGACCAAATAGACGCAAGCGGGCTTGGGCATTAGTGACTCCATTGACAGGTTCGACTTGAAAATCTGAGAGGGCTTCGAGTTCTGACCAGTCTAAAGGAGCAATGGTCGGGGCAATGAATGTCATTTAATCTGTCTGTAAAAAGTTTCAGCTACAGTGAAAATTTAGAGAAGCCTTCAGACACAGAAACGTCCCATAGCCTCTTTCAACTCTAGACTACAGGATAACTAAATCTTATTCTAAAAATGGCTCAAGCGGGATTTGAACCTGCGACCTTGGGCTTATGAGTCCCCTGCTCTAACCAACTGAGCTACTGAGCCAACTTCTTCATTGCTTTCGATAGTTTACCATACATATTTGAGTGAAATCTATAGCGATTTCAGAAAACAAAAAGAGGAGCTACGAAGCTCCTCATTCAGAAAATAGTCAAGTACTGAGACCCTTAACCTCGGAATTGAGGGAGGTGAGCCACAGGATTAACCGCCCCCTGACCTGGGAGATGAACCTCAAAGTGAGAGTGCGGACCTGTGCTGAAACCGGTGCTACCCATATCAGCAATCTGTTGACCTTGAGCCACAGTCTGACCCACTTTTACCAAGACGCGGCTGTTATGACCATAGAGAGTGACACTACCATCGGCGTGCTGCACCTCAACCAAGTTGCCATAACCACCATCATTCCATCCAGCCGTAATGATCTTGCCGGGAGCAGCAGCAACAACAGGCGTTCCAACCGGAGCTGCAATATCGATCCCTTTGTGCATCCGTCCCCAGCGCCAGCCATAGCCTGAGGTCAGCATTCCTTTCGCAGGCCAAATATAGCCATTGAACTTACCACTATTTCCTGGTAAGTAGGCATCTGGCTTTCCGATCGGAGGTAGATTTGGCGAAACCAGCTTACCCACAGAAGAGCGCACTAGAGGCGCATAGGTTTCTGACCCAGCGGGAGCCATAGCCACAGTCTGCGCTCTAGGCTTCGGCGCATTCTCAACAAGCGCATTCATCTTAGTCAGTGAGCCAGATGCAGCCTTGCGATTGTTCTGCAAACTCCGAAGCTCTGCCTGCAAACTTTCCAGATTGCGGGTTGGCTTAAACTCTGGGTTAACTCGATGATTGCTAGTCAGAGAGAGTGAGGCAGGAACCGGAGCCTGAGCACGAGCGAGGGATTGAGGTCTAGATCGAAAGCTGAGAGGCTTCGACTGATATTTCTCGCGCAGTTTAACAATTTCAGTGACTAGACTGCTCACATATTGACCGTCATCCTGACGAACGTTCACAGGTGACTGAGTACCCATGTACGACTGTCCCCGTGATCGAGCAGGATTCAAAGCAATCTGAGACGCATCTCCTCCAATCCCAGTCGGAACCATGACTTCAGCTTTTGGCACCACAAGATCTGAAGAGTTCGCGATCGCAAGACTAGGAATAGTCGGCAGAGGCACCGAAGCAACTTGAGTAGGCTCAGACGGCAAAGCAGATGCCTCTGGAACCTGGGCGATAACTGAGGACGAAGCCGACACAGTTTGAGATTGAGGAACCTTAATGAACTGATTAACCTCAAGCAAATTTGGGTTCGTCAGTTGATTAATTTTGGCAAGCTCTGAGTAAGAGATGCCGTGAGTTTGGGCGATCGCGGTTAGAGTGTCTCCTGGGCTAACCTGATAGCTGACCAAACTCTCTGCTTCTTTAACAGGTTGAACCCTAACTTGAGCAGACTTTGATGTGTGCTTAGACTCCTCAGACTTCAACTCCGCCAGACTCAGCTTCAAACGATCCCGCTCTTGCTTCAGGTTTGCCACTGCGACATCCTGACGGGATTTGAGCAGTTGTTGAGCTTCTGATGGGGAGGCATAAGCTCCTGGTTGACTGGAGGCAATAACCGCGACAGGCTCAGCCGGAGAAGTTGCGACACCATCACTCGACTCTGCAACCTGTTGGCTGATAGGTAGTTGAGCAGACTGCTCAACTACCGGAACCTGTAAAACTTGCCCGACATAAAGCACAGCGTTAGAGCGTAAGTGGTTTACCGTTGCAAGCTGACGAGTCTCAACCTGATAGAACTTAGCGATCTTCCAAAGGGTTTGACCCTCTTGAACCGTATGCTCAACCGTGTGGACAGCCGGAGCCGCGAGAGCAATTTCGGGCACAGATTGAATGACCGCAGCCTCAGATAGGTTAGAAACCGTTGGAATCGGTTCTGTCGCGATCGGCTCAGCGGCTGCTGCCGCATCACCTTGCTGCGGAGCAAGTAGGCTGTAGGCACCCACTGAGATAGCGGCAAGCCCAATCATAGCGGCAGATGTGCGAGTCCGACGGTTTGCATCAGGGAGCGTTTGCTTAAGCTGTTCAGTCGCCGCATCATGGTTGACAGCAGGGAACAGAACAGGAATTGATTCTTCTTGCGGGAATGCTCGTTTCAAAAAACGACCTCCTAAATGACCAGCGTTTAACTGTCCTCGAGCCATTGAATTCACCATCTGTCAGTGATCGTTACTGCTCCGAAAAGCGATCAAGATCACAATCGGTAATTACACTTAGGCAAGATTACCTTGCTTTCTCGATTTAGACAAGTTCACATCAATCAACAAAATTCAACGATGTACTCGACTCAAATCGATAGCAGATATTCTTAGCCCATGTCAACTCGTTGTGACAGGAAGTCTAACAGTTGTCTAGTCTAGACAAATCCAAAGAGGAGTTTAACCTACTCTGCGGAAATTGCAACACGGAAGCCAAGACTGCTAACCCGAAATTCATGCTCGGTAGACGGGTGAGAGTTTGTTTAAAAATCTCTAGACCAATAGTAAAGGCTCCGTCAAGACAGGTTTGCTAAGATGTGATGACCCGAAGTTACGGCAAAGATAACCCACTATCAACCGTAGGATCATGCAGACGAAACGCGCTCTAGAGCGCGTGACTCGCCTATCTCAAATTCGCTACACTCCCATAGTTCTTGCAGAATAGGAGTCTTGAGACCCTTTCCTCTGAGTCATTTAATTGAGTTGGTAGGTAAAGTCACTGGATTCCTAGAAGCACTTTACATTCCTATACAGATTTCTTATCGGATTGTTGCGGTTTAGTGTTCTAGATAACTTATATGAGCTGACCCCTTCCTGAACTAATTGAACCGGGAGGCTGTAAAACACTGATAAATGTCACTGCTTCAGCGTTGTCTTCTCATTAGTTAAAGACATATATATATAGATGCAGTGATACTCATCTTCTAGAAGGCTATGACTTTTTCAGAAGAGAGCCTAAAACTCCTGCTTGACCCTTCATTGACCTTAAAAGGAAGCAGAGGGTGTTTTTACTCTAGATGTCCTAACTGGCGACGGGCTTCAAACAGACCAACAGCCACGCTGACAGAAAGATTCAGGCTACGGACATGGGGCTGTTTCATAGGAATGCGAACTAGAGTTGAACACAGAGACAACACGTCGGCAGGAAGTCCCTGAGTCTCGCTACCAAACAGTAACCAGTCTGCGTCAGCGTACTGCAATCGAGTATAGCTACAGCTTCCTGAAGTGCTGAAGCCAATCCAACGCCCACCGTGCAGTTGATGAAAGGTCTGAAACTCTTGTAGAGAAGCATAAACCTTTAACTTGACGTAGGGCCAGTAGTCTAGCCCAGCACGTTTAAGATAGCGATCGCTGATCTCAAACCCTAAAGGACCGACAAGATGCAACTCGGTGCCAGTAGCTGCACAGGTTCGGGCAATGTTACCCGTGTTGGGTGGAATCTGAGGATGAACCAGAACAACTCGAACCATAGAAATAAGGTAGTTTTGCGTTTAGTAAAGGGCTAGAGCAGAAAACGGATCAATTGGCACGAACCATAATAGTTTTTAATCAAAGAGAAGCTCGTACCCAATGATTAGATATTTTAATTTATTGACAGCATCCACCTCTAGATGGATCAGGAAACTAGTTTTGCTACAACGCTCTGGGTTTAGGTAGAAAAATTACGATACACTGACTGCCTAGATTAAAGATCTGATATAGAAAAACCCGCTAGTGAGGTCAATCCAAGTCGCGTAATTTTGAAAGATGACACCTGATTGATTGCCAAAGTAACCAGCGTGGGACTTACAAAGTAAGCATTGCCTCGTCCAGACTAATAAGGGGACAGTTGCTAACTCCTAGACAACTGTCCCCTCCTTCAATAACCATCCACCTGAGTTTAGCGAAACATGCTGCTGACAGACGTATCTTCATGAATGCGCCAGATCGTTTCACCTAATAGATTAGCGACTGAAAGAACAGTCAGTTGCGGGAAGAGATTTTCCTCAGCGACTGGAATTGTGTTAGTAACGATGACTTCTTCGAGGCAACCGCTTGAGAGACGCTCGATCGCCGGGGGAGAAAACACGGCATGAGTTGCACAAGCATAAACTTGCCTCGCGCCTTGCTGCCGCAGAATCTTGGCACCTTCGGTGATCGTGCCTGCCGTATCGATCATGTCATCGACTAGCACTGCCGTTTTACCCCGCACATCGCCGATCACGTTCATGACTTCAGCAACGTTGTGAGCTTGGCGACGCTTATCAATAATCGCGAGAGGTGCATCATTCAGCTTTTTAGCAAACGCCCTGGCACGAGCCACCCCACCCACATCGGGTGAAACCACCACAATATCCGGAAGTTGCTTGCTTGCGAGGTAGTTGATCAAAACAGGTGAGCCGTAGACATGATCAAGCGGAATATCAAAATAACCCTGAATCTGAGCAGCGTGCAGATCCATCGCCAGAATGCGACTCGCACCCGCCTGAGTAATCAAGTTTGCCGCCAATTTTGCCGTAATCGACTCGCGACCTGCGGTCTTGCGATCGGCTCTGGCATAGCCATAATAAGGAATCACTGCTGTGATCTGTCGTGCCGAAGCTCGCCGACAGGCATCAACCATGATCATCAGCTCCATCAAATGATCATTGACAGGGCGGCAAGTAGGTTGAATGAGATAGACATCACAACCCCGAATCGATTCTTGAAGTTGAATATAGAGTTCGCCATCCGCAAACCGTTTTCGCACCATAGGACCGAGATCTATTCCCAGGTAACGCGCAACTTCTTGAGAGAGGGCAGCATTCGCTGAGCCAGAAAGTAGTCGAAGCCGATTATTGTCAGGAACCGCTGGAAAGGCAGCAGGAACAGTTAACGTTGCAGAACGGATCACATTAAGCCCTCGAACGCATTGATCGCAATCTTATCATCGGGAATTAAAAACTTCTCCCCATTTTTTACGGATCTACCGTTTCTATTGATGCCTTTAGATGCTGAATCAACCTTAGATAAAGACTGAAGAAGCTGACTGAGCAAGCGATTTAGTTAAAGCGATCGTAATTTTCTAAACAACTAGAGCAGTCTCCAGCGCGTTTCATCAAGTCAGGAATTAATCTGTCAAACTAGAGCTAACCTCTCTTATTATTGCCAAATCTAGTCATCACCTGCAATTAGAGCTTGTAACGCTTCAAATAGAAAACTTTGATAGAAAGTCTAAGTAAAAATAAATTGACTTTGACGAAAAAATATCCTGATAAAAATCAAGTGTTTAAGAGGTAATAAGTAGTGATCGATCAGTAGCAGTCAATAGCTATAAATCAAACCTTAGTCTCTGGAAAAAGACCTATTTAACTGCATCATCTTGGAATCTGGAAGAAAAAGGAGAGTCTGTCGTATGAGCCTGAAGGATAGCATCACCGGAGGCATTCAAGCAGCGATGAAGTCTAAAGACAAGGTGCGGTTAGAAACCTTGCGCAGCATTAAGAAAGTGCTGTTGGAAAAGGAGGTGAGTGTTCGTCCATTAGGGCAAACAGATCTAACAGAAGCACAGGAAACCGACGTGTTGGTGCAAGTGGCAAAGCAACGGCGAGACTCGATCGAGCAATATCAAAATGCCGGACGTGCTGATCTCGCCCAGCAAGAAGCACAAGAGTTAGCGATCGTAGAAGAATTTTTGCCGAAGCAGCTCTCTGATGACGAGGTAGCTCAAGTAATTGACAGCCTTATTACTCAAGTCGGGGCAACGTCTGCAAAAGACATGGGTAAGGTGATGGGTCTGGCGATGCAGCAGTTAAAGGGTAAGGCAGACGGCAAAAAAGTTCAGGAATTCGTCAAATCCAAATTAACCGGTTAGAGTTCCTCATACCTTATCTATGAGAAGCAATCCGTAGCTTCTGTCTTTTAGCGTGTAGCTACTCTCAAAGGTGCGCCTCCACCAGAATATGAAAGACCGAAGTGCAGCATGTTCTGGTTTGGACGGTAGACTTTAGACTGGAATTGTTGGGTCAAATCTTGAGTACCCTGTTAACCGTTATTGAACTGTAAGTGACTGAATCTACTATGCAAACAGCTATTCCTACTGGAACTATTTTGCAGAATCGTTATCGAGTCCTGAGCATTTTGGGGCAAGGTGGATTCGGTCGAACATATTTGGCAGAAGACCAGGGACGATTTAACGAACTGTGCGCCCTCAAAGAACTGATTCCGCCACAAGATAATGCCTACGCTCTAGATAAGTCAAAAGAACTATTTCAGCGAGAGGCACAGATCCTTTATCAAATTCAGCATCCGCAGATCCCTCAGTTTCGAGCAACCTTTGAGCAAGACCAGCGGTTTTTCTTAGTGCAAGACTATGTTGAAGGCAAAACCTACCGCGCACTGCTCGACGAACGTAAAACTCAGGGCTACGTCTTTTCAGAAGCAGAAGTGATTCAGATTTTGCAGCAAGTCTTGCCAGTGCTGTCTTACATTCACGGCAAGGGAATTATTCATCGCGACATCGCACCAGACAATATTATGCTGCGGCAGAGCGATCGTCTTCCCGTTTTAATCGATTTTGGCGTGGTGAAAGAACTGGCGACTCGAATTCAGTCGCCCGACACAGTCAGACAATCGACGACCGTCGGTAAGTTGGGCTATGCCCCGACTGAGCAGATGCAGACAGGACGCGCCTATCCCAATAGTGATCTGTATGCCTTGGCAGTGACTGCTGTAGTGCTGCTCACCGGACGAGAGCCACAAGAGTTGTTTGACGAAACCACGATGACTTGGCGCTGGCAACGATTGGTGAATGTCAGTCCGGGTTTTGCAATGGTGCTCAACCGAATGTTGAGCTATCGCACAACTGATCGGCATCAATCAGCCCAAGACGTGCTGCAAGCGATTCAGTCTCCGCCCAAGGTTACGCCCGTTCCGCAAACCCCGCCTCCGATCGCCACTCAGCCTCAGCCTCCTTCACGAATGGACACTGTAGCGGTGGGGCGACGCGCTGATCTCGATCCAACCACCACTCCTACGAATATCACTCGCTCAGATCCCAGCCTTCCCACACGCGGATCGCTGTGGGATGACCCTTGGGCAGTGGGAGCGATCGGAACTGGATTAGTATTATTGACTGGCTTAGGTTCCTGGACACTGGTGCGTGCCTTGATGAATCCGCCTGCGCCAACTCCGACTCCGACTCAAACGATCGTGGTGTCTCCTAGTCCGACGATTACGCCGAGTGTTCGCCCATCGCCGACTCCTAGCCCTAGCACTCAGCCTGTCAACTATCAGCAGCGTCTCAATTTAGCGGCGGGTGAAAATGCCGCCAAAAATGGCACGTTGCGATCGAATGAGACGTTAAGCTTTGTGGTTCCGGGTCAGCAAGGAGAGACCTTGAGTGCTGCATTGGGAAGTGAGGGAGTTTTGCTTAGCGTCTTGGCACCCAATCAAGACCCAGTAGACGATCGTGCTAGTCGCGTTTCTCGCTGGGATGGCGAATTGCCATTTACGGGAGACTATACAATCGAGCTTAAAACTGTGAAGGGCATTCCCAAAACAGACTATAAGCTGAACGTAAATCTGAAAGCGCCGCCAACTCCGACTCCAACTCTGACCCCAACTCCGACTCCGACTCCGACTCAAGGTGTTACGCCGACGGTTCAGACTGAGCAGGTTAGCTTTCCAGCAGGACAAACCGGAGCACAAATCGTAGGTAAGACAACTCCAGCGATCGTTCGACGCTATTTGGTGAATGCTCAAAAAGGACAAACGCTGAGTGTGCAACTCAACTCAGGTGCGGCAACGTTAGCGATTCGCTACCCAAACGGCAAATTGGTCGAAGATTCTTCAGGAGTTGTGAACTGGCAAGCTCAGCTATCAAAAAGCGGTGATTATCAAATTGATGTGATTGCCAATCAAGAGACTGATTATCAGTTGGATGTCAATGTTCGTTAGAGTAGTAGGAGTTTTGAGTGACTTTGCTTGAACGCACTACTAATTACCGGAACCGACACCGACGCTGGCAAGACCGTTTTGACGACGGCACTGGTGGCATATTGGCAGACTTATTGCAAAGATCGATCGCTCGGCGTGATGAAACCCATTCAGTCAGGAACGGGCGATCGCGAACTCTATGATCGTCTATTCTTGCTGGATCAAACCTTAGACGAGTTGAATCCTCTCCATTTTGAAGCGGCGATCGCGCCTCCGTTAGCGGCTGAGAAGGAAGGGAAGCACGTCAAACTAGAAAAGGTTTGGCAGAGCTTTGAGGCACTTCGCCAAAAACGAGACTGGGTCTTAGTGGAATCATTGGGCGGATTGGGATCACCGATCACGCGAGAAACAACGGTGGCAGATCTCGCATGGGATTGGCGAATTCCGACGGTGTTAGTAGTGCCTGTGAAGTTGGGCGCGATCGGGCAGGCAGTTGCCAATATTGCGTTGGCGAGATCGTGCCGCGTTCATCTTAAGGGCATTGTTCTCAACTGTGTCAATGCTTGCTCTAGGGACGATGTTGAAAACTGGGCACCTGTAGATTTAATCGAATCGTTGACGAGGGTTCCCGTTTTGGGCATGATTCCTCATCTGTCCGATCCGACTGATTTAGTTAAACTGGCTCAAGTTGCCTCTGAACTAGATCTAGAGCGGTTGATTCCTTTAAATTAGGGTGCTAAATCTTGCAGGTTAGATCACCCGCCCGTTGGGTGAAGCGGAGGTTTTCTCGATAGTCGATCGGGCAATCGATCACTGCCGGAACATCCTGAGCCAGCGCTTCTTTTAAAGTAGGAATCAGGTCAGCACAAGACTCGATGCGATATCCCTTGAGACCCATGCTTTCGGCAAACTTGACAAAATCGGGGTTGCCAAATTTGATGAACGACGAATGTCCAAATTGGTTTTCTTGCTTCCATTCAATCAGCCCATAGCCACCGTCATTGAAAATAATCGTGACAAATGGCGTGCCGATTCGCAGAGCGGTTTCTAATTCTTGACAGTTCATCATAAAGCCACCGTCGCCTGTGACTGCAACAACTTTTTGGTTGGGATGAACGAGTTTAGCCGCGATCGCACCCGGAATCGCAATGCCCATCGCTGCAAACCCGTTGGAAATAATGCAGGTGTTGGGACGGTGACAGTGATAGTGGCGCGCCATCCACATCTTGTGCGCTCCTACATCTGAGATCACGATATCTTCAGGTTCCATGACTTGCCGCAGATCATAGATCAGCTTTTGCGGCTTGATCGGAAAGCCATCATCATGACCATATTGAGCGTAGTCAGCCCGAATTTCGGCACGCAGTTCTAGCGCATAGGGTTCGGGTTTGCCTGCTCGATCGGCGCGATACAAAATTTCTTGCAGAGAATCTGAGATATCGCCCACTACCTCAGCGATCGGAATATAACTGCTGTCAATCTGAGCCGGGGTAGTGCTGATATGCACGATCGGAATGCTTGCCTGAGAGTTCCATTTTTTGGGTGAATATTCAACCAGGTCATAGCCGATCGCAATCACTAAATCAGCCCGATCAAATCCGCAGCTAATATAGTCTCGCTGCTGCAACCCTACCGCCCACAGGGCAAGAGGATGCGTGAACGGAATCACACCTTTGCCCATAAAGGTGTTAGCAACTGGAATCGTGAGTTGAGTCGCAAACTTAGTGACCATCTCACTGGCTTGATTGCGAATTGCCCCATTGCCCACCAAAATCAGCGGATTTTTGGCTTCAGAAATCGCGAGCGCGGCTTTCTCAATACTGTGGAAGGAGGCGTAGGTTTTCTCAATTGCACCCGTAGTTAAGGGTTTGCCGATGACGGGCATTGCAGCAATGTTTTCGGGCAAATCGATGTGAACGGCTCCAGGGTTTTCGGTTTGAGCAATTTTGAAGGCACGACGAACAATCTCTGACGTGTTGCTAGGGCGAACGATTTGAGCATTCCATTTGGTAACCGGAGCAAACATTGCTACCAAATCGAGATATTGATGAGACTCGATGTGCATTCGGTCAGTGCCCACCTGTCCAGTAATAGCAACTAGGGGGGCACGATCGAGGTTTGCGTCGGCAACCCCGGTCATCAGATTAGTTGCCCCCGGACCAAGCGTCGAGAGACACACGCCTGCACATCCTGTTAAACGCCCATAGACATCTGCCATGAAGGCTGCGCCTTGTTCATGACGAGTCGTGATGAATTGAATCGAGGAATTTTTGAGCGCTTCTAAAACGTGAAGATTTTCTTCTCCTGGCAGCCCAAAAATGTATTTTACGCCCTCATTTTCTAAGCAGCGAATCAGTAGTTCAGCCGTGTTCATTTCGCCCATGATTTTACCCTCCGGGAAAAGGGATTAAGTGTGAGTAATGCAATTTCAGACTAGTTTGTGAGATCTGAAATCTTGAAATAAATCAATCCAGTTTCTATTAAGAATTCAGCTTGAAATAGGATGCCTGATCAGGGACATCTGTGTGAGGTTTATGAGATTCAGCTTTAGAGTTTCTAGATTTTACCTGACATCAAAAAAACTTTAGATTGACCAATCATCAATTCTATAGAAGGAAATAATTCGATCCTTTCAAGTTATAACTGATCTCTCCGCTTTCAAACCTTAAGCCTCTGAACCGATTCGTCAAGCCTATTTTTCCCAAATTGTTTTGATGTTAACAAACTCATGAATTCCTTCTTTACCCAGCTCGCGCCCATAGCCCGATCGCTTGATGCCACCAAAAGGCAACCGCACATCAGATTTGACCATGCTGTTGATAAAGACTGAACCCGATTCAATTTCTTCGATGAAGCGATCGCGTTCTTTTTGATCAGTCGTCCAGGCACTTGCCCCTAAGCCAAAGGGAGAATCGTTAGCACGTTGAATCGCCGCATCAATGTCAGGAACTCGAAACAACAGTGCGACGGGACCAAAAAACTCGTCGTGCTCTGCCAGACAGCCAGACGGAATCTCACTTAAAATCGTCGGCGGATAAAAATTGCCTGGACGATCGTGCAGCGGCTCACCCCCGATCAAAAGTTTGGCTCCTTGCTCGACACTAGTTTTGACTTGTTGATCTAAGTCTTTGAGAATCCCAGGCGTAGCGAGAGGTCCAATATCAGTGTCGGGTAGAAGTGGGTCACCAATCTTAAGTGCGCGATATTGATCGACCAGACGATCGATAAACTCGTCGGCGATCTCATCCGCTAGAATAAACCGCTTTGCCGCAATACAAGACTGTCCATTATTGATCATGCGGGCAGTCACGGCAGTTGAGACAGCAGTCTCTAAATCTGCGCTGGGCATAACAATAAACGGGTCACTGCCGCCCAACTCTAAAACGACTTTTTTGAGGTGCTTGCCAGCGGTCGCTGCTAAACTCATCCCCGCAGGTTCGCTGCCTGTGAGCGTTGCGGCTTTGACGCGATCGTCTGCCACGATCGCTGCAACCTTATCCGCTCCGACTAATAATGTTTGAAATGCCCCAGTTGGGAAACCCGCTTGATGGAGAATATCTGCGATCGCGAGAGCTGATTGCGGCACGTTTGAGGCGTGTTTGAGCAAGCCGACATTTCCTGCCATCAGTGCCGGAGCCGCGAATCGGAACACCTGCCAAAATGGAAAGTTCCACGGCATGACTGCCAGAATAATGCCTAAGGGCTGATAGCGGACAAAACTATGACTGGCATCGGTTTGAACCGAAACATCGGCTAGGAGATGGGCTGCATTTTCAGCATAATAACGGCAAACCGAAGCACATTTCTCAACTTCTGAGACTGCTGCCTTTAAAGGTTTACCCATCTCCAGCGTCATTAATCTGCCAAAGCGATCGCGCTCTGACTCTAAAATTTCAGCCGCTCGATTGAGCCAGACAGCTTTTTGTGACAAAGGGATCATGCGATAGCTGAGAAACGTCTGCTGTGCGTGAACGATCGCCGTATCGAGATCTCGATCGCTCAAAGGCTCAAACGTTCGCAAAACCTCTCCCGTTGCAGGGTTTGTCGTAGCGATTCCCATAACCTACCCTCCGAACAACAGCTTAAGATTTCAGTTTCTTAAAACAATCATCAGTCAAAATCAAAAAAGATCTAATACTAATCAACAGCAGCTGAGATTTTGATATGCAATCTGTTTTCTTCTACAGACTGAATCTAATTTAATCCTTAATTTTTCTCGGTTCTACTAAGAAGCCATAAACTTATTATAAGCTTGCAGATGATCAGAATCGCATCCAAAGCGTTTACGTTTCTTGAGATTCTAACGACACTTTCTGAATGAAGAAATTCTGTCTGTTACTGCAAGCAATCGGCTAAAAGTCCGATCTTAGCTGATTGAAGATTGCAGCCTTTAGTCTTAGTTTCCACAATCAATTGAAAGACTTCTCCATGTCTGATTCACGCAGAGTAGCTTCACTTATCTTGAGGCTGATTCTGTTGATTGAGATAGAGCGCATAAAGATAGTTATGCAACTAAGTAGCCAGAAGAAATTCATTCAGCGTCTTCTGTATCTGCATCATGTTTAAACTTGCGGCTTGACTGTGGTTCCCGGAACTGCGGAGTATCAGCTAAAACTGCGATCGTTCCTGTCCTTCCTGTCTTGAGAGTAGCATCTGTCAAGACATCAATCACTTCAATCCCAACAACTTCTTGAATTAAACTTGTGAGTTGAGGGTTGAAGGCTTTATCAAGATCATCTCTCACTTGCTCTGCCAATTCTTCTTGACCGCTGGAAACCAAAACCTGTTCAGTTTTAGTAATGGAATCTTCTAAAACAATGACAATTTTACTATCGAAGATCTGGCATTGAACTCTACTTGGCTGCTGCCCAAGCTGAGTGCGATAGAGGGCTTGAATGCGCTGAGAAAGAGTGCGTTCTAGCTGCCCACGAGTTTGAGGTTCAGAATCCATAGTCCATTAATTTGAGATGCAGGGTCTTAATAACTAGATAGAAATGATGCTTAATTCTGTTATTATCAGAGCTGCTGAAGTTAAAACAATCCATCTGAGGATGGGTTTGAAGTCAACAAAGATTGACCAATAAGCTCTTACTTTGGTAGCAGAAATAACTAGTTTGAATTGAAAACGATTTAACAGTTATCTTGTTTCAATCAGTCCATTCACGATCGCCAACACGATCGACAACAAAATTAGCACCCACAAGACGAATCCTGGAATAAAGGTGAATAACCCTATACCTCTCAGAACCCAGACTAAGGCAGTCAACCCAAGAACTCCTAAAAAGACAATGACTCTTGAGCTAGATGACTTACTCATAATTTCTCCTGACTATGACGCGGGTTCTCGCCTGTCTCTTCACCGTGAGCGAATTTATCTGAATCTTCATCGAAAAACAGCAGATTTTTATGGCACGGTGTCAATTATATTGATAACTTGATCCTGGTAGGAGCGCGATTGACGACTCGTTACACTGTTCATCAGGTGTTCTACCAGCCGAAATCGCTACGCTGACCTTCGTTGAGGAGTGCTGAACCAAGATGACTGCATCGAGCAAATCTAACTCACCTCAGAGATCTACAGATACGTCGTCTGTTATTCCAGAGATTCGTGACGCTCAACGCACGTCTTTGATGAACGGTGAGATTCTTCTCAAAACCCGCTCTTATAACGCTTGGGGAGGAGCTGTCACCGCCCAGATGTATCTATCTGCCTCTCCTGCTCAAGTCTGGCAACAGTTAACCGATTATCCTCGCTGGACACTGTTTTTTCCTGACATCACCCGCAGCGAAGTGGTACATAGCGGGATCGGTGGCTCTAGTGCGACAGTGCTCAAACGGCAGGTCAAACGCATCTATCAAAAAGCCAGCAAAGCCTTTTTGTTTCTGACAGCGCAGGTTGAGATTCATCTCAAAGTTTTAGAAACCCAACATCAGCAGATTCAGTTTTACCTTGAGTCAGGAAGTTTTCGCGATTTTAGCGCTGACTTACAGCTACAAGCGTGCGGAGATGGCACAATTTTGACCTATTCAGTTCAGGCGACTCCGACAATTCCGATTCCGGGAATATTGATTGAGCAAGCCATTCAATTTGATTTGCCGACCAATCTCAAGCAGATGCGACGCGTCATTTGCAGCAAGTAATCCAGAGCGATCGCGTCTATGAAAGTCTTTGCTCTGCGACTGAAACCCGATCAAGATTTACGCCAAAGTTTAAAGGAGTTTGCTCTTTTAAACAACATTCAGGCGGGATTTATGTTGTCGGCGATCGGAAGTCTTAAACAGGCTGCGATTCGATTTGCTGATCAGTCAAATAGTGAAATTTTGCAGGCAAGATTTGAGATTCTCTCTCTCAACGGGACGCTTTCAATCAATGGAATTCATTTGCATATTTTGGTAGCTGATTCAACAGGAAAGGTAAGCGGGGGACATCTCAATGATGGCAATCTTATCTACACGACTGCCGAGATTGTAATCGGAGAAAGTGAAGATTTAGTGTTTCTAAGAACGCCTGATGAACGAACTGGATTTCTAGAATTGGAGATTAAATCAAATCCGGCTGGTGAATCAGGTCTCGCTGTTGATTAATGCGATCGCGCCAGATTTGACTTTGCTCGATCGTGAGCACAATCTTTTTATAGAATTCATCTTCTAGCTCAAGTGTCAAACAGTCTCCGTCACGAGTGACGACCCAAAACTCCCGTCCTCGACTCGTATAGTAAGTGCCCGCCTTGATCACACCTGGAAGAAATGTACCGGGTAATCGAACCGCTTTCCAATCGGTTTCGGGTGTTTCAGTGGTGGCTTGGTGAATGTGATTTAAGGGAATTTCAAGCGTTTGATTAAAGAAAAATGCAAGGATGCGTTCCCAGGCATTGAGATCAATTCGTAAGCGATCGTGGTTAATAGATAGCTGCATAACTACTTCCTAGTTGTCACTAATTCTTGCGCTGATAAAACCTGTTTTTTCAAGGAAATCTCTCTAGATTTATCAATCAATCGATCAACACTTTCACTATCAGAAAGTCCAGATACATCAATTGGATAAATCGATACCTGTCGCTTCGTCAAATCATATAGATAAGACTTATCGTAATAATCTAGAACGGTCTCGATCGCGGGGGCTAAGTTCCCTTCTCGAATGTGAGCGATCGCGGCTTGGGCATTTTGTCCGCCCAGCTTTTTACTAATTCGCTGCGTGGCGGCAATCAGTTCTTCAGGATCAGCCGACCCATAGACTTCTAGCAAAATCGCAATTCGTTCTGAGCGCGATCGCTCGATTTGCACGACAGGCGACTCAACCATCCGAAAAAAAAGCTCATCGGGGACGCGACACAATCCGACTCGACGGCTTTCGGCTTCAATCCACACGGGGCGATCACGATCGAGCTTTACCCACTGCACCGCAAGCAGATTTTCATAATGCTCATTGCTGGGCTGCGGCGGTAGCCCCAAACTGCCATAACTGCTGCCGCGATGATTGGCTAAATGTTCTAAGTCGAGAATCTGTTCTCCTCGCTCTGCCAACGCGTTGAGCAAAATGGTTTTTCCGGTGCCCGTCATCCCGCCGAGCGTCACGATCGCTTGCGGTGTCGCGAGAGTAAATCGCACCCACTGCCGAAATGCTTTATAGCCACCTTCTAGCAGCGAGACCTGCATTCCTGCCGTTTCGAGCAGCCACGCCATACTGCTGCTTCGCATTCCGCCGCGCCAACAGTGGAGTCGAACGGGACGATCGGGAGACAGTTTTTTAGCCGTTTGAACGAATCGGGTGAGTTTTGACCCGACGATCGTTAAACCAAGCTCGATCGCGAGATCTTTGCCTTGTTGCTTATAGCAAGTCCCAACTTGGGCGCGTTCGTCGTCGCTAAATAGCGGAAAGCTGATGGCTCCGGGAATATGTCCATAAGCATATTCAGCCGGACTGCGAACATCCAAAATAATGCCAGGAGCGTTGAAAAATTCGTCGGGGGATAAAGTTTGCGGCATGAAGATGGGTAAAGCAGCCAGGTTTGGTCATCAACAAAAAGAGGGCAGGACTTGCCTACCCTCAACTTTATATTATTGGGTGGTCAGCACCTCAGACGGCAAGCGTCGAAACTCTAATCGCTCCGTTTCGCCCACATCGACAAAGATGGTGTCACCTTCGTTAAACTCGCTTCGCAGGATCGCCTTGGCGATTTGAGTCTCTAACTCACGCTGAATCGCACGCTTGAGCGGACGCGCCCCAAACACGGGGTCAAAGCCCACCTCAACTAAGAAATCTAGCGCCGAGTCAGAGAGTTTAAGCGACATCTTGCGATCGGACAACCGCTTCTCAAGCCGCTGCACTTGCAGTTTGACGATCTCGCGCAACTCAGCCCTGTTGAGACTGTGGAAGATGATGATTTCGTCAATGCGGTTGAGAAACTCAGGACGGAAGCTCGATCGCATCGCATCCATCACCCGCGATCGCATCTCTTCATATTGAGTGTCATCACCCGCCAGATCCAAGATATATTGCGACCCGATATTGCTGGTCATGATGATGATGGAATTTTTAAAGTCCACCGTGCGACCCTGTGAGTCAGTGACGCGCCCGTCATCCAAAATTTGCAGCATGACATTAAACACATCAGGATGCGCCTTCTCGATTTCGTCAAACAAAATCACTGAAAATGGACGACGACGAACCGCTTCGGTCAACTGCCCGCCTTCTTCATAGCCGACATATCCCGGAGGGGCACCGATCAGCCGAGAGACGGAGTGTTTCTCCATATACTCAGACATATCGATTCGCACCATCGATTCTTCGGTGTCGAAGAGATAGACGGCAAGAGCTTTTGCGAGTTCGGTTTTGCCGACACCTGTCGGACCTAAGAAGATGAAGCTTGCCGTTGGTCGATTGGGGTCAGCCAGTCCGGCACGCGATCGCTGAATGGCATCTGCCACTGCCGTCACCGCTTCGTCTTGACCCACCACGCGATTGTGCAATTCATCTTCTAAATGCAGCAGCTTTTGCATTTCAGACTGCACAAGTTTACTGAGCGGAATGCCCGTCCACTTCGAGATGATTTCGGCAATGTCAGCCTCGGTGACTTCTTTACGCAGCAGAGACGTGCCACTCTTTTGATTTTGAGCAAGGTTAGCTTCTGCTTCTTGAAGTCGGCGGTTGAGATCGGTCAGGGTGCCATACTTCAATTCAGCCGCTTTGCTGAGATCATAATCGCGTTCTGCCTGCTGGACTTCGAGATTGACTTGATCGATCTCTTCTTTTAACTCACTAAACTGAGCAATCACCTTCTTTTCCGCTTGCCATTGAGCATTGAGAAGGCTTTGCTCCTCTTTCAAATCCGCCAGTTCTCGCTCTAAGCGATCGGAGCGATCGCGCGATGCCGGATCAGTTTCTTTTTGCAAAGACAACCGCTCCATTTCCAATTGCAGAATCTTGCGATCGACCTCATCAAGTTTTTCTGGTTTCGAGGTGATTCCGATATTCAGCTTGGCAGCGGCTTCGTCTACTAGGTCGATCGCTTTGTCGGGGAGGAAGCGATCGCTGATATATCTTGCCGAAAGGGTCGCAGCGGCAACCAAGGCGCTATCAGAAATCGTCACCTTGTGGTGAACTTCGTAGCGCTCTTTTAACCCGCGCAAAATCGAAACGGTATCTTCAACACTGGGCTGATCGACAAAGACTTGCTGGAATCGACGCTCTAATGCGGCATCTTTTTCGATATATTTGCGATACTCGTCCAGTGTGGTTGCCCCGATGCAGCGCAGTTCGCCCCGCGCCAGCATCGGCTTGAGCAAGTTTCCGGCATCCATTGCGCCTTGAGTCGCACCTGCACCGACTACCGTGTGAATTTCGTCGATGAATAGAACGATTTGACCTTTAGAGTCAGTTACTTCTTTGAGAACCGCTTTTAGCCGTTCCTCAAATTCGCCGCGATATTTGGCACCTGCAATCAGAGCGCCCATATCTAGCGCGATCAGTTTGCGATCTTTCAGCGATTGGGGCACATCTCCACTGAGGATTCGCTGTGCTAGTCCTTCGGCGATCGCGGTTTTGCCCACACCAGGCTCACCAATCAGAACCGGGTTATTCTTCGTCCGACGCGAGAGAATCTGAATCGTGCGGCGAATCTCATCATCGCGCCCGATGACGGGATCTAGCTTGCCTTGACGAGCATATTCGGTGAGATCTCGTCCATATTTTTCGAGTGATTCATACTTGCCTTCTGGGTTTTGATCCGTCACCTTTTGACTCCCTCGTATCTGTTCGATCGCTGATTTAAGCTTAGGTTCGTCGAGTTTAAATTCTGCAAATAGCCCTTTGCCAAATCGATCGTCCTTGGCATAGCCCAACAGCATATGCTCGATCGAGATGAATTCATCCTCAAACTGTTTGCGGTAGGTTTCGGCTCGATCGAACAGCGTGTCTAGACTACGACCCAAATAAACTGAACCGCCGCTGCCCGAAACTTTTGGCTGACGGCTGATAAATTCGTCGGTACGATCGCGCAGTTTTTGCCCATTGATGCCGAGTTTGTTAAAGACGCTCGTGGCTAATCCATCTTGCTCAAGCAAGGCGCACATCAAGTGTTCGCTTTCGATTTGCTGATGGCTATACTGCTTGGCAATTTCTGGGGTGCGAACGATCGCCTCCCAGGCTTTTTCGGTAAATTGATTGGGGTTGGTTGGCTGCATCGTGTCCCCCTCTACTTATGTCTATTAATTGTGATACAGACATTGTAAAGAAGTCAGCCAATTGTGAAAGGTCGGTGTTTACCCCTCTTTGATGCGTATTGCCGAATTCATACCCCGTTTACCTTCAAATCCGATCCGTCACCCGGTAGAGACGTTTCGATGGAACGTCTCCACGCCATCGGGTAAACGTGCGATCGATCGCCATCATAAAGTCGATACAGGTTCTGGAAGTTGCTATCTTTTCGCGATCGCGGTTTCTCAAATCGTCACAACCCGCACCACGGTTAGCAGAGCGATTCAACAAAGAGGCTGAACCAGTGTTTACCTGGACAGATCAGGGCAAAGCTAGATATGAGTTTGAGGGTGTGACGTTGGGCATTCTAGAGTCGTAAACCCCTTCAGGGAGCAATCTACAATGACCACGAATCAAATCAGTGCCATGATGACCCAGACCGATCGGGATGCTGTGTTGGCAGCAGTTGCCACAATCAAGGAGAAGCTACCGTTTTTGATGGATCTGACCCCAGAGCAGCGCAAGTCGTTGCCGAAGATGGGCGATAAGAGTCAGGCGTTTGTGAATAAGGCGTTGGAGGTGGCGACGCAGAATCCCGATTTCTTGCCGAGGTCGTTTGACCTGGAGGAGATGAAGCGAGATGTGGAATTGTTTCAGGCGTTGTATCCGGTTTTTCTGTCGCTGACGCAGTTGCAGGAGTTGGTGGATGACACAGTGATGGCGGTGGGCAGTGATGCCTATACAGCGGCGCTGGTGGTCTATAACTTTGCCAAAGCAAGCGGCAAGGGATCAGGGTTGGATGCGGTGGCGGATGAGATGGGCAAGCGGTTTGCTCGTAAGTCTCGGAAGGCGTAGCCAGAAGGGACGACGGTGTAGAAAATAGGCGGGTGGTTTGACCTCAGAGGTCGAAAGGTGAGGCTCAGAACTCGAACGATGAAGCAATTTGCTCGACGTTCCGGGTTCTGAGCTTTATTTTTGGAGCACAAAGCCTGGATTGTCAGGCTTAAGGGGCGAAGCTTTAGGCAAAAAGGCTGGAGTTTTGAGTTCAGAGGGTGAAAGGTGAGGGTTGGAGGGCGAAGTTCTGAGTTCAAAGCTCGGATAACGCTGTAAAAAGTCTGATAGTGCGAGTTTGGAGCTTAAATTTTTGAGTTAAAACCCTGGCTCTCAGGTATTTGGCATTACACTGATAGGCTGGAAATTATGATTCTGATTTGGGAGTAGCAAACGTGACCTATCTTGAACAAGCTCTAAAAGATGGACACGCTGAAATGGTAGGTGAAGGGAAACAACAGAAGATTCTTTATAGGGTTGTTGACCACACCGAGCGTTACTCCGATCCAGAAGAGCAGGTTCGGGCGGAGTTTTGGGCAGAACTGATTTACCGCTACCAGTATGAGCCGGTTCGGATCGGGATTGAGATTGTCGTACCCGATCGCACGCCTTCTGATCGCGCCGATTTAGTCGTGTTTCGGGATGATGAGCGGAAACGCCCCTATGCGGTTGTTGAATGTAAGCGGGATGGAGTTACAGACGCGGAGTTTAACCAGGCAGTTGAACAGGCATATGGGAATGGCACTTGGGCAAAGTTTCGAGCCGATTATGTGATGGTAGTGGCAGGGTCAACTCGGCGCGTGTTGGACTGCACCGATCAATATGGGGCGCTGGAGCGAGACAAGAACATTGTTGCTGACTTGCCGATTAAATACGGTAAGCCAGAAGAATACAAGTATAAGAAGAGTAGCAAGCTGGATATTCAGGCTGTCAGCAAAGAAGCCCTGATTTTGGCAATTCGCAAGTGTCATCAAACGCTATGGGGTGGGGGGCGATTGTCGCCTCCGGCGGCATTTGGCGAGTTATGTAAGCTCATTTTCGTCAAAATTAGTGATGAGCAAGCCCCTCGTAAGAGAGGCAGGGCTGGTTTATTCAGAAGAGAAAAATCTACAACCCTCATTCTTAGGTTTAGTTGTCAATGAGTGTTCGCCCATGTTGAACGAAAGAATAAGAATTGGAGGCATTTTCCTTTTTTCAATAAACCAGCCCTGCCTTAAAAAGAGGGGGAGAAAGAGTGATGAGGAAAGGAGATAGAATAAGAAAATTAATTGGTTCAGAACAAAGCAATGAAAACTCAAAATATTGATATTCCCAAAGAGAAAATCGCCCATTTTTGCCAACACTGGCACATTACTAAACTTTCCCTATTCGGCTCCATCCTCCGAAACGACTTTCGCCCGGAAAGTGATATCGATGTGTTAGTCGAATTTCAACCCGAACATATCCCTGGATTCCTCAAACTCCACCAGATTCAAGAAGAACTCTCAACACTTTTGGAAAATCGACAAATCGATCTCGTCACCTCCAAGTTTCTCAACCACCGCATCCGCGATCGCATCCTCTCACAAGCTGAGGTTTACTATGACGCAGAGGGATGATCAAGTTTATGTTGGACATATGCTAGACACCGCCAACAAAGCGATTGGGTTTGTGCAAGATGTAACCAGAAAAACGTTTGACAACAATGAACTTCTGCGTCTATCCCTGACCCATCTATTGCAAATAATTGGCGAAGCAGCCCGTAGAGTCTCCCCAGATTTTCGAGCAGCTTACCCTCAAATAGACTGGAAAGCGATCGTCGGAATGCGAAGCAAAGTTGTTCACGATTACTTAAATGTCGATGAAGATATTGTTTGGGACACCGTATTGAACGAACTCCCCTCTTTAGTGAATGAACTTGAGAGAATATTGAATTCCGACAATCTCGGATAAAACAGAAATCGTATGGCAGAAGTAAAAGTTTATTACGACCCAATTGGCAATACCCTAACCGTCTGGTTTGGCAATCCCCAGGATGAATATACCTGTGAAGAAACGGGGGATGAAGTGGTTTTAATGAAAGACAGCAACGGTCAGGTGATTGGCTTTGAAAGACTTAACTACACTATTCCATCCACCACAAATCTCAAGATTTCCTTTGAAACGGCAACCGCACAACCATTATTAGCTTGATTTAGGTAGGAATAGCTTTTCAACCCTCATCAGCCAACCTACGATCGCCAAACTCCGACATCTGAACCTGGAATATTGAGTTGCGATCGCCAAACTTCGCCTTCAGAGCTTAAACATCCAACTCCTGAACTCGGAACTTCAACATGGGAACCTGAAACTTTGACCTCGGAACCGCAACCTTGAACCTCGGAACCGCAACCTTGAGCTTCAAAGCTTGAAGCTTGAGATTTTAACCTCACAACTAATTTTTACGGTTCGATCGGGTCTTAAAGCTGGTTTTTGGCTTTGATTTGCAGATAGCGATCGACCAATTGTTCGGTAATCTGATTTGCAGGGGCATCTAGCACTAACACGCCTCTTCGCTTCAATTCAGCAAAAGCGACTTGACGTTGAGCTAATAAATCCAGCGCGACTGCACGAGCGTAGGTTGTGGAGACATCATCGGTGATCGCATTCGCCTGCTGATCAACTTGCGGATCGCGAAGTGTCACACAAAATGGCAAATAGCGCGGCGTTAACCGACCGAGTGCCGCCAACAATTCAGCCGATGCAGTAATGTCTACGATATCGGTGATGAGAACGACTAACGCACGACGAGTTTGTTGATTGGCTAACGCTGTGACCGCACCTAAATAATCAGGTTCTAAAATCTCTGGTTGAATGGGAGTGAGACGCTCAATTAAATGAGTTAAATGAGATTGACCGCGTTGTGGCGGAATCCAGGTGTGAATTTGACGATCGAACACCCCAACGCCCACTCGATCGCCACGATGCAATCCTGCTAATGCGAGGGAAAGCGTCGCGTTTAAGCCCCAATCAAATCGAGATAATCCTTTAACATTGGCGGTCATTAACCGACCCCGATCGAGCAAAATAATCAGCGTTTGCTCTTGTTCTGGCTCCAGCACTCGCACCAATGGCTGTCCGCGTCGTGCCGTTGCCTTCCAGTCGATAAAGCGCGGATCGTCGCCAATGCCATAGTCGCGCAGTTCAGCAAACTCAGTGCCGATGCCCAGCCGCCGCGCTCGTCGAATCGACCCTGATGACTGCAACGTCAGCCGAATTGAGAGCGATCGTAGCCCAATCAAATCGGGATACACCGCAACGTTCTGAGCTTGAGAAATTTTCCAGTCGTTCCAAACCAATCGCCAGGGACTCAGTTGCCGCACCTGAATCGCGCCCCACGAATATTCGCCACGATGAGTGGGATGCACGGTGTAGATCAGTTCTTGAGTGCTATTGCTGGGCAAGGTTGCTGAGAGGGGCATCTGCGATACGCCAAACTCGATCGGATAGGCATCATAAATTTGCACCTCGGCGGCTTGTCCGGCTTCGACTGAGAGGCTGACGACGTTATCGCGCCCGATCGAGAGCTTCGACAACCCCGATCGCTCCACTCGAACCCGACCACCGCGACTGCTGTCCCAAATTGCCAATCCGAGGATTAACCCATCCCAAATCAGCAGCGTGATCAGCCAAGCGGCAATGCGAGTGCGATCGTCCCAAACGGTAGCGACGATCGCGGCGACGACCATCCCAACCCCTAATAATCCGTAGGTGCGGCGAGCAGGAATCATAAGTTATCTAGGAACAGGAACCTGAGTCAAGACAGACGCAATCACCGCATCCATACCAACGCCATCGAGTTGAGCTTCGGGGCGAAGAATCAGGCGATGTCGTAAGAGAGGAGGCGCGATCGCTTTGATGTCATCAGGGGTGACAAATTCGCGTCCTGATAACCAGGCTTGAGCTTTGCTGGCTTGCAGCCAACTGACCGCCGATCGCGGCGACGCTCCCAACACGAGATCGGGATGCTGTCGCGTTTTTTGCACCACGCCCAACAGATAATCCAGCACGGCTTCTTGAACGGCGATCGCTCTTACTTCTTGTCGGGCTTGCAAAATTTGCTGCACCGTTGCCAACGGCTTTAACTTTGCCAAATCTAATCGTTTTGCCTGAAATCCGGCTTCGCTGTTGAGCAACATCCGCTTTTCGGCAGCAGCATCGGGATAGGGCACCACCAGCTTGAATAAGAAGCGATCGAGCTGTGCTTCTGGCAATGGATAGGTGCCTTCAAACTCTAGAGAATTCTGCGTGGCAATTACCCAAAACAAGTCTGAAAGCGGCAAACTTTCCCCGTCTAACGTGACCTGCTGTTCTTCCATCGCTTCTAGCAGGGCAGATTGCGTTTTGGGCGGCGTGCGGTTGACTTCATCTGCCAGCAAGATTTGAGTGAAAATTGGTCCCTTTTTGAGGGTAAAGTCGCGGGTATTGAGGTCAAAAATAGTCGTCCCCAAAATGTCAGACGGCAGAATATCCGGCGTTAACTGAACTCGTCGAAAGTCTGCTTCGACCAATCGTGCCAACACCTTCACTAGCAAAGTTTTGCCAGTTCCCGGCACGCCTTCTAAAATGACGTGTCCTCCGGTCAGCAGAGCGACGGTTAGCTGCTGCACGATCGAGGTCTGCCCCACCACAACTTTATCGAGGGCTTGTCTGAGTCGAGTAAACGTAGCGTAGAGGTCTGACATAACTCAAGGGTGAAGGGTAGGCTCAGTATCGACAAATCGCACACCCATCTTACGGGCTGATTTGGAAATTGGCGTGATCGATCGCAAAACCTCTGTTTTTTCATCCTCATAATGACCGCTGAAATCTTTTAGTCAGGCTTTCAGTCTCTAAATGACGAACAGCTTACAATAGACACATGAAGTTTCAGTGGGATTCAAACAAAGCAGTTAGTAACGCCGAAAAGCATGGGGTGTCTTTTGAAGAAGCCGTCACAGTTTTTGGAGATCTGCTAGCCGTAACGATTTTAGACCCTGACCACTCAGTACGCGAAGTTCGTCTTCTGACTATAGGGTTATCAATATCACAACGTCTTTTGGTTGTATCCCACACAGAGCGAGAAGATGAAGTGCGTTTGATTAGTGTTCGTTTAGCCACTAGATCGGAGAGAAGAAGCTATGAGTCAGGAACCTGAAGCAACTATGGATGACGAGATGAGACCTGAATATGATTTCTCAGGTGGTGTGCGTGGTAAGTATTACGAGGCTTATCGGCGCTCAAGCAATGTTGTGGTTCTCGATCCAGATGTAGCAGAAATTTTTCGGGATTCGGCTTCTGTGAATGAGGCATTGCGATTGCTTGCGAAAGTTGCGAAGACGACAGCAGGATAAAAACTCAAATTTGGGGATTGTAAGGGTTCGATCGAGAGAACCTTTTGTCAGCACTTAATGATTACATCACATCAACTTATTTCCTTACTTAGGTGTTTAATAGGCAAGAGGGGAACTAAAAACCGGATTTAGTGCAGAACATGACAGCTACACCAAACGCGAATGCACCAGATACAGAAGAACATTGGGCTAGAAAGCCAGAAAATTTAGATTCTGATAACCTCTTGTGGAAACAGTACAACACCTACGTTGACATTTTTAAGTTCTATGTAAACGTTATTTGGCAGGTTATTACGTGGTTTTACGCCATTACAGGAGCAATTCTTGTTTACTATTTTGATCATGTGAAAGATACTCGTATCTCAGATACGCTCTCATACTTCCTGCTATCTTGAGTTTTGGTTTCTACCAAATCTTTGCTTTTGGTGCTCAACAGAATAAGGACTTAGTGCGGTGGCTGAACTACATCCGTGCTCAACTTAGTCTTCCAGGTCGCCCACACATTGAAGTCTTGGGCAAGTTTTTGGAGCTAAGTAGTCAACTATTTCTATTTGTTTCGTTAGGTTTAGTAGTTCTGTTCGTTTTGAGCTTTACTTCGTTCAGGTGAGTATGCCGCAGCTAATCGTCAATTCAGCGCAACGAAGAGACAAAAGCTGACGGTACTAATCTGAAGTTATTCATCAAATTGACTAAAAGCGTTATATCGTCCAAGTTGTTGGATTTGAGTAAGTCTTGTTCACTGAGGCGATGGCTCGATCGAGCTTTAAAGACTATAAGATCTACTAAATGCAGCAGAACAGATCACTAGGCAGATCATTGAGAGGCTGGACGAACACCTTGTTTTGACTTGCCTAACTTGATGATGATCGAGAAACTCGCATGACCCGAATGAGCTTCCCTTGTAGAGTTTCTTCAGCCGCGATCACTTCGTGAGTTTGTTCTGCAAGTCTGACAAAGTTTTGATCATCGGAGCAGATAATCATCCCAGCATGACCCGGTTGAGAGCGATGCAATCTGACGAAATCACGACGGTTTTGAGTGAGAATTGCTCTATCGTCAGCGATCGCAAAGGCAAAAACTTCAGGATCAGATGCACCAGCCTTACCCGATTCTTGTACTGTCAGAACGTCATGATCAAAGCTATGGAGATATTGCACAGCAGGGCGCGGAAATTGCTCATCAGCGTAAAGCCTTGCCATCGCTATAGGTCTTCCAGCATAGCGGCTTCTTGTTCCCGCAATGCACTCGCAATTTCTTCGGGGTGAGCATCTGCATAAGCCCAAACGTTGACTAAATCAGCGGCAGTGAAGTGAGGATAGGCTTCTAGAATTTCTGCATCAGATGCATCCTGATCACGCAAACTAACAAATAACCAAACCGGAAGGCGCGTATTGGCAATGCAAGCGTCACCACCCATAACACTTGGCGTTTTAACAATGCCCTGAGATCGACTACTTAAGGTTTGAGTCAAGATTTGAATGGCATCAGCTCTTTCTGCGGATGTCAGGGCATGGAGTTGAGTTTGTAGATCTTGTAGGGTCATCGCAGCTCTAAGAAAAGTTTTCTCGACCATTCTACCAAAGCTCTTCTAGTCCTGAATTTAAGGCAGATTTTGCCGGACGAGTTGAATGTTTTTAATCCAGGTCAGTAAGTCTTGTTCACTGAGACGTTGACTCGATCGAGCCTTCAAAACCTGCTCTAACTCTATAGCAGGACGACCCGTTTGCTCAGTCCAAGCATTGACGATCGCCTCTAATTCTAGAGTCACAGAACCCAGCCCTAACGCTTTTTGAATCTGTAGCTGCTCGTGTTTGCCCACCCCATCTAGCACAAACTCACTGCGACCCGCTTTGTGCAACACGCCTGCCAACGCCTGAATATACGCCTCGCTGTTGTCAGTTTTGGGATTAGTCAACGGCATCGCTTGCCCAAAACGACGATTGTTTGCCCAAATCAGCACCAGCAACACCACGCCTGCCTGCACCAAAATGGGTAACAAAGGCGTTCGACTCAAATAGGCTGTCCAGCTTCCTTTGCCTTCACGGGCAGCGATCGCCGCGTCTTTATAGCCGTGAATATATTCATCGACCCAGATAGCATTGCCGTTTTGCTTGACTAACTGAGCCAAAAACGCAAAGTTACCAGGTTCGTCTTGATAGACGTTAGCGGCGAGATAGGGCGTGCTAGCGAAGATAATGCGACCTTTGCCGACGGGAGTTTGCCACACGATCGCGCCCTTGCGATCGCCCAAAAGCTGTTCTTGCTTTGCACTGAGTTGCCTTCGACGCGTCGTCTCAATTTTGACCGCACCCCGATCGCTGGTTTGTATGGTGGTGAATGGAGCGTCGCTTACTGGAGCAGGTGCGCCTAAAATCACCAATGTGCTTCCTTGCCGAATCCAGCGTTCTTGCTCGGAGCCTGACACTAACAAACCACTGCCGCTCTGAGCATCAGACCCAATCTGCAAAAATGTTGCGGGTGTTTTGCTGGTGAAATCAGTTGAAGGTTTACGCCAGCGCTGAAGAGGGGTGCCCTGTCGCTCCATGTAGGCAACCCAAGCGCCATAGCCATCGGGGGCACGACTGAACGTAGACCCACTCGCCTGACGATTGCTGCTCGGAGCCGCGAAAATCGTCAGTAGCACGATCGCTCCAATAGCAATTAATGCAAACAGTTGGCGGCGGTTGATTCGTTTAATCATGTTGGGTTAGTCGGGCAAGAAGAAATCAGGTGAGTCTTCGTCGATCGAGAGGACATGGTTACGATAATAAAGCTCTAAATCTAAGCGACTGATCGAGTGCTCGGTCGGGTTGGAGAAAAAGGCTTTGACTCGAATATAGCGCCGCAATCCTTCTGCGCTGGCATCTTCGGCAGTCGCGTCTTTAAAGTCCTCTGGAAAGGTGTCGGTAACTCTGATCCACGCCTCTTGTAAAATAGCTTCAATTTCATCATTGGGCGATAAGTCGAGCAGGTCTTCGAGTCCTTCAAGAACGTCGATCGCTTTCAATATTTGCGGAGTAATTTCTGAACTAGAATTAGCCATTCACATCAATCTCAAATGAAAACAGAGGTTAGATACCTGAGCTATGGGGCGCCGTATCTATTGTATTCGATCGTGGATTTTGGCTCGATCGAGCCTCCACAGATCGACAAAGATTAAGTTATTGGTCACTTTGTTTCGGGCGGATCTCCAAAGTTGCAATATGGCTGAATTATTGTGGGCTGGTTTGACCTTTAAATTAAGAAAGTTGAGTTTTGCGTCATAAAAGTCTAACTTTCGTAAGAGACCACTACACTGAAAATACCAGAGGAGGATGCTGAACAATCAGAAACAACCCCTATGAAACGTGTCTCGATCGCCGAGCAATCACAGCTCACTTCATTACATCGATTTACACCAGAGGGCAGTTTCCTAGGCTATGTCGGATGTTGCATCAATGTTGGCGAGCGCGAGCGTGTCGAAGCAGATCTTCAGCTTCAGAGTTTGAGTCATCGATTGTTTACCAAGATCACACTTAAAATTCGGCAATCGTTGCAGCTTGATGAGATTCTGCAAATCACGCTGCGAGAAATTCAGAGATTGTTAAGTGTCGATCGAATGCTAATTTTTCGACGCGATGAAACGGCATTATTACAACACCTCGCCCATCCGATCGAGGTCGCGCTCATACAATCGCAACTCCTGGAGCAAGAAACTCGGCAACACAAAGAACGTGCACGATCGAGCGCTGAATTAGAACAGTTTGCCTACAGTTCGTCTCACGATTTACAAGAATTGTTGCGAATGGTGATTAGCTATCCGAAAAGTTTAGAGCAATGCTATCAACATCAACTCGATGCGAGTGCAGATAAATTGATTGATTACGCGATCGAGAAAGCAGGACGAATTCAGACTCTAATTCGAGACTTATTAATTTTCTTACGGGTCAGCACACGAGGACAGCCTTCAACAAAGGTAGATAGTAAACAGGCTTTGCAACGAGCGATTATCGATCTCCAATTCGCGATTCAAAAAAGTGAGGCGATCATCACCCACAATCCGCTTCCTCAGGTGATGGCAAATGCCACCCAACTCACCCAGCTTTTTCAAAATCTAGTGGAAAACGCGCTCAAATTTTGCCATCAGGGGATTCGTCACATTCACATTGGGGTGCTGAATAACATCGATAACAATCTCACATTTTATGGGCGTGATAGCAACATCGGGATTGAGAGGCAATGCCACGATCGCAGCTTTGCTATCATTCAGCAATTGCACTCGCGCCATCAATATCCTGGCATCAGACTTGGGTTATCCTTGTGCAAGAAAATTGTCGAGCGGCACAGAAAACACATTTGGTTTGCGTCAGAGTTAGAGCAAGGAACCACATTCTATTTCACACTGTTTAGAGGCAACAATCTCGATGAGTTTACCGATTCAAATTTTGCTAGTTGAAGACAATCCGGGTGATGTTCACCTCACTCGCATTGCTCTTGAAAGTGGTAAGATGCGCATTAATCTCAGCGTAGTCGATGACGGTGTAGAAGCGATGGCGTTTCTGCGTAGGCAAGCCGTCTATACAAATTCTCCTCACCCAGATCTAATTTTGTTAGACCTCAATCTACCTAAAAAAGATGGGCGTGAAGTGTTAGCTGAGATTAAAGCAGATAACTGCTTAAAACGAATTCCAGTCGTGATCTTAACCACGTCTCAGGCAGAGGAGGACATCATCAGAGCCTACAGCCTCTGTGCAAACTGTTACATTTCTAAACCTGTTGATTTCGATCAATTTATTAAGATCGTCAAATCAATCGAAGATTTTTGGTTTACGATCGTCAAACTGCCGCCGGAGTAGCATTATTAATATGGCAGAGCAATCAATCAACGTTCTGTTAGTAGAAGACAGTCCGGCTGATGTGCGACTATTACTAGAGTTTCTCAAAGAGATTCCGGCTAACCCCTTCCAGGTAACACAGTGCGATCGCTTAGAATCTGCACTGAAAAATCTGAGTGAGACTAAGTTTGACATCATTCTCTTAGATCTCACTTTGCCTGACAGCACGGGGTTAGAGACGCTTGTGACTACGCATCGTCGAGTGCCTGCGATTCCAGTCGTGATTTTAACAGGGTTAGATGATGAAATCATTACCCTGCGGGCAATGCAAGAGGGCGCACAAGACTATTTGGTCAAAGGGCAGGTAACAGGAGACTTATTGGTACGATCGATGCGATATGCAATCGAACGCCAACGTGCCGAACAAAAGATTCGTGAACAAGCGGCACTGCTAGACATCGCGACCGATGCAATCTTGGTGAGAGATCTCAATCATCAGATTGTGTATTGGAACAAAGGTGCAGAACGACTCTTTGGTTGGAACGCTGATGACGTGATCGGCAAAAATGCCAATCAACTTCTCTATCAGAAACCATCTTCTCCCCCAAAAGCTGCCTTGGATGCTGTGATTAACCAGGGTGAGTGGCTAGGTGAATTGCAGAAAATCACTAAATCTGGGCGAGAAGTCACCGTCGAGAGTCGCTGGACGTTAGTCAGAGATGAAGCAGGACGACCGAAATCAATTCTAACGGTGGATACTGACATCACCGAAAAGAAACTGCTAGAGGCGCAGTTCTTTCGCGCTCAACGATTAGAGAGTATTGGCACATTGGCAAGTGGCATTGCTCACGATTTAAACAATATTCTCACGCCGATTTTAGCCGCCGCTCAACTCTTGCCTTTAAAGCTGCAAAATTTAGACGATCGCAGTCAACTATTGCTTCAGCTTTTAGAATCAAATGCTCGACGCGGCGCAGATTTAGTCAAACAAGTGATGTCGTTTACACGCGGCGCAGAAGGCAAGCAGGTGATTTTGCAAACGCGACACTTAATTGCCGAGATTGAGAAAATTTTGCGCGAAACGTTGCCCAAGTCGATCGCGATCGATATCAGAGTTCCCCATGATTTGTGGACAGTGGTCGGCGACAGCACTCAACTCCATCAGGTGTTGATGAATCTCTGCGTCAACGCCCGTGATGCCATGCCGCTGGGTGGAACGCTAACGATCGAGGCGAGCAATCAGTGCCTCAATGAAGCTGACGCGCGAACGAATTTAGAAGCACAAGCTGGACCCTATTGTGTGCTGTCAGTTTCCGATACGGGCACGGGCATTGCGATGGAGATTCTCGATCGCATCTTTGAGCCATTCTTCACCACTAAAGAACTCGGTAGTGGCACCGGATTAGGACTCTCGACAGTCGTCGGCATCATCAAAAGTCACAGGGGCTTTATCACAGTGTCGAGTCAACTCAGCAAAGGGACTGTATTTAAAGTCTTCTTGCCTGCGGTGATGCTTCGAGAAGCGGCTCCGATCGAGAACTCAGAGTTGCACCGAGGCAACGGTGATTTAATTTTGGTCGTTGATGATGAGGCACCCGTGCGAGAAAGCACGCGCATCACGCTCGAAGACTATAACTATCAGGTATTGACTGCCTGCAACGGGGTAGACGCGATCGAGGTTTATTCTCAGCATCAACACAGCATTCAGCTTGTCTTAATCGATCTGATGATGCCGTTAATGGATGGTCCAAGCACGATTCGCACGTTGCAGCGCATCAACCCTAATGTTGAGGTCGTAGCAATGAGTGGGCTATCATCAAAAGAAATGATTGCGGATGCAGAAAGCGCGGGAATTCAGCGATTTTTATCAAAACCATTTATGGTCAAAGATTTGTTGAGCACCTTGCAACAAGCATTAGTCGAGCAAGCCAATGTAATTAAATAAAGCCATCCATCCATCCATCCATAAACGACAATTGCCAACCCCGTAGAGACGTTCCGGTGGAACGTCTCCCCAACGATCGCGCCACAACCCCTAATCTCGCGCATCCAACCATCGAATTGGCACCACAACCATTGCCAGATTTATACCAATCGCCATCGATCAACGATCGAGGGCAGCCATTGACGCTTGAGGATAACGATCGCCCGCCGTCGCATTCTTAGGCGCGATCGCCTCAATGCGATCGAGGTCTTCTAAGGTCAATTTAATCTCAACGGCTGCGACATTTTCTTCTAAATAAGTGCGACGTTTTGTCCCCGGAATGGCAGGGCTAATTTAAGGTCGAGAAAGAAAATATGTACCCCTTATCTTGCGTCGAGGCATCATTTGATGCTGAACGAAGACCCAAGCTTGTAGATTTTATCTGGTGACAACTAATCAGCCCTGCCCGGAATGGGGGCAATATCATCGCCTTGAGCTAGAAGCCACGCCAGTGCCAACTGTCCGGGAGTGACGTTCTTTTGAGCCGCAATTTCTTTGACGCGATCGACCAATTCGAGATTTCTATAAAAGTTTTCGCCCTGAAATCTGGGCAGGTTTTTACGAAAATCATCGGCGGCAAAATCATCGGGGCTGGTGATCTGCCCTGAGAGAAAGCCGCGACCCATCGGACTGTAGGGCACAAACCCGATTCCTAATTCGCGAATGGTGGGGAGAATTTCATCTTCGGGGTCGCGAGTCCAGAGTGAATATTCTGACTGAAGGGCAGAGATGGGATGAACTGAATGAGCGCGACGAATCGTATTCGCAGCCGCTTCTGACAAGCCCAAATAGCGCACTTTGCCCTGATGAATAAGTTCCGCCATTGTCCCGATCGTGTCTTCGATCGGGACGTTTGGATCGACGCGATGCTGATAATACAAATCAATGTAGTCAACGTTTAAGCGTTTGAGTGACGCATCACAGGCTTGGCGCACATATTCAGGTTTGCCGTTGATGCCGCGAGAAGCAGGATTTTCGCCGCGCTGAATGCCAAATTTAGTGGCGAGAATGACGCGATCGCGCTGCCCTTTAATTGCCTTGCCGACGAGTTGCTCGTTTGCCCCAATGCCATACATATCGGCAGTGTCGAGAAAGTCAACGCCTAACTCTAGGGCGCGATGAATGGTAGCGATCGATTCGCTCTCATTTGTAGTGCCGTAGAACTCTGACATTCCCATGCAGCCGAGTCCGAGTTCTGATACCGTGAGTCCTTGACGACCCAGTTTTCGTGTTTTCATGAGGGTTAATTTCCGTTTTGAGAACTGGTTACAAGTTGATTGTGAGTGTTTCTATTTTTTGAGTTACGCTGCTCAATTTCTTTATAGTTTTGAATCTTCCATTGAATCATCTCCAGGTTTTTAGTCAGCTCTTGAATGCGTTGCTGAACTTCTCGTTCATGGGCTTCTAAGATTTCTCTACGTTCGTTAAGAGCTTCAGGATTTTGGCGTAGAGAAATTGCATAGTTTTGCATCTGTCTAATCGGCATTCCAGTCATTCTCAAGTTTGTTAAAAATTCGATTCGAGTAATGTCGGTGGCTGAATAGCGACGATGCCCATTTGCAGCCCGATTGATTGGCTCCAAAAGTCCGTTACGCTCGTAGTAGCGCAGTGTGTAGACACCTAACCCCGTGCGTTCAGAAACTTGTTGAATCGTGAGTTCTGCATCCATGCCCATCACCTTAGCGGTTAGAGTGCGCTCTAAGTCAAGCATATTCAGAACGTAATTTCATCCCCATTATGCCCTCCGCTAGTTAGAGGAATTTTTAGAATCTATCTTTAGAATGAGAGCAGTTGAGAGAGAATCCGCTATGTCGCAATTTGTCGTTGACTCAGATCGTGTCACCGTTCCACCAATGGATCGCTACAATCAGGAGTTGATCAACAACGTCCATCCGCCCGATTGGGTCAATCCTGATCCGGCTCCCCGCTATGATTTGGTGGTGATTGGTGCAGGCACAGCGGGATTGGTTACCGCAGCAGGGGCATCAATCTTTGGGGCAAAAGTGGCTCTAATCGAGAAGCATTTGATGGGAGGCGATTGCACGATCGTCGGCTGTGTGCCCTCAAAAGCGATCATTCGATCAGCGCGAGTCGTCGCTGACATTCAAAGCGCAGTGCGATATGGCATTGGCACATCCGATGAGATTAAGGTCGATTTTGCGGCGGTGATGGAGCGATTGCGACGAGTGCGAGCCGAGATTAGCCCCAACGACTCGGCAAAGAAATTTCAGCAAGACTATGGGGTAGATGTCTTTTTTGGCGAGGCAAAATTCGCGAGTGCTGATACCGTAATGGTTGCGGGTCAGAGTTTGAAATTTCGCAAGGCGGTGATCGCGACAGGTTCTCGTGCGACAGAGTTGGCGATCGACGGTCTCGCCGAAGCGGGATATCTCACGAATGAGAATGTTTTTGAGTTAACCGAACATCCCGATCGGCTTGGGGTAATTGGGGGCGGCTACATCGGCTGTGAATTAGCACAAACCTTTCGACGACTCGGATCGGAAGTCACGTTATTGCAGCAGGGGTCTCGCTTATTGAGCCGCGCAGACGAGGATGCGGCAGCGATTATCCAAAAAGCATTTGAGCAAGAGGGCATTCAACTGCTTTTGAAATCCAAAATTACACGCATTGAGCGGCGGGGTGCCGAAAAAGTCATTCACTACGAATTAGATGGGAGAGAACACTCCCTTACCGTCGATGAGATTTTGGTCGGAGTCGGGCGATCGCCCAATGTTGAAAATTTGAATCTCGAAGTAGTCGGCGTAGACTATGACCAAAAGCGCGGCGTGATCGTCAACGATTATCTGCAAACGACCAATCCGAAAATCTATGCGGTGGGCGACATTTGCATGGAGTGGAAATATACACACGCAGCAGATGCGGCGGCTCGAATTCTGATTCAGAATGCGCTGTTTGCCGTTTTCGGCTTGGGGCGGAGAAAGCTCAGTTCTCTGGTGATGCCGTCCTGCACGTTTACCGATCCAGAAGTGGCAGCAGTTGGGATGTCGCTCAAAGAAGCCCAACAGAGCGGTATTGAAGTTCATACGCTGCATGTGCCGATGAATAAAGTTGATCGAGCGATCGTGGATGGCGAAATAGAAGGATTCGCAAAAATCTATCTCCAAAAAGGAACCAGCAAAATGATTGGGGCGACGATCGTAGCAAGACACGCTGGAGATATGATTAATGAAATCACATTAGCAATGACTCATAAATTAGGAATCGGTGCGCTGGCGAGCACAATCCATCCCTACCCCACTCAAGCCGAAGCAATTCGCAAAGCAGCCGATGAATATAGTCGCGATCGCTTAACGCCGTTTGTTAAAAAGCTAGCCTCCACTTGGGTGAGGCTGCGACGATAAACCTATTAGCGAAAAACTTAACCTCAGATTGTTTACAAACAGCGCGTCTTAATCTAAATAGGTAGATGGGAAACACACCTTTAATTAAGCGATCGTCAGTGAGAATTTGATATGTACATTGTGCAAATTGCTTCTGAATGCGCCCCAGTTATCAAGGCTGGAGGGTTGGGCGATGTCGTCTATGGACTCAGCCGTGAATTAGAAAATCGCGGCAACACCGTCGAGCTAATCTTGCCGATGTATGACTGTATGCGCTATGACCACATTTGGGGGCTACACGAAGCCTATCGCGATTTGTCGGTGCCCTGGGATGGCGGCGCAATCATTTGCGATGTTTATTGCGGCTGGGTGCATGGGCGACTGTGTTTCTTTATCAAGCCCAAGTCAGAACAGGGGTTCTTCGATCGAGGCGTTTATTATGGCTGTTCGGATGACACCATGCGGTTTGCCTTCTTTAGCAAAGCCGCTTTAGAATTTTTACTCAGAAGCAATAAACGACCCGATGTGCTGCACTGTCACGACTGGCAAACGGGTTTAATTCCGGTCATGTTATTTGAGATTTATAAGTTTCATGGCATGGAAAATCAACGGGTTTGTTACACCATTCACAACTTTAAACATCAGGGTATTACAGGTAGCGAAGTTCTCAAAGCAACGGGACTGAATCAAGAAGCGTATTATTTTCAATACGATCGCTTGCGCGATAACTTTAATCCGTTTGCGTTAAATATGATGAAAGGCGGCATCGTCTATTCAAATTTCTTCAACACCGTTTCGCCCCATCACGCCTGGGAGGCGCATTACACAGAAGTGGGCTGTGGGTTAAGTCACACCATTCACTTAAACGAGGAGCGATTTACTGGAATTCTCAACGGCATTGATGATGAATTTTGGAATCCTGAAAGCGATCGCTATATTCCGACTCACTACAGCAAAGATGATTTGACGGCAAAAGAAAAGAACAAAAAAGCCTTGAGAGACCGTCTATTTTTGCAAGATTCAGACAAGCCTCTGATTTGCTATATCGGGCGATTAGATGAGCAAAAAGGCGTTCATCTCGTCCATCACGCCATTTATTATGCCCTCGAAAAAGGGGCACAGTTTGTTTTATTAGGGTCAGCAACCGAGTCGGGAATCAACGCAAAGTTTCAGCACGAAAAAGCATTTCTCAACGACAATCCCGACTGTCATTTAGAGTTAGGCTTTAACGAAGAATTATCCCATCTAATCTATGCGGGAGCCGATATGATCGTCGTCCCTAGCAACTACGAGCCGTGTGGATTGACGCAAATGATTGGGTTTCACTATGGCACCGTTCCGATCGTGCGGGGTGTAGGTGGCTTATTAGACACCGTGTTCGATCGAGACTACGATTCCAGCCAGCCACCTGAGAAACGCAACGGCTACGTGTTTTATCAAACCGATGAAAAAGCTTTAGAGTCTGCAATGGACCGCGCGATCGGGCTTTATCAACACGCACCACAGGAATACGAAAATCTGGTTATTCAGGGCATGGAATATGACTATTCGTGGCACAACCCCGCTAAGGAATATCTGAAGATCTACGAAGTCATCCGCCACAAGTAATCTAACTCACGTTAGGTGAAGTCTTGTCACTGCGGTCATCGCCCTAATACCCAGTTCATAGGCGAATCCGTCATATGCTGGATTCACCCATGCCGTAGAGACGTTTAAGTGGAACGTCTCCCCGAAGATCGCGCCATGACCCCCGATCTTTCACATTCAACCATCGAATCAGTCTGACATTGCTTCAGAAGAACGCAAATTCTCAAACAAAAAGCCTCTGGACGTCTTGCCGTGTTTCGACTCCAGAGGCTTTTCGATTCGATTTGCTCCTCACACCTCTATACTATGCACCACCTGACTAAATTTGTCCAGTTAAACGTGTGACAGATTTCAAACTGGTTGAAGAGGTCAACCCCAAATCCTCCTAAAATCGCAGCACTCGCTGAAGCAAAAATGATTATTTTTCAATTCACTTACGTCAAGCTAATAGTTTTCAGAACGCTAGCGATCGTGCAGCGACCTATCATCTGGCGTAAATTAGATCTACTTTAAAACGGACTAAAACGGCATTAACTAACTTAGACTATGACCTCGGTTAGAAGAAAATTTTCGTCCGTTCACTAGAGTTTAAAGCTGAGTTGATTTAGACTGAGGGCGTTTCACCCTTTTTCATCATGGTTTCCCTTGCACTTCAGGCTTTTTTGACGCTATTTGTCGTGATTGACCCGATCGGGCTGGCTCCTATTTTTATCACATTGGTCGGTCAACACTCTCCTCAACAACAGGCGCGCATTGCTTATCAAGCAGTCTCAGTTGCAGGGGCGATTCTATTAGCGTTTGCATTAGGAGGAAGTTTCCTGCTCCGATATTTAGACATCAGCCTCGAAGCATTTCAAATTGCAGGTGGAATTCTTTTGTTTAAAATTGCATTAGATATGGTGTTTGCTCACAACGAGCGAGAAACCAAAGAAGAGGAGCAAGAAGCCCAACTCCGAGAAGATGTCAGCATTTTTCCGTTAGCTATTCCTCTAATTGCCGGACCCGGAACGCTCGCCAGCATTGTAATTTTAGTTAATCATGCTAAAGCATATCAGTTTGGATTAGTGACGATTTTAATTATCACTGCAATTGTATTAGCAATTTCTTACGCGGTGTTTTGCTTATCTCGGTATCTCTCCCAAGCATTGGGCAAAACCGGAATTAATGTAGTGACTCGTGTACTAGGCGTGTTATTGGCTGCATTAGCAGTACAGTATGTCGCAAATGGCTCGATCGTGCTTCTCAAAGAAGTGTTCGCATAACATATCTCTTGTAGCGAACGTACCGGAATTGAATATTCGACAGCTCTAAAAGCTAGCAAAACCCAAAAGACCCTTGAGCTTTGCACCCAGACGAAGGGAAATGGAGCACCCGTACGCTGATTCAAGTTGAATAGACCATCCCATCAATAAAACATTCAATAGTTAAGAATGGAGAGCATTGGAGTGGAGTAATGAAGGAAGAATAGCGATCAGGACAGTTCACTAAACCGTCGTAGGAGTTCAGGTTTATGTCAGCTATCACCCTATCAAAGGAAGCGGATTGCTCTCGACATTAAAGTCTAAATTCTGGCGCTTTCAAAAAATTAGGGGCGCGAAGTTGCAATATGGGCAATTAGAAAACCAAACTATCTGACACGCTTAGCCCGTTTGTGCTCATACATCAATTCATTTCCCCTTCATGTCTAGAATATTATCGGGATTCTGATCAGTTGGATGTCATCAAATCTAGCTATTGTCTGTAGCGATCGCCCTTCAAACACTCAGGAACCTTGACAAGCAGATGTAGCCGGGACTTGAGTCTCGACCAAAACCTCTCTGACGTTAGGAACTTTGATCAGTTGAGTGACTGCAAGTTTGGCGCGATCGTTGGCTTGTAGCAAGATTCCATTTGTGCAAGCAGCTTCTTTTACCTTTTTAAGGGCCTCTTTTTGTGCCAGAGATTGCAGCGTTGGGGCAACATCGGGTCCGAGTCCTAAAAGCCCTCGGTTATAGTCATACACGTTAGAGCGATTAACATCGATTTTGCTATCGAGAATTTTGGGCGGCGGCAAGCGTAACCGTAAAGTGTCTCCAACTACCTCAACGCTCTCAGGCGTAAGAGCACTTAAATCGACTCCTGCTCTTACCTCACCGTAGGCAATGTAAAGCAGCCGAGTTGTACCCACTACAAACCCGCCCACTGCGGCATCTTGCTGCGTCGGAATCACCGCTTCCATTGTGAAGACAGCGGTTGTCAGCTCACTAGCGTTGCGAATCTGTTGAATGACAACCGATCGAGTCTCAATTTTCGGCTGCGGGGGTGGCGGATTTAAGAAGCTGTGAATCGTGTTGAAGAGGCGATCGCCCGATCGAGCAGCTCCGACTACGGTGACTCCTGCCAGCATTAGAGCACTGCCCGTCAACATTAATCCTAGATTTTTGAAGATTACAAAGCCGTTGCTTGACCGCTTTTGGCGATTTTTCCCCCGCATCTGTTTGCCCTCAACGCCAATCACACCGAATTGTACCTGTTTGTAATAATCTCGCACGGAAATCACAAAGTAACTTAGCAGCAGGAGATAGAAATCAGTTCTTTACACAGAAGCGAATGCTATGCACAACAGTGGAAATCACCCCTAGCAGTTACTTTATCTTCGTTGCGAAGGCTGAATTGATGATACTAGCAGAAAAGTGAATTCAACGATTGCAGGCACATCTGTAAAAAATGGTTTAAAGCTAGTTTGGTGACCTGAGCAAGCACAGTTCTGCACCATGACTAGAAAGGTGTTGATGTCTATTCCACGACTGAATGCCAGACACGAACTCCGTCACTGCTGCTGCTGATGATAGCTTTTCCATTTAAGGCAAAGTCTACAGAGAGACCACTATACCAAGAGCCCCGCAGCATTCCTAAATAGTCTTCGGTGTCGGGTTGCCAAAATTGCACCGTTCCCCCAACTGCCGCTGCGAGAGTTTGACCATCTGGGGCGAGGGCTAAATCAGACACTCCGATCCCGAAGATGTGTAACAGCACACCAGAACTGACTGACCAGAGTTTCATGCGGCTGCTGCCTGTAAAAAGGGTTTCTCCGTCACGACTAAAGGTTAATGCGGTCAGATCTCCAGAATTAACGGTGTGTAGAAGCCGTTTTGAATTGATTTGCCAAAGAGAGGTTTTTTGGTTGCCCTCTGCCAAGATTTTGCCATTCGGACTGAATGCAACTGCGGTTACAGGCTGATCCCCGATCGTGTCGTGCCACCTTTGAGTAGCTAAGTCCCACAACTGTGCTCCCGGACGGCTCACCGTGCCATCTGCCCACCGAAGTAAGCGACTTCCACTGGCTAAAGTCTGTCCGTCAGGGCTAAATGCTAGGGTCGTTACCCGACCGGAATAAAGGGTTCCTAAAAGCTTGCCTGTTTCTAAGTTCCATAGTTTGATGGTGCGATCGAGACTGGCGCTTGCTAAAAGTTGACCATTCGGACTGATGGCTAGCGCACTGACCCAATTCTGATGCCCTGACAGCGATCGTTGTAGCTTCCCGGTTTCTAAATTCCACAAATGAATGATGTCGTGAGCGCTACTCGCCAAAATCTTGCCATCCGAACTGACCTTAATCTTGGTTGTTTGCTCGGCAGTAAGAGAGTGAGGTTTGGCATAACACATTAAGCCGTCGGCATAGGAGGGAATGCACACTCGATTAGACACTTTGGCAGCGATGCTTCGATCTAGCAGAACATAAGCGCCGATGAGCAACCCCACGATCGTGGTCACCACGACTCCTAAGATCAGTCTTTGCTTTTTGCTCATGATCATATTGCTTAACCTGTCTTAACCGACTCTCTGCTTAGGGTTATAGTGACACGCTTGATGCTGATTCCGCCTCAGGTGAGACTACAGTCTTAAAGTTTGGCGTGGCGGTGTTCTAGACATGGGGATGAGGGGGAAGGGAAACTAGAGCAATTCAGTCAAATTAAACGATCCGAAAACCACTGCAACGGGACTCGAACCCGTTCATTGTCCAACCTGTAGTAGCAGCGACATTGTCAAACCTGGAAAGACTGCTGAAGGAAAACAATGCTACAAATGTTGGAATTCTGAGTGTATTCGTCCCCAAAGCCGCTTCCAAAATTAGCTGCGATCGATGCAGCCAGCGATTTGCTTGCGAGCGATCGAGATCGAATAAAATTCCGGCTCAGTCAAAGGTCTTGTCTGGGCGTAGAATCCCGCTGCTCTGCTGGGTCAGATGCCATCGAAAAACTCACCAGCAGCCGAGCAAACGCTTTCAGATCCGTCATCGCTCGCATTAATCGCTCTTGTCGCAGCACTCGATCCCCATCCAGCCTCGGTCGCTCTCTGCTTCGATCTACTACTTTGCTTTATTTCACAACACGTCTATTGATTCAATCATGATTGACGAGATCGGATCTGATCAATCTCATTCAAATAACGAGGAATTGCCTCTCCTGCTGCTTGGCAGGCAACGCGATCAACCGCAATTGCGTCATCACCAAAAAACACCTTGCCAAAGGTGATCGTGTCTCCTCGATCAGGCTTCCAGTCGCGGCTAATCAGGCGGCGATCGGCATCCACCACTGCTCCATCAAATAAGTGCCCGATGCAAAAATAGACATCTTGCAATACTTGAGGCACCGACGGACGATGCAGTTGTCCGCGAGAATTTGCGCTCCGGGCTTTGTACTTCGATCTCGGAAATAGTCCGTAGAGATTTTTCAGCGACGCAGAGATCAGCGGCTCATCCTTTAGAGTAGTTCGCTTCAGGGTTCCGACAGTAATCCGACAATCGACTTCTCGAAGTAGGGCAGGTGCCCACATCGTTTGAAAGCGCACCGGGACTGGAGAACGATTGGGGTATTCTACCACCTCAAGATCATCGGCATCCAAAAGCCACATCCCCTCATCTAGCAGAGGATGCAGCCCATTTCGTTCCGCAATGTCCGCCAAGCTTACCGGAGAGCAAACCCCCTCTACGATCAAGATTTCAGCATTTGGACTTGCTTGTCGTAAAGCGGTTAACACCTGTCCCAAAACCTTCATGCTCACCGTCACCGGAGCCGCAGCCGGGTAGCCCAAATTTGGTTTGACGAGAATGCGTTTGGCATGATAGGCAGAGGTCGGAGGCTGATAGACAAACGACTGGGTGAGATTGACGTGAACGGCTTCAGCGCTCAAGGTTTACCTGCGCCGGGGACATCACAATCTTCTTTGCTAACCCTAAACTTTTGAGCACTCGAATCGCCCACCAAGTTGTATCAATTTCCCACCAGCGCCAGCCAGACTTTGCTACATGAGGATAGGCATGATGATTGTTGTGCCAGCCTTCACCGTAGGTTACCAGCGACACCCACCAGAGATTGCGGGAGCCATCCTCGGCTTCAAAGGTGCGATAGCCCCACGCGTGAGCCGCCGAATTGACCAGCCAGGTTGAATGCCACAGCAAGACCGATCGCACCACAATTCCGTATAGCACAAACGACCATCCGCCCAAGGCATATAACAAAATCGCTAGCGGAATCTGCAGCAGTAGAAAGTAGCGATCGAGCCAGCAATAAAACGGTTGGCGCGCCAGATCAGGTGCATATTTGCAGTAGATGTTGCGATCGAAGAATTCAGGGCGACGATAGAGCAACCACAGCATGTGACTCCACCAAAACCCGCGTCGTGCTGAATAGGGATCTTTATCAATATCTTCGGTGTGAGCGTGATGCTGACGATGCCCTCCGACCCAAGACAATGGGCTGCCTTGAATAGAAAGCGTGCCCAAGGTCGCGATCGTATACTCCAACCACTTGGGAACCTGAAAGCTGCGATGGCTCAAGAGGCGGTGATATCCCAAGCAAATGCCAATTCCGCCAAATAACCAGTGGAGAAATAGAGCTACACCCAACGCAGACCAGGAAAAAAACCAGGGAGCCAGAAGTGCTAGCCCGTGCATTGCCGTCAAAAAAGCCACTGTTGTCCAATCAAGCGCAAGTGGCTCGCTGCTCTTAGGAAGAACAGTCACCAGAGATTTTGAGGTCATTAAAATTCTAAGGACTCGATTTTTAGCTCACAGGGCGTTGCTCTGTAAACAGGCAAGCACTGATTATCTTCATGCTATCAAGTTCGGGCTTCGGCTGCAAGTGCCACTTGCATTTTGCTATCTTCTAGCCTCTGTCGGCGGCGATAAACTGAGTGTGGTCGTCTAAACGATCGCGCGGCTCAAGCGCTTCTAATCCGACGATACACGGTAGTCTGAATGCTTTGACATAAGCATGAATACATTAGCGGGACAAGAAATGCACTGCTAGCACAAAGTCATGAGACTAGACTCTAGCGGAGATTCTCAAGGCTTGCCCCGATCTAAAGAGGGATTCACTACTACACAAGACGATTAGTGAAGTACCTACACCAACCGCTAGGCGGTATGGTCTAGGCTTCCAGTTTCATCAGCTTTAGCCCTCCCTACAGACGCAGTTCAGGTCTTACGAAGCCTCTAGAGGTTTGACGATCAAATCGCCCTGACTCTCGCATACGTCCCGTGACGTTGCCCTGGCAGACTCCCTACTTCCCAAGCAGGGCTGATTTATTCAGAAGAGAAAAATCTACAACCCTCATTCTT
>JBBRPT010000007.1:0-114634 GCA_038227635.1 Leptolyngbyales cyanobacterium | reverse complement strand
TTTGATCGTCAAACCTCTAGAGGCTTCGTAAGACCTGAACTGCGTCTGTAGGGAGGGCTAAAGCTGATGAAACTGGAAGCCTAGACCATACCGCCTAGCGGTTGGTGTAGGTACTTCACAGACCGCGTTTAGTCAATTGGCTGAGAATGGGGGGCAGATGGCTATCTGCCCCTTATTTATTGGGGAACCTATTTTTTGTAGATGATGAATCCGGCGATCGCGTCCAACAAAGCCTGCGGTTCGTCAGATCGAATCGAGTGACCGCTGTTTTCAAAAATTCGCAGATCTGAGTTGGGAATTGCGTTGGCAATCTCTTCCGAAAATTCTGGCTGACAGATCCAGTCGTGCCGTCCTGCGATCACGAGGGTCGGAGCGGTGATCTTGGGCAACTCAGCGAGGATGTTGTAGGAGCGGAGAAAGCCACCAAACGCCACATTAATCGCATCGACTGAGAGAATCGTGCGATCCCAGCTTTCTTGTTTAGCGTTGGGATCATAGGTGACGGAATACATCGATCGCATCAGTCGAAAATAGTCTCGCAACTGGTCTTCGGTCTCAAAATTGCCATTCCACAGATATTGGGCGATCGCGTTCTGTTCCTCGGTGCCGCGTTCTTTTAAGATTTCTTGGGCACGGCTCAAAAAGCGAGAATCGGGAACGGTGGCGATCGCAATCAAATGAGACACATTTTGCGGGTAGCGAGTCGCATAGGTCAGCGCCACCATACCGCCATAGGAGCCACCCATTACGATAATTTTGCCCAATCCTAAATGCTGTCGCAGCGCTTCCATATCCTCAACATTGTTATCAAGCGTGTAGGTCGATTTGTCGCCTCGCGCTGATCGTCCCTGTCCCCGATGGTCAAAATAAACAAGCTGCATCTTCCGACTGAGCGACGAGAAAGTCGGCTTATAGCTGCTGTGGTCAGCCCCCGGACCGCCATGAATCAAAAACGCCACAGGTTTTTCACGCATCTGAGCGCGATCGGGCACGAGTCCTGATCCTTCCACATCGAAGTAAAGAGTAGTATCGCGAATTTTGGCAAACATCAACTACCTCGCAAATCTTGCGGAATGAATGCCCGATCGCTGGGAATCGGCGCAACGGCTTCACTCAGCATAAACGTGCCAGCTTCGATCCATTGTTTTAGCTCTAGGGCAACTTGACGGGATAGGTAGAGACTCGCAAGCGGCGCAACCCGAACCGATTTGCCATCGATCGCCAGTTTGCCTGACTTGAGTTGGGCATAACTCACCAACCCAAACGTCGGACGAACTCGACGAGGAATCGAAAAATCGACAACCGGAGCCACCAAGTCTTTATCCTGCACTGCGCAATGAGCAACGACTTCCTCAGTCAGCACCGGGAGCGGAATGCCGACTCCCAGCATTAAAGAAGAACCGTAGCCTTTGAAATAGCAGCCTCTCACCCATCGGGCATCCATTTGTTTTGCGTCGCCAATCAGCGCCAGAGTTGCCGCAGGTCCGATCGGAGTCCGGTTGGGCAGTCGCTTTTGCAGCGGGAAGTGCTGCGTTCCTTCCCAGGTGACATAGCCGATCGCGCCTCCTAAAAAAACTCGCGTCCCGATGCCGATTAGCTGTAGGTCGGGATCGTTTAACAGAGGAGAAATCGCGCCAGGATTGGAGTAAACCGCATTGCCTAACTGGGGCTGAAGCGGACCTAAATAGGTGAACAAAGGACGATCGCCCCCATTCACCCCAACAATAAAATTTTGATAGAGGTTGCGCGGGTTGAACAGATAAAACTGATTGATGCGATCGCGAGAAATCGTCGTCTCAAATGAAGCGCGAGGATAGCAGTCTGTCACTTGCCCGATCGCTCTCAGATGCACCGATTTACCTGCAATCAAATCTTCGATTACGTGCCCACCGCCGCGAACAGGACTTCGCGAGTCGTCTCCGTCTGCTGCCTCACCCATGCTGGAATACTCCACCATCTGCGAGGCTCCTAGATAGAGATCGACAGCTCCAAATCCGGCATAAGCAGAGACTCCATCGATCCAGCATTGACGAATTTTGATCGGCGGGTCTGTCTGTCCCAAATTGAGAATTGCGCCCGATGACTCCATTGGCTCAAAGGTGCCTGTAGTGATTACATCGACTTCTTTCGCTGCCTGAGTGACTCCCACCTCTACAACTCGTGCTTTCAATTCTTCTACGGTTTGCACGATCGCCTGTTTGCGCGTGATTTTGTCATTGATCTCAGCGATCGTTCTCATAGTCGTCTCATCTGTTTCTGGCTGCTCATCGCCATTATCCCCCCATCTCTTCTGCCCTAACCGTCCCTGCGATAGATGAGAATAGACATCTGAACGTCGCATCTTGGGGGTGTGTTAAATAGTCTGTTATTGGAGAGTCGAAATGCTTTTACAAGAAAAACAAACTGGCAATTTAGTCGAAATCTTAGACTTAGAAGAACTGTTCAACCCTGTGCAGCACGAGATTCACGGGCGCGTTCAGTCTGGGCAAGAAGAGCAAGACCCCGAACCGATGAGCAAAGACACCTTGCTATTTCCCTCTGGTGAGACGCTGCCTCGCTGCTGGATGGATGCTGACTATCACAGCGTTCATTGACCGCAGGCTATGTTGGGTCGATCGTGACTGCTCAGAGAATGCTTAGAAGATTTGTTTGACAAAAAGCCGCACGATCGGCACAATAGAGACTGCGCTAACAAACATAGCGTCCTCAAGAACGAGGGACTGTAGTTCAATTGGTTAGAGCACCGCCCTGTCACGGCGGAAGTTGCGGGTTCGAGCCCCGTCAGTCCCGTTGAGAGAAAGGATGAAGATGAGGGATGGAGGATGAATTAGATTCATTCAACATCGTTCAAGCTTCATCCTTTTTCTTTTTGCATCCCTCATCCTTGATTTTCCTATGACAGTTCGCGTTCGCATTGCTCCTAGCCCCACCGGAAATCTACACATTGGTACAGCAAGAACTGCGGTATTTAATTGGTTGTTTGCTCGTCACAATCAGGGGCAGTTTATCTTGCGGATTGAAGATACTGATTTGGAGCGATCGCGCCCTGAGTTTACAGACAACATTCTAGAAGGGTTAACGTGGCTGGGGCTAACGTGGGATGAAGACCCGTTTTTTCAGTCGAAGCGAATGGAGTTGTATCGCCAGTCGATTCAAGGGTTACTAGACAAAGGTTTGGCATATCGCAGCTATGAGACCCCTGAAGAACTCGACGCGATGCGAGACGCGCAGAAAGCCAAAAATGAGGCTCCTCGCTACGACAATCGTCACCGCAATTTGACCCCCGATCAGCAAGCTGCTTTTGCGGCTGAGGGACGCAAACCTGTAATTCGCTTCAAAATCGAGAACGATCAAGAAATCGTCTGGAATGACTTGGTGCGCGGAACCGTTTCCTGGAAAGGTCGTGACTTGGGCGGCGATATGGTAATCGCTCGTGCGTCTGAAGGCGATGAAATTGGTCAGCCACTCTATAACTTTGTCGTCGTCGTGGATGACATCGACATGGGTATCACTCAAGTGATTCGCGGAGAAGATCACATCGGCAACACTCCTAAGCAAATTCTGCTTTACGAAGCGCTTGAAGCCACCGTTCCAGAGTTTGGGCACACGCCGCTAATTCTCAACTCGGCAGGGGCAAAACTCTCAAAACGAGATGGAGTCACCTCGATCGCGGACTTCAAAAAAATGGGCTACACGCCCGAAGCGCTAGTCAACTACATGACGCTGCTAGGCTGGTCGCCTCCAGACTCAACCCAAGAAATTTTTAGCCTATCTCAAGCAGCAGAGAACTTTAGCTTCGATCGGGTCAACAAAGCCGGAGCCAAATTCGACTGGGACAAACTCAACTGGATTAATGGGCAATATTTACACGCGATGCCCGTTGATCACCTCACAGATCTGCTGATTCCCTACTGGCAAGAGGCGAGTTATAAATTTGATCTGGTGAGCGATCGCCCTTGGTTAGACCAAATTTCAGCCGTGATTGGGGCAAGTCTAGCTCGCCTTGACGAAGCGGTTGAGATGACCCGCTACTTATTTATTGCCGATGTCGGGTTTGATGAAGAAGCCACTACACAGCTTCAGCAAGACGGCTTGGCGGCGGCGTTAACAGCCGTTTTAGACGCAATCCCTCCCGAACCGTTAACAACAGATGCGCCGATTCAGGAAATTGTGAAGCAGGTGGTCAAAGATCAAGCCATCAAGAAAGGCTTTTTGATGAAATCGTTGCGGGCGGCTCTGACAGGTGCCCTTAAAGGACCTGACTTGGTGCAGTCTTGGCTAATCTTGAACCAGCGAGGTATGGATCGGCAGCGATTACAGCAAGCGCTCGCCATTGCAGAGACGGCACCCTAAAGAAATAGGGGGGAAATCACTATCACCACGCTTCACAGGTTGATTGCTCGAACGCTCACAATTAGGTTAAATTTGATTAAGATACTTCTCATTAAAAGTTTGGAAGCTTGTCGATCGACGGTCTAAATGAGAAATCACTCTCATGCAAAGGTAAATTGATTCCTTTAGCATGGGTAATGTGATTACTGCTGAACGAATTCCACTTTTATTTACAATTGAGATTTAACTTCAGATTTAATCATTGTTGACGTACTTAGAGGTTGCCAGTTTATGAAAGCTTCCTGGAGAACCATACTGTTGTGGGCACTGCCCGCCCTAGTGATTGGGTTTTTCCTATGGCAAGGGTCATTTGCCCCAAATCCTGCCAGCATGGGCAAAAACACCGCCAGTACCCGCATGACCTACGGGCGCTTCTTAGAATATTTAGATGCTAATCGGGTCAAGAGCGTTGATCTCTATGATGGTGGGCGTACTGCCATTGTCGAAGCGGTCGATCCTGAGCTGGACAACCGTCTACAGCGTTTGCGCGTTGACCTACCTGGCAATGCCCCCGAACTGGTCACCCGTTTGAGAAGTTCTGGCATTAACTTAGACTCTCACCCTGTTCGCAACGATGGTGCAGTTTGGGGTCTACTCGGAAATCTAGTCTTCCCAGTTCTGCTCTTGGGCGGATTGTTCTTCCTGTTTCGTCGCTCAAACAACGTCCCTGGCGGACCTGGGCAGGCGATGAGTTTTGGCAAGTCTCGCGCTCGGTTCCAAATGGAAGCCAAAACGGGAGTCATGTTCGATGACGTAGCGGGCATCGAAGAAGCCAAAGAAGAACTGCAAGAAGTTGTTACCTTCCTCAAAAAGCCGGAGCGATTCACCGCAGTCGGTGCCCGGATTCCGAAGGGCGTTTTGCTCGTCGGACCTCCTGGAACAGGTAAGACTTTGTTAGCAAAAGCGATCGCAGGTGAAGCCGGAGTCCCCTTCTTCAGCATCTCTGGGTCTGAATTTGTCGAAATGTTCGTTGGCGTGGGTGCATCTCGCGTCCGTGACTTATTTAAGAAAGCCAAAGAAAACGCCCCTTGCATCATCTTTATCGATGAAATTGACGCAGTGGGTCGTCAAAGAGGCGCAGGGATCGGCGGCGGCAACGATGAGCGAGAGCAAACTCTCAACCAACTGCTGACCGAAATGGACGGCTTTGAAGGCAATACAGGCATCATCATCATCGCGGCAACTAACCGGGCTGATGTGCTTGACTCTGCGCTGCTGCGTCCGGGTCGCTTCGATCGTCAAGTTCAGGTGGATGTCCCTGATATCAAAGGTCGTCTAGAAATCTTGAATGTCCACGCCCGCGATAAGAAAATCTCTGACGAGGTTTCTCTTGAAGTGATTGCTCGTCGCACCCCTGGGTTTTCTGGAGCTGACCTCGCCAACCTGTTGAACGAAGCCGCCATTCTCACCGCTCGTCGTCGCAAAGAAGCGATGACCATGCTAGAGATTGATGCGGCGGTCGATCGAGTAGTTGCAGGCATGGAAGGCACTCCGCTGGTAGACAGCAAGAGCAAGCGCTTAATCGCTTATCACGAGATTGGACACGCGGTGATTGGCACCTTGGTGAAGGATCATGACCCTGTGCAAAAAGTGACCTTAGTTCCTCGTGGACAAGCTCAAGGGTTGACCTGGTTTACTCCTTCAGAAGATCAGGGCTTGATTTCTCGCTCTCAAATCATGGCGCGCATTCAAGGTGCCTTGGGTGGACGGGCGGCTGAACAAGTGATCTTTGGCGATGCAGAAATCACGACGGGAGCCGGAAACGACTTGCAGCAAGTGACGGGCATGGCGCGTCAGATGGTGACTCGTTATGGGATGTCTGATTTGGGTCCGCTGTCGCTTGAAAGTCAGCAAGGCGAAGTCTTTTTAGGCGGCGGCTGGACAAATCGATCGGAGTATTCTGAGGTGATTGCGGCTCGAATCGATGGTCAAGTGCGCGAGATTGTCGCCCACTGCTATCAAGAAGCCTGTCGCATCATGCGCGAAAATCGTGAAGTCATTGATCGCCTAGTCGATCTGTTGATTGAAAAAGAAACGATCGACGGGGATGAGTTCCGTCAGATTATGGCTGAATACACCGTAGTCCCTGAGAAAGAACGCTACGTTCCTCAACTATAGATTCAGGATTCAAATCTCATAGGCTGAGTGGGGATGGCAAACGCTGTCCCCACTTTTTTCGTGAATTGACTATTTCAGACCCAAACCAGCCTCGCCTGCATAGATGGCTCGACTGCCCAACTCATCCTCGATTCGCAGCAGTTGGTTATATTTAGCCACCCGCTCGCTGCGACAGAGAGAACCCGTCTTGATCTGCCCCGCACGAGTCGCGACGGCTAAATCTGCGATCGTGGTGTCTTCAGTCTCGCCCGATCGGTGACTGATAATTGATCGAAAACTATTGCGCGTCGCTAAATCGATCGCTTGCAGAGTTTCGGTCAGCGAACCAATCTGGTTAAGTTTGATCAAAATCGCATTAGCAGCTTTTTGGTCAATGCCTTTTTGCAACCGGGTGATATTCGTGACGAATAAATCATCGCCTACAAGCTGGCAGCGATCGCCGATTTTCTGCGTTAACGCCTGCCAGCTTTGCCAGTCATCTTCGTGTAGCCCGTCTTCGATCGACACGATCGGATATTGATTCACCAGACTTGCCATATAGTCGATAAACTCGCTCGGAGCATGAGCCGACCCATCGTAGGTATATTGCCCGTCTTTATAAAATTCGCTGGCGGCGATGTCTAGCGCGAGGGCAACGTCAGTGCCAGGTTTATAGCCTGCTTTCTCGATCGCCATCATCAACAAATCCAGTGCCGCTTGGTTAGATTCAAGGTTTGGGGCAAAGCCGCCTTCATCCCCGACTCCGGTCAGCAAGCCTTTGTCGTGCAACACTTTGCTCAAAGAAGCAAACACTTCTGCCCCCCAGCGCAAGGCTTCCTTAAAGCTCGTCGCCCCCACGGGGACGATCATAAATTCCTGAAAATCGACGTTGTTATCGGCGTGAGCACCGCCGTTGATCACATTCATCAATGGCACAGGGAGAAGATTCGCCAACGGTCCGCCGAGATAGCGATAGAGCGGCAAGCCGACCGACTCGGCACCTGCTTTTGCCGTAGCTAGCGACACAGCTAGAATCGCGTTTGCGCCTAGATTGGACTTGTTGGGAGACCCATCGATCGCAATCATCGTCTGATCGATTTCTTGTTGATTAAGGGCGGGCAAGCCAATCAATTTGGGTGCCAGGATTTCTTTGACGTTTTTGACCGCCGTCAGAACGCCCTTGCCACCATAGCGACTTTTATCGTCATCGCGCAACTCGTGCGCCTCAAAACTCCCGGTAGATGCCCCGCTTGGCACTTGAGCGATGCCCATCGCACCGTTGGCGAGATAGACTTCTGCCTCGATCGTCGGGCGACCTCGTGAATCAAGAATCTCACGAGCGTTTATAGCCTCAATAGCAGTGTCCGAAGTGTCAATCATTCTCTATAAGCCTCAGATAGAAGGGAGGAAGGATGAATGGCAGCAGTTGCCCATCGCTTAGAATAAGCCTTTAGTGGGCACTCTGCGACGATGTTCACGGTGTCTCAAGATTGTTGAGAGGAATGGTAGGTTTTGTCAGAATGAACAAGAGTCTTAGAAAAAACGGGAGAGCAGAATAATGCGACTACTACACACCATGCTGCGAGTGGGCGATTTAGACCAATCGCTGAAGTTTTACTGCGAGTGTTTGGGCATGAAGCTCCTGCGGAAGAAAGATTATCCAGGTGGCGAGTTTACATTGGCATTCATCGGCTATGGCGACGAGTCAGACAATACTGTAATTGAACTGACTTATAACTGGGGCAAAGATCACTACAGTTTGGGTGATGCGTATGGGCATATCGCGATCGGAGTCGATGATATTTACGCGACGTGCAAAGAGATCGGCGATCGGGGCGGCAAAATCACGCGCGAACCCGGAGCGATGAAACACGGCACAACGATAATTGCGTTTATTGAAGATCCCGACGGCTATAAAGTCGAGTTGATTCAGCAAAACACTTTAATGTCTGACCCTCAAGAAGCCCCGTCTAAAGCCACTGTTTAGAAGAAGCCGATAAGTCTCCTAATTTTGGGAGACTTAGAGTCTATACTCCTGATGGAATGATTATGGGCTGTTGCAACATCTGGTAAGACAGACAGCACCCCTGAGGAGTGAGACGGTGAAGCAGGTTGAATGGTTAGCAATCAGTTTAGGGAGTCTCGGCGTTTTGACGCAGCCTCTACCGGGGTTGGCAGGTGAGATAAACAACCTTCTTTCGCGACAGAAACCCTTACAGGCTCCTGTTGTCAGTGTTTCACCAATCGTTGAGATTGCTGCCGAATCGTCTGCGATCGCACCTCCCGAATTCGTCGCCCCTGATCTCACTCAAGACCTCACCCCGTCACTCTCTCCCGAAGACTCGATGGCGCAGGTCACGTCGGTGTCGCAGCTATCGGATATCAAGCCGAGTGATTGGGCATTTCAAGCGCTGCAATCGCTAGTTGAGCGCTATGGCGTGATTGTGGGCTATCCAGACGGCACATTTCGCGGCAACCGTCCTTTAACTCGATTTGAGTTTAGTGCGGCTCTGAGCGCGGTGCTGGGCAAAGTTGAAGAACAGCTTCTCGCGGGGGATGTCAGTGGCACGGTACAGCAAGATGTCTTGACGATTCGACGGTTAAACGTGGCGTATGGCAACGCCCTGAACGATTTGAGATCGCGACTCGACACTATCACAAGCCGCAACATTCAATTGACCGATCGTCAGTTTTCAACCACCACCAAACTTAGCGGACAAACCATTCTTGCGATCACGAATGGCTCTCAAGATACGCTGAATCTGGCATCTCGAACTCGATTAAATCTGATCACTAGCTTTAGCGGTCGCGATCGTCTAGTCAGTCAGTTAGAAGCAGGCAATAACGGCAAAGATGCGGTTTCGACAGCTCATAATCGCAGGCAAAATTTGTTGGGAACCACGGGCGTTTTAGCAGATGGCGGCGGTTTAGATTATGTAGCAGTCGATCCTCAAGTGCGCTTGAGAAAGCTCTATTACGTGTTTCAGCCGTCCTCAGGTCTTGAAGTCGCCATCGGGTCTAAACTTCCGCCCAGTGATTTTGTTGATCGCAACAATTTCGCGAATCAGTCAGGCGACAACTTCACCTCTAGCTTTTTTGCCAACAATCCTTTAATTGTGCAAAATGAAATCGATCGCCCAGGCGGTGCGGGGGCTGCTGTCTCTTGGACGGTTCGAGATAGGTTGATCGTGCGCGGACTCTATGCCGCCACTGATGCTGCAAATCCTGCTAAGACCCCCAACGGCGGAGGATTGTTTGGCGATCGCTACCAGGGCACGTTAGAAGTTGAATATACGCTTCCTGAACAGCCAATCACGGTGCGGCTGCAATACACTCATGCAGAAATTAACGGCAGCACCATCAACGCCGGGGGCATTAACGCAGAATGGGCGCTCGATCGTCCATTTGGCGTATTTGGACGATTAGGATTCGGCTCCTACAACGGCTTCAACACAGCCCTAGGACGAGATTTAGATCTCAGCCCCAAAAGTTGGGCGCTGGGGTTTGCCGTGCGGAATTTCTTGATCCCAGGGTCTAGAGCGGGAATTGCTCTTGGGCAACCATTTGTCGAGAATAAAATCGGCAATGCTACCCAAACCAATCTAGAAGGATATTTCGGTTTAGCGTTAAGCGATCATCTCAACATTAGCCCCGGATTTCTAATCGTTTCTAACCCTAACAATCGTGCCAGTCCGACAATTTGGGAGTGGCTGATTCGGTTTGGGTTTGAGTTCTAGAAAGCTCACGAATAACAGCGAACAGCCCATCACTAAAGGCTACAATGGGATATCGAGAAGCCGATTTAGAAAGACCGACTGGAGAACATGCAACCCACTGACCCAAGCAAATTTACTGATAAAGCATGGGAGGCGATCGTACAAGCACAGGATGTTGTCCGGCGCTATAAACACCAAAATTTAGAAGTTGAGCATCTGATTACCAGCGTCTTAGAGCAGAAAGACGGGCTGGCAAACAAGATCCTGACGAAGGCTGGGGTCGATGTGCAGCAGTTAGGGCAGCAGGTCGATGACTATGCAAAACGACAGCCCAAAGTCGGCAACACCGAGCAGCTTTATTTGGGTCGCTATTTAGATACGCTGCTTGATCGCTCTGAGCTAGCGCGAAACAATTGGCAAGATGATTTCATCTCGATCGAGCATTTCTTAATCGGGTTCGCTAATGATCCCCGGTTGGGGATGAAGTTATTTCGAGGCGTTAATCTCGACACCGCGACGTTAGAAACCGCCATTAAAGAAGTGCGCGGCAGTCAGAAAGTCACCGATCAAAGCCCTGAGTCCCGATATTCTGCGTTAGAAAAGTTTGGGCAAGATCTCACTGAAAAGGCAAAAGCCGGAAAGATCGATCCCGTAATTGGGCGAGATGAAGAAATCCGTCGCGTGATTCAAGTGCTGTCTCGGCGGACGAAAAATAACCCCGTGTTGATTGGTGAACCGGGAGTCGGAAAAACCGCGATCGCTGAGGGACTGGCTCAACGCATCGTCAACAATGACGTGCCCGAATCGTTGAAAAATCGCGTTCTGATCTCGCTCGATATGGGGTCTCTGATTGCCGGAGCTAAATATCGCGGCGAATTTGAAGACCGTCTCCGCGCTGTTCTCAAAGAAGTGATTAATTCCGATGGGCAGGTCGTTCTCTTCATCGACGAGCTTCATACTGTCGTTGGAGCCGGGGCGACGCAAGGCAACATGGATGCAGGTAACCTGTTGAAGCCGATGCTGGCACGAGGCGAATTGCGCTGTATTGGTGCCACTACGCTCGATGAATATCGCAAATATATTGAAAAAGATGCTGCCTTAGAACGGCGATTCCAGCAGGTCTTAGTTGAGCAGCCCTCTGTTGAAGACACGATCTCGATCCTGCGGGGACTCAAGAATCGCTACGAAGTTCACCACCAGGTGAAAATCACCGATTCTGCTTTAGTCGCTGCGGCAACGCTTTCGAGTCGCTATATTGCCGATCGCTTCTTGCCCGACAAAGCGATCGATTTAGTAGACGAAGCCGCCGCCAAACTCAAAATGGAGATCACCTCAAAACCCGTTGAGTTAGAAACCATCGATCGTCGCCTGATGCAGCTAGAAATGGAGAAACTTTCTCTAGAGGGCGAAGGTAAAGCGACCTCAACGGGAACCGCATTTCGTCCCTCAAAAGACCGCTTGGAGCGCATTCAGCAAGAAATTGACGAATTGGGCGAAAAGCACCAGGGGCTAAGTTCTCAATGGCAAGATGAAAAGCAGATTCTAGAGGGAATTAACCACCTCAAAGAAGAAGAAGAGCAGCTTAAAGTGCAAATCGAGCAAGCTGAACGCGCCTACGATCTCAACACGGCTGCCAAGCTGAAATACGATCGTCTCAGCACCGTGCAGCGCAGCCTCGAAGCCCAAGAAGCGCAATTGCTAGAAATGCAAACCAACGGTTCGACGCTGCTCAGAGAACAGGTGTCTGAAGCTGACATTGCTGAAATTGTTGCCAAGTGGACAGGCATCCCGGTGAATCGGTTGATGGAGTCAGAGCGACAAAAACTCCTGACCCTTGAACATCATTTGCATCACCGCGTGATCGGTCAACACGATGCCGTTGAAGCCGTATCAGCCGCGATTCGACGAGCACGATCGGGCATGAAAGATCCCGGTCGCCCGATCGGATCATTCCTTTTCATGGGTCCAACTGGAGTTGGTAAAACTGAACTTGCCAAAGCCTTAGCGCAGTTTCTTTTTGATGCTGACGACGCAATGGTGCGGATGGATATGTCCGAATATATGGACAAAAGCTCTGTGATGCGAGTGATCGGGGCACCTCCAGGCTATATCGGCTATGAAGAAGGCGGACAGCTAGCAGAAGCGGTTCGGCGCAAACCTTACTCCGTCGTGTTGATGGATGAAGTCGAGAAAGCCCACCCCGATGTGTTTAACATTTTGCTGCAAGTGTTAGACGACGGACGGATTACAGATTCTCAAGGGAGAACGATCGATTTCAGCAACACCGTGATTGTGATGACAAGCAACATCGGCAGTGAGCATATTCTCGACGTTGCAGGCGATGATTCTAAATATGACGAGATGCAGCGACGGGTGATGATTGCCCTCCAAAAGCATTTCCGTCCTGAGTTTCTCAATCGAATTGATGACACGATTCTCTTCCATCCGCTCAGTCGGGCTGAGTTAGGCGAAATTGTTGTGCTGCAATTGAAACGCATTCAAGGCATGTTAGCCGACAAAAAAATCATCATCGAACTCACCGACGCGGCTCGAAATTATCTTGCTGATTTGGGCTATGACCCGGTTTATGGTGCTCGTCCGCTCAAGCGTGCTATTCAGCGAGAATTGCAGAACCCGATCGCGACTAAACTCCTAGAAAACACCTTCGTCGATGGCGATACTATCCTTGTTGATCTGGCAGACAAGAAGTTATTTTTCAGCAAAAAAGCCTGACCAAAAAGCTGTAGCACCATCGCCGTTCGGCTTTAGTCTCAATTACGACTGATGGCAACAAGAATTGCGATAATAAGCGCTAGACCCATCTCGTTTTGCCCCAAACCAGCCAGATAAGCCATGCGATGTAATGAGCGATGACAATTAGCCAAAACTTATTTTGATAAGACGCTTTCTGACTTTTGTGTCGTAAGATTCGCTGCGCTACAAAACCGCCCAACCATCCACCTGCAAGTTCACACAGATGCAATGTTTGTTCAGAAGTTCTCCAGTCCCTTCGTTTGGCGCGAGATTTATCATCAGCATATAGGGCATAGGTCGCTAAACTCATTGCAGGATAGACAATAAGCGGCAAGGGATTGCGGGTCGTTAACGTAAAATGAACGGCTCCAAACAAAGGCAGAATTGACAACAGTAGCACCTCAAATATAGGAAAGTTTGAGGCAAGTGCAGCATTAGATTTAGTGCTGCCACTCAAAGTTTCTGCGGGAGAAGCTGGTCTGTTTCTCGCTCCTAAGATAAAGGCATTGCTAGCCCGAACTTTGCCATCTGAGTCAGCTACAGGGTAGTAGTAAATTGTGTCGTTTTCTTGCGGACGACGGGTTGCATCTTTAAGATCAGAAATGTGTAGAAAAACGTCTTGACTGCCATCAAGGGGCTGAATGAACCCAAATCCACGCTCATCTTTCCATTTTGTAAGTTTTCCACTGCGTAGACTGGGTTTCATGAAAAAGCTCAATGATACAAACGTTGCAATCTCAACAATCTTCTATTTTTTAAGTATAGTCACAGCGATACTAATAACACTTAGAAAAATGACCCACCAAAGTTGCCAACTCTTATTTACTTCTTCACGAACTTCAAGATTTTCTTTTCTCAACCTCTCGATGTGCTGCAAACCCCAATCAATAGTTGTAAATGGCAAAGGAAAAGATGCTTTCCCGTTGCCTATCTGGAATTGACTACAGAAGACATCATCAACTGATAAGTCTTCGATCGCCTATAGTTATAAAGATTCACCACCTAGTTTATTCACCCAAGCAGGACAAAAAAGCCCCTGAGCTATTGATAGTTTAGAGGCTAAAAATCGCGGAGTTAAAACTTAGAGCAGAGGTTCTACAGTTTACTAACAATTCGTTGCACAATTTGCACACCTGTTATAGCTTGCCAGCCAAACAGACCCATAATCACCACATTCAAGGAAATGTGCGTATAGCGTGCCCAGTTTTGACCCTTTTGCATAAACGGTGACAAAGCAGCCGATAGTGCAATCAATGCTGTCATCCCCAGCCCTGCCAGCAAATGTGACCCGACAAACAGCTTGCCATTGTTGACATAGGTGATGACCATGCCTGCGATCGACCCCACCACCATCACTGCCAACACCAACGATCCAATTTGATAATGCTTAAGATTGAACTTTCCTTTGATCAGTTCTTTCTTAAGATCGCCTTCTGCGGCACGAGTTCGACGAATTTGCACCCCTAAATATAAGGCGTAAATCGTCAATCCAAACAGCACCCACATCAAAGCAGGGTGTATAAACTGACTGTAGACCTTAACCGACTCTGGAATCTTGTCCAAGGGCATCGAGAGTTCTCCATGTGCGAGGAATGTTGTAAAACTTAGCATAATTGGTTTAGTGCAAAAAGTGCCGGATGCCTGTGAACACCATGATGATGCCTAACTCGTTGGCTGCATCGATCGAGTCTTGATCGCGGAGACTTCCTCCAGGTTGAACGATCGCCGCAATTCCTGCTGCTGCTGCCGATCGCACCGAGTCATCAAACGGGAAAAATCCATCACTCGCAAGCACGGCTCCGTCTGCTTTCTCGCCTGCTTGCTCTAAGGCAAGTTTAACCGATCCAACTCGATTCATCTGACCTGCGCCGACTCCGATCGTCGTGCGATTTTGAGTAACAACGATCGCATTAGATTTGACGTGCTTGCAAATCTTCCAGGCAAACAGCAGTTCTGCAAGCTGATCTGGAGTCGGTTTTTTCTCGGTGGGTATCTGCCACTGAGTTGGGTCAGCTACGATATCGTCTGAGGCTTGAACGAGAAATCCTCCTGCGATCGGTTTCACGGTTTCTTTGGCACCACTCACTAAATCTGGCAGCAGCAAGACCCGCAGTTTAGATTTAGCTTCTAGAATTTTCTGAGCATCAGCTTCAATTCCTGGAGCGACGATGCACTCTAGAAACGTTTTCGTTAGAGCTGTTGCAGTGGGGGCATCGATCGATCGGTTGAATGCCACAATTCCGCCAAATGCCGAAGTCGAATCTGCATTAAACGCCTTCTCGTATGCTTCTAATAAAGATGATCCCATCGCTGATCCACAGGGGTTTGTATGTTTAATGATTGTCGCGGCTGGATCATTGTCTAAAGCAGCGAATTCAGCGATGATTTGTCGAGCAGCTTCTAGATCAACTAAATTGTTATAGCTCAGTTCTTTTCCCTGAAGTTTGGTTGCCGATGCCCAACCTGTGGAGGTGGCTCCCGTTTGATACCAGGCAGCAGGCTGATGCGGATTCTCGCCATAGCGCAGGGCTTGAAGTTGATGTCCGGTCAACGTGAATTGAGTGGGAAGTCCATTACCTTCTGATGTTTGTTCTAGATAGGTTGAAATGGCACGATCGTAACTCGCCGTGTGCTGAAATGCCTGCAACGCGCACCTCTGACGAAATGAGAGAGAAACCTCTCCGTTGCTATGCCTCAATTCCTGAAGATAAGCGTCATATTGCCCCGGATTGCACAACACCGTGAGATGGGCAAAATTCTTAGCCGATGCCCGCAGCATAGCCGGACCGCCGATATCAATATTCTCGATCGCGTCTGCTAACGTCACATCGGGTTTAGCGATCGTCTGCTCAAACGGATAGAGATTGACGACTACGAGGTCGATCGGGCGAATGTTCTGCGCCTCTAAATCCGCTAAATGGTCGGGCAGATCGCGCCGCGCCAAGATGCCCCCATGAATGCGTGGATGCAGAGTTTTCACCCGCCCGCCTAGAATTTCGGGTGCTCCAGTGTAGTCAGACACTTTTGTGACGGGCAATCCAGCGTCTTTTAAGGCGGTTGCAGTGCCACCACTACTGATAATGTCGAACCCGAATTCTTCGACCAGGCTGCGTGCCAAATCAATCAGTCCTGTTTTGTTGGATACACTCAGCAGTGCTAGACGTGCCATGAATTCAAAATCCTCAGTCGTTAAATCGCATCTTTCAGAATAAGGGAAGCGCTAGAAGAATGGGCGATTACCTTTCGGGAAGTGCAGTGCAATTGAACGGCTTAAAGATTGAACTTTCGTCAGAACAAGAGAGGGTTTCTAACTAAGTCAAATTTTGAGAGAATAACAATCCCAAACCATAGAATAAAAGTAATCCTATTCTGACAGATGCCATGAGTATCGAAGAATTAGTCGTCGAAAAATTGCAAAAATTGGACTCAGAACAACAGCAGCAAGTTTTAGCATTCATCGACTCACTGCCCAACCAGCAAGAACCTGCCACAGCTGAACCTAGCCCACTAGGGAAAAAGCTCCGCGAAATTCGCGCTCAAATCGTGGCATCAGGAGAACCGCTCCTTAGCCGTGAAGAACTCGATCGCGAAATTGCAGAACGACGGGCAGGAGCCTCTCATTGGGACGAATAAACCGCACATTTATTGATTCAGGTGTTTTGATTCTGGCTGCGCGGGGCACTCAATCAGATTCAGAAACTGCATTGAATGTCTTGTCAGACCCTGATCGAGAGTTTGTCTCCAGCTTATTCATTCGTCTAGAAACCATTCCAAAAGCGGTTTATCACAAAAAACAGCGAGAGGTAGAGTTCTATGAAGCATTCTTTAGAACAGTTGTGCAGTGGGAAAGTGATATTAACAGACTTCTCCAAAGCGCTCATCAAATTGCTTGCACTTATGGCTTAGCAGGTCTAGATGCCTTACACATTGCAGCAGCAATTTCGCTGAATGCAGACGAATTCATCACAACCGAGAAACCGACAAAGCTCATGTATCGGGTTTCTAACCTTCATTGCATTTCGATTTAACGCTCATTCCCATTGCTGACTACTAATCTTGTGACACCTAAAGAGTGAAGGCGTTGCTGAATCGATCTATGAAGCACAGATTTTACCCTCACCCTAGCCCTCTCCCAAAAGGAGAGGGGACAAGAGTTCTGGTTCCCTTCTCCCCGGGGAGAAGGGTTAGGGAGGGCTTCGCCCCACTTCGTGAGGAGGGCATTTCATATCTGCATTCAGCAACGCCAGAGTGAAAAATCAAAACCCTGGTTATCGTAGATTAGTAATGTTGACGACTCGATAAAACCTGTGTCTCTAAACGCGATCGCGATTCCTCCAAAATCTGGCAAACCTCCGAGTGGCTTGATTGTCATTCTGCACGGCTGGGGCGCAAACGCTCAAGATGTAGCCTTTCTGTGCTCAATGCTGGAACTGCCCGACCATCAGTTCATGGTGCCCGATGCGCCCTTTCCTCACCCCTATGGCACTGGTGGCAAGATGTGGTACGACCTATCAGATAATTTGACCTTTGGCGGAGACATCAGCGCTCAACCTGATTTGGTCACAAGCCGAAACCTGTTGATCGATTGGCTGACCTCTCTCGAGGCTACTACCGGAGTGTCCTTATCGCGAACGATGCTGGGCGGGTTTTCTCAAGGTGGTGCAATGACGCTTGATGTTGGGCTGCATTTGCCGTTAGCGGGACTAATGGTGTTGAGCGGCTACCTGCACGGAGCTATCTTGCCTCAAGAGTCTACTTATCCTCCTCTTTTGCTAGTGCATGGGAGACAAGATGCCGTGGTTCCTCTCTCGGCGGCTCAGAGTGCTTACGATCGTCTCTTGGCTTTAAACGCAACCATCACCTACAAAGAATTTGACATGGGACACGAAATTTCACCGCTAGTCCTGAATGAAATGCAGCAATTTATTCAAAAAACCATCAGTTAGAAATTATTCGTCAAGCGACTTGAAACGTTACAGTTCGGCATCCTCCTCAAGACTGAGGTAAAATTTCATGCGAAAAGGTGGGCTAGTGTAGCTGAAGTTGGCTAATATGCGAGAACAGCTTGACAGAGGGGCAGAGGATGACAACTTCACATATCGAACAGGTAGCGGTTTCTAAGTTGACCGAGGTTGACGTAGCAGAATTGGCTACCCGACTAGAGCAAGACAACTATGACAACGTGTTTGACGGGCTAAACGACTGGCATTTGCTGCGCGCGATCGCATTCCAACGCCCTATATTGGTCGAACCCTATCTCTATCTGTTAGATCTAGAATCGTTTGACGAAGCCTAGATTGTGCAGGGTAGACGCGTCTTAATCGGGGTAGGCGGCGGAATCGCTGCCTACAAAGTTTGTGCGATCGTCTCAGCTCTAGCAAAAGCTGGGGGAGAGGTGCAGGTGATTTTAACAAACTCTGCCAAAGCATTTGTGACTCCGTTGACCTTTGCGACTCTCAGCCGTCATTCTGCTCACACCGACGACTCTTTTTGGCAACCGACGCACGATCGTCCGCTTCACATTGCGCTGGGTGAATGGGCAGAGGTGTTTGTGATTGCGCCACTCACCGCTAACACGCTGGCAAAGTTGACTCATGGTATGGCAGACAATCTGCTGACCAACACGGTGCTGGCTTCGACGTGCCCCGTGCTGCTTGCCCCCGCGATGAATACTGATATGTGGCAGCAGCAGAGTGTGCAGCGCAATTGGCAACAGGTTCAAACCGATCGACGCTATCACGTTGCCAATCCGGGTGAGGGTCTCTTGGCGTGCGATCGAGTCGGCACCGGACGCATGGCAGAACCCGAAGAACTGTTGCCCCAAATCTATTCGCTGTTGCACACTCACGGCAACCGAGATTTGGCTGGAAAGCGAGTCTTGATCAGCGCTGGAGGGACACGCGAATTTCTCGATCCGGTGCGGTTTATTGGCAATCCGTCAACGGGCAAAATGGGAGTGGCATTGGCTCAGGCAGCCTTGCATCGAGGAGCGATCGTCACGTTGGTTCATGCCCCGATCGAGCCTCATTTATTGGCTCCGCTTCGCAGTATTCGCCTGATCCCAACGACGAGCGCGGCTGAGATGCAGCAAGCGATGCGAGAGTGTCTCCCCGACGCAGATTGGGTTGTGATGGCGGCAGCGGTGGCAGATGTCAAACCCGCAGCTTATAGCTCTGAGAAACTCGCTAAGCGAGAGTTGCCCGATCGCTTGTCCCTTTCCTCTGTGCCCGATATCGTGGCAGAGTTATCAACGCTCAAACATCCTCATCAGCGACTGATCGGGTTTGCGGCTCAATCAGGAGACATCATCACACCTGCCTTAGAGAAATTGCAGCGCAAAGGATTGGATGCGATCGTAGCGAATCCGATCGATCAGCCAGATAGCGGGTTTGGAGTAGACACGAATCAGGCAGTGTTTCTGGATCGATCGGGTCGTCGAGTTGCCGTTCCGTTAGGCAGCAAATTGCAGATGGCGCATCAGTTGATAGACTTTGTACAAGAAATTCTGCCAGAGGATGTCTGAGAAGCTCACTTATGTCCCTGATTTATCAGTATCCTCCGCTCTATTCGGGCATTTTGCTCAAACGCTACAAACGATTTTTTGCCGATATTGAGTTGGCATCAGGCGAGATCATAACGGCTCACTGCCCCAACACAGGATCGATGACCGGACTGTATCTTCCGGGTCAGCCCGTGCAAGTATCTCGCAGCGACAACCCGACGCGGAAACTTCTTTATACCTGGGAGATGATTGAGGTGACTGATAATGATGATCCGATTTGGGTAGGGGTCAACACGGCATTGCCTAATCGGGTTATCAAGCTGGCTCTCGAAAAAAATCTGTTTCCAGAGTTGGGCAATTACGACATGATTCGAGATGAAGTCACCTATGGACAAGAGAAAAGCCGCATCGATTTTCTGTTAACCGATGATCGCGATCGTTCTATTTACGTCGAAGTCAAAAGCACCACTTGGACGAATCACACGATCGCGCTATTTCCAGACACAGTGACCACACGTGGGCAAAAACATCTGCGAGAACTGATGTCGCTATTGCCCCAGTCAAGAGCGGTGATGCTGTATTTTATCAATCGCGGCGATTGTGACCAGTTTGCGCCCGGAGATAGTGCCGATCCAGTTTATGGTCAGCTATTGCGAGACGCGATCGCCCTCGGTCTAGAGGTGCTGCCCTGTCGATTTGACATAACCCCGGCTGGCATCTCTTATCTAGGTCTCGCTAAGTTGGCTTTCTAGGGCAGAAGCTCTGAATTTTCACTAGCGTGGTCTCCGTAGATTTCCACAGTCAGACTTTAAAGATTTAGTAAAGTACCCGTGGTTTGCCTACTACCTTGAGAAAGAGGTGAGGATAAAATTCCAGGACGCATGAAAAGTTTTGTGCTTAAATGAGCCTTGGTCACAATACCCAAGCCAAGACCTCTGGATTGGGATGCTCGATCGCTTAATTCTCCCCTGACAAATCCCCCTCAAGGAGTGAAAGAATGCAGCAAGTCCTGAAATTATTAATGACCCGACTCAGATCTGCCTCCAAAAAATATCTGATGCTACTCGCAGGATTGAGTTTTGGGACTGCTCTTTTACTCGGATGGAGTCAAGGCACCGCAACCGCCTTAGAACCTGGGTCAACTCAAGCAGCCGTTACTCACGCGTGGCAGGGCGCATCCTTCCCCGTCGAAAATTTTCAAGGCTATACTTCTCCGTTTGGCTACAGACAATCGCCAGACGGTGCGGTCAATCAGGAGTTTCACCGGGGCTTAGATATGGCAGCCCCTGAAGGCAGCTATATTCGCAGCTGGTGGACAGGCAAAGTCGTTGAAGTTTCTGATAACACTGCCTGTGGCACCTCGATCGTCGTTCAGTCAGGCGACTGGGAACATATCTATTGCCATATGAATGGTCATGTCGAAACCGACAGCAATGGAAAATATTTGAGCGATCGAACAGGCGGCATTCAAATCTGGGAAGGTCAAATGGTTCCTGCTGGTGCTCGAATTGGTCGCGTTGGCATGACCGGACGCACTACCGGACCTCACCTGCACTGGGGCTTGAAATATACTCGACAGTTAGTTGATCCCGCAATGGTTCTCAGAGCGATGTATGCCGAGCAAAGAGGTTCACAATCGATATCGAGCCTGCCTTAAAACCAATTAGTCTAATTGCAATGGGGCGTATTTAGATATGCCCCTATTCTTTTGCATCAGAGCGGCGACGGCGACACCGTTCTGAGCAATATTTCACCTCATCCCAGTTTTTCTCCCATTTTTTGCGCCAGGTGAACGGCAACCCGCAAACGGGACAAACTTTTGTCGGTAAATCAGACTTAGCGCGATCGCGTCCCATAGTTGAGAGAATGTTGAAATGGTTTGAACTATCTAAATTACAGCGCAAATCTAAAGCGCTTGTCAGCCTTCCTCAATTTTCTCTGCAATGACTGAAACTGCCCTCGATCGAGTCCGCATTATTTTAGTAGAGCCAGCCGGGGCGCTGAATGTTGGTTCGATCGCCCGTATTATGAAAAACATGGGACTATATCATCTGATTTTGGTGAATCCCCAATGCGATCCCCGATCGGCAGAGGCGCGACAAATGGCAGTCCATGCAGATGACGTGCTAGAAGCTGCGCAGATCACAACCACGGTGCCAGAGGCACTGAGAGGGTGTCATCGAGCGATCGCGACCACTGTCCGAACTCGATCGCTGGATATGCCTCTTGAGCATCCTAGAGATGCCCTTCCCTGGCTATTAGAAGATTTTCAAGCAGATGGGCAAACTGCCCTGATCTTCGGAGCCGAAGAACGAGGACTCAGCAACGAAGAACTCAACTTTGCTCAACGGTTCGTCTACATTCCCTCTAGCCCGATTTATCCATCGTTAAATTTGGCGCAGGCAGTTGCAATCTGCTGTTATGAACTGTCTCAAGCCCTCGATGGTCGGAGGTCAGAAGTCAGATCGGTTGCCCCGGACATCCGCACTCTAGACCCTGCCCCCCTCGACGAAATTGAAGCCTATTGCCAACATCTCGAACGGCTCTTGCTCAAAATTGGCTATCTTCATCCTCACACTGCCAGCAGCCGCATGGAGAAATTTAGACGGCTCCTTAATCGCGCTTACCCATCCGCCCCAGAAGTTGCGTTGCTGAGAGGCATTTTGCGTCAAGGTGAATGGGCACTGACCCAAAAAGATGAGTAGTCGTGTAATGTTCTGACTTCCACTCAACATTTTGCTCAACTCAATGTAAAATCCCTACATCATGCGATGTGCGACTTTCCTAAAACAACCGCAAAGACTGCCCTCACCCTAGCCCTCTCCTGCAGGAGAGGGAACAAGATTTCTAGCGCCCTTCTTCCGCCGGAGAGGGGTTGGGGGTGAGGGTAAATTAGTTGCACATCGCGTTACATCTAGCCAGGAAGGTCTTCGTTCAGATTGGTTGTTCCCGAACTCTAAAGGGCACCTATAATAACCGTTCAAAACTCGTCCATTCAATCGCGTAGCAACAGGGAGTGATCTCAATGTGGGAATCTGGCAACGACCCAACCATGCCGTCTGAGGGCAATTCCTCAGCTCATCAGCAAGATGCGTCTATGCGTTTTGGCAAACCGCCAGTTCCTCGTCTTGCCACGTCTCGTCAACGCCCCACCGATCGACGATCACGCACTCCAGAGATGCCTTCGCGAGGTCGAAAGCCACCTGTTTCTCCGGCTCCCAATGTGCAGAAGACTGGCTCCCGCGCTCCACGCCCACCCTTAAAGTTTGACGAAAAACTGGGTAGCGGCGATCGCTTGAAGGAATTGCGCGATCGTCGCCGCACAGGGGCAGGTTCTCCTGCTGAAAACCGTCGTCTCAAGTCTGTTCCTAAACCCGCTCCAGCAAATCACCGCCGAAGCCGCACGCCTCGCAAGGTTTCTATGCTATCTGCTAGTACGGTGAGCGCTCCCCCCCGTCCTCGCACTCGATCGGGCACTGCCTTAGTCTATGGCACTCGCCTACTGATTTTAGGAGTCGGCTTGGGAGTTCTTGCTGGAACCATTCTATCGGCGTGGGACCCGGCTCGGTATTTCGCAGCCGGAGCCTCACAGTCAGATAAGACTGAACAATCCGCAACCGTTCCGGTAACGTCTCAAGAACAGCAGCCAGCAATGACTCTAGGGCAAGAAATTTTGCCTTTAAAGACCGATATTCAAGCCTTAGTTACTCAGCAGCCTCAATTAAGCCCTGGTGTGATGCTCGTTGATCTAGATACGAATGCGTTTCTCAATATCAACGCCTCGGTTGCTCTGCCCTGTGCCAGCACGATTAAACTTCCAGTCTTAGTGGCATTCTTTCAAGACGTGGATGCAGGTAAAATTCATCTCGATGAACTGCTGACAATGCGCTCTGACCTAATTGCCACCGAATCCGGTGAGATGCAATATCAGCCTCCCGGATCGCAGTTCACGGCGTTAGAAACGGCGACTAAAATGATCACCGTCAGCGACAACACAGCGACTAATATGCTGATCGATCGATTGGGTGGCAAAGAAGCTTTGACTCAGCGCTTTCAGTCGTGGGGCTTAACCAGCACCGCCATTCGCAACCCCTTACCCGATGTTGCAGGCACCAATACCAGCAGTTCTCAAGATCTGGTGACTGCATTAGGGCTAGTCACGAATGGCAAGCTCATGTCGCTGCGATCGCGCGATCGCCTATTAGACATCATGCGTCATACCGCCAACGCGTCTCTGCTGCCGACTGGGCTGGGCGAAGGAGCGACGATCGCCCACAAAACGGGCGGCATTGGCACCATGATCGGCGATGTGGGCTTAATCGATATGCCCAGTGGAAAGCGCTATCTGATTGCGGCAATGGTTAAGCGTCCGCGCAATGATGAACGCGCCGAAGAGTTGATTCGGAAGGTGTCTCGTCTCACCTATCAATATTTTAGCCAACCCGTCCCATCTCAAGGGGCTGCAAATCCGAGTCAGCCAACCCAACCCACCGTGCCTTCTGAAACGACTCCACAAGGCAGTTCGCCCTTGAGAACGAAAGTGGCTCAACCTAACTAACGCTTAAACCAAGATAGCTTGCTCAACCTCCTCGGCTGCTTTCATCGCGTCTAGCTGTTGCCAAATTTGATTGAGCAATGGCTCTAACCCTGCGTGAGTCACGGCAGAGATGATGAAGACTGGGGAACCTGTGAGGGTTTGGAGTTGAGCCACGATCGCACCTAAGTCTTGATCGACATCCACAGCATCGGTTTTGTTGAGAGCGATGATTTGGGGACGATCGGGTAAGCCTCGCCCATAAGCTTGCAGTTCTTGATGAATGGTGTGATGGTCAGCGATCGGATCATCCGAAGTCGCGTCTACCAGATGCAACAGCAATCGAGTTCGCTCAATGTGGCGCAAAAAGTCGTGTCCTAGCCCTAACCCAGTGTGTGCGCCTTCAATCAGTCCCGGAATGTCAGCGAAAACAGTGCCATCCCCAGTCGGTTTGCGAACGACTCCTAAGTTAGGAATTAGCGTCGTAAACGGATAGTCTGCAATCTTAGGACGAGCCGCCGACAGCGCCGAAATCAGTGTCGATTTCCCAGCATTGGGTAAGCCGATGATCCCGACTTCTGCCAACAGCTTAAGTTCTAATCGCAGAAACCGACCTTCGCCTTCTTGACCGGGTAAGGCTCGTTCGGGTGCGCGGTTGTGATTGCTGAGGAAACAATGGTTTCCGGCACCGCCCCGACCACCTTTGGCTACGCAAAAGGTTTGACCATTTTCGGTGAGATCGCCGATCGGTTCGTCGGTCTGAGCGTCGTAGATGACAGTGCCACAGGGAACTTCGATGATCAAGTCGTCGGCTGATGCGCCCGTCCGCTTGTTGTTTCCGCCTTTTTGTCCATTTTCTGCTTTATAAAGACGGTTGTAGCGGAAGTCTAGCAAGGTTTGCAGATCTTCACTGACTTGGAGAATCACAGACCCGCCTCTGCCGCCGTTTCCGCCCGATGGTCCACCTGCGGGGACATATTTCTCGCGTCTAAAGCCGATGATGCCATCGCCTCCGTCGCCCGCCTGAACCTGAATTTCTGCCTGATCGATGAATTGCATAACCCTATCTGAAGCCTTCTGTGCTGATCTTAGATGCCTAAGCTCGTCTTGTGGTTAGCTCAGAGAAACTTAGGGAACGACTATTATAAGGTGAAACTCTGCATTGTTTTTGGTGTGGAGTTTTTTGGGCGATCGTCCTTTAAAGTGAAGCAGCTAGCGATCGCGAGAGGATTTTGTACAATAACGTTCGCAAAAGTGCAATTCTGGATGCTATCAACATCACTGGATTGTTTAAAGAGTCGTCTCAGTAAACTTATCAATGCGTTAGAAAATAAAATTTGAGCAAGAATTGAATACGCCAGGACGACATCTCACCAACTTTAAGCAGAATGAAAACTCAACAGAGTATTAGAGCCACTTTTGCAGCGATGGCTTTTGCGATCGCAACCACTTCACTTTTGCAATCTTTGAATGAAGGTCGGCAAGCCATAGCCGTTGACTTGCAAGCACAACTGGCGCAAAAACAATCACCCGCTCCTACTAAGGAAGAGTACGTAACTCGCCTATTTGATTTGTCTGGTAAGAAACTTGCTCAGTTTGAAGGACGGAGGTATCGCTTTAGCCCAGATGGTCAGCGATTGTTAACCGAATCAAGCTATGGGCTGGGTCGCTTTTACTTGTATGATATATCGGGTAAAAAGCTCCTGGAATTTGAGGGGAGGACAGCCGAATTCAGCCCAGACGGAAAACGATTGCTGGTCTTAATGAGTGGTAAAGATTATTTCCAGTTATGCGATGCTATGGGGCGAAGATTGGCTCAATTACCGGGGACAGTCTTTACAATCACCAATATTTAGTCAAGATGGTCAACGGCTAGTCACGCTGGCAGAGAATAGCGCCTATTTGTTTGATGCTTCAGGTCGGCAAATTGCTCAGATGCAAGGACAATTTGATGACCTTGGCGGGGGCTTCAATTCAAATGGTCAACGGTTGATTTTGTCTCAAAAAGGTACCTATACCTGTACGTTGTTTAACGCATCAGGTCAGATCATCGCTCGACTCCCAAAAGTATGTGCAGGGGTTAGTCATAAAGGGCAAAGGTTTTTAACAACTAACGGTAATTTATATGATCCATCGCTCCGTCTATATGACTTTTTTGGCAGAGAGTTTGTACAACTACCAGATTTTTTTGCCATCTTCAGTCGTGATGATCAATCCATTCTGACAGTTAGTAATGTTAATGGAGAAGACTCAAGCTATCTATATAATTCAGTAGGCAAGAAAACTACTCGCTTGCAAGGAAAAAGTGGAAGATTCAGTTCGAGTGGTAAACGGTTAGTAACGGTCTCAGGTAACACTGTTCACTTATATGATGGACTGGGACAAGAACTTGCTAGGCTACCCGGAAATCGAGCCGCTTTCTCGCCAAAAGGTGAGAGATTTGTAACCTTTTTGTTTGGTAAAAATAAACAGCCACTAGATGTTTCGGGCGGAGAAAGCCGCTTGTTTGATGAATCTGGTCGAGAACTTGCCCTGCTAACAGGAGATTTTTCTCGCTTTTACGACGTGATGTTTGGGGCTGGTGTCCTCCCCCCGTGGCTCAAGGAGGTATCCTCTTCAGTCTTTAGCCCTGACGGACAAGGATTGATCATTAGTGATTCCAAAAGTAGTTATCTCTATGACTCATCAGGTAAAAGAGTCGCTCAATTTCCAGGATCTCTCGCAAACTTTAGCTCAACTGGACAGCATATTATTTCCACTGTCTCGGAAGGCAAGGAAAGAAAGATTTATTTGTTTAATCGTTCAGGCACAAAGTTAATGGACATTCAAGGCGAGTTCGGAGGATTTAGTCCTGATGGTCAATACATAGCAGTTGAAGCAAAGAGGTCAATTCCCTAGCCTTTTGATGTCGATACTCAATACCTGGTGTCTTTTTGCGTTGACTGACGAGAGCGATCGCGAGAGTGAAAGAACTGCTACAACCACTGAATTGGATAGGCAGCAGATACTCGATCGAGTTACTCGACTATTCATCACATCTCTATTGAGTCACCGCCAATACCAAGCTGCTTCTTGCTTTTCTTCAGTTGTTTCCAAAGAGATTTAATCTCTCGGTAAGACTCTTCAGGAGTCATCTTGCCCCCAGTCTCTAGACAGCAAATATAAGTGATGCGCTGAGAAAACTCTTGCAAATTTGCATTGAAAACCAGGTTCTCAGGCTTAACCTCGCCACGATATCGACTACGAGGATGCAAAAAGTCAAACTGCTCAGTCATTTTTATCTCCTTGTCAGAAAACCTTTCTTACATCAAGTATTTCAGCATCCGTCTCAATAGCCATAAGCTTTTTAGGTCGTCTGGATTCTGAAAGTTTTCACCGTTTGATCGTAGAAACTTGCATCTCGCTGTAAGAAACAAGCTTACTTTAATGTTCAGTTAACCAAACGTTAATCTAACACAAGAGATAGGACTTTTCGTGACTGACATCACTAACGCAGTTCTCGCACATCTGCCAACACATCCCGCCTTAAGCGCTCAGCAATCCTCAGCAATTCCTGCCCGGTGTGGAGATGCCTGTCGTCGTAATTATTCGTAAAATACTCCAACTCCTCAATGCCATCAGACACTTGATTGAGGCAGTGATAGAGATTTGCGGCTGCTCTTGCCGCGATCGCGGGATTGGGCAACGAACGAAAAACGGTCTGGGCTTTGCTAAGGGCTTGATGGCAGTCTTCGATATAAGCCTGAAACACCTCCATCAATTGGTCATCATACGGGTCAGCAGACAGATCTTTGATCTGAGCCTTGAGGGGACGCAAAATCAGATTTAACTGTCGATTGATCGGCGTAAAAACTCGGTTGAGCCACAGCCGAAGCTGACTGTCAACGTCTTGTTCTGCCTGACGTTGTTGCCGATAAACTTCTTGGGCGGCGGCAGTGCGTTTTTGGCGATCGCTGGCACTTTCACCCGCAAATCCGTCTGCATTTAGATCCGATTGATATTGAAGCTGGTGATCATACGATCGGCGACTCTGGGGGTCGCCTAGCACTTCGTAGGCTTGATTGATGCGAGTGATTTTGTCGTGAGTCTCGGTATTTTGATTGACATCTGGGTGAAACTGCTTTGCCATCCGCCGATAGGCTTTTTTGATCTCCGCCTGGGATGCGTTTGGCTCAACGTCTAAGGTTTGGTAGTAACTGGATGAATCTGGCATTATGCCATTTTAAAGCGATGAGGAAAGAAGGAGAGCCGCAAACCAAAAACTCTGTCTTTTATCCTGCCTTTTCATCCCTACGGGTTAGCCATTGTGAGTTCTGGGTCTTGAAAGAGAGCAGTGCTGAGATAGCGTTTGCCAAAGCTGGGTTGAATCATCACGATCAGCTTTCCTGCATTTTCAGGACGTTTACCCACCTCGATCGCAGCTTTCAGCGCGGCTCCGCTAGAAATGCCAGAGAGCAACCCTTCTTCACGAGCGAGACGACGACCATACGCAATCGCATCCGCATCAGTGACAACAATCACTTCATCAAGCAAGTTCACGTTCAAGACAGAGGGAATAAACCCTGCACCGATGCCCTGAATTTTGTGAGGACCAGGACGACCCCCTGATAAAACTGGGCTACTAGATGGCTCAACCGCGATCGCTTGAAAAGACGGCTTGCGCTGTTTAAGCACTTCTGCAACGCCCGTAATCGTGCCGCCTGTCCCTATGCCTGCAACCACAAAATCGACTTGCCCATCGGTGTCTTGCCAAATCTCTTCTGCTGTGGTTTCTCGGTGGACTTGAGGGTTAGCTGGGTTGCGAAACTGCTGCAGCATATAGGCGTGAGGCGTTGTGTCTACAATTTTTTGAGCGCGTTGAATGCAGCCCGCCATCCCTTCAATGCCGGGGGTCAACTCCAGTTCGGCTCCATAAGCCCGCAACATCGCCCGCCGCTCAGAACTCATCGTTTCAGGCATGGTCAAGATCAGACGATATCCTTTGGCAGCGGCTGCCATCGCCAGCGCAATCCCAGTGTTGCCTGACGTTGGCTCCACCAAAACCGTTTTTCCAGGTTTGATCAGTCCTTCTCGTTCTGCGGCATTAATCATGCCGATACCAATGCGATCTTTGACCGATGCAGACGGGTTCATGCCTTCTAGCTTGACCACGATTTGAGCAACACAGCTCTCAGATTGAGGAATCCGATTAAGCTGCACCAGCGGAGTGTGCCCAATTAAATCAGTTACATTTTGAACAATACGCATGGCAGAGAAAGGTGAAGTTTTTAGATGTAATACATAAAATCAAGTTGTCGTATCGAGTCGCGACGATCGCGCAGATCTTGCAGAGTATATTTTTGCAGAATTGCATTGGCAGCCTGATGGGCTTCTTGCCAGATTTCAACAATCACTGCACCCTCTAGTGTCTTGGCACTCTTCCCATCAGTGTCTTGAGCGTTCGGCTGAGTTTCTAGCCCTTCTATACACACAAAGACCTCTAGAAGATTGATTTTCCAAGGTTCGCGGGCTAGGGTATAGCCGCCTTTCGCCCCGCGCTGAGAGCGAATAATTCCCCCACGTCTGAGGGTGGCAAGCAGTTGTTCTAAATAGCGATCGGGGATGTTTTGCTGGGCTGCAATCTGCCGAATTTGCAGCGGTTCACCCGTATCATAATGAACCGTCAGTTCGATTAGCGCTAAGAGGGCGTACTCGCTTTTACAAGAAAGTTCCACGGATAACATCACAAGATAAAGGAGCGGTTCTGTCAGGTGATCCCAACACTTCTATCATACCCCGGTTTTCCACTGGGGTTTAGTAGAATTCCAGACGCGCACAAAAAAGCCCTGCACAAGGCAGGGCGAGTTGTTGATCTAACGTCAGACCTTAGAAGGTGAACGTTGTCCGAATAGTACCGACATACACGGTGTCATTGGCACGGTTGTTCTCTGGGTTAAAGATCACAATAATGCCCGGAGTAATTGAGATGTTGCTGCTCAACTGGTAGCGATATAGACCCTCTACATGGAAGGAGGAGTCACGGTCTTCACGAGTTCTTCCAAGACTGCTGTTTGTCACTTTAGGAGGCTGACCCAGTATAATTCCTGCCAAGTTGCCCTTCTTGCCCAAGTCAGGGAAGGCAAGGGTAACTGCCCAGTTCCAAATGTCAGCATCTGCATCAGTGGCTCGGTTTTCTAGGTGAGCTTTGGTGTAGCCCGCCCAACCCGCTAGCGTGAAGCCAGGAGTGAGGCGAATCGAACTTTCTAAACCAAAATGATCAGCAGAAGTTGCAGCACCGGCTCCAAAAGGCTGAGCTGCCAGGAGGCTACCAGTACCACCAGTGGCGGTAACGTTGCCCCCACGATCGTAAGCACGAACGTAGGTAAGACCCACATCAATCGCTGAAGTTGGTTTAAAGGCGATTTGAGCCAGTGCAGCATTAGACCCGTTGAATAATCCTCTTGCATTTGTCGGGTCAGAAGCGTTGTCAGCAAGATAGCCTAACGACACATTGAGCGCTTGGCTCAACGGGTAGTTTAGAGTCACACCCGCGCCACTGGCGCTGTTGCTGCTGCCTTGGCGATAGAGGGGGTTAAACCGACCAAAACGAGAGACTGCACCCTGCCCCTCACTGGCAAACAGCGGGTTAAAGTTAGGAATGTTGTTGTAAAACTCGCCACCGATCGCGTCAATCGTCACGCTTCCTGCGCCGATTGGGAAACGATAGTAAAGTTTGTCTACGGCAACCGAGTTGTCAGCAGGCGCACCCGAAGGGCTACCGTCATAAGCTAGACGTGCCATGCTGGTGCCAGTGGCAGTAGAAAAATTGGTAATGTTACGAGCTTGTAGACGAGTCAATAAGCTGTCTTTGCCAGTAAAGCTGGTTACAAGGCTGAGACGAACTCGCTCGCTAAAGGTTTGGTTTTCGTCAACATTTCTCCGAGCGGCAGCATTGGCAGCATCTCTCGCCGCACCAGCAGGCAGAGCATCGATTTGCCTTTGCTGAACGGAGCCGATCGCTTTGCTGCCTCCCAATGCCCCAGAGAATGAGAAGATCGCTTCTCCTCTGAGCTTTGTGGTCGTGGAGAATTGCTGCTTTTCAAGGGTGGTGGTGCGAGCTTCTAAAGAATCGACGCGACCGCGCAGGGTGGCTAATTCCGCCGCAAACTCTTCCTGTAGCTTTTGCAGGGCTGCCAAGTCTTCTTTCTTGACTAGGTCAGCCGATGAAGCCGCAATTAATTCATTGACGCGATCGAGACAGGCATTCAAGCCCGCTGCAAACTCATAGCGAGTCAGAGCGCGGTTGCCGCGAAAGGTTTTATCGGGGTAACCCACAATGCAACCGTAGCGCTCAACGAGTGATTGCAGGGCTTGAAACGCCCAGTCAGTCGGTCGCACGTCAGAAAGTTGAGACACTGAGGTAACTTGGCTGACTTCGGTGTTGTCTGCACCTTCGCTCCCGTAAGCCTTTACTTGATCGAGGGGGGCAACGCTGGTCGAAGAGGGCGCAGCCTGAGCAGCTTCGAGGGGCTTGGGTGCATCAGCAGCACTTGCGATTCCAGCCGTTACGATCGCTGCAGAGACGGTCAAAGTAGCACTCAAAAGTGCTGGGGTCGCAAAGAGCGACTTCAAAGTATTTTTCATGATCACTTCCGTATTCACACCAGTAAACTGAGAGAACCATAATGCTTTGAATCACAACAGGCTTGCCTGAAGAGATTCCAGATTTCTCTGAAAAGCTTTCTATGGATACTTCGACAGTATACCCCAGTACAATTCTTAATCTATATAATTTGGCTACAACTCTTGGATAAGTCTCAGCATGGCTTCTAGAGGAGTTTGCGATTTTTATGTAGCTCAAGACACAGAACGAGTTTGTCAAATCTTTAAGGTTTCGAGCTAAGTGCATGAGACGTTTTGCTTGAACAGCCTAAGAGGATGTCTGAGAAGTCTACTGAACTCCGGTTCACCTACGGTGGAATCAGCATTTCAGATGTTGTGCCCCGACGAAAGGATACGGGTTTCAGCTCTCTCACTTACCTTTTAAGACATCCTCTAAGATTTTCAGCCTCTAGTAGCTGTTAAGCGATAGGGATATCTGACTACGATCGCTCATAGAAATTTATATAGAAAAGCTATGCAATTTGTGTCTGATCCTTCGACCGCGATCAAGATCCAAAAAATGGAGGAGCGGGTGCGGTGGCAAGCGAGCGCAATCGTCGATCGAGGCATTGACCAGACGCGGCTCGTCTTGGCAGATGAGCGAGAAGACACCCCAGAGTTTTCGTTTTTGGTGATTGGGGATAGCGGCTCTGGGCAACACCGGGGTCACAGTCCTCAACGGCAAATCGCCAAGCAGATGCTTGCCCATCGGCAAGAGTCTCGTTTTCTTTTGCACACAGGCGACGTGATTTATCTGGTTGGCTCTAGCGAGTTTTATCTCAAAAATTTCATCAAGCCTTACCGAGAACTCATCGTAGGCGGTGAGAACTACAGCCGGATCTCTCATGATCAGATGGTGTTTAATCTCCCATTTTTGGCGGTGCCAGGAAATCATGACTACTACGATCTGCCGTTTGCTTATGGGTTGGCAATTCAGCTAACCTATCCAATTCGGCGACTACTGCAATCGCGTTTAGATTTTGACATCGGCTGGCACGGTTCGTTTCAGGGCAAAGCCTATGCTCAAGCGTTTCTAGATGGGTTGCGATCGGTTGAGATGCGCGGCGGGTTAGGAGACCATCTCGATCTTCACTATACGGCTGAGACTGACACGGGGCGATGTTTGCGCTATGAACCTGGAAAATTTACGCGGTTGCCCAATCGTTATTACACCTTTCGCAGTGGTGGAATTGATTTCTTTGCTCTAGACTCCAACACGTTTAACGCGCCTGCACCGTTGCCTAAAACGTCAGAGGGGCAAGCCTATCGCCGGATGTTAGAAACTCGATATGCGGCAGTAGAGCTAGAGATGCAGGAACTCCTAAAGCAATCGGGAACCCTGAACCCCAATCAACCTCAAGATGCTGAACAGATGGATGATATTCGGGTCAAATTAGAGCAGCTTGAGGAAGTTCAACGAGATATTGATAAACAACTGAATGTGGATGAGAACACCGTTTCAGATGTTGCCCAGTTAGACTGGCTGCGCGATCGACTAATCCAATCCTGGAAAACAAACGGTGTCAGAGGCAGAGTGCTGTTTTTTCATCATCCGCCCTATGTGACTGAGGCAACTAAATGGCAACAGGCACAGACATTAGCGGTGCGACGAAGGCTGCGGCAGGTCTTGGATGAAGTATCCCAGGAGATGGGAGATTTGACTAGAGGACGAGCGATCGTTGATCTAGTGCTGAATGGTCACGCTCACTGTTTGGAATATTTGCGAACCACTGACACAGGGCACGCCGATGCCAACACTAATTGGATTGTGTGCGGAGGCAGTGGCTATAGTTTGCGCCGTCAGAGAGTTGAAGGGGCAGAGGTGACCGAATCGATGAACGGAAGAGAAACCCTGGTCGCAAAGTCACAGCTATTTGTTGGGCGTGAAGGAAGAGGTTCTCAAAAGCGCCGTCCCTATTCGTTTTTGAGGATTGATGTGCAGGCAGGTGAGCCTGTGAAATTTGTGATTCGTCCATTTGTGTCGGAATGGTTTCACGGAACGTGGCACGATCAGGCGTTGCCAGAGTTTGTTATCTAGAACGAGTTCTAAAACAGCTTTCTTAGGATAGACGGAAGGCATCGTTGTGGAGTCTAAAATGTTAGTAGAGATGTACTAAGTGAATAAACCTATGGCGATCGAATCCCTTCGTAAAAGTGAAATGATGGTGCATCTGCTAGATGCTCTAGACGCAGGCAACGATATTGGACACTATGGACGATTGGTGTTTGCAATGGTCGCTCGTCACTTTATGGATGAAGATGAATTGGTTGGATATTTGCAAAAAGATCAAGACTTCAATGAAGGAGAAGCCAAGGCGCTTTATCAACAAGTTCAGGGAAAAGACTATAACCCACCAAAGCGCGATCGAGTTTTAGAATGGCAATCACGTCAAGACTTTCCAATTTGTCCAAATTTGGACGATCCTGATGCGTGTAATGTCTACAAAGATTTAGAATTCCCGGAGCATGTGTATGAACATATCTCTAACTATTACGAGCACAAGTCATAGTTAGAAACTGGTCTGCTGTCCCTTCGATTTTTTTAGAGGCGTTTCGGTGGAATGTCTTTATAGCGTTGGGAAACGCTCGATCGGGGGATGTTAATTCTTGAAATTGTCGTCTATGGTCATTGCAAAATTGAGGAGACGTTCCATCGAAACGTCTCTACTAGATGGCTCAAACTGCATTTGTTTTGCGGAGTAGACTTCGCAATACTGCTGTCATTGTGCTCAGCGTTTTGTAGCCGACCTGCTCGAACAAGATCACGACTTTATCGGCTTCATATCGCATCACAGTGCCCTCGCCCCAAGACTTGTGAATCACTCGGCTGTTGATTGGATAGGGTTTTAGTCCGTTGTCGCTCGCCGAAATTCCTGCTTTGCAGTTATCACAATGTCCGCAGGCTTGGTCAAGCTGCTCACCAAAATAATTGAGTACATATTTGCGGCGGCAATCTCGAACTTCTGCGTAGCCTCGCATCATTTCTAGGCGCGATCGCCCCACTTTAATTTTGCGTTCTTGAGCTTGCAGCACCTCAGTCGTAGCTTTGTGAAGATTGGGGCTGTTTTTTGTGGCAATGACTTCATTGGTTGGCAATGTCTCGACTACGCCAGCAAGATGCAATTGGTTGAGCAGAGTTTTGAGCTTAGACTTTGATAAATCTGTCAAGTCTTGCAGTTGTTGAAGCTTGATCGCAGCCGTTTGACTTTGAATGATTTGAGCGACTCGCTCGATCTGCTCCGGGTCTATTGTGCTGCCGCCAGCAAAGAATCGCCGCAAGTTTAAGTCTTCGGGCATATAGAACAAAATCGCTTTTGCCGGAGCGTCGTCTCGTCCAGCCCGTCCAATTTCTTGATAGTAGGAGTCGATCGAATCGCTGATATTGTAGTGAAATACAAAGCGCACATTGTGTTTGTTCACTCCCATTCCAAACGCAGTCGTTGCAACAATCACATCAGCTTGATCGTTCATGAATGCGTCTTGAGCCTGTTCGCGTTCTTTCGATTTCATCCCAGCGTGATAGGCGATCGCGTTAATTCCTTCTTTTTTTAGTAGCTCTGCAATTTGCTCCGTCACTTTGCGAGTGGCAGCATACACGATTCCCGGTTTTTCTGCGTACTTAACTCGATTAAGAAATACCTCACGCTTTTCGTCGTCATCTCCAAATCGCTCGATCGCCAGCCACAGATTAGGACGATCGAATCCGCGAACCAACACTTGTGGATCACGCATCTCCAATCGCTGAATGATTTCTTCACGCACGGGAGGCGATGCTGTCGCGGTTAGCGCCAATACAGGAGGATGACCTAGCGCATCAATCACCGTTCCCAATCGCAAATAATCGGGACGGAAATCGTGTCCCCATTCGCTGATGCAGTGCGCTTCATCAACGACAAATAGCGATGGTTTTTTAGCTTGCAGATGCTCGATCGTATCGGGATTGTTAAACTGTTCGGGTGCCAAAAAGAGATATTCGAGTTTGCCGTCTGCCCACTGCTTAAAGATTTCAGCCCGTTGCTGAGGGTGAATGGTTGAGTTGACGACGGCTGCCGCACCTACATCTTGATGGTCAATCATGCCGACCTGATCATGTTGAAGCGCTAGAAGAGGCGAAATGACGATCGTGGCTCCTGGAATCTGAGACGCAGCTAATTTGTAAATCGCTGATTTTCCGGAGCCTGTGGGCATGACAGCAAGGGTGTCTCTGCCGTCTAAAATCGATTGAACTGCCGCCTCTTGACCGGGACGCAAATTGTCGAAACCGAGACGGTCGTGAGCAATCTTCCGAAGAGATGGAGTCTGCTTAGGAGTCTTTGTCATTATTAAAGTGACTAAAATCAATAAAATTTAAGAGAAAATTTCGTTAGTAGAGACATTTCGTAGAGCGTCTCTACTAACGATCGTGAGGTCGTGAAATTTGAGGAGATTAGCGATCGCTAAGTCCGCCTAATAGTGCAGCCACTCCCAACGCAGCGACAGCTAGGGCACCGATCGCAAACGCCGGACCTTTATCAAGCATATCGGTAATGCTAGGAATCTCTAGCTGATCAAAATCGCCATTCACTTTGTCATAGCCTTGAATCGGCTCATACAAATTGTTGGGAGCATCTTCAGACTTAGGCTCATCGGTTTTCTGGAACGGGAACGCGATCGCTAGCAGCAACGCATCTACAAGTCCGGGTGAAACTCTCTGGGCAATATCTAGAACGCGACCCACATCACTCACGATATAATCACGAACAGGATTTTCTGCTGCATAGAGGATGGCATCTGTAACCAAACTCGCACTGTAGTAGGGTGGGACTCCCGTCGGTTTTACGCCTAATTTTGTTTTGCCTTTGTTATAGAAAGGCGTATTGATCACACCCGGCATAATGTTAGTGACACTGATCGGATAGCCCTCATTTTTGAGTTCGAGCCGCATTGCATCAATAAACCCGATCGCACCGTGTTTAGCCGCAGAATAAGCGCTTTGATAAGGCAACGATCGTCGTCCCTCTAAAGAAGTGACGTGAATCGACGCACCTCGTCCTTCTCGCTTTAGATAAGGCAAAGCCACCATCGCACCATAGACCTGTCCCATTAAGGTGACATCAATGACTCGTTTGAATTCCTCAGGAGTCACATTATCAAAGTTCGCAAACACACTGGTTGCGGCAAGACTAACCCATGTATCTATCCGCCCAAAGTGCTCAACGGTTTTCTCAGCGATCGCTTTGACTTGCTCAAAATCAGCGACATCAGCAGGAACGGCGATCGCATCTCCTCCGCTTGCAGAGATTTCTTCGACTAGCGTAGCTAATCCTTCTTTGCTGCGAGCGGCTACTACAACTTTTGCGCCTTTCTGAGCAAACTTTAGAGCCGTGTCTCTACCAATTCCGCTGGATGCCCCGACCACCACAACGACTTGTTGATCAATCGGTTTTAAGTTCATTTGTCATTCCTTCACTTTTATGGTTGTTGATTATTACAAGAAAGTGATCTAGAGAATTTCTTCTTGGGCTTCTAAATCTTTTCGTTCATCGTAGTCATCGGATGATTTTGGCTCTAGCTCCCAGCGTTTGTCATCACGTTGTTCTAAAATCTCATTGGTGTGAAGATAATTAAAATCATTCATTTCTAGACCGACTGCTTTACCGAGATCATCTACGATGTCCATGTCAGGAGTGCTGACGGTGCCACCAACCGATTCGTCACCATCGGCGTTTGCCTGCTCATAGTTAGCATCAATATCGCCGCCTGTTAATTCGGGACTTGCTTCGTTGAGGTCTTGCATTCGGTCGCGCATTGTCCGCCCACCGATGCTGAATCCTGGCGCGTCGTGAACGCCTGTCCCGTAAGACTCTGTGAGTTCTTGCGGGATATCATCATCCGCAATTTCTTCGTCACCTTCTGACTCTTCTAACTGTTCAAAATTGCCACCAAGATTGTGAACTGCTGACTCAAGATCATCACGATCGGTTTGGCTAGGTTCGGCATATTCTGCATCAGACATGATCGTTGCTCCAAAACTATCCGTTCATAAACGGTAACGAATTTTAAAATTCATAGAAATCTTCAAATAGGTAGATCGCCCATACTTTGAGACTGAGATCTTTCTATAGAGAGAGAAGAGCTTATCTCTATAGACCGAGGAGTGCGATTGCGCTCCAGACATAGGCTTAACGGTGCTTGATAGGGTGGGAGGCGCTGACGACTCAGATTAACCACCCTCCTTAAAAAAGCGGCAGAATGCAAGGAGAGACTGCAATGGTTACGAACGGTCAACCCAAGGATCAGAAAAGAGTTGCCATCCTGATTGAGCAGGGCGTAGAAGATTCGGAATTTCAGATTCCTTACAAGGCGTTGAAGAAAGCAGGTGCCGACGTAATGGTGCTGGGTTCTCGGATGAACGAGGAATATAAAGGCAAAGAAGGGAAGCTTTCGATCAAGGCTGATGCAACTACCACAGAATCGATCGCGGCTGATTTTGACGCAGTGATTATCCCTGGTGGCATGGCTCCTGACAAAATGAGAACCAACATGAAGACGGTTCGCTTTGTACAGGATGCGTTCGCAGCCGAAATACTGGTTGCTTCTGTCTGCCACGGACCGCAAGTTCTGATTGAGGGCGACTTGTTGAAAGGAGTGAGAGCCACTGGCTTTCGCGCGATTCGCAAAGACATGCAAAATGCAGGTGCAACTTACGTCGATGAGCCGTTGGTCATTGACGACAATTTGATTACCTCTCGTCGTCCGGGTGACTTGCCGATCTTTACTACAGCGATCTTGACGAATTTAGGATTGTCAATTGCTGATACAACTCTGCCCGATATCAGTGATGCAGATGCAGGGTGGTGGAAACTGGGCGAAGAGTGGGGCGGCTCTAGCAAAAGCGAGATTGTGAGCGCGATCAACACAGCGATCGCAGGCGAGCGTTATGGGCTTGAAACCTTTGAACGCTACGCTTCTAACGCTCCTGACGAAGCGATGCGAGAACTCTTTCAAGAGATTCGAGCAAACAAGGCGCGTCATAGTCAAATGCTTGAATCGCGTTTAGGTGTGTTAGGCGAAACCCCGTCACTGCAAGCAAATGCAAGCGGTGCCTTTGCAACCTTGAAAACCTTTTTTCAAACCAATCAAAATGATGTCGAGATTCTTCGGCGCTCATTGGGCGATATGCAGACGGGTGTAGTCGATATCTACAATCTGCGGAACAAGCTTACCGATCCAGCTACAGTCTCCATTTTTGACGAGATGGAAGTCACTCTAGCAAAAGATGAGCAGCGAATCGCTGATCTCTATAAAGATCGTCTAGTCGGAGCACCAAAGGCTCCCCAACCGACGAGCAGACCTGCCGTGAGTGGCAAGTAAGCACAACACGACTTTAGTAGGGGCGTTCCTTGTAATGCCCCTGCTCAACAATAGACCTTTGCCCCAATCTTGAAAGTCCCTTCAATTCACCAACTGCAAGGAACTGTAAAGGATTGACACACAAGGTTCGATAACAGCGGAAAGACCCGACAATACGTCCTTTTATAGAAAACCATCATGGAAACAGAAGCAGGTAAGATTAATCAAAGTCAAGCTGAAACAGAAGCGGCAATATCAGATAAAGAACGTTGGGCATCGATCGTCGGGGGCAGCGCAATGGTGTTAATGGGATTGCAACAGCGATCGCTACGAGGAATCTTAACCGCGATCGCTGGAGGAAGCCTTGCCTATCACGGCGCAACCGCAGATAAAAGTCTTCAAGAAAAAGTGATAGATGCAACGGGTATCAACAAAGCGATCAGAGTTGAGAAGACGGTCACAATCAATAGATCGGCTGAAGACCTCTATAACTATTGGCACAACTTTGAGAACCTGTCGAACTTCATGAAGCATGTGAAATCGGTGCAGGTACTGGATATGCGGCGGTCTCACTGGGTCGCTAATGCGCCTCTCGGTCAAACGATCGAGTGGGATGCTGACATCATCAATGACCAACCCAATCAACTGATCGCCTGGGCATCTGAGGAGGGTGCACAAGTTGATAACTCTGGCTTTGTTCGGTTCCAGCCTGCCCCTGGAGATCGCGGCACCGAGGTCAAAGTGGTCATGGAATATAACGTTCCGGGTGGAATGCTGACAGCCGCGCTCGCTAAACTATTTGGAGAAGAACCCGAACAGCAGATCGGCGACGAACTGCGTCGATTTAAGCAGCTCATGGAGACGGGTGAAATTGCCACGATCGAGGGGCAATCGCGAGGTCAATAACTCAAATAATCGAAGTTGTAATTTTTCACTATTCACTACAGATCTACCATGACTCAAACAATCAGATCCCTGACCACACTCTTAGTTAGCATTCTCTTCTTTGTCGGTCTTTTGTTTAGCAGTCCTGCAACGTTTCAAGCTGTGGCAGCCGTCACGCCTGATGCAGCAAAACAAGTGATTAAAGAAGCTGATAGCGCTCAAGAGGCAGCCCGAAACCTGAAGGCGTTGGACTCATCAGATATCCTCAAAAACCACGGCACTTTAGACACAACAAAAGACGTTTTAAAGACGAGCGCTCAAGACCGAGTCACCGATCAACCAAAAGGCGCTCCGTTGGTCAGCAGTGCTGAAGAAAAAATTAAAGAAGCGGCTGAAAACGTCAAAGAAAAGCTCAACCTTAATGAGCCGATTCCTGAGAGCACCAAGAAGTTTGGCAGACAGCTAACTGGAAAGACGAATGATGCCGCAGACGAGGCTGAAAAAGCAACAGATACGGTCACAGGCAAATCACGAGAAGTCGTGAATGACATCGCAGATAAATCTAAAACTGCGGCAAAAGAAAGCCAGGAAGCCATTAAATCTAATGCTAGAGATATGGCAGGTCAGTCAAAGCCTGGTTATTACCAAACACAGCGATAGATTACCAGCGTTATTGACTCTCAGATAAACCATTAGTGGGTAATGAACTGCAACGGAGAATTCATTACCCACGATTCATAAATTCACTAGGAGAACCCTTAAATGAAAGCAGTTTGCTGGCGCGGCGCAATGGATGTTCGAGTTGAGAACGTGCCTGATCCGAAAATTCTTAACCCTCGCGATGCCATTGTCAAAATCACCTCAACCGCGATTTGTGGCTCTGATTTGCACCTCTATGATGGCTTTATCCCCAGTATGATGTCGGGCGACATTATGGGACACGAGTTTATGGGCGAAATCGTCGAACTGGGTTCTGGAGTCAAGAATTTAAGCATTGGAGATCGGGTCGTCGTCCCATTCACTATCTCGTGTGGAAGTTGTTATAGCTGTAAAACTGCCCAGTGGTCGTTGTGCGATAACTCAAATCCCAATGCGTTTATGGCAGAAGCGCTATATGGTCACTCAGCCGCAGGACTGTTTGGCTACTCTCACATTTTTGGCGGCTATGCTGGGGGTCAAGCAGAATATGCCCGTGTTCCCTTTGCAGATGTGGGTTTATACAAAGTTCCTGAAGGCTTGACTGATGACCAAGTGTTATTCTTGAGCGACATCTTTCCGACGGGCTATATGGCAGCAGAGAACTGCAATATCAAACCCGGAGACACTGTTGCGATTTGGGGCTGTGGCCCGGTTGGGCAGTTTGCGATTCGTAGTGCCTTCTTGCTGGGGGCGGAACGAGTGATCGCGATCGATCGCTTTCCCGATCGCTTAAAAATGGCAAAAGAGCAGGCAGGCGCAACCGAAGTCATCAACTACGAAGAAGTAGACGCAGGCGAAGCGCTTAAGGAAATGACTGGAGGACGCGGACCTGATTCCTGTATCGATGCGGTCGGCATGGAAGCTCATGGAACTGGTCCTGATTATCTCTACGACAAAGCGAAACAAGCCGTTCGATTAGAGACTGATCGCCCGACTGCCTTGAGACAGGTAATCGTTGCGTGCGGCAAAGGCGGCACTGTTTCGATTCCGGGAGTGTATGGCGGCATTTTGGACAAGATTCCGTTTGGGGCAGCGTTCAACAAAGGTCTGACGATGAAAATGGGTCAAACTCATGTTCATAAGTATCTCGATCCGTTGATGAAGCACATTCAAAACGGTGACATTGACCCCTCGTTTGTGATTACACACCGTATCTCGATCGACGAAGCTCCTCAAGCTTACGAAACCTTTAAGCACAAAAAAGATAACTGCATCAAGGTTGTGATCAAGCTGTAATTCTGAGCGAGATGCCAGAATTCTTGAGAGTGGGTGAACCACCGCGATCGCGTGCTTCACCCACTTTGTCACAACTGGGTTAATGATTAAAAATTGTCTTTAGATATTGGGCAGGAACTTCATCGACTAACCACACACGGTTGTCTGAGCAGTAGAAGACAAATCCGGCTTGCTGCATCGTAGCTGCATCGGCAGCAAAGACTACAGGACGACCATGGCGCATTCCTACTCTGTGAGCAGTTTCAATATTTTCGGACAGATGCACATGATGCCTCGCCATTTTGAGCAGTCCCGATTCTAGAATGGTGGACACTGATTTTTCACCTGTCCCGTGATACAGAACATCGGGTGGGATTTGCGGTTCTAGTTGCAAATCGACTTCAACACTGTGCCCCTGGTTTGCTCGAATTAGAGTTTTTGTCTTATCAAACGAGAATCGCTGTTTGTCGGAGCCAGTAACGACTTCCTCCAATTCTGCGTGACTAAAGCGGAACTGATGAGCCGCACAAGCCGACAGCAATTCATCAACGCCAACCCAACCGCCAGGAGCCAAAGTCAGCCCTATTCGTTCTGGATTGTGCCGCAGATGCTTGCTCAGGTATTTGCTGATTTTGTTCTGTCGTGTTTTGTCGATCGTCATAGCTAGAGTACCGAGGGATGTTCGCCCATTTTCACCCACATTCGTCTGACACGCAGCAACGGAAGGCGATTCATTTTCAGCAGAACAACCATTGCTCTGCCCGTCGGAGATAGTCCAATAATTTCTGTCGCTTCTTCATTCCACTCAAAATGATCCGCCCAAGATTGTTTCTGAGGGTGAAATAACTCAACTTCTTCTTGTGTAGTCGGATCGATCGCAGTTTGACGAGTTGCTTTATGGCGATTGCAGGACGGGCAAGCTAAACAGAGGTTCTCGAAGATTGTCGTCCCGCCTGCCGAACGCGGAATGATGTGTTCAAACTCAGACGTTGTAGCAGTTAAAGATTCAGCAGTTTGACAATAGGCACAACAATTCGCAAAACGAGAACGAATTTGACGTTGCAACTCAACAGGGATGTAAGCGCTCACGTTACATCGAGACTCCGTAAAGCTGCTTTAAGGTATACCTAGCTCTAGTTTTTAAGATATTTAGGTTGTCAACTTGCGTCAAAAGCAGGTCAATTTTTGTGGTTGATTCAGGCGGCAGTTGCCCCTCAGCGTTTTGAGTAAGCAGTTCACCTAATTGAATCTGTTCGGTGGAGGCAAGCTGACTGTCTGCTAATGCGTGTAGCTCTTCTAGGCTCAGACCAGTCAGAAGATCTTTGTCGGGAGCAGAAATGTTAGCAAGGCGATAGTAGGTTTCCAGGTTTAACAAGACTCCGACTCGCTCTCCTTGCTGATTTGTCACATATTGCACTGCTTCAGACATAATTTACTTTGTCTAGACTTATACTAATTTTAGCTTAAGAAAATGCTAATTCTAGCTTAGGTTTTTAGGCGACGTGCCTTCTGTACCTGAAATCCTCAGCCTTTGAATGTACTAAATTTAGTTCAGCTTACTCCTAATTCTAGTGCCACCCCCTATTTTTTGTAAGCAACACAAAGCATCTTTAGATTGAAGAGTAATTGTGCGCTATTAAGACACGATCGAACCTGGAAAGCGAGGCAGCGAACCTGCATTTGCGACCTGCGGATCACGACTTATGATGTGTTGCCTTACCTTGCCCTAGGGATGACTTACACATCGTCGATATCATCCTCTTCAAATCCAAATTTTCTGCAAAGTTCGTTAAGGGTTTGAGATTGAAGGACTCCTGTTTTGGATCGCTCTAAAGCCGTAGTTAAACGAGCTGCGTTAGCAGGCGATTGCAATAAATAGAACGTTTCTAACAGGCTTGATAATTCAGCCTCAGAAACCAAAGCGACGTTTTTACCATCAGGACGAGTGATGATCACTGCTTCACCCGTTTCGACTACACGATCGCACAACTGACCCAGATTCACCTGAGCATCAATATAATAAATTTGAGTTGACATATTTTGAATCTCTCGATCTCTACTTATCTTCAAAAAATTAGGTGTGATGTACAGTTGTTACATCACACCTAATAAATCAATAAAATAAAGATCTTATTGCTAGACGAATTAAAAAATAACCCGTCAACATCAACCTAGTTAGCGCTAGACTCAACACCCGAACTAATCGTTTGGTCACCCGGTTTTTGTTTGCGGTGCCAGCTTCCATCTTGACTGCGCTCAAAACCCTGCTTGACACTGTTCCAAGCAACGCTCATCGCCGCTTCCTTGCTCAAGCCATCTTTTTGAGAGTTGTTAAAGGCTGCTAAAAAGACTTGATCAGAACCGTCCATTAGCTGATCGGTGACTTCAGCAGGTAGACTCGTGGCTTTCTCGTCTACATCGTCTCGTTTTGCCGCCTCTTGATCTGCATCTCGGTTAGACATCGCCTTTTCAGAAGGCTCTCCGATCGGCATCCCTGTCCCAGACTGTGTATCAGTCATATCAGTATTCCTATATTCAGAATCTAGGAATAACAATAGGCAACCGCATCCTTAAACTCCTCTTCCCAAGTGTAGGTTATGTTACAAAATCGCCTCTGTCTTGAGGTTAACCCAACACACAGCCCGATCGCTCTGGCAGATGCAACTCTAGATGAGAATCTTCGCTCCATTGAATGTCAGCAGAGCCATATAAAAGCTTACTGGGACGCGACTTTAAGGAGCTTGGCTCCACCGTGACTTTAGCGGGTACAGTTCCAACATTGACCGCGATGATTAACTCATCGTCTCCTAAACTGCGAACAAACACATAAACCGTTCCCTCGGCATGGAGCGTTTTATAATCTCCTGCTCGCAAAGCTGGATGAGCGTGACGCAGCGCGATCAGTTGGCGATGACACTCAAAGATCTTGTAATTCCAGTCAGATTCGGGCGGAAAGCCACGACGAGAATCTGGATCGAGGGCACCTGGCAACCCAACTTCGTCTCCATAATAAATGCTGGGCGCACCTGGAAACGTCAGCAGTAACAAGGTTGAGAGTTCGACACTGGGTTGATCACCGCCTGCGATCGACAGTAGCCGAGCCGTATCGTGACTGGCTAACAGATTGAGTTGAGTGAGTTGAATCTCCCAATTATAAAGCGCCAACAGTGCTCGAATTTTTTCAGCATACTCCGCTGCAAACAAAGGAGGATACGGCTGATAGTCGCGACCTTGCACCTGGGCGATATCGACGCGATCGCCCGCCACAAATGCGATTGTCGGACCTGTAAACAGATAATTCATCACGCCATCAAACTGCGTGCCATCAAGCCACTGGCATGAGTCACCCCACACTTCACCGACGATATAGGCTTCAGGATTGACGGCTTTAACACGATCGCGAAATTCTTGCCAAAATCCGGGCGTTTTGATCTCAAATGGCACATCTAACCGCCAGCCATCTACGCCAAATTTAATCCAATATTCGGCAATCTCCATGATGTATTCGCGCACCTCAGAATTGTCGTGATTAAACACAGGTAATGCCCGATTGCCGTCCCACCCTTCATAGTTAGCAGGATAGTTGCCGTTATAGGCGTTGACAGGCCAGTCATAAACTTTGAACCAGTCAACCCAGGGAGAATGCGGACCGTTTTCAAGCACGTCATGAAAGAAGAAAAAGCCGCGACTAGAGTGATTAAACACTCCATCTAAAACGACTTTAATATCCCGTCGATGCGATTCCTCCAACAGTGCTTGAAAGGCATCGTTGCCACCCAACATCGGATCGACCTGATAATAATCGTGCGTGTGATATCGGTGATTGCTAGCAGATTGAAAGATCGGCGTAAAGTAAATCGCATTAATGCCCAAATCTTGAATGTAGTCGAGCTTCTCAGTCACACCCCAAAGATCGCCTCCCTTATAGCCTTGCAGTGTTGGGATGGCGTGCCAATCTTCCCAGCGATCGTGATGATGCAGCCGCTTGCGTGCCGTCTGACTTTTGGCAAAGCGATCGGGGAAAATTTGATAAAAAACCGCGTGTTTCACCCAGTCTGGTGTTTGAATTTGCATAAGTACCCTTCTAGTCCTTTACCGCTAGGTTACAAGCACTTAATAATTTCTACAGTCCTACCTCTGGTAGAAAAACTGGGTTTAGGAGGCAAATATTAAATTTTGGATAGAAAATCAATCCTGACTTTCTGCGTGAGGCAAGATACCCGTAGTTTGAGGATCACGCCATGCATTTAAAAGATTTAGTTGAACACAATGCCGTTGTTAACTTATCAACCCTGACGAGCGACAAAGAACTCGTGACCGATCTGCAAACTCGCCTCAGCGCGATCGGGTTTCTCACGGGCGACCTCAGCACCGCGATTGATGGTGTGTTTGGGGCGGCAACTAAAGATGCGCTCGATCGCTTTTGTAAAGCGGTTAATCTCAACAATTCCAGCACGGGTATGTTTGGAGCCACTTTTGCCCGAAAGCTGATTGATATACGTCCTCCAGTAACACCAGTTGCGCCAAAGCTCTCAACTCAACCGCCTTCTGATGCGCTAGCAATGGCTCTCAAGTTCACCCTACTTTGGGAAGGAGGATATGTTGATGACCCGAATGATTTTGGGGGTGCCACCAACAAGGGCGTGACTCAAGACACCTACAACACCTACCGTATCAACAATCGGCTCCCGACTCGCGGAGTGGATTTGATTACCGATGCAGAGGTTCATGACATCTATTTCTCGATGTATTGGAAGCCTTCACAAGCGAATATTATGGTGTTGCCATTGGCGATCGCTCATTTTGACACTGCTGTTAACTTTGGAGTCGGAGGCGCGATCGAGTTTTTGCAAGAAGCATTGGGGATCAGTGCCGATGGCATTTTTGGTCCGGGAACTCAGGCAGCTCTGTTGGCAAACAACAACGCTCACACCGCTCAAAAAATTGTTCAGGGTCGAATCGATTATCGCAATCAACGCGTGGATTCTAACCCCACTCAGGAGGTTTTTCTAACGGGTTGGTTAAATCGAGATAACGACTTGGGCGGATTTTTGCAGAGCGGAGACGTGATGATCGCTTAGAGTGCGATCGCCGATAATAAAACTAACCTGCGTCAGACAATCTCTTATGAATATGACAGGCTTGACCGCGCAGCAGCTAGAAGCCATGATGCCTGATGCCAGTCAGCTTTTGAGCGATGAGCCAGAAATGGAAAGTTCATTACACTACGCACAACTGGCGCTGTTGATTGCCTGTCTAGAATTCCTGTGGTGCGATCGCACCGATTTCTTTATCGGCGCAAATCTCACCATCTATTTCAGTCGCCAACAACTGCGAAACCGTGACTTTCGCGGTCCCGATTTCTTCTTGATTAAGCAGACCGATCGCCAACCTCGCAACGCCTGGGTGACGTGGGAAGAAGACGGAAAATATCCCAATCTAATTATTGAACTGCTCTCAACTGCGACCGCCGACACCGATCGCAGCCTTAAAAAAACCCTTTATCAAGACCGCTTTCGGACTCCCGAATATTTCTGGTTTTCTCCAGACACCCTGGAGTTTGAAGGGTTTCGTTTAGTGGGACATCACTATGAACCGATCGAGGCTACCGCTAATAATTGGCGTTGGAGTGAAGAACTAGATCTCTACCTGGGAGTGGAGAATCGACAGCTTCGATATTTCACGCTAGAAGGAAATCTAGTTCCCACTCCTGGAGAGACGGCTATTCAAGAAAAACGACGGGCAGATCAGCAGCAACAAGAGGCACAACAGCAGCAGCACCGAGCAGACCTACTTGCTGAACGACTGCGATCGCTCGGTGTTGATCCCGATCAAATTAGCTAGCGGGTTCGCTGCCCACGGTCGCTCTCTGCTGTTGATATTGCTCTTTGAATTTGCGCTGTTGCTGATTGTGATCCACGATCGGAGATGGATAACCACAGCGATCGCGATCGGATTGCGAAATCTCTCCCGTAATCAAATCTTTGGTATCAATACCACGCAATTCTGGCAACCATTCGCGAATGTAGTCTGCGTCTGCATCAAATTTCTTTGCCTGACTCGCAGGATTGAAGATTCGCAGTGGTTTAGGGTCCATGCCGCTCGATGCGCTCCACTGCCAGCCGCCATTATTAGCAGATAAATCGCCATCGTAGAGTGTTTGCATGAAATACTTTTCGCCTAATCGAAAATCGACCAGCAGATCTTTGGTTAAGAAACTGGCAACAATCATGCGACAACGGTTATGCATCCAGGCAGCTTCGTTCATTTGGCGCATCGCAGCATCGACGATCGGATACCCCGTCCGACCTTCACACCACGCCTGAAAATATTCCTCATTGTTCTCCCACGGAAAGGTCTTGAGAACTTTGCGATATGCCCCTTCTGCCAACTCTGGAAAGAAATACATGACGTGCTGATAAAATTCTCGCCACGCCAGCTCTTGCCGCCACGTCTGAATGCTGGCTTGAGTCTCATCGCTGCGGCTTTGCTCTAATGCCGTCACGGTTGCTGCCCAAACCGTTCGTACGCCAATCACGCCAAACTTGAGTGCCGCACTTAATAACGACGTGCCCGGGTTTGCCGGAAAGTTGCGCTGTTCTTGATAAGCATTGATCGCCGACTGACAAAATTCTTCTAACCGCTCTTGTGCAGCCTGTTCGCCCGGTTCCAACATCAAAGGATTGTCCCAACCAAATCCCAAATCTTTGGCGGTAGGAAGCGCGATCGTGCCCACAAACTTCGCTTTTTCTGCCTCTGCTTCGGTCAGACCTTCTGCCCCTATAAAGTTGGGCATCGGTTCTGCTTTGGGTTTGCTGACCCAGTTCCGCCAAAACGGACTGTAGACGGTGTAAGGCGAACCCGAACCGGACTTAATCTCTTCAGGAGAGTGCATGAGCTGATCCCAGGAGGTCTTGACCTCGATTCCAGCTTGGTTGAGGGCGGAAATCATGGCTCGATCGCGCTCTTGAGAATAGGGTTCGACATCCCAGTTCCAAAAAACGGCTTGGGCGTTGAGTGCCTTTGCTAAATTGGGGACTGCGGTGCGGGGATCGGCATTGAGAATCAGTAATTGACTTCCTGCCTCGGCATAGCGCTGCTGGAGCGATCGTAGACTTCCGATCATATAGGTGACCCGCGCCGGGGCGATGTCATCTCGCTGCAGCAGATTGGGATCGAGACAAAAAACGCCAACGACTTTGGGCGATCGTTGACGCGCGATCGACAGCCCCACATTATCCGCAGTTCGCAGATCTCGACGGTGCAGAAATAAAATCAGATCAGACATAGAAATCAGTAGAGGGCGGATAACTACGCTCTCTACTATCTCTTAAGTCAAGAACGGTTTCGCCAGCATAAAGCTACAGATTGACTTAGCATCAGTCAGATCACCTGAATAGATAGCCTGTTCGACTTCTTCAGGAGTCATGAGAATCGTTTCAATATCCTCATCGTCATCCTTCTGAGGAGGGCTGTCGAGCAGTTTTAGATCGGTTGCCAGAAACGCATAAATAATCTCATCAGAATAGCCCGGAGCCAAAAAGAACTCACCGAGCTTCTTTAAGGTGCCTGCTTGATAGCCCACTTCTTCTTGAATCTCTCGCTCGATCGTGCCTATCGGCTCTTCTCCAACCTCAAGTGTCCCCGCCGGAAACTCTAGCAACCGTCCTTGAACAGTGAAGCGATATTGTCGAGTCAATACCAGTTTGCCATCGGGCGTAATGGGCACTGCCAGCGCCCCTCCAGGATGACGCACACATTCCCACTCACCTTCAGACTTGTTAGGCAAGCGTAGTCGATTGACTTCAAAATCAAACTTGCGCCCTTTATAGAAAAGGCGCTGTCTAAGCAACTGAGGCGGTTCTGAACCCAAAGCCATGAGCAAAAGGGGTAAAGGGCAAAAAATTTAAGTGATAGCCTGCTTGATCCCTAAATGATCCACCCGTTGAGCCAGTTGAGCGATCGTAGCCCCCGTCACAGGGTCAACCCAATCAGGGGCAATTTCTGCTAAAGGAACCAGCACAAAGGCACGATCGCGCATTCGTGGATGGGGAATTTGCAAATCAGGCGTATTTAGGATTACATCATCAAACAGGAGCAAGTCTAAGTCAAGAGTTCGGGCGCTCCATCTCTGTTGTCTGACTCTCCCAAACTGACGCTCGACTGCTAGCAGCGTTTGCAGCAATTCGTGCGGGGTGAACGTGGTTTCCAGTAGGGCACACTGGTTGAGATAGTCAGGCTGCGGGGGGCTGCCAGGGAGAGTCAGCGCTTTTGTTAAGTAACCGTGCGATCGCTGCCCAAGCCTGATCCCCGGTGTCCGATCGAGGGTTTCAAGAGCAGACTTTAGAATCGTTTGAGAGTCGCCCAGGTTACTGCCAAGGGCGACCGCACACGGAACAAATTGCAATTAGTTCTTCTCGCTTTTCTCTACTTCACTCTTAGGAGCCGCACTCGGAACAGGACTCACCTCTGATCTAGGAGCCGTAGGAGTTGACTCTGTCTTGGGGCTAGCTGGTGCGCTCGATGGAGCACTAGTCGCGCCAGGAGGAGCACCACTCGCCGCCTGCTGAATCTGGTCTTTATATTTAGCGGGTGCCAGCGAAATTGCCGTATCAAACAAGGGTTTTGCTTCGTCTGGTTTACCCTGTGCCTTCAGCACCAATGCTTTACCAAACACAGGCTGGAAGTCTTGCTTATTGCCCTTAATCGCTTCATCAAAGACACTGACGGCTTCGCTATAGCGTTTTTGAGACGCAAACACTCGACCGAGCAAAACTTGAACTGCTGTCACATCAACGCTACCTGCTTGATTTTTATTCGCTTGAGGTGCCGTCTTAAGCGTATCTTGCAGCATTCCGATCGCCGCTTCGGGTCGCTGCTGCTCAATCAACAGTCCGGCTAACCCTTGCAGCGCATTGAGGTCGCCCGGTTTTGTATTCAAAATATCGCGATATGCCTGGGTTGCTCCCTCTTTGTCTCCAGTCTGCTGCTTGGCTTGAGCCAGCAATACTGCATATTCAGTTTGAGCCGGGTTGAGTTTGGCTAATTTTTCGAGCGGCTCGATCGCGCCCTTAATATCGGTCAATCTCAGCCGTGCTTCTAGCAATCCGCGCAGGGCAGTTTGGTTATCGGGTTCGCGCTTGAGAACTTCTTCATAGCCTCTAGCTTGAGCCTCAACATCTGCTTTTTTGGCTTCGACTGACTGCGTTGGGCTAGGAGTCGCGACCGTATTTTTTTGAGGAGTGAATGTCGCACTAATCAGAGGAATGATGGACACTCCTAACAAACCAATAGTTGCGATGATCAACACCACGTTCAGCAGCCAACGATTCTTCCGCTTTTCAGCCACAAGATTGCCTCGAAATTCAACAGCGTATTCAATATAGTCTGTCAGATGGGCGATCGACGATCAAAAACGGGCAATAGATGAATTCTATCTACCCGTCTCTGATGATGCGTCACCAAATGGGCTAGCCAGCTACTTGAGCAGATTGTTGATTTGCAGGAGTCGCAGACATAGCAGGTTGTGATTGGGCAGCCGGGTCAACCTGTGCTAGCTCAATGTGGTTGAGCAACGTGGTCACAAATGAGAACAGCAGAAACGGCAAAGACAGCACTAGCACAAGCCCTACAGTTGCCAGCGCATAGACCGGACGAGCCGCTCCCATCAGAGCCATTGCAGCCGCCAAACTGATGAAAATCACAATCAGCCAGACCATGATCTGACCGTAAACATCCCCAAATGAGAGGGTACAGACAACTCGATATTTGTGCAGGTTATTCATAAAGGTGCCTCGCAATGGCGGTCTAAGCTAGAGACTTTTTGCAAAAAGAGCCTTCCGGCAAAAAGTTCTGTAAACCTTCAATGTAAAGCGACTACCCGGCATCTCCTCATTTTTGACATCTAAATGCAGAATTTTTTACATCCCTTCACGATCGGTAACCTCAGACTGGATCGGGTTGGTCGAGTCCTGTCAAATGATAGATTTGCTAGACGGAACCAGCAACACCGCTTAATCTACAAGAAAGCGATTTGCATTCTGCCGTCTGTGACTCATGTCTTTAGAACAGATTGAAATTCTCTCAGCTAACGAAATTCGTCGGACTCTGACTCGATTAGCGTCCCAAATTGTCGAGAAATCAGGCAATCTCTCAGAACTGGTGCTCTTGGGAATCTATACCAGAGGAGTGCCACTGGCTGAGAAGTTAGCGGAGCAAATTGAAGTATTAGAAGGAGTAAGGGTGGCGATCGGAGCGATCGACATCACCTTCTACCGCGATGATTTGGATACGATCGCGGTTCGCACCCCTGCCAAGACCAACATTCCGTTTGATCTTTCAGGCAAAACTGTGGTTCTGGTCGATGACGTGATCTATAAAGGGCGAACGATCAGAGCCGCGCTAGATGCTGTAATTGATCATGGCAGACCTGAAGTAATTCGATTAGCGGTGCTGGTCGATCGGGGGCATCGCCAAGTGCCGATTCATCCCGATTTTACGGGCAAAAAGCTGCCCACAGCTAAAGAAGAAACGGTCAAGGTCTACTTACAAGATGTGGATGGACGAGATGGCGTAGAACTGATTAAGGGATGAATTCAGGTACGTTAGAAGAAGTATCGATTATTCGACATCTCTATGAATTCTTTTGCAGACACCCAGATTCGCAAAGCTGATCACCTTCGCGTTTGTCTTGACGAAGATGTGCAGTGTCGAGACGTGACCAATGGATTAGAACGGTATCGATTTGTTCACAACTGTTTGCCCGATCTCGATCGCGATGATCTTGATCTCAGCACCTCGTTTTTGGGCAAAAAACTCGGCGCACCGATTCTGATTTCCTCAATGACGGGAGGGACGGAGATCGCAAAGCTGATTAATCAACGATTAGCCGCGATCGCTCAACACTACAAACTGGCAATGGGAGTTGGCTCTCAACGAGTGGCGGTCGAAAATCCTCAAGTGGCAGACACCTTCGCGATTAGAGCGATCGCGCCCGATGCCGTTCTGTTTGCCAATCTGGGAGCAGTCCAGCTTAACTATCGGTATGGTCTCGATGAGTGTTTGCGGGTCGTCGAGCAGCTTGAAGCCGATGCCCTGATTTTGCATCTCAATCCGCTGCAAGAATGCGTGCAGACGAAAGGAGATACCAACTTTCGTGGGTTGTTAGAGAAAATTGCGGGGCTGTGTGAGAAACTTCCTGTTCCCGTGATTGTCAAAGAAGTCGGCAACGGCATTTCCGCTCCGATCGCTCAAACATTAATTGCGGCAGGTGTTGCAGCGATCGACGTGGCAGGGGCAGGCGGCACATCCTGGGCAAAAGTCGAGAGCGAACGGGCAACCGACGACAAACAGCGCAGACTGGGCACAACCTTTGCCGATTGGGGCATTCCGACAGCTGAGTGTATTGTTGCAGTGCGATCAGAGTGTCCTAATATTCCCCTCATTGCGTCAGGAGGATTGCGAAACGGATTAGAGATTGCCAAGACGATCGCGCTGGGTGCCGATCTAGCAGGACTAGCATTTCCATTTTTAAAGGCGGCTAATGAGTCTGAAGAAGCCCTTCAGGCTTTGGCAGAGGTCTTGATCGCAGAAATCGCAACGGTGCTTTTTTGCACTGGCAACGCGACGCTTGCTAAATTAAAGCGATCAGGAGCCTTGAAGGCTGTTTGAGCAGTAGTGGGTGTTTGATTGTGCAGAATAAAGGCGCAATTAATGATGAATTTACCCAATTGCCGTAGAGACGTTTCGGTGGAACGTCTCGCCGATTTTATAGCCCCCCACGAGAGATCGCATTCAACCACCGAAACACGATCGCACTGCAATCCATTGCGCGTTTACCCGATGGCGTGGAGACGTTCCACCGAAACACGATCGCACTGCAATCCATCGCGCGTCTACCCGATGGCGTGGAGACGTTTCACCGAAACACGATCGCACTGCAATCCATTGCGCGTTTACCCGATGGCGTGGAGACGTTTCACCGAAACACGATCGCACTGCAATCCATTGCGCGTCTACCCGATGGCGTGGAGACGTTTCACCGAAACGTCTCTACCTGGGGACAAATAATTCTTAGACATCCTCTAAAATCTAACCATTGTCTCTTCCATTCATTAATGACTTATTGCCTCGGGATTCTAACCAGCACTGGCTTGGTGATGGCTGCTGACTCTCGCACAAATGCCGGGGTTGACTATGTTTCGACGCACCAGAAGCTATTTGACTTTTCATTGCCAGGAGATAGAGTCATTTTGCTCTGCACGTCTGGCAATCTATCTGTGACTCAATCAGTTTTGACGCTGCTGAAGCGAGACATTAAGGTTCAAGAAGCTATCAATCTGCACACGCTGCCCAACTTATACGAAATCGCTCGATATATTGGTGGCAAAACGCGACAGATTCAAGAACAGGATCGATCATGGCTCGAAAAAGACCGGATCGACTTTAAGTGCACGTTTTTGCTGGGTGGACAAATTCAAGGTGAAGAACCTGAACTGTATATGATCTATAGCCAAGGCAACTGCATTCAAGCGTCTAGAGAAACGCCATTTTTGCAGATTGGCGAAGCCAAATATGGCAAGCCGATTCTCGATCGAGTGCTCAACTTCGACACCCCACTAGAGGCGGCGGCAAAGTGTGCGCTGCTCTCGATCGATTCCACTATGAAATCAAATATTTCAGTCGGTCCGCCGATTAATGTCGTCATGTATGAAGCGGATAGCTTCAAAATTCGCTATGAGTTGCGGCTCGATCAAGGTGCGCCTTATCTCGCTCAGATTCGTAGATATTGGGAAGGTCATCTCAACGAAGCATTTGAACGAATGCCCAATGTTGATTGGGATCAGTCTTTAGAACCCGATCAGGACAACCCTTGAATTTGAATGTGATAGTGAATCGTAGATTGAACGTTTCCGACTCGACTAAAGTTGCCAGAGATCGGAGCCGCGTATTGAGAAACAGCACTAGCGACGAGGGCAATGTGTCGATCGCTGACCGCTAATCCATGAGTTGGGTCATAGCCTCGCCATCCTGCACCCGGTAGATAAACCTCAGCCCAGGCGTGAAGATGACGATCGTTTTGATCGGGGTCGCCTTCTTGATAGCCACTGACAAACCGAGCTGCGAGTCCGATCGCTCGACAGACTTCGACAAAGAGAACTGTCAAGTCTCGACATGATCCGTGTTTTTCTGACCAGGTGATCCCCGGTGGGAGGGGTTCGCCATCTTCGCGCACTAGATACGTGCAGGTTTGATAAATGCGTTGATTTAGGGTTCCTAAAAAATTCACCGTGTCGCCCAAAACGGCGTGACTGATTTCTTGAGCAAGTTGGAGCGCGATTGGATCAATAGACGTTGAATACGTCACGTTCTGCCCCGTTAGATAAGGCTGAAGCTGCAACAACAGCGATGAGGGATAGTCGATCGGCAGCCGCACCGCCCAAGGCTCCATCAAATAATCAAACGGATTCGATTCGTGGGTTTCAACCTGAGACTGTGCTTGAACCTGTAGATGATCGGTCTTCTCAGGCAAAAACCATAAGTTGATCAAGGCATTGCCATCCAGATCCACAAGCTGAGATCGTGAAAACGGCTGAGGAGTCACTTGCAGCGAGAACAATTTGAGGGTTTGCCAGCCATTCGATCGGGGACGCAACCGCACTAGATGAGGCTGCAACGTCACAGGCTGGCTGTATTTATAAGTAGTCGTGTGAGAAATTTGATAAAGCACGAAAAAGGAGATTAGTGAACAGATTTCAATGCAAAAAAAGTCTCGAAGATATTCTTGCCGACCTCATTCATGCGACGCTGTAACCCGTCTAAAAATTCGTGCAGCCCGACCTGAACGATTTCATCGATCGTCAAATAATCCAAGTCCGATCGCAGTCGTCCCAACGTTCGCTCAGCAGGATTGCACCATGTCCCGATCGGAGTCCCCGTAATCTCGTGCAGCGATCGCTCTGCTCGTTGAATGCAAAACCGAATCGATCGCGGAAAGTCTCGCTCTAACACCAAAAACTTCGCGACCGACATCGGCGTAATGCGATGCAATCCCTGTTTGCGATACATCTCATAGGCACTGGCAGATCTCAACAACGCCATCCACTGCAAGTCATCCAGCGTTGTGCCGACATCTTTGACCGATGGCAGCAAAATGAAATACTTTACGTCAAGAATTCGAGTAGTTTTGTCGGCTCGTTCTAAAAGTCTGCCAATTTGCCCAAAATGCCAACCTTCGTTGTGGGTCATCGTCGCATTGGTGATGCCAGCAAACAGGTGACTGGCGAGTTTCACCTCACTAAAAAAGTCTGGCAACTGAGACGGTGATGTTGATTGAGCCGCCTCTTTAACCAGAAAATAAAACGCATTCACCTGTTGCCACATTTCAGATGAAATGATTTCTCGCACCGATCGGGCATTCTCCCGCGCCGAATTCAAACACGACAAAATTGAATTGGAATAGTTGCTGTCAAACGTGAGAAACCGAATCACATTTTCAGCCGTTGCCTCGCCATAGCGTTCTTTAAACAGGGGCAGATCCCCAGTCGTTAATACTAATGGCTCCCATTGTTGAGTGACTCCGATCGGAGAGTCCAACAGCAAATTCAGATTAACGTCAATAAATCGAGCAATATTTTCTGCTCGTTCAATATAACGATTCAGCCAATAAATCGAATCAGCAACACGACTCAGCATAGAAAATCTTGTTATTTAGAAACAACCCACGTATCTTTACTACCGCCGCCCTGTGAAGAGTTGACGACGAGAGACCCCTTCTTCAACGCCACTCGCGTCAGCCCACCCGGATTGACATAAATCTCTTTGCCGTAAAGCACATAGGGACGCAAATCGACGTGACAGCCCTCAAACTGGTCACCAATGAGCGACGGCACGCGAGAGAGTGAAAGCGTCGGTTGAGCAATGTAATTGCGAGGCTGGGCTTTGATCTTTTCGGCAAACTCATCGCGCTGCGCTTGGGTTGAATGCGGACCAATTAACATCCCATATCCGCCCGACTCGTTGGCGCATTTGACCACCAACTGATCTAAATTGGCTAACACATGACTTTGCTGTTTCGGCTCCCAGCAGAGATAGGTCGGCACATTAGAGAGAATCGGCTCCTCACCCAGATAGTAGCGAATCATTGCCGGAACAAAGGCATAAATCACTTTATCGTCCGCGACTCCGGTTCCTAGGGCGTTGGCGAGTCCGACCCGTCCGGCTCGATAGACCTCCATCAATCCCGGAATGCCCAAAAGAGAATCGGGACGAAATGCTAATGGATCGATAAATTCGTCATCAATGCGGCGATAGACTACATCAACCCGCTTTAAACCTTTGGTCGTTCGCATTTGCAGATAGCCGTCTGACACGACTAAATCACGCCCTTCGACCAGTTCGACTCCCATTTGCTGGGCGAGAAACGACTGCTCAAAATAAGCCGAGTTATAAATTCCAGGAGTCAGCAGCACAACGGTCGGGTCGGGCAGATGATCAGGGGCGATATTTAACAGCGTTTCGAGCAAGTGACTCGGATATTCTTCAACAGGCTGAATCTTCATCCGCTCAAAGACGAGGGGCAGCGTGCTTTTCATCACCCGCCGACTCTCTAGCACATAAGAAACTCCCGACGGACAGCGCAGATTGTCTTCTAAGACATACCACTCGCCCGCCCGATCGCGTACCAGATCCGTTCCGGTAATGTGGCACCAGATGCCCTCAGGCGGTTTGACTCCTAAACACTGTTTGAGAAACCCCGTTGCTGAATAAATCAACTCTGCTGGAATTACACTATCGCGAATAATTTTCTGCTCTCCATAGATATCAGCCAAAAACTGATTGAGAGCATAAATGCGCTGTTTTAAGCCTTTTTCTAGCTTTTCCCACTCATCGGCTGAGACAATGCGAGGAATAATATCAAACGGAAAAATCCGCTCGGTGCCCTCTATGTCACCATAAACGTTAAAGGTGACTCCCATTTTGAATAGCGCGATTTGAGCCGACTGCTGCCGTCGCTGCAATTCTTCCATCGACAGTGAGTTAATACGATCGACTAAAGGAATTGCATCCCGGCGCGGCTGCCCTTGCTCAATAAACAGTTCATCATAGAAATCTCCGGGATCATAGTCATCCAAATTCACAGCGATCGCCCAATGAGTTTAGCCGTTGACTCTTTATGAATAAAGGTGCCCCTCACTTTGAACTGTAACGGCGACTACCAAATTTAATGTTTAGACCCGCGATCAGTGTGAAGAAATATAGCGATCGTGCCATTCAACAAAGATTCTTCGCAGCTCGTTGATAGAACAAACTAGAAGAGAACACAGGACACTATCATGGCTTATCAGTGTGATTTGGAAACCGGACAGCGCCTCTATCTCGAAAATCGGGGAACGCAGACCGTTGTCAGGTTGACGAGTGGCAATGCTCGACAGCAGCAGAGTCAGCAGAGCAACTTTGAGACGGGCGAGTGGAGATCGCTGCCTAAAGTGTTTCGCACTGCCACCGAAATTATTTTAAAGATTGATTGTGTTCAAAAACAATCCTTCCTCAGCCTGCAAGCTCAACGCATCGGGATGCTAACCAATCTACCTGACCTGACGGGTGCAGAGGCATTGTCGCTTCAACCAACCGAATCGATCGCATCGTCATTTAAGCCCATAGAGCCAATGCAGCCCATGCAGATGGGCGATATGCAGATGCAGCCAATGGAAATGAAGATGGGCACAATGCACATGAAAATGGGCGCACCCGATGCCCAATCGACTCATCGCTTTTGTTCTCAGTGTGGAGAGTCAGTAACAGAGGGCGATCGCTTTTGCTCTCAATGCGGCACAAAACTAGCCAATTAAAGAGGCTCGTAAAAATAAGTTGAATATTTCGCAAGTAAAGATCATGTTAAACAGGGTTGAACACGAGGCTTATGCAGTGGTTTAAGCCTCTGGTCTTCGTTGCTATTCCGCCCTGAACTGAAGTTCGGGCTAACGAGGGAAAGTCCGTTGAAACGGACTGAAGATCTGGCAATGACTCGCGTTTAGTCCGTTTTAACGGACTTACCACCACTAGCCCGAACTTCAGTTCAGGGCGAGGCAGAATCGCAGCGAGAAAGGTTTAAAACACGTCCTAAGTCCCTTGTCTGTTCAAATTATTAATAATCTACGCCGCGCTTGAGATCGATCCCCTTTTCAGCATAGTGTTTGTGGCAAATCATCTCAGAGTGAACCGTCGCCAGATCAAAATAGGCGAGCGGATTTTTACACCGTCCTGTGATAATGATTTCAGTGTCGCGAGGCTTGCGGAGCAATGCCTGCACGATCGGTTCTTCTGGCAGCAATTCTAAATCGACTGTTGGATTCAGTTCATCCAAAATAATCGTTTTATAGAGTCCTGACGCGATCGCTGCGCGTGCAATTTCCCAAGCCCGCTCTGCCTCGACATAATCGAGTTCTTGCTGTTGACCGCGCCAGACGATCGCATCGCGCCCCGATCGCTGATGATCGACCAAACTGGGATAAATTTGACGCAGAGCCGCGATCGCCGCATCTTCGGTATAGCCCGCCCCACCTTTGAGCCACTGCATGATCAAAACTCGGTGCGATTTGTCTTGCCCGATGCCCTTTCCGATCGCTTGCAGCGCTTTGCCCAACGCACTCGTAGACTTGCCTTTGCCAGACCCCGCATAGATCTCGATGCCAGCGATGCCCTGTTTTGCCATGGGGTGATAGAGCGGTCGCATTTCTGAATGCAGGTCTGCAACATCAATCAAACCCTGAGGAGCACCTCGACCCGTCGCAATGATCTCCATATGATCCGGTTTGCGCTTTAGAGTGCTGACGACTTCATCGACGGGCAACAGTCCCAAATCTAGTACAGGATTCAGTTCATCCATCACCACGACAGAATAGAGACCCGACGCGATCGCGCCTTTTGCCACATCCCATCCGCGCTGAGCTTCTTGGCGATCAAACTTTGTAATCTCGTCTGCTCCAAAATATTCGGCTCTGCCCGTGCGAACCTGGTCAATTAAGTGGGGAAATCCACGCTGAAGTGCCTGAATCGCCGCATCTTCGTCATAGGTGCGTCCGGGTCCTTTAAGAAACCGCAGCAGCAGCACACGGGTTTGAGAAAAGTTGTGGATGCCCAGACCGATCGATCGCAGCACCACCCCCAGAGCCGCCTGAGATTTTCCCTTGCCTGCACCATCGTAGACGTGGATCTGCCCAACCATCCGCTCCGATCGTGCTTGAGCCGTCCGAATGCCAATGCCCGTTCTGGTCATAGCCGTTTGTGTCCTGCGTGCAGTCTTATTTTAGCGAAGTTGACCCTGTTAGATTAGCAGGTAAATGGGCAATCGACGCTATATGTAGCGGTCAAATCACAAAACGTGCCTAGGAATGGTCAAGAACGAGCTGCAAGCCCAGGGTCTAGTGACACAAGCTGATACCCCGCCTCGGCAGGTGCCACGACGGAAATAAAAATCAACGGCTCCTCACCCGTGTTGACGACACCGTGAACCCGCCCGATCGGAGCGATCACTACATCTCCAGCAACGATCGGCTGCGTCTTGCCTGATTTGTCTAGATAATAGTCTCCATTTCCGCTCAAAATAGTCCAGGTATCTTGCCCATGAGGATGAATATGCGCCGGGATTTCTTGATTAGGCTTGATATACCAAGCGACTATGGTCGCATCTCTAGATTCCGTCACCACTGAGCGAATCGGCTCTCCGTCGGTTGGCTGAAAAAAGTCGGAACTGTTGAATATCCGAGTCACGCTCATTTTTCTATTACTCCTTAAAAATGACACTGCCCCTAAAATCTGCTTTTGAGGATTTTCCGATAGACGATCCTCTCACTAAATCGCCTTGCAGAACTGTCTCAGCGCTCACTATGCAGCAGTTTGACTCCTGAACTCTGACAAACATTGCAGCGACCCTCTCTATAAAATCCTAAAACTTTCTGTGCAAATGAGCCGACAACTCGTAAAATCGTCTGTGATCACGATGCTGATTTGCTTTACGAAGATCAGAGCGATCGTCCTTCTCTTCTTTTGATCATGGCTTCTTTTGATGTTTTGCCGTTGCGAGCGATTCTGTTTCAACTTTTGTTTTTAGTGACGGCGATCGCCCTAGAGTCGATGGTGCTGCGAAACCGCTTAGGCATCGGACGCAAAACAAGCCTTCAATTTGCAGCGACCACCAATCTGCTGTCAACTGTAATCGGCTGGATGCTGTTCTTTGTGATCGAACCCCTGCTGTCAGATGAGTTGCGATCGCAGCTGATCAGCTACATCTTTTTTGATCTCACGACCAATCCTCCTCTCTTGATCGGACTCGCGTTCGTCAGCTTTATCGCCACATTTTTAGTAAAACTCGAAGGCATCACCTGGCTAGAACTGCTGCTGGGTATCAAAAAAGACGCAGAGACCGAAGCCAAATCCATCGCAAAGTTTCAAGGAAGCCGCAAGCAGCGCGCCGCTTTCGCAAATGTGCCCAATCGCCCCTTAGCGGTATTGTGGGCAAATGCGCTTAGCTTTACCGCCATCACCCTCCTCATTGGAATTCGCCTCTTGTTTGATCAGGCTCTTGGCACCTCCTGATCGTCATCTAGTTCTTATCTGATCGGGCACAATGATCACCATTTTTGACCAAATCCGGAAACGCTTGCAGGCTCCTGGCTGGGCATCTTGGCAGACCTTTATCAGCCTGAGCGTGTTTTCGGTGATTGTAGCAGGTCTGACTAACTCGCCCATTCAGGCAATTATTGCTAACTTTGGCTGGCTGTTTTTAGTCATTGGGGTTTGGTGGTTTACCTATGAACCATCCGTGAAGAAAAAGCTGACGTTTAATGGGCTGTTTACCGGACCCTGGATCATCGGCGCGATCGTCTGTCTCTGGCTCTTTGGCAGTTGGGACGGCGCACCGACTCCGGCTTCTTTTATTAGTTGGCCGCCCGTTTCAGCCCTGATTTGGTCAATTCGTCGCTTTATTCAAAGTGACCCTGATAAGAAAACACCGACTTACACCGTTCCAAAGGCGGACGATCGTCAAGACATTGTGTTGATGCTCTTGAGCAACCTGGTCATTAGCTGTTGGTTTCAGCTGCATTTTTTGCTGCAAGACTGGCTGGTCGCCTATCCAAGCATTCGATCGGAGAACTTTAGCCGTAGTGCCTTTGTGGTGGAGTTGTATCCCGAAAGCAAATCAAGCACGGGCGGCATCAATTTATTAAATGCTGCTGAACAAACCTTAAAAACTCAATTAGAAGGCAAGCCTTGGGCAGAGGTAGAGCGCTGGCTCTCTCCAGAACAGTTAAATCAAGAAATACCCAGACTCGCCGCCGACGCGCAAAAGCAAATGCCACGATCGTCTGAAAATAACTTGTGGGACTTGCGAGGGCGCGTGTTGCCTGACAGTCAATATATTTTGGAACTGCAAGCCGTCTGGCAAGGACCAAGCGCAAGAACAGAGGGCTATTATCTCACCAAGGCATGTCAGATCAGCCAAGGTCGAAAACTAGGTCCCCCCGTCGATGCTGCATCTAGATCGTCTGCTCTATCAGCGATTCGATTGGGCACCGTCAAATGTGAGGCAACAAGTCAGCCTCGATCTATTCCTTCGCAAACGCAAACTTAAAGAGATTAGTGATGGCTCAACAAACTGTAGTTAGCGTCGGCAGCACCCTCGGCAGAGTGGGAACGATCGCCACCAATGTTTTTCGAGAAGTGATCCGCGATCGTATTCTCTACCTGATTGGATTTTATGCGCTGGCATTGATGGTAGCCGGACGACTCTTGCCCGAAATCGCCGCCACCACTGAGAAAAAAATCCTGCTCGATCTGAGTTTGGCAGTCATGAGTGGGTTGGGTTTAGTGATTGCCGTCTTTGTGGGCACTGGGTTAGTCAACAAAGAAATCGAGAAGCGCACCGTCTTTGTCTTGATCGCCAAACCCGTCAGCCGCACCGAGTTTATCATCGGCAAACACTGGGGACTGTCTGCGGTGTTGGCGGTGTTGGTTGCGGCAATGACGGCGATCGCGCTCCTCATTCTGTCGTTCTATCAAATCCCTTTTTCGTTGCGGGATATTTTAATCTCCTCTAGCTTTTTGTTTTTGCAGCTATCGCTGATTACGGCAGTAGCGATCGGGTTTGGCGTTTTCACCAGTTCTCTACTAGCGATTTTGTTTACGTTTGCCATTTATTTTATGGGGCAACTCAGCCGGGATTTGGTCACGTTGGGCAAGTTGACAAAAAATCCTTCGATCGAGTCAGTCACGCAAGGACTCTATCTTGTGCTGCCCGACCTCGCTCGCTTGGATTTGAAGAATCAAGCTGCCTATCATTTAATTCCTAATTCAGATGTGCTGCTTGGCAATGCGTTGTATGCGTTGGTTTATATGATTTTGGTGTTGACGATCGCATCGCTTATTTTCTCGACTCGTGAATTTTAAAATCCTAATGAGATTGATCGGTCGTGGCGGAATCGTTGGGGAGACGTTCCAGCGAAACGTCTCTACGGGGCATCGGGTTAGGATGTTTTTAAGGTTCGCTCTAAAATGCTTTTGGCAGGTTCTACGATCGCCCACTTGCCATCGGGCTGTTTGCGAAGGGCGGCAAACTGTAGCGTGTCGCCACTGCCGATCGCATCGCCTTGGCGCAACGTTCCTAGCTTAGGAGAATTCAATCCACACAGCCGAAACTTGTAGGCAGGAATTTCTGCTGTCGAGAAGAGCACACAGCCTCGCTTGTCGATTTGAGCATCGCCATCAAACGGGGCATAAGCAGAACTGCCTTTGAGCAAGATCGAGATGTCTCCTAATCCGCCTGTAACTGTATGCCCTGCGATCGTGTCTCCGGGTTGCAGTTCCCATTTTTGAAAAAGCTGAATGTCGATCGGGGATGGTTTGGATAGTTGAGATGCACATCCATCCATCAAAAGGAGTATCAGTCCTGCGCTAGCGAAACCAGAACTTATACCCTGCATACTGATCACCCTCATAGAGAACCACGATCCACGTTTGCGGCACAAATCCTAGAGTATAGACTTCTCGTTCAGCCATTGACCCCGATCGCACCTGCAAACTCGGCAATTTACACGAAGGCTCATGGACAATCTCCCGAATTTTATCCTTCTGATCTCCTTCTGCCACGGTCAGTAGCGCTGCAACCTGCTGTTTAGACAGTTGCCCCTGAGACGGTGGAGCTGACGGGCAAGGAGGGGCGATTTTTGCACCTAAAGAAGGCAAGCCTCGCAAATCAACAAACAGTCCCAACGATAGCAAGATGGCTCCTCCGGCTAATAGCTGCTTGCGGTTAAACCGTCTTGACGAGTTGAGAGGCATCATACCTTCCCTCCAATTAATAGCCCCAGCGTCATGAGCAGCAGTCGATAGATCAACACGGGACTTGACTTAGGCACACAAAATGCCAGATATCCTGCCACCACAGCCGGAACAAACAGCAAGAGAAAAATCGGTAACCCTAGAAAAGGCACCTGTCCCACCAAAATCTTTAGCCCAATGCGTAACCCTGCGGCAGCAGCTGTCCAGATCACAGCATCGATCGCGATCGCTCCTCGCGTCTGCGGCAGTTGCAATCGAGGCTGAAATCGTCGCCAATAATAGCGGAGAGTGCGACGACGGGGAGCCACTGCCACTCTAAAACGGGGAGCAGTTGAAAATTTAGGTGGAGTGGCTGGAGTCGCCTGAGCCACAGCCAGCGGGTCTTGACGATTAGCTGGTGCAGGCTCAGTAGTTTCAGACAACGGCTCTGTTGAAGACTCTGGTTTAGAGGAGCGACGATCGAGCAAAAATGGTGGGATGTCAAGGTCAGACGATGAAACGGGCTGCTTCACAACTGCCTCAACTGGGCGCGGTGGATGGGCGGTGTGGGCGATCGTTCGCAGTTCTTGCATCTCTGACTGAATCTCGATCGACTGTTGATTAATCTGGTCTGCCTGAGTTTTTAATTGCCGCAACTCTTGCTCTAATAGCTGAAATCGCGCCACGATCGACGGCTGAGTTGGCTCCCAAGTGAGCTTGACTTGAGTTGATGCGATCGGCTTAGCGGTGACGGTAGCTTGTGATTTGGTTTTAGCAGTGGCTGTGCGACGCTTGCGGGTTGGGGTAACTTCTTGCACAGGTGCGTCGAGGGCAGCATCGGCAAGAGCACGATCGCTCTCGACTCGATCTAGATCGATGGCGTGTTTTTTCGATTTAGAGGAGCCAGAGGGATGATTATCAGGCTCGACCTGATCAGGCTGAATCGATTGGCTTTTTGATTTCAGTTCTCTCATGTTGGCTCCTTGGGCTAGCGGATTCAACGATTAATACAGTATAATTGTACTATTTTTAGTATCTACGTACTAACATACCACGTCAAGACCTATCCACGATCGCAGATTCTAAAAAGCCACTGCCGCATTTTCTCTTTGGCAAAAACCAAGTTGTCTAGCTTCGATTTAGACTGTATTCCTTTGGCGCGAGAAAACACGCTCTATCTCCGGTTTTGCCCATCGGTAATGCTCTCAAAGAGTAGCGATAGACACAGATCAATTACTCAAACATTGGCGAGCGTAAACAATCGACCCTTTCTCTTCGTTTTTTAATGTGAACTTGACCTAATCTAGTGATTGAGTTTGCACGTTGACGGGTTTCCATGCCACTGACAATTCTTGTTGCCGACGACGATCTAGGCACACGCCTCTCAATCAGCGACTATCTTGAGGCTTCTGGCTACTCCATTATTTCGGCTGAGAATGGTAAAGAGGCGCTTGGGATGGTTGAGGCATATCAGCCCCACTTAATCGTGACCGACATCACGATGCCCCAAATGGACGGCTACGAATTGATTAGACAAGTTCGGCGACGACCTTCGCTACGGCTGTTGCCCGTTGTTTTTCTGACCGGGCGCACTGACCCTAAAGAGCGCGTTTTGGGCTATCAACTTGGCTGCGATATTTATTTAGCAAAGCCGTTCGAGCTATCAGAGCTAGGAGCAGTCGTTCGCAATTTGCTTGAACGATCGCAGATGATTGAGTCTGAATGGCGATCGCGGATGCAGACAGGTGGGGTCAATGAAGCCTCTGCTCAAGCGTCAATCTATACGCCGACGATCATACTGGACTTAACGGGTCGTGAAAAAGAAGTGCTGTATTTTTTGAGCGAGGGGCTGTCTAACAATCAGATCGGAGACAAACTGCACTTAAGCCCGCGCACGATTGAAAAACACGTCAGCAGCTTGTTTAGAAAGACAGACACGAGCAATCGAGCCGAGTTAGTCCGGTTTGCAATGGAGAATCATCTGGTGGATTAGCTGAGAGTTCGTCTCAGTCAGTCTGAATTTTAGAGCAGAGGCATCCTTAAAAGGTAAGACAGTATCTCGGATTTGATCGCTCTTGCGGAATTTGCATGTAGCATGATGTAGCATGTGTAGTGTGATGCACATTCGTAACACACTGCGTTAGGTCAGTCGATCGTCAGGGGGATTTATGATCCAGTTTTTAAACATCATTCACTACTTTCGCAATTACTGGAAGATTTCGATTTTTAGCATTGCGATGGTCAGTCTTTTTGAGATTATTGATTTGTTTGTCCCCTATGCGGTGGGTCAAATTCTCAATGTCTTATCAGGGCAGGGGGTCGATCGTCCCATTCAAGTGATCATCACTGCCGCTTCGCAAATTACAGGATTGACAACGGATAAAACGCTATCTCTCGCAGTCTTGCTGATTCTCGTGTGTCTCGTCTCAGTCGGACGCGCTCCGATTCAGCCCTGGTTAGGTGCATGGTTTCAGTGGGATACTGCCTTTCGTGCTCGACGAGAACACGCTGAAAAAGCATTAGAGAAAGTGTTGACACTGCCGTTAGAATTCTATGACGAAAACAACCCTGGACGCATTGCTGCCAGAGTTGCAAAAGGCATCTCTAACCATACATGGACGTATCCGGAAATCACGGGGCAACTATTGCCGAAGTTTTTTCGTGTCGTTGGCATTTTTGCCGTCATTTGGCTGATCGATTGGCGAATTGCTCTCATGCTCTTGATTTCATTCGCATCTATTGTCAGTTTCAGCCTCACAGGGTTAAAACGACTCTCTGATCAAGAGGCGCGACTCGACAAATATATGGAAGACACCGAGAGCCGCAATTCTGAAATTATCACCAATATCAAAACAGTGAAGGCGTTTGCAACCGAAACGTCAGAGTTAAAACGACAGCGACAACGGCTCGATCGAGAGTTTAAAGTGCTCGATTATCGCATTCACTTAGGCTACGTGCAGTTGGGAATGTGGGAACGCTCGATCGTGCAGTCCTGCGTTTTCCTCGTGCTTGCGTTTACGGTGGTGGCAACGGTTCAAGGCAAAATCTCGCTAGGACATTTCATCACAACGCTAACGATTTCTAGCATGGCGTATGCCGAAGTAGAGCCGATTACTCAACTCGCCGAAGTGTTTGCCCGTCGCTATGCGTCGATGATTCGCTTTCACGAGTTTATGCAGCTTCCAGTCGGCACTGATGCCAGCACACTTGCCAAAAATCCCGAAGCGGTTCCGACTTACCAGTTCACCGGAAAAGTCGAGTTTTCTCATCTTACCTTTGGCTACGACTCAGAGCGTCCGGTGCTGAAAGACATCAACTTATTGATTGAACCCTATCAAACGATCGCCCTAGTCGGTCGATCGGGGTCTGGCAAATCTACCTTAGTCAAACTGCTGTTTCGCTATTTTGAACCCAATCAGGGATCGGTGCTGATCGATGGTCAAGATGTTCGCCGACTGGATGTGACAGGATATCGAAAACGACTGGCGATCGTGCATCAAGAAGTCGATGTGTTTAACGGCACTCTGTTAGACAACTTGGTGTATGGCAACCCCAACGCCAGTCCTGACCAGGTGCGCGAAGCCTGTCGCATTGCCCAGGCAGACGAGTTTATTCGTCAGATGCCGAAGGGCTATTCGACGATCGTCGGTGAGCGAGGAGTCCGATTATCAGGTGGACAGCGCCAGCGACTTGGCATCGCTCGGGCGCTGATTGTTGACCCCGATGTGCTGATCTTTGACGAAGCCACGTCAAGTTTAGATTATGAGTCGGAGCGATCGATTCAACTGGCGATGCGATCGATTCTCGGCACTCGCACGCTGGTGATTATTGCTCACCGTCTCAGCACAATTCGAGAAGCCGACAAGATTGTGGTGCTAGATCAGGGCAGCATTGTCGAAGTTGGGAATCACGAGGAGTTAGTGAATCGAGGTGGCATTTACCAGCGATTGCACTCGCTGCAAGAAACGGGGGAATTGCTGGCTTAACGAATGCGATCGTGACTGCAAAACGTTTGGAGACGTTTCACCGCAGCGTCTCTACGGGTCTGAATCACCTATCTGTCCAAATTGAATGCATAGGTGATTCAGTGCTTCACGATAAATAGATTATCTGCACTGAGCCAAAGTAAAATTCAGCAACGCTTTATAGAGAGAACGATGCCGATGTCTAGTTCAATTCAACCCAGTCAAGAGAAACAACGTGCCCCTATGAATCGTACTCTCATGCTGGATGATGAAGATAGAGCTAGACTGACTTCTCGCATTCTCAAAGATTTACCTTCAAACCCTTTTTCAATTCCACCGACGGGTGTTATTCAAGGAGATTGTCTTAAGGTCGCCAAGCTTTTACCTCATCATTTTGTGGATCTTCTGATTCTTGATCCGCCCTATAACCTGAATAAAAGTTTTAACGGACGTAAATTCTCAAAATGCACCGTTGATGACTATACAGCTTGGCTAGATAATGTTGTTTGCACACTAAAGCCCTTACTGAAAAAGACTGCTTCTATCTACATCTGTGGTGATTGGCTTTCGTCTGCTTCAATATTTACAGTCGCTTCATCACACTTTATTGTGCAGAATCGAATTACCTGGGAACGGGAAAAAGGTCGAGGTGCTAAATCTAACTGGAAGAACTCCAGTGAAGATATTTGGTTTTGTACGATGTCAGAAGACTACACATTTAACGTTGACAATGTGAAGCTTCGGAGAAAAGTCATCGCGCCCTACAGAAAGGGAGATGGAACGCCAAAAGATTGGGAAGCTACGGAGGATGGTAATTTTCGAGATACTCATCCTTCAAATATCTGGACTGACATTACGATTCCGTTTTGGTCAATGTCAGAGAACACGGATCATCCCACTCAAAAAAGTGAAAAGTTAATTGCCAAGTTAGTATTGGCGAGTACTCACTCTAATGATTTTGTTTTAGATCCATTCATTGGAAGCGGTACGACGTTAGCAGTTGCCAAGAAACTTGGAAGAAACTACCTTGGCATTGAGTTGGATGAGGACTATAGTCTACTGGCTGAAAAGAGACTAGAGATTGCGGACTCTCAAATTGAAATTCAAGGTTTCTCTAAAGGTGTATTTTGGGAACGTAATACACTTGCTTCCCAGCAAAAAGAGACATTGGGTAATGCTAAGTTTAGTTGAGACTAGTTCCATCTTCTCTTAATGCCATTAGAAAACTAACGATCGGACACATCTATCCATCGTTGCAAAATTTGCGGAGACGTTCCAGCGAAACGTCTCTACGGGTGTGATAACCGAATCGTCGATCGCATCCTTTAAACGAATCGGATTTAAACGTTCGTTAGCTTTTGAAGAGAAAACGTGGCAGACTGGCTGACGTTAGAATTCGAGTCTTTCTCTAAATACTTTAGCGCCGCGATGCTCTTTTCACTGGGTAAATGACCCAGCGCTTCGGCTAGACGTTGACGCACCAACCAGTCTTCAGACTGAGCAAACCGCAGAATTTGATCAACCGCATCCACGGCTTTGATCTCGCCGAGAGCCGCGATCGCTGCCTGCTGCACAACAACTTCTTCACTATCGAGCGCTCGAACCAATACATCTCTGGCACGGGGATCTTTGAGATTGCCCAACGCCACAGCCGCGCTAAATCGCACCAGCCAATCGGTGTCTTCATAAAAGGCTCTGACCAACGGCTCAAGCGCTCGGATATCTTCGAGATAGCCAAGGGCACCTGCGGCATCAGCACGGATGCCGTAGTCTTTCTCAGTTTCTAAAATCCTGACCAGAATGGGATAGCACTCCTCAGTGGGCTTGATTCCTAGGGCAAAGACTGCCATTGAGCGAATTTGTAGACTCTCATCGTTCAGCACTTTCTTGATCAAAGGCACCGCTTCTTCGGCAGAAACGTTTCGCAGAGAAGCCAGCGCTATCATGCGATCGCGAGAGCTTTCGCTATCCAATTGACTCGAAATTTGCTCCAGATTAGAATTCATATTTTTCACAAATCTTTACATTTCTGATTATATTGTAGGCAAGCATACCGATTCCTATCAATGGAGTGATTTCCGTCTAAGCGTTGGGTGTAAGTGCTATATCACCAAACCTTCTGCAAATTCAGCACAAAACCTGGCAGTAGGGGTTCACCGGATAGCGCAGTCGGAGCTTCTAATGGTTCTACAGCCTCACCTGAGCGATAAATTTCTACTCGCTTGGTTTTAGAGTCAAGCAGCCAGCCTAGACGAACGCCATTGTCGAGGTATTCCTGCATTTTTTCTCGAAGTTTCTCGATCGAGTCACTGCTAGACCGCAACTCGACCACAAACGCAGGGGCTAAGGGCGAGAATTCCTCGTGCTTCTGCTCATCAGTAAGGTTTTCCCATTGAGCGTTGCTGACCCAGGCAGCATCCGGCGATCGTACCGCCCCATTCGATAGAGTGAACCCTGTAGACGAGTCAAACACAATGCCTGAGTTGGCGTGATCGTTCCAGTTCCAAAGTTGAGCCGTCAGACCAGAGTTTTGCTTCCCCGTCCAAGAATAAGTGGGGGGCATGATGATCACCTCTCCAGTCGCAGTCATTTCTAGCCGCAAATTTTGGTTGACGTGACAGAGTTCTACAAATTCTGTCACGGTTAGTCGAGGAATTTTGAGTGCGATCTCGTTCATATTTCACCTCTGCTAGCTGCGCCGCCCCAGCATTTTGTCCCGCAAATGTTTGATTTTGTCTCGATACTTGGCGGCTTCCTCAAACTCCATGTTCTTGGCAGATTCTTTCATCTGCGCTTCGAGTTGAACGATCAGGTTTGGAATATTTTCAAGCGGAATTTCGTCTGCTTTTTCATAAACTTGATCGAGTTCTTGAGCATTGAGGCGGCGCGAGACTTCTAAGAAAGACAGAATTGAATTGCTCGATCGCTTAATGATCGAATAGGGAATGATCCCGTTCTTTTCGTTGTGTTCTTGCTGAACGGCGCGGCGCTCCTCAGTCACTTTAATCGCTCTCGCCATACTGTCGGTCAAATTATCGCCGTAGAGAATTGCCTGACCTTCGACGTGACGCGCCGCCCGTCCGATCGTTTGAATCAGCGATCGCTCTGATCTCAAGAACCCTTCTTTATCGGCATCCAAAATCGCGACGAGCGACACTTCGGGTAAATCTAAACCTTCTCGCAGCAGGTTAACGCCGATCAGCACGTCAAACAGACCTTCTCGCAAATCTTGAAGGATTTCGATGCGCTCGATCGAGGTGATCTCTGAGTGCAAATAGCGAACTCTAACGCCCCGTTCTTGAAAATATTCGGTCAGATCTTCTGCCATGCGCTTAGTCAGAGTTGTCACCAAAACGCGCTCGTTTTTAGGAACCCGCTCTTGAATTTCAGCAAACAAATCGTCTACCTGTCCCTGAGTCGGACGGACAAAGATTTCGGGATCGAGAACGCCCGTCGGTCGAATCACCTGCTCGGCGATATGATCTTCAGAAAGCTCAACTTCCCACTCTCCAGGAGTAGCAGACACAAAAATACACTGATTGACTTTTTGCCAAAACTCTTCATTTTTGAGAGGGCGATTGTCTGCCGCACTCGGCAACCGGAAGCCGTGATCAATCAACACTTTTTTGCGAGATTGATCGCCGTTATACATCGCTCTAATTTGGGGCAGCGTGACGTGAGATTCGTCAATCACCAACAGCCAATCTTTGGGGAAGTAATCGATTAAACATTCCGGTGAGTCGCCAGCCGAGCGACCTGCCAAGTGGCGCGAATAATTTTCGACTCCATTGCAAAAACCGACTTCTCTCAAGACTTCTAAGTCATATCTTGTACGTTGATCAAGCCGTTGAGCTTCGAGTAATTTTCCGTCTTTTTCGAGTTCTTCTAAGCGTTGTTTTAGTTCGGCATCGATCGCATCACACGCCGCGTCCAACCGATCTTCAGGCGTGACAAAGTGACGAGCAGGATAAATATTCACCGCTTCCATGCTTTGCAAAGTTGCGCCCGTGACGGGATCAATGTATCGAATCGCATCAATTTCATCGCCAAAGAACTCGACGCGAATAATCCGATCTTCGTAAGCGGGTCCGATTTCCAGCACATCGCCCTTGACTCGGAATCGTCCTCGACCTAAATCGAGATCATTACGGCTATATTGCACCGACACCAAATCTCTCAAAATCTGACGCTGATTAACTTCCTCACCCATCCGCAGAGGAATCGCAGCGTTCAGATATTCGTTAGGAATTCCCAAACCATAGATGCAGCTAATCGAGGCGACGACGATCACATCTTTGCGCTCAAACAGCGATCGGGTGGCTGAGTGCCGCAGCATATCAATTTCGTCGTTAATCGAAGCGGTCTTCTCAATAAACGTGTCGCTAACGGGAATGTAGGCCTCTGGCTGATAATAGTCGTAATAGCTAATGAAATATTCAACCGCGTTGTCCGGGAAAAACTCGCGCAACTCATTGCAAAGCTGGGCTGCCAAAGTTTTATTGTGCGCCAACACTAACGTGGGTCTACCCAAATTTTCGATCACACGGGCGATCGTGTGGGTTTTTCCGGTTCCCGTTGCGCCACGTAGAGTTTGATATTGAGTTCCGGCTTCAATGCTTTTAACGAGAGCGGCGATCGCGCTAGGCTGATCACCCGTAGGTTCAAAGGGGGCTTGAATGTTAAATTCTGCCATAGTCTAGAGAGAAGTCCAGATTTGTTGGATTTTGGCTCGAACTCGTATCCAGTCGTTGAGAGTTAAGCTGCCTAACTGACGATGAATCAGACTCTTCTCTAGTGTAGCGATTTTGTGCAATCGAACGCCTGATGCCACTTTTAGCCCTGCTTGCTGCCAATCCTCAAACTCAACATCATACTGGGTCGGTAGCGATTGACTGGTCACTCTTGCAACCATCACGTCATCGTCTTCAGTATCTAGCAGAACCAAAGCTGGTCGGCTCTTTGCACCAACACCAGCGAAGGGAAAAGACAGAAGCAGAATGTCTCCTGGCTGATAGCTGGGCATATTTTAGAGTTGATCGTAGATTGCATCAGCCTCGCTATATCCAGCCAGAAACTGCTCTGCGGTGAGTCTTGACCAAGCTTCGTTTTCTGACGCACCAGTGATCTCATCGCTGACTAAAACGATAACTCTCGCAGTTTGATGACTCGCCAGTTGCCCTTGCAGTTGAGGAGGAAGTTCAAGCGTTCCTTCGGGGGTCACTTTAGCTGGAAACTCGTATGCTCTCATGGTCGCTACTTATAGTAAAACGGCGTGTCAACTGTCTGTTGTGAATAGGCTACTCGCTGAACTTTCTTTATGATAGAGCGATCGTTCTCCTGATAGCTTTTCTTAGAGGTGCTGTTAACTGTAGAACTCTGAAATTCACCTTGTATATGGTCGTCCTCTAAGTTTCTCTAAGCTAACCACAAGACGAGCTTAGGCATCTAAGATCACAGCAGAGAGCTTCAGAGTTTAGAGCGATCGTGTGGGTTTTTCCAGTGCCAGTTGCGCCGCGTAGGGTTTGATATTGAGCAAACAGACCAGACGCTATTCTCATTTAGAATCATTCCTGGTCTGTTGATAGAAACTGGTTTTTATGCTTCAGACACTTGCATCCCTTGTGCCATGTCTAGCGTGTCTGCGATTTCTTTGCCTGTGTGGTAGGCAGCTAACAGAACTTCACTGGTTTTGCCCCACGCGATCGCTCCGGTTGCATCAAGTCCGATCGCGCCTAGATCTCGCTGACGGGTGTGAGCCTCTTGCAATGACCGTTCAAATGCAGCTTTGAGCGATAACCCGTCTGTAACGCGGATCACGATTTTGGCGGCAAGACACTCATCAATGATGTCTTCCCCAATTCCGGTACAGCTAATCCCTGCTTGGGTCGTGGCATAATTTCCCGCAGGCATTGCAGAATCGCTGACGCGCCCAACTCGCTCAAAGCCCTTGCCGCCTGTAGAGGTGCCTGCCGCGATATTGCCTTGACTGTCTAGCGCCACTACTCCGATCGTGCCGCGTCCTGCATCGTCACTGACCAATTCTCGCTCTGCTACCACCCCAGCCATTGCCTTATTAAAGTTTCCAGCACGCTCTTGAATCCATTCTTGCAGACGCAGATCGGTGGTGGGGTCATAAAGCGGAGTCTGCAATTCTCTCAGCAACTCAGCCGAGCCGTAGTCTGAGAGAATGCGATCGTCAACGTCTTGCAAGAATAACGCCAGGTCGATCGGATGTCTGACACGAGCGGTATTGATCACTCCACTAAACTTTTGAGCAGTGCCATCCATTAACGATGCACTCATGCGAATCTGCCCATCTGATTGCAAGACCGAACCCGTCCCGGCGTTAAAGCGCGAATCGTCTTCTAAAAGCTGACAACCTCGCACAACCGCTGCCTGAGCCATCGCTCCTTCTTTCAAGAGCAAATAGACTTCCTCAATCACCTGATAGAGTGACTGCCGAACTGCCTCGGCTCCGCCTTTTCCTTTGAGTGAGCTACCGGCTCCGCCATGAATGATCAGTTTGGGCTGAACCCGATTTGCAGGACGAAAATCTGAAGGATCGCTAGACATAAAAAACCTGGAACGATGAATAGTGGCTCGTTGGGTCGATACAAATGTTTATTATCCTTGAACAAGCTACCATTCACCGTTCAAACTCGACTAACCTGCGACGTTTGCTGGTTGTTCGTGATAGTCAGCCACAACCTTGCGGAACTGTTCACCTTCGATCGTTTCCTGCTCTAATAGCATTTCGACCAGGCGATCGACCAAGGCACGATTTTCACGAATCAAGAGACGGGCTTGGGCATAGCATTGAACTGCGATCGTGCGCACTTGCTCATCAATCTGGGTTGCCACCTCTTCAGAATATTCCGATCGGGGCGACAGACCACGACCTAAGAAAACCTCGCCCGAAGAGGAGCCTTCTAGCGCGATTAACCCTAGCTCAGACATTCCATAGCGAGTCACCATCTCTCGTGCCAAGTCAGCAACGGCTCTGATATCGCCGCTGGCTCCTGCCGTCACTTCTGCTTCACCAAAGATTTCTTCTTCAGCCGCTCGACCACCTAGAGACATGGTGATGCGATCGGTCATCCAGGCACGCGTGTAGAGTCCGCTGTCGATCATGTCTTCGTTAAAGGCTTGTTGGGCAAATCCACCAATGCCGCCAGAGCGAGGAATAATTGTGACCTTGTTGAGGGGGTCAGAGTTTTTAAGCAAGGTCATCAGCAGCGCATGACCGACTTCGTGATAGGCAATCAGGCGCTTTTTCTTGCTGTCAAGAAGAGGGGTGAGAGTCAACCCGATCGTAACTCGGTCGATCGCGTCGTCGATTTCTAATGCCGTAATTTCATCTTTGCGACGACGAGCGGTGAGAATGGCGGCTTCGTTCAGCAGGTTGGCAAGTTCGGCTCCAGAGAACCCCGGCGTGCGACGGGCGACGGTTTCGAGTGAAACCTCAGAAGACAGCTTTTTGTTGCGAGCATGAACGTCTAGAATTCTCAGTCGCCCTTTGTAGTTGGGCAAATCGACCTGGACTTGACGATCGAAGCGACCCGGACGTAATAATGCAGAATCTAAGACATCGGGACGGTTTGTGGCAGCGATGATGATAATGCCTGTGTTGCCCTCAAACCCATCCATCTCGGTCAGCAGTTGGTTGAGAGTTTGCTCTCGCTCATCGTTGCCACCACCAATTCCGGTGCCACGTTGACGACCGACCGCATCAATTTCATCGATAAAGACGATGCAAGGGGCATTCTCTTTGGCTTTCTTAAATAAGTCACGGACGCGAGACGCACCGACCCCGACAAACATTTCGACGAATTCTGATCCAGAGATCGAGAAAAAGGGAACTCCGGCTTCACCCGCGATCGCTTTCGCCAATAGCGTCTTGCCCGTTCCAGGAGGTCCAATCAACAAGACTCCTTTGGGAATTCGAGCACCGACTGCGGTGAATCGCTCCGGCTTTTTGAGGAAGGTGACAACTTCTTGCAGCTCTTCTTTGGCTTCTTCGATGCCTGCTACGTCGTCGAACATGACTCCTGTTTTGGCTTCCATTTGGAACCGAGCGCGAGACTTGCCAAAACTCATCGCCTGCCCAGGTCCGCCGGGAGAGTTGGTCGATCGCCGCAAAATTAGCAGCAGACCCGCAATCACCAACATAAACAGCAGCAGATTAGCTACGATACCCATCAAAACGCTGTTGTCGGCTGTGGGCTGAGAGTCAAAGTTGACTTTGTTGGCTCTTAATCGCTCGATCAATTCGGGGTTGCGCTCTAGCAAAGGCACATCGACTAGCGGATCGTTGGGTTTCTGTCCTTCTAGTTTGACTCTGGCAACTTTTTGCGCTTCGTCAATTTCAACTTTTTTGACTTCGCCAGCATCAATTTTTTTCAGCAACTGACTATAGCTCAGAGGGTCACGAGGGGTTTGTGCGATCGCTGGGGTGCCAACCATAATCGTCTGAGCGATCGCCCAGCCAATCATGACCATTTTGGTTGCAGCCGTCTTTGAGAGAGCAGTCCGTCGCGCTGTTGCCTTTGTCAAGGAGCCTTTCATAGTCTTATTGCTTGCCTTTTGTCTGCGGTGACTTAATGTCGCGGTTTAAGAGAGCATGACTTCTCAGAGCGACACTGTATCTAGTTTAACCCTGCAATTAATGAGCGCGTCAGAGAATAGGTTTTTAGCGCGCTAAAGCTGAGATGGGGTATCAGGTGCGACGATTTCTCCTTCCATTTGCACCAAGAGAGGTTCGCCTTTGATTAGGTCACTTAACTCGTGAAACTCTACGCCCATGTGTTGACAGGCTTTTTCGAGTTCGTGTCGAAAGGTGTTGAGGTCTTGTCCATAGCCACAGAGATCGGCTGTTGTTTCGATGCCTTGTTTGGCGTTGGCTCGCGCACAATCAACGAGATCTAAGCCTTGTAAGGGAACTGGGGATGTCATAGTGACTCCAATTTTAGTGATCGGTGTAGGTTTTATTACTGTGTCATTGCGATCGTGATTTTCTAATCCCTCTAAAGAGCAGTTGTAGATGATTTTTCATTCCAATATTTCCAGACAGCGTTTGCCATCGTCGCTACACCCGTGAGAATGGCAGACTCATCGACCTCAAATTGGGGGTGATGAAGGGGATAGTTGCGCTGAGCTTCAAAGCCAACCCCCAGTCGAAACATGCTGCCGGGGGCGTGTTTGAGATAGACTGCAAAATCTTCGGCACCCAACGAGGGTTCTTGAATAATTTGAATGCTGTCGCTGCCCCACATTTCTTGAGCGGCTGATTCGAGGAGGTGGGTTAGCGTTGGGTCGTTTTGAACTGAGGGCACCCCGCGCCGATAGTTGAGGTGATATTTGGCTCCATAGGTTCCACAGATGTTAGAGACGATCTGTTCGACCCACTCAGGCAGAGCCGCGCTGGTTTCGGGATGCAACGATCGCACCGTTCCCAATAGCTGCACCTGATCGGCGATCACGTTTGGAGCACGTCCGCCTGTGATTTTGCCGATCGTCAAAACTAAAGGGCGAAGCGGATTTTGAGTCCGGCTGATGGCTTGCTGCAAGCTAGTGATCACTTGGGAAGCAATCCAGATGGCATCAATGGCTTCGTGAGGACGCGCCCCATGTCCAGATTCTCCCAAAATGGTGATCTCTAAATCATCGGCGGCGGCGGTTAGTGCTCCATAGCGAATGCCAATTTTTCCGGCGGGAATCGAGGGAAAAACGTGTACCGATAGCACAGCGCTGACGCGATCCATTGCGCCATCTTGCACCATCCATTCTGCTCCTTGGGCGATTTCTTCGGCGGGTTGAAAGAGAAAGCGCACGTCTCCAGGTAACGACTCGCCGAGCTGAGAGAGCACCATTGCGGTGCCTAGACCGACGGTGGTGTGCACATCGTGACCACAAGCGTGCATGACTCCAGCGGTGCGAGAGGCAAACTCTAACCCGGTGCGCTCTTGAATGGGCAATGCGTCCATGTCAGTGCGAATGGCAAGCAGGCGGCGATCGGACTGACCCGAAGTTTGTCCTTTGAGTTCTCCAATCACGCCGACTTTTCCGATCGCTTCTTGCACATGCAGCCCACACGACGAGAGAACCCCTGCGACATAAGCGGCGGTTTGCTGCTCTTGCCCGCTTAATTCGGGGTGGCTGTGGAGGTGCCGACGAATCTCAATCAAACGGGGAGCCAGAGCCGTTGCAATTTCTTTAATTCGAGTGTGCATGAAGATGTTTAAGGAAACCTTTCTCCAATCATAAGACGGGTTTAAGAGGGGAGACGGGCGGCATTTGGAGGATGTCTGAACAAGAGTTGTGAGTGGCATGACTCGATCGCGATCCCATAATAAGGAACGCGGATTTATTGATGTCAAGATCTTTGCCCTCATTCCCTAACCCTTTCGCGCAAGCTGGGAGAAGGGTTGGCGAGGGCTTCGCCCCGAGGGCATTTCATATCTGCATTCAGCAACGCCAATCGTTTGAGTGGAACGTCTCGTCGATCGTGCTATCCTCCGTTCTTAATCGCATTCAAAAATCAAAACAGTATCAGCGACAAAAGCATTCGTTACTTCCGCAAAAGCGTTGATCACTTCCGCAGAAGCATTCGTCGCCCTCACAAAAGCATTCATCGCCCCCGCAGAAGCATTCGTCACCTTCACCAAAGCATTCGTTACTGCCACGATCGAGTTGATTGAGGGATCGAGATGAATGACGCAGAAGGCAGTTGGAGGAATTCCTACCCAGACTTAACGCGATGGGCAACTAATTTACTCTCACCCCTAACCCCTCTCCCACAGGAGAGGAGCGCTAGAAATCTTGTTCTCTCTCCTGTGGGAGAGGGCTAGGGTGAGGGCAGTCTTTGCGGGTGTTTTAGGAAAGTCGCACGTCGCGTGACTTAGCACCTTTTAATTTGAGGCAGGATGCAATCGCAGCACAAAGATCTTTCTATCGTTAATGATATGACATCGCCATGTCGTCACTCAGTCCATGTCGTCTAGGGCAAAGCTCAATTGCGATGCGATCGTTTCCAATGTTCGCAATCCGGTTAATGAGCCTCGGATCAAATGTAAAGCGGCGATCGGTTGACGCATCATTCCGAGGGCGAGAGGCAGCGATCGTAGTTTTCCGTCTGGACTAATGGCTGCGGATAAGTCAGGCAAATCATGATCAATGTCATCGCTGACGACTCGTGCCATTGCTACGGGAACACCTGCATGAGCCAAGATCGTCAAGATAGCTGACCCTTCCATATCTACAACCTCTGCTGAATGGAGTTGTCCGAGTTGCTGCTTGCTGTGAGCCGACGCAACAATACGATCGCTCGTAAATGCTCGAACCAACGGAGTCGATTCTGATAAGTGTTTTTGAATGTGAGCCGTCAGAATGGAATCGCAGTCCCAAACTGTGCCAGACGCATTTTGACAGGACTGGTAGAGCACCCGATCTCCAACTTTCAACGTTTTGGTGAGACTTCCACACAAGCCCATGACTAAAACGCCTGATTCTAAATCTTGAAGCGAAAGTTGTCCCTGGGTTAAAAACTGGGTAACTGGCTCGACCCCGATCGGGAGGGCTATCACTTTAGGTGGGATTTTGTGAGACTTTAAGCCGCGACAGACGGCTTGATATTCAGCACCTTGAGGGACGAGGAGAGTCAGCAAAGGGTCAAAGATGGAGTGTAAGAGTAGTTCATCGATATTATTCTAATGATCTGTAGAATATGGAACGTCTCTTTAGACAACTTCATACTCTAATCTGGTAGACCTAAGCATCTACTTATCATCAAGTCGCCCCTATGGTACAGCCAAATCGCAATCACTCTTCGCGAGAGCGCTTTAATATTTCTCGACTGGCAATCTCCGCCCCGTGGCTTACTATCGGGTTCTGGATCGCTGTCACCGTTGCGGGGATTATGGCGTTTAGCTCTCTCAAATATGCGCTGTTTCCTGATATTGCCTTTCCGGTTGTGGTGGTGAACGCCAATGCGCCTCTAGCAAATGCCCTCGACACTGAGCGAGAGTTAACCCAACCGATCGAGCAAACCCTGCGATCTCTCAAAGGCTTGGATGAAATTCGGTCTTCGACCTATCCAAGTCAGTCGGCGGTGAGCGTGTCGTTTAAAGTGGGGACGAGCCTAGAAAACGCTGCCCGTGACGTTGAGACGGCGATGAAGACGGTGACGTTGCCCAAAAATGGGACGTTTAAGGTGATCGCCCTTAACTTAAATGAGTCGGCGGCGGTGAGCTATGTGATTGATAGTTCGTCTCGCAGTTTGGCTGACCTGACGACCGTGGCAAACGATCGGATTGTGCCTGCGATTGCTAAGCTTCCCGGAGTGCTCAAAGTTTCACTGTTGGGGACGGGCGGACAACCTTCACCCTTGGCGAATCCCACGCCTCAACCGGGTCAACTCGGAACGTTGGTACGGTTCAACGGGGCAGATGCGCTAGCGTTTCAGGTGATTAAGCGGGGCGATGCCAACACGCTCGAAGTCGTGAGTGCGGTTGAGAAAGAAGTGGCGCAACTGCGAACGTTGCCGGACTTAAAGCTGACCGTGGCGGCGACTCAGGCAGACTACATTCAAAAAGCGACTCGATCGACGATCGATGCCTTAATCGAAGCGATTGCCCTCGCCGTGATCGTGATTTTCCCCTTTTTGAGAAGCTGGTCAGCGACATTAATTTCGGCTCTGGCGATTCCGATTTCGCTATTTGGGACGTTTATCGTCATGGCGATCTTCGGGTTTAATTTAGAGACGATTACGCTGTTGGCGTTAGCGCTAGTGATTGGCAGTGTGGTCGATGACGCGATCGTTGATGTCGAAAATATCAGCCGTCACATTGAGAATGGCGAATCACCAAAGCAGGCTGCCCTAAGCGCGACTGACGAAATCGGCTTACCTGTGACGGCAGCGACCTTAACGGCAGTGGCGGTGTTTCTGCCGATCGGGCTAATGGGCGGCGTAATCGGACAGTTCTTTAAACCCTTTGGCATCACCGTCGCTGCCTCAATGTTGACCTCGCTGCTAGTGGCGCGAACTCTCTCACCCGTCTTATCGATCTATCTGCTGCGAGCCAAAAAATCGGATGCTCCACAGCAAACAGGCGCAATTTGGATCAGGTTTTCGGCGGCTTATGGGCGGCTGTTGGCTTGGTCACTGCGCCATCGTGTCATTGTCACCAGCATTGCACTTCTCAGCTTCGTTGCCGGAATTGCGCTGATTCCTCTGATTCCTCAAGGGTTTATTCCGAAGCTCGATCGCGGCGAGTTCTATGTTCGCTATACGGCTCCGCTCTCGACTCAGGCGGCTGTTTCAACCAATCCCTTGACGACATCGCTCACCGTGGCGAAACAGCTAGAAGATCAGGTGCGAAAATCACCAGACGTTGAGACCGTATTTACGATCGTTGGCTCCCGCGAAGGAGAACCGAATAAAGGCAATCTCTACGTCAAGTTAAAGAACGATCGCGCAACCTCCACCGCAAAGCTGCAAGACCAGATCCGATCGGCGCTGCCCAAGCTAGACGAGGTGACGACGAGCGTTGAAGATATTCCGTTTGTCGAGGCGGGAAGTCAGAAGCCGTTGCAAATCGCAATTCAGGGTGATGACCTCGCGGTGTTGAGTCGAGTTGCCACTGAGTTAAAAGCAAAAGTGCAGACGCTGCCCGGTTTTGCGGATGTGACGATCGTCGGGGCATCGAGCAACGAGATTCAGCAAATTGAGCGCAAAGAAGGGAAGCGGGTCGTTTATGTCAGCGCCAACTTAGGCAAAGGCTTAGCATTGGGAGACGCGACAGAGACGATCGTTAAAGAAGCCAAAGCCTTGATTCCGCCCGGAGTCACTCTCAATTTGGGCGGCGATTCTGCGACAAGTAGCCAAATCTTTAGCAGTTTTGGGTCTACGCTGGCGTTATCTGCTCTGTGTATTGTGGTTGTTTTAGTTGGGTTGTTCCGCAGTTGGGTCGATCCGTTAGTCGTCGGACTCTCGTTACCGTTGGCATTAGTGGGGGCGATGTTGGCGTTGCTATTTACTCAAAGTGATTTCGGCATGATTTCGCTAATCGGCTTCGTGTTTTTACTGGGATTAACGACGAAGAATGCGATTCTAATTGTGGACTATATCAATCAGTTACGCAGAGATGGCTTAGAGCGGACAGAAGCCATTCTCAAAGCGGGACCGATTCGGCTTAGACCGATTTTGATGACGACGGCTGCGACGATTTTAGGCATGGCTCCGATCGCTCTCGGTTTAGGTGCGGGGTCTGAGTTGCGATCGCCAATGGCAATCGCGATCGCGGGTGGGCTTGTCACCTCGACGCTGCTCAGTCTACTTGTCGTTCCGGTTGTCTACACGCTGCTAGATGATCTCAAACCCCGCCACCGTGAGGCAAAGTCATGAGTAAAGCATTCGTCACGGGCGGAACGGGCTTTGTCGGCGCAAATCTAGTTCGGCTGTTGTTGAAAGAAGGCTATCAAGTTCGGGCATTAGTCCGACAAGCTAGCCGTTTAGACAACTTAACCGGACTTGATGTTGAACTCGTCAAAGGCGATTTAACCGATCCCGATCTAGCGAACCAAATGACGGGGTGTGAAGTCTTATTTCACGTCGCCGCGCACTATTCCCTATGGCAAACCGATCGTGATCGCCTCTACCAAGCCAACGTGATTGGAACGCGAAACATTCTCGCGGCTGCCCGTCAAGCTGGAATTGAGCGCAGCGTCTACACCAGTTCAGTCGCGGCGATCGGAGTCGGTGATCACGGTCAACCCGTTGACGAAACCCATCAATCCCCGGTCGAAGAACTCATCGGACATTACAAAAAATCAAAATATTGGGCAGAACAAGAAGCTGTCAAAGCTGCTCAAGCTGGACAGGATGTCGTGATTGTGAATCCTAGCACTCCGATCGGCGCATGGGATCTTAAACCGACTCCTACAGGCGAAGACATCATCTTGCGAATGCTGCGGCGAAAAATGCCTGCCTATGTAGAGACAGGTTTAAATTTCATCCATGTGGAAGATGTTGCCCAGGGTCATTTACTGGCATTACAGAAAGGGAAGAGCGGCGATCGCTACATTCTGGGGCACCAAAATTTAACGCTGAAACAACTGCTCGACCAACTCAGTCAACTAACAGGACTGCCCGCCCCGTCTCGATCGATCCCTGCCTGGATTCCTCTCAGCGTTGCCTGGGTCGATGAGCGAATCTTGGCACCTCTGGGCAAAACGCCGACCGTCCCGATCGATGGGGTGCGAATGTCTCAACATGCGATGTATTACGATGCGACAAAAGCAGTGCGCGACTTGGGGCTACCCCAAACCCCCATCCACACGGCTTTAAAAGATGCCGTAGACTGGTTTGTATCGAATGGCTACGTAAATTAACAGAGATCCAGCATCTTTGTCCCTGTGAGGAGAACGCAAAGACTTATGGCAATTCAATTACAGCAAGCGATCGAAGTCGGCAAATATCTAGTGATGCAACGCCTCAAAGGGCGCAAGCGTTTTCCGTTGACGCTGATGTTAGAGCCGCTGTTTCGATGCAATCTGGCTTGCTCTGGGTGTGGCAAAATTCAGCATCCGACTGAGATTCTCAAGCAAAATATGACTCCTGAACAGTGTTTCGCCGCCGTTGAAGAATGTGGTGCGCCTGTAGTGGCAATTCCGGGCGGTGAACCGCTTTTGCATCCCCAGATTGACGAAATTGTGCGCGGGTTGGTGGCACGCAAAAAGTTCGTTTATCTCTGCACCAATGGCATTCTCTTAGAAAAAAGTCTCGCCAAGTTCACGCCGTCGCCCTATCTGACTTTTAGCATTCACCTTGATGGCTTGCAGGAATTGCACGATAAATGCGTCGATCGTAAAGGCGTGTTTGACACGGCTATCAAAGCGATTAAAGCCGCGAAAGCAGCCGGGTTTCGGGTGACGACCAACACGACGATTTTTGAAGGGGCTGACCCCAAAGAAATGCAGGAGTTTTTCGACTTTCTTGACACGCTCAACATTGACGGCATGATGGTGTCTCCGGGCTATAGCTATGAGTGGGCACCTAACCAAGACCATTTTCTCAAGCGCGAACAAACGAAATCGCTGTTTCGAGAAATCTTGGCTCCAATGAAAACAGGTCAGAAAAAGTGGAACTTTAACCACAACCCTCTGTTTCTAGATTTTCTGATTGGTGAAAAAGACTACGAATGCACCCCTTGGGGAATGCCGAGCTATAGCGTTCTTGGATGGCAAAAACCCTGCTATTTGCTCAACGAAGGACACTACACGACTTATAAAGAACTCCTAGCGAAAACCGACTGGGATCAATATGGTCGCAAGAGCGGAAATCCTAGCTGTGCCGATTGTATGGTGCACTGTGGCTATGAGCCAACCGCCGCAATGGACTCGATGCAGCCAGAAAACATCGGACGCTCGATCGGAGCCGTCTTTGGCACATAAGAAAAAAAGGTGTAGGGTGGAAAGCGTCTTTGGCGTTGCTGAATAGAAGCATGAATGACCCTCACCCCCAACCCCTCTCTCCAAGGAGAGGGGAGCCGAAAATCTTGTTCCCTCTCCTTAGGGAGAGGTCTAGGGTGAGGGTAAATTCTTTGGTTTATACCCGAATTCGGCAATGTCGCATTTCTGGCGATCGCTGCCCATGAAACGGTTTCCCTATCCTCAACTGGTGCCCTATGTGACGCTGTTAGTCTGGGTTTTGCCCCTGGTGCTGCTCAGAAGTGGACAGCAAAGCCTGATGGCGCACGACGAAGGCATTTACGCGGCTCAAGCTCGATCGATTCTGCAAACGGGCGATTGGGTGAGTGTGCAGTGGGGGGGCGAACCGGGATTTGATCGAACGATCGGGATTCAGTGGCTCATCGCTGCCTGTTATTTGATGTTTGGCACCAGTGAAGGAGCGGCACGATTGCCCAGCGCGATCGCGTTTGTTCTCAGCGTGTTGCTGACCTATCGAATTGGTTGCTATCTCTTAAATCCTCGTTTGGCATGGCTGGGCGCGGCAATTTTCAGCGTCATTCCGTTAGTCGTGCAATATGGGCGATTGGCAACTCAAGATTCCGTTCTTGTCTCGATCGAGCTACTGGGCATCTGGGCGCTTTTAGAAGCAACTAATCCTCATCTCAAGACTCGCAGATCTCTGTGGCTATTGCTGACAGGCTGTAGCGTCGGGTGGGGATTTTTAATTAAAGGATTCATGATTTTTCCGGCGGCGGTGGCGATCGTCCCCTATCTAATCGGACAACAGTCGCGTCATCGGCATCTCACCAATCCCTGGTTATATATGGGGTTAGGATTGGGTGCCTTGCCTACGATCGTGTGGCTGAGAGCCGCGATCGCTGAATATGGCGACAAACCGATCACAGAACTTTTCGGCAAACTTATTCATCTCAAAGGACAAACGTATTTAGGAGCAGGTCCGTTTTACTACGTGTGGAACATTCCGGCGAATGGCTTTCCGTGGGTGTTTTTTGCTCTGGCAGGGCTGGGGTTGGCGTTCTTTGATCGCGATGTCCGACAACTTCTAAAAGACAATCACGCTCGATTATTATTGTTGGGATATCCCATTCTGCTATTCGTCGAACTGACATTATTTGGGACTCGCACTCATTATTATCCGCTTCAGTTAATGCCCTTTGTGGGATTATTGGCAGCGATCGCGCTCAACCAACTCGCCATTCTCTATGCAAACCGTAAACAATACCGACTTTTAACGAGTCTGAACTTGCTCTTTGGTGGCTTTGCAATCATTCTAATTACTGCTAGTTTCGCGATTTTGACTCATCTAATCACGATTTTGACCGTGAAGTCAGAGATTTTATTTTTAGGCTCGATCGTGGCACTCGTCGTAGGATTGGGATGGCTAACGTTGCCGATTATTTGGTTGAGACGACATCAGACAGACTTGACGAAATCATCGCAGCAATGGCTAGCAGGATGGCTACTCACCTCGTGGATGGGACTAGCGATGCTCTGTTTAACGGGATTGTGGGGAAATTACGTTCCTCAACTGAAAACATTTTTGCAAACGCCCCCGGTCGAAGCGGTGCTGCGGTCACATCCGGTTAGTTTTGTCACCAACTCAGATTTGATGAGCCGTGACGATCGTAAAACTCATCTGCTGCTCAACTTTTACACTCCACAGATAGGACGACATCTCACCCAAATAAATCTTGTAAAACGAGATGAATATGCGTGGCTTGATCCGAGTGTTGCAGCCACTAAACCCGCTCAATATCCTGTGATTGGCTCATTTCAAAAGTGGCAACTGATTGAGAAGCCATAATCGGCAGTTTCACAACCACGATCGTTCCTTGATTGACCTCGCTTTGAATCGTGATCTGCCCATGATGCAGATCGACACATTGATGCACGATCGCCAGCCCTAACCCGATTCCTGGAATCGTATCGACATTTGTAGCGCGATGAAACGACTCAAACACATGAGGAAAATCTTCAACCGGAATGCCGATGCCGTGATCTTGCAGGCGAAACCTCACAAACTCAGGATCATCAGCCGCAGGACACTGCGCTTCTAGATAAATGCTGCTGCCGCGAGGCGAAAATTTGACGGCATTGCTCAATAGATTGGTCAAAATGAGCGTTAAAAGGTTAGGGTCTAACGTCGCCTCGATAGTGTTGTCGCTGACAATTTCCCATTGCAAAGCCGGAGAGCTATCCGCCCCTAAACTCATATCAGTCAACAAATGGGCGCAAAACTCAGGCAAATCAATCCGAATCGGGTGAAATTCTAACGCCCCAGAATTAGCTTTGCTCAGCGTCAACAGCTCGGTCAAAATCGTTGTCATCGATCGCACCGCCTGCTGAATTTTTTGCAGATAACCAATGCGCCGCTCTTCAGAGCAGTGGTCGCCCATGCGCTCAATCAACTCAGCAGAAGTCATCACGATCGATAGGGGAGTCCGAAATTCGTGAGACGCAGTGGTGATAAAACGCGTTTTGAGTTCGCTATATTCCTGCTGTCTCTCTAGGGCTTGCTGCACTGCTGACTCGGCACGCTGGCGCTCAGCCATCTCTTGCTGCAAGTGTTGGGTGGCTTGCTCTAACTCTTGAGTGCGCCGCTGAACTTGAGACTCTAGCTCCTGGTTGCGACTTTGCAGACGAGACTGCACTTGATGATGGTTAAGAGCAAGAGCGATCGTGCTATACAGCTCTGTTACATCAAACGGTTTGAGAATACACCCATAGGGGGTAGTTTGATAAGCCTGCTGAAGCGTGCCGGGGTCTGCATAAGCAGTCAGATAAATAATGGGCACATCACAATGCTCACGAATTTCTTGAGCGACCCTTACACCACTTTGATTATTTTTGAGTCGAATGTCGAGCAGCACCAAATCGGGGCAGGTGTCTTTTAAGAGCGCCAGCGCAGTTTGACGCGAGTCAGCTACCCCAGCGATCTGATAATGAGCTGCCTCTAATCGCATTTGGATGTTGAGAGCAACCACACTTTCGTCTTCGACAATCAGAATCTTTTCGCCTGCCATTGTCTGTTTTCTCCTCTGGGCTGTGTGAGCGCTGACTTGGGCAAGACAGAAGCCGTTTGGTGAACTTAAATCCTAACGCTGCAATCGCTCCATCTTCTCAGTTTGTGTTCATTTTTTACTTAACACTGCTCGCACAAAAATGGCTGTGCTGTTCCAGGTCACGGTTTGATTAGCCAAGCGTTGACTAAATCGCTGTCGAATCTGGTCAATTTCACCATGAGACAACCGATGAGCCAAGTGATCGGCATAGCTTGGAACGGGGCGATCAAACGTAAACCAGCGATCGCAGAGTGCCTGACTCAGATACACCTCGGTCTGAGTGCGAACGGGGTGAAGCTCGACTGAGAAGCGTGTAGTCTCAAAGAGTCGTCGCAAATCGTCAACGTCCCAGTTTACCTTTGGGTCAGAGTCTTGAGCATAAATCGCTTCTTCTGCCTGAGTGAGACGATCGTAAAGGTCATCGTCTAGCCAAGTGCGATCGAGCAATTGATAAAGCCGTTGGGTGTGACGAGGCACCGCTTCTGCCAGGGCTAACACGCCATCGGGCTGGAGCAGGGTTGCCAGTTGAGAGAGCACGATTGATTTATCAGAATAGGATTGCAGGGCGTTGCGTCCGAGAATGCGATCGAACTTTAAGCGAGGGGAGTCGAGAACCGTGGATAACTCGGTCAACTCCGCTTGCACAATCACAGGACGGGCTAACTCTGGCAGCGTGTTGGCTTGCTCGGTGAGCGCGTCGTGATCTTTTTGAGTGTGGACACAGGCATAGACTCCGCCTTCAGGAACTTGACGAACGGCTTCCCAGGTCAGAAGACCGCTTCCAGCGTTGAGGTCGAGAATCAAGTGATGGCGTTGTGGAGCAGCGAGATCAAATAGACGATCGCGAAGCTGTCCCAAACTCTCACCGACTTGTCCAAGCGTGCGCTGAACCCATCCATCCAATTTGGAATCTGTCGGACTCATCGTTAACCCTTCGGGCAGCTCAACGCCGATTCCTTCTATCAGTGCGGCGAGTTGTGCTTCTCGTTGCCGAGTCACCTTTGTGCGAATCTGTGCTTCAAATCCTTGATCTGAGGGTTGATAAAAAACTTGCCCTTGTAGGCTGCCGGGGAGATATTGCTGCTCGACCCAGTGTTCTTGATAAGAGTGGGGATACAGATAGCCAGAGCCATGTCCAAACCCTTGTTTATCACGACTAGAATCTTTTAAATGGAGAGGCACTTCTGATTCTCGCTCCTGCTCTATCGCTGCCAGAGCATCAAAAAATCCCATCACGCTGTTTGATTTAGGAGCCGTTGCCAAATAGAGAGCCGCTTGAGCGAGAGGATAGCGACCTTCGGGCATTCCGACGCGATCGAATGCCTCAGCGCAGGCAGTCACAACGACGATCGCATTTGGGTCAGCCAGTCCCACATCTTCCCCCGCGAGAATCACCATTCGGCGAAAGATAAAGCGCGGATCTTCTCCGGCATAGACCATTCTTGCCAGCCAATAGAGGGCGGCATCGGCATCAGACCCTCTCAGACTTTTAATAAATGCGCTAATCGTGTCGAAGTGGGCATCACCTTCTTTGTCATAAAGCACCGCCCGACGCTGAATCGATTCTTCGGCAACCGATCGTGAGATGTGAATCATTCCTGCTGCATCTGCCGGGGTCGTTTCAACCGCGAGTTCTAATGCGTTGAGCAGTGCGCGTGCATCTCCGTTGGCAACGTTGACCAGATGATCGAGCGCGTCTGAGTCGAGTTGAGTGGAACGATCTCCATATCCCCGCTCTTGATCGCTCAAGCTTTGCTCAACGACTCTTCTCAAATCATTCTCATCTAACGGCTTTAGCTGAAAAAGGCGCGATCGGCTCACCAGGGCTTTATTGACTTCAAAATAGGGGTTCTCGGTGGTTGCCCCGATCAAGATCACGGTGCCATTTTCGACCCAGGGCAACAGCGCGTCTTGCTGTGATTTGTTAAAGCGGTGCACCTCATCGACAAAGAGAATCGTTCTTTGGCTGTGCTGTCCGCGTTTTTGTTGAGCAGTGGCGATCGCGTCTCGAATGTCTTTGACTCCTGCCAGCACAGCATTGATGGCGATGAAATGCGCTTTGGTCGTATTGGCAATAATCTGCGCCAGTGTTGTTTTTCCGGTTCCGGGCGGTCCGTAGAAGATCAGTGACGAAATTTGATCGGCTTGAATGGCTCGTCGCAAGAGTCGTCCTTGCCCAATAATTGCCGCTTGTCCGACAAATTCATCAAGCGTGCGAGGACGCATTCGAGCCGCAAGTGGGGCTTCTGCGTCGGTGAGATCTTGGCGATGGCGATCGAATAAATCCATTTAGGTGCAGCGTGGAATGATCGATATATTCGACCCTACCAAAAACTGTTGCCCTTCTTACGCTTGTCGCTGAATCAGCGTTTCTACCACTCCGACTAATCGAGTGACGTGACCCTCGATCGCATTAGCCACTCTTGAAACTGCTTGCTCTTGTCGTTGAGCAGAGAGTTCCATCTGCTGTCCTTGCCGCTCGATCGAGTCATTAAGCTACTCAAATCCTTGTTAGGCTGCTTCAGTAAGCTATTGGATCGGCTCTCCGAGATTTCTCCTAAACTTAGAATAAAGTGCCCTGAACGATTTCCGCTTGCGGGTTTGTTGGCTTAGGTGGCCAAAAGACACCAAGCACGACCCATGTATTGTAAGGAAATACTGTACCCATAAAGAAAAGTGTATCTTTGCTCTCGTTACATAATTCGTTGAGGAACTTGCGACGGACACTTAACGCTGCTTGTTGCTCATCACCTAGTCGAACTACTTCGTTTAGCCAAAGTACTCCCAGTTCCCAGTCCTCAATCATGGCATTATGAGGTCTGTGGCTGTCAGCGCACTCAAAAACATAGCTAAACTTGTATGGTATTTTGCGAAGAGGTTTCTGAACAGGACCGAAGAGGGCTAATTGATCGAATAAAGCTTGCCATTCCGATTTCCACTCTGAATCAGCAGGCTCAATCTTCAAGTCAAGTACTCTTGTTGGACGCACAATGCCAAGAGATACCTGTTCGGAATCATGTAATGAACGTAATTCCTTCACTGTATAGACGGGTATCTGGTCAATGACTTGACGACGATCTCTCCATCCATTCTTTGTTGAAAGTGGTTCTCCTAAGACTCTAATTGTATCTAGGTTTGGTTTTCTACTTTCCTTTCGTCGATCATTACCTGCTCCATGTGGTAGGAGGTCAACTTCTATCCACTGGTACTTACGAAACTGTTGATTTCTTGGTCTGTATCGGTAGTCTACAGGATAAAGACGAATCCATTCGCCCTGCCCAGTCACACCAGCAGTACACACCAGTTCTTGATAACCTCTGGATGGGAGCGGATAAGTCATTACAGTTATAAGAACTTTTGTTCTTACTTCTTGATTGCTCATGTCGGACATCCTAAATGTTTGATTGGCATATTAACCAAGGTTGTCAGATGTTGGGCAAGAACATTACGGTGACAGACTTCTGGGTCAGCTTCCATACAAACAAGAACACTAGGCTTAGCCTCTAATAAACTAATTGCATTTGATAATGCACTCTCTCGTGAGGCGAGACCACAGCGATAATTCTTGAAAAGGGACGTGTACTTGGCAGCAGAATCTATATGATCTCGTTCTGAGCCAGGTATTCCCAACTCAGGAAGGTGTTGATAGTCTATTTCTAAGGAACCACATAACCGCGCAAGCGTACTTTTATGGAAACCATAGCGTCGAGAGATGGGATTGAATCGAACATCAATTAGGCATGAAATACCGGATTCCATCAGAAGATTTAGAAACTCATCAACGGTTTTCCCTTCGTATCCAGCAGTGTAAATAGCCCTCTCAGCCACGGGGCGTTTTTTCTTTCTCCTTCCAGGAAGATCACTGTTCACTGTAAACCATAAATATTTCTCATAAACCAAATCTAGTAGTTCTTGATTCGATAGTTCACCATACTCAGTAGCAATATGGTGGATATCTTGAGTAACATTTATAGGTAAGTTAACGTCTAAACTTTTCCCTAAATCTGTAAGGCTCCAACAATTATTTTTTCCTTTTTCCAGGAAGCCATTGCGAATTAGTGAATCGGTTTCCTGATCTAAGGTGAAAGAATAGGGACCGTATTGATACGGGATAAATTGATAAAATGTCTTCCCTCCATGAGAAGGTGTTTCGTGAGAAAGCAGAAATGCCCACTTCATCATTTGCAAGGCAGATGCAGTGAATCCGACTTGCTGAAGAATCAGTAACAGGGCTTTTTGACGATGTAACACTTTCTCACCAAACCCAACATAGATCGTTTGTTCTATTTTCTCACAAGATGGCTGCTCTAGCCAACTTCATCGTTAAATAACATTGGACGCTTCTCAAAATCTGCCCACAACCTATAGCGGTTGGTTGGCATTCTAATTAACTTACTCGTTTGCTTCTGCTAACCTTTGGACATTTTGCTCTTGCCGTTCGCCTGAGAGCCTGAGATCGGTCAGCCCTTCGGTGAAGCGTCCGACCTGATCAGTCAATATCTCTAATTTTCGCTCGAGAAAACGACCACTCGTGGCGATCGAGTCCATCGTCTGCTGATGGGTTTCCCGGTTTAGCTCGGCGATGCGAAGCAGACGTTCGTCGATATTTCTCTCAACTCTTGATCGATACCCATCAGATGCAATTACTACGGGCAAAATATGGTCAGACTAACAGAAGTTTTAGCATCCACAAAGTCGAGTTTAGTCAACAGAGTATCGCGTTTGAGATAGAGCGGGTGTCGAGGTTGTCCAGTTTTTGTGATGCCCAGACAATACACCTGCTGAGAATTTAGACATGCAATCACAGCCCGATCGCGCCCTCTCAAAGTCCCCCAATTTCCCCAAGCGAGGATGATCGTCTCAACTCGATCCTCTAATGTGAAAAGATAGCGATCGTTATCCACACCGATCGGATCGTCAATTTGCTTGAGAAGTGGCGGGTTTTTTGCCCGATACGCAAACAGATTCACAACCTCTAAACCGCCATAGCCCCACTCTTGAGCAAACCCAATACATCGTCGAATGGTTGGATCGTTGACAGTCGCATCGGCTTGATTGGGATTGAGCATCACAAATCCGACTTTGGGCAACTGACTCCACGATCGCCAGAGCGAATGTCGATACGCATTTGAGGAGTCAAAGATTGCGCCTGACTGCATCAATCAACCCAACGGAGTTCTTCCGGGGGGCACAGCATGAATATATTCACTGCCCGACTCAGGGAAGCCCCGGTGATAGAGAGCCTCTTCAGGTCTGCCCCACCCTAACTCCAGCAAGATTTCTAACGTGTTCTCGCTTCCCTGATGCGTCAGCGTTGCCCACTCAGTGCGATCGAGAATGCGATCGAGATCCTGCCCAGACATCGGTTGATGAAACTTCCCACAATTCATACTTAAATAGAAGTCCATTCCGTCAGCGACTTCTCGCCAAAATGCCATGATCGACGCTTTTGCTGCTCTCAAAATCATCCAATCGCTATTGAGACTAATCAACTGGTCATCAATTTTGGGATAGCGAAATGTGCTGCCTTTAATCGTGATGGTTTGCCACACAATGCCAGAAATCTGATGCTCTCGCTGATAGCGATGCACCGTGTTGCGAAAGTCATTGTAGGCAGTAAATTTTTGAATGCCATCAGCTTTGACAAAGCGATCGATAACCGGGTTGATGCCAGAGGGCGTTGCCGCTAAGTTGAAACGCTGCCCGTTCATGCAGGCTCGTCGCTCTTCGGTAAGAATTTTGACCAACTCTTCGGTGCTGTAGATTTTCAACATCTCAAAACTCGCTAGCCAGAGTGTCCACTGCTCAATCGTTCTTTGACTGAATCCTAGCGCGTCACGCTGATTGAAGTCATATTTATCGGGGTCTTCTTAAGAATCTCTGACTCGTCACCCTAAACGCGGACGGATTCCATAATGACGGAGTTGCAGATAATCATGCAGGATGCGATCGTGATCAAAGCAAAGATCGTGCGGTAGCTCCCAAATGTTGACGATTTTTGCGTTTTTGGCATCGTCTCCCGCGGTTGGTTCGCCTTTAGCCGTGGCGATATAGACGATGCTCACCGTGTGCTGTCGCTGATCTCTCGCTGGGTCAGAATAGACATTGAGCAACTCGACTAACTCCACCTCTAAGCCGATTTCTTCCATTGCTTCTCGACGGGCGGTGGTTTCTGCGGGTTCGCCATAATCCATAAATCCACCCGGAATCGCCCAACCATAAGGGAGATTTAAGCGCTCAATAAGAATAACTGGACGATCGGGGCGATCAACCATCTCGATAATAATGTCAACCGCAGGAGAAGGGTTTTTGTGAGCCATCAGCACAGAAAAAGGGATAAAGGACAATGGATAAAAGCCGGAGTTTAAGCCAAGTTTCATCCTTTCTTTTGACCGATTCTAACGTTCAGCGTGCCATGCTACAGTTTTCACATCTTATGTGTTGAGTTTTCGTCCTTCATCCTTCACCCTTTTTTATGCCTTTTCCCAGATCTAGCGGCATTTTATTGCATCCTACTTGTCTTCCCAGTCGATTTGGAGTGGGCGAATTAGGCTCTGAGGCACAGCGCTTTATTGATTTTATGGCGAATAGTGGACAGCAATATTGGCAAGTGTTGCCTTTAGGTCCGACGGGATATGGCAACTCGCCCTATGCCTCTTACTCAGCGATGGCAGGAAACCCATTGCTGATCAGCCTAGAGATGCTGCAAAAACAAGGGCTGCTGTGGGATGAAGATCTGTGGAATGTACCAGACTTTCCGATCGGGTGGGTAGACTTCGACCGGGTTATTGCCTTCAAAATGCCCCTGTTGCAGAAAGCGTGCGATCGCTTCAAAACGCAAGCCTCGTCTGAGCAACAGCAAAAATTTGCCGACTTTTGCCACAGCAAAGCCTATTGGCTTGATGACTATGCGCTATTTATGGCATTGAAGGGAGAAAATGACGGAAAAAGCTGGCACACTTGGAAGCCAGACTTTGCTCAACGCCAACCCGAAGCGCTAGAACAAGCCCGCCAACGCTTAAACGAAGAGATTTACTATTACAAATACCTTCAGTTTGAATTCTTTCACCACTGGGCAGAGGTGAAGCGATATGCCAACGATCGCCACATTGAAATCATTGGTGACATCCCGATCTATGTATCTCACGATAGCGCTGATGTCTGGGCAAACCCCGAAAACTTCTCTCTCGACGAAAAGACGGGCGAAGCTCATTTGATGGCAGGCGTGCCTCCCGATTATTTTAGCGATACGGGGCAACTGTGGGGCAACCCAGTCTATAACTGGGATCACTTACAGGAGACGGGTTTTGCCTGGTGGCTGCGTCGCTTTGAGGCGATGCTAGATTACGTGGATATCATTCGCATCGATCACTTTAGAGGGTTTGAGGCTTACTGGGCGGTGCCTCAAGGTGAGACAACGGCGATGAATGGTGAATGGATTACAGCTCCTGGCGAGGAGTTTTTTGAAGTGCTGCGGCTCAAGCTGGGCAGATTGCCGATCATGGCTGAAGATTTGGGAGTGATCACACCAGACGTTGAAGCCCTGCGCGATCGCTTCGAGTTTCCCGGCATGAAAATCCTGCAATTTGCATTCGGCTCTGATCCGGGCAATCCCTTTTTGCCCTTCAACTTTAGGCACAACAGTGTCGTCTACACGGGCACTCACGATAACGACACGACGATCGGGTGGTATGACTCTGCATCCGATTGGGAGAAAGAGCAACTCTGGCTTTATATGGGCGACATCGGCAATGACGGGGTGCACTGGGAGTTGATTCGCATGGCGTTGACTTCGATCTCAAATCAAGCTCTGATTCCCCTCCAAGATCTGATGGGGCTTGACACCACAGCGAGAATGAACTTTCCGGGCACTGCTGAGGGAAATTGGGGATGGCGCTATCGATCGGAGATGCTGAGTTATGAGTTAGGCGAAAAGCTCAAAACTCTGACGCGGGTTTCGGGTCGGCTGCGGCAACATCAAGAAAGTGAATTTGATTAGATGGTTACTCCGTCTGCGATCAAACTAAACCTTCTGCGATTTTTGGCAAATTGACATTTTCAATCTCAGCGTCGTTGCAATAACCTCTCAAATCGTTGATCTGATTAACATAATTTCTAAAGCAATCGATGACTTGTGCATTTTGGAACTATCACTGACTTCTCGCCCACTATGGTTTTGCCGCCCACGCTCACCGTGCTAACGAGCACAGCTGTATCCTATTGCCGAAAAGCTTAAGGCAGGCTCTATGGCAAAGACATTAATTGGAACTTCATAGGGGTGAGACCTTTGGACTCGAAGCCATTTATCCTTTACTCAACGGGTTGGGGTTGGCTTGCTCGTCACGGGGATCACAATGACAGGGCTATCTCGCCAATCTCGCAGGCAAGCTGAATAGAACATTTATGCTTGAAAAATTTGGTCAACTGTGAGCGTTAACTCAGAGAATGTTGGGGAGACGATCGAGTTAGATCCCATAAATTCTGATACTTCATAAAAGCCGTCAATCAAACCGAAAACCGTGATTTTGCATAGAGCATAAGTTGCTATGAGCATTGAATACACTGCAAGATTCCAGAAAGAGGTAAATCTAGAGACTTCTAATCAGCTTCTTCAGAGATGTTCGGCATACTACGGCTGGCAGATTCTAGTTAATGAGTCTGACAGAATTTCATTCAAGTTAAACAGTATTCCTACAAGAGAAGATTGGAATGAGGATGTTGAAATAGCCATAAGCGGAGGTGCTTTCTACGTGATCTTTCATTCAGCTTCAAGATCACAGCGTGAAGATTGTATTTCTCATCTAAACAAATGTCTTAAAGTTTTTGATTCATCCTCTTGCTTGGAGGAAATTTAAGCGTTGCTGAATGAGTCTATGAAGCACAGACTTTGCCTTCACCCTAGCCTTCTCCCAAAAGAAGAGGGAACAAGAAGTCTGGCTCCCTTCTCCTTTGGGATAAGGGTTGGGGATGAGGGCAATTGATAGTTGAATTTAGCAATGCCGAAATTCAAACCACGGCTGCGGCTTTTAACTCAAAAATCTTCTCAATCACATCGGCGACAACTTTATCAGGCGTAGACGCGCCGGAGGTGATGCCGACCACGATTTTGCCATCAGGAAGCCAGTTTTGAACGACTTCTAACTCGCGGTTGAGAGGTTTGTACTCAATGCCATCTGCTCCAATGCGTTCGGCGCTATCAATGTGATACGAGGGAATCTGACGATCGACCGCAATCTCCTGCAAGTGGGTGGTGTTAGACGAGTTATAGCCCCCGATTACGACCATCAGATCGAGTTTTTCGTCCACTAAGTCAAACATGGCATCTTGCCGTTCTTGAGTGGCATCGCAAATGGTGTTGAAGCTGAGAAAGTGCTGATTAAGCTGATCGGGACCATATTTCCGCATCATCGTGTGCTCAAATAATTTGCCGATCTGCTCGGTTTCGCCTTTGAGCATCGTGGTTTGATTGGCGATGCCGACGCGCTCTAAGTCACGATCGGGGTCAAACCCTACCGAGATCGATCGCCGGAACTTGGTCAAAAATTCATCACGATCGCCGCCGTTGAGAATGTAGTTCGATACATATTCAGCTTCTGCCAGGTTCAAGACGATCAGATAGATTCCGGCAAACGAACTGGTGGCAACGGTTTCTTCATGGTTATATTTGCCGTGAATAATTGAGGTGTGAGCGACTTTTTTGTGTTTCTCGACGGTGTTCCACACTTTTGACACCCACGGGCAGGTCGTATCGACAATCTTGCAGCCGCGATCGTTGAGAATCTGCATTTCTTGAACGCTGGCACCAAACGCAGGCAAAATCACAACATCGCCTATTCCGACTCCAGAGAAGTCTTTTTCGCCATTAATCAGCGAAATGAAATGCACATCCATCTCTCGCAAACGCTGATTGACGGAGGGATTGTGAATAATTTCGTTGGTGATCCAAATTCGCTCGGTGGGGAAGTGTTGGCGGGTTTCATACGCCATTGCAACAGCACGCTCAACGCCCCAACAAAACCCAAACGCCTCCGCCAATCGAATCGTGACATCGCCTCGCGTCAGGGTGTATTGACGATCGCGGATTTGCTGAATCAAATCGCTTTGATATTCAGACTCCATAACTCCCGCAACTTCGGTCTCGTGACCAAACCCTTTGCGGTGATAGTTCTCAGAACTGTTGAGCGATCGCTTAAACGCTTTGGTATCCATCCCGTCTTCTTCCCTTCACTGGCGCTATTTGTCTCTACTTGTGATCATAAAGCGGTTAGGTGACAGAGGGTGAAGAGTCAAGATTTTCTATTCAAGGTTTCTCAACAGGCCGAGAGTCTAACGCCAATTGATTAAAGGTCTGGATCGCCGATCGCCACACCAAATATCCCTGCCGATTTAGGTGCAAGCCGTCAGTGGTGAGTTCCGATCGCAGATATCCTTCACTATCAGCAAATAGCGGTTGCAAATCGAGATAAGAAACTCCCGACTCTTTGGCGATTGTCTCGATCGCTCGGTTGAGGGTATGAATCCGCTCATTGGACGTGTCTAAAAGCTGCTGCCGTTTTTCTAGACTTGCATCAGGATTCGCGCTGTGGGGCAAAATTGACTGCACGACCAGCTTAGATTTGGGGTGAGCTTGCTTCAACTGGTCAATGATTTGCCGATAGGTGTCTAGCACGTCTTGGTCAGAGGAACCTTTTGCTAGGTCGTTGATGCCGATCATCACAAAGATGGCTTGTGGCTCGGTGTCATTCAACAGGTTTAAACGTTTGAGCAACCCGGTTGACGTTTCGCCAGAGATGCTTTGATTGAGCCACGTGCGATCGCTCGGCAATAACTCAGAGGGAAACCACAGACTGAGGGAGTCTCCGGCTAAAACGGTTAAACGATCGGGCTTGTTTTTAGCGACGGCTTTTGCCTCATGCCCCAACAGATCAACCCATTGAGCATAAGTAAGCTGTTGTCGCGACTTTAGCTGGGTCGCTAAGGCTGCGGCTTCTTCGATGCTAGAGGTCGCAGGGGACGCGATCGCAGAGACTTTGATCTGAGAAGGGGTCTGCGATCGACCATATCTAGCTATCAGCACGATTACCGTTGCGATTAGCAAAAAGTTGGCGGCTAAAGACAAAAATGCCCAGGTAGGAAAGGACTTATGAGTTGCGACTGCCATGATGAACTGCGTAGAATGACATCGATTGTAGTAGAAGAACGCAAGTGTGAATCTTTTAAGTGAGCGATCGCTGCTCACGAACCTTGCACACGATTCGTTAAACACTTGCGCGACACAGAAAATCATGGGGCATACTAGCAAGCACCATCTCCCACCAAACACGCACTCTTAGATCGACGCAGGTAAATTTAGTATGTCTATCGAGCAACTACAGCCCGCCCCTCCACAGCAAGTTGGGGTTTATGTGCCTTACTATCCCCAGGCAAACAAAAAACAACTGTTGCCCTTCGCCATCAGCTTGCATCATAAAGGTGCGCTCGAAGGTCAGCGCAAGATTGAGGGAGGCGACAGCATTCCCTTCATCGCAACTTGGAATGTCTCTTCATTGCCTGCCGACCTCTGTCGCTGTCGCATCCAATTTGATGGCAATGCTGAACTGAGCTATGAAGTCATGATGGCGAATTTTGAGTTTATTGATTTTTTGATTGAAGTGATTCTGAACTTTAAGCGATCGCGTCTCGCCGATTTCTCGCAGTCGTTTTATCGCAAACTGCTGCGATTGGAGGATTGAGCAGTGTGTCTTGGTCTTCGGTGCTTGTTTTGCATTGAATAATACAAAGATACTGTATTAATTTCTTCGAGACAGCAAGTGCGTTGTCTTGAAACCGTCACTACAGTTATTTTTTATATCTAGAAATATTACTATCACCTTAGAATAAGCATATTGAATTGCCCACTAAAGATTTAAACGGAGTGAGGACGTGCCAAAGTCCGCGAAGCATTTACTGATTGGATCGCTAGAAGCGTATAGCGGGAAGTCAGCAACGATTTTGGGTATCGCGCATCAACTCAAAGCGAGGGGGCTAGACATCGCCTATGGCAAGCCTTTAGCGGGTGGGTGGGGTCAGTCTAAAATGGATGACGATGATGGAGATGTGCAATTTGTTGCCCAAACATTAGAGTTGCCTCAAAACCGTCTGCAACCGACTCTGTTAACGCTCAATAATGACACCGTTCAAAAGCGATTGCTGGAAGAGGATCAGACCAACTACCAGGAACTTTTGGCGCAACAATCTCGCCAGCAACAGGGAGATCTGGTGATTTTAGAAGGCTCAGGAACGTTAGACGAGGGCAAGTTATTTGACCTATCGCTCTTGCAAGTCGCTGAAACTATTCAGGCATCAGTGCTGCTGGTAGCTCGGTTCCATTCATTGCTGCTGCTAGATGGGCTGATTTCGGCGAAACAGACTCTTGGCGATCGACTCTTGGGCGTGATCATCAATGATGTGTCTACTGAGCAGTTTGATGTTGTTAACACGTTAGTCATTCCCTTTTTAGAAAAGCACGGCATTAAAGTATTCGGCGTGATGCCCAGCAGCACATTGCTTCGCAGCGTCAGCGTGGGTGAGTTGGTGCGTCAGCTTAAAGCCGAGGTGCTATGTCGCGCCGATCGCATGGATCTGATGGTCGAGAGCCTGACGATCGGGGCGATGAATGTCAACTCTGCGCTCAAATATTTTCGGGCGCGTCATAATATGGCGGTTGTGACGGGGGGCGATCGCACAGATTTGCAACTCGCTGCGTTGGAAACTTCGACTCAATGCTTGATTTTGACGGGTCATATTCCGCCATCAAAAGCGATTATTAGTCGAGCTGAAGATCTAGAGATTCCGATTTTGTCGGTCGATTTAGACACATTATCAACGGTGGAGATCGTCGATCAGGCATTTGGTCAAGTGCGGTTCCATGAGCCGATCAAGTTTCAATGTGTTTGTCAGATGATCGACGAATATTTTGATAGCGATCGCTTGCTGTTAGAACTCGGCTTAGAATCTAAAGCGGCGTGATCTCGTCAAGTCAGCACTTGTGCATTTTGGCGAGATTGAATTTCTAAATAAACCAGCAGTGCGTTAATGTCCGCAGGATTTACACCGCCGATGCGAGTGGCTTGTCCGATCGTCATCGGCTGCACTTTCGCCAGCTTCTCTCTCGCTTCTTTTGAGAGAGTTTTAATGGCGGCATAATTCAAATCTTCGGGCAGTTTGCGGTGCTCTTGACGGGCAGTTTGATCGATCTGATGCTGTTGGCGTTGAATATAGCCCGAATATTTGATATCAATTTCTGCGCCTTCTTTTTCAGAGCGATCGAGCGCCCCATTTCCCAATCCATGTTGGTCTAAATCGCCATAGTGAAATCCAGAACGGCGTAAAAGTTCTGCGAGAGTGATTGATCCTTTGATTGCCTGTTGGGTATTTTTAGCAATCGCTTTGCCATTCTCATCGTGTTCTTTAACGCGTGTCTCGTGCAATCGCTCTTTTTCAGCCGTAATGTTTTCTTGTTTAGTGGTGTAGAGTTGCCAACGGCGATCGTCAATTAGCCCAATCTCTCGACCTAGCGGGGTGAGACGCTGATCGGCATTGTCTGACCGGAGTAGTAAGCGATATTCCGATCGAGAGGTCAGCACCCGATAAGGCTCGCGCAAATCTTTGGTACACAAATCATCAATCAGCGTTCCGATATAGCTCTGCTCACGCGGAAAGATGATCATCTCCTGACGACGACAGAATCGAGCCGCATTGATGCCAGCTACAAGCCCCTGAGCCGCCGCCTCTTCGTAGCCTGTGGTGCCGTTGATCTGACCTGCACAAAACAGTCCATCCACTTTTTTGGTCATCAGAGTCGGATAGCACTGCGTCGCGGGTAAGTAGTCATAATCCACGGCGTAAGCGGGACGGAGCATCGCGCAATGTTCTAAACCGGGGAGCGATCGCAGCATTTGCAGCTGAATCGTTTCTGGCAATCCAGTCGAGAATCCTTGAATATAAAGCTCTGGAATGTCGCGTCCTTCTGGCTCAATAAAAATCTGATGGCTTTCTTTATCGGCAAAGCGGACAATCTTATCCTCAATGCTGGGGCAATAGCGCGGACCTTTAGAATCGACCCAACCGCCATACACGGGTGAGAGGTGAAGGTTTTCTCGAATAATGCGATGAGTTTCAGCCGTTGTGCGAGTCAGATGACAAGGAACCTGTTCACGCTCAACCCACCAGTCCGGGTCAAAACTAAACCAGCGAACATCGGTGTCACCGGGCTGCGGTTCGAGTTGAGAGAAATTGACCGAGCGGCGATCGACTCTTGCAGGCGTTCCCGTTTTCAATCGTCCTGTCTCAAATCCCAATCGATTTAGCGTTTCAGTCAATCCGACTGCCGCAAACTCTCCGGCTCGTCCTGCCGCCATTGATTTGTTGCCAACCCAAATCATTCCGCCCAAAAACGTCCCAGTGGTGAGAATAACGGCTTTGCATTCAAACGCCACCCCAAAGTAGGTTTGCACGCCCACAATCTCGTCATTTGCGCCCAAGATCAGATCCGTCGCCATGCCTTCGCGAATGGTTAAATTCTCCTGATTTTCGACTACGCTTTTCATCACGGCTGCATATTCGCGCTTGTCGGTTTGCGCTCTGAGTGCCCATACCGCCGGACCTCTTGACGCATTGAGAATTCGCTTTTGTAAGTAAGTGCGATCGCTGATCTTTCCAATCTCGCCGCCCAGCGCATCGACTTCATGCACAAGCTGTGACTTTGCCGGACCGCCGACCGCCGGGTTGCAGGGTTGCCACGCGATTTTATCGAGGTTGAGCGTCAGCAGCAGCGTGCGACAGCCAAGCCGAGCGCTTGCTAGTGCAGCTTCACAGCCAGAATGTCCGGCTCCGACGACGACAACATCATAAGCATCAATAAAATCGATCGGGGCATTCATGGCGATGGGGTGCAGCAGGAGGTCAGTCTCTACTTTAACGGCTAGCGCTGGCATTCAACGGGATTGCAATCATCGGCATCTGACTCATTGACGCACCGAACTCCAAGGCGAGATCGTTGACAGCAATATTCTCCTCAAACCTCAAATGCATCCTGAATACACCTTAGATGAACTTCTAGAAAGTAGAAAGGTCTGTCAGACTGCCTCGTCCAGGGTGCAATCTTCAGTAATCAACTCCGCACGATCGACTGGCGCGTCCGCAACCTTGATTACATCACCGCCATCTCTCCTGTCATCATTCAACAAGTCAAAGCCCGCTATAAACTCCTTCTTCCCTAAACAGAAAATTGTGCAAGAGTCTTTGCCCACTCAGGCACTTCTGATTCCGAAGCGATCGTCAGCAGCATCAATTTCAATTTTAATAACTTCTCTCGCTAGTCTCTCAATGAGTAAAATTCCTTTACCCATCCTTCAGGAATGCTCCAATCTGGCAAACTTTTGATGGATTCTACAGAATTTGCTAGAGAACTCAGTAAATTGCGTTATTGTGAACAGCAAATCTGAGCCGATCGAAAACAAGGATGAAATATTTTTTCCTATCTGATGGCTGGTTTGTCGGTCGCATCTGGGAACTCGGTGGCTTGTGGAACGAGATCGCCTGGAGACGTAAACCAGATATTGAGCAAACCACACTCTGCATGTGGGAAAACGATGAAAAGCTCTGGCTCTATCGCGTTGAAGATGCCGTGTTGATGGTCGAAGTTAAACCCAGCCTAGAGATCGCAGCTACTATGCCAAACCCCGCGATCGGACAGGTTGTGCTAAAACGCCTGATTACCGCCGACCAAGCGATCGAGATTCTCTCTCAGACGACCCGCTCAGACTCATAGCTTTATTCGGCGTTGCTGAATCGATCTATGAAGCACAGATTTTACCCTCACCCTAGCCCTCTCCCAAAAGGAGAGGGGACAAGAGTTCTGGATTAAGGCATACACGAGGTTATTGATGAAGCTAAAATGAAGCTTCTTGTTATAGACGAAGACATTGTGGGAATTCTCAGATTAAGAATTTACGCACCATTGTCTTCAACAAAGCCAGAAAAATCAGGTTTCTAAAACCTGGTTTGACGTTAGTTCGTATTTCTATACGGTCTTTAATGAGCCTCGCTCATCTTTGTTGAGTTCATAAAGAAAGCCTCCTTGGCAATTCACCTGATTGGTTATAGATGGCAGCTTTTGTCTATTGACAATGCTCTCTATCTCTCGCCAAGTTGCCCCTGGAAAGCACTTTATCTACCTACCGTAGGTAGGCTGTAAGTTCTGTGAATTAGTCAAAATCACAGGTCTCCTCTATGCGTCCTTATTGTTTGTTGACTGATATCCGTCCCAAAATCAGTTCGATGCCTCGTCAAAAAACTGAGGCGGCGGCTTACCTCAATCTCTATAAACTGTCGGTTGAGAAGAAACGCCTTCAATATGAGCTAGACACGATCGAGCAGCGGCGTGAGCGCATTCAAAAGCGGTTGGCGTTTTTAGAGAGCCAGGTTGTTGAACTCGAAAAACCCTCACAGCCCACGCCAGATGTCAGACCATCAGTCTGCTCGGTCGTTAAGAAAGCTGCTCCTGATAAAGCTGCTTTCGAGACCCTATTTCTTGAATATTAATCGTCTGACCCAACTGAACCCCAAGAGGTGTAGAAGTACGATCGTGCCTCTATGTTTTTTGAGAAAACAACGCAGTCAGCGCGATTTCTTGAGCTAACTGCATTTGTCCATAGCTAAAAACATAGGGTACGTCGGACGGCAGTGAGGGCAAAAATTGCTCCAACACATAAGGGCTACCGTAAATTATCAACGCCTGTAGCTGTTGAGATTTCAGCAGAAACTCAAACCAGCTTTGTGCGATTTCTGTCAAGCCTGCGCTGCCTCGAAACGGGTTGCCGCGAATAAATAATTGCAGAAGAGTGGGATAGGCATTCGTTAGATTTGAGTCGAATGAAATCGTCGGCGTATGGCGGTCAATCACCTCAATGTGAGTAAACCCAAACTGACTCGGAACGGCGATCGCGGGGGCGGTTCGTCCTAAAAGGTCACAGTCAATGCCATCGTCAATCAAAATCAGATTTCGTCCTGGGTTTGGCAGGTGATCTAACCGGGATGGCGTGGGATGATGCACTCGCATCGAGGCTTGCAAGATTTTGGTGTTGGTGGCGATCGCGTCTGGTTGTGCCAGTTGAGACATTAACGAGGTTGCTGGCGGGGAACAGACTTTGAGTTTGGCGCGCCAAATCCGTTCGACTGATGACCGAATTCGTTTGGGTGCAATCCGGTTGGCTGCGACTGCTGCACAAACCGCGTGAATTGCCTTCTCTGCATCAAGGGGCATTAACAATATGTCGGCTCCGGCTTCGACTGCCAAAACTGCCGATTCTTCGATGCCATAGCGGTTGGCGATCGCGCCCATAATCAGTGCATCGGTGACGATCAAGCCTTGAAAGTTCAATCGTTGCCGCAACTCCTCAGTCAAGACTTTGGACGACAAGGTTGCAGGATAGCGATCGTCTAATGCCGGAATTTGAAGATGAGCGCTCATGACTGCATCGACTCCGGCTTGAATCGCTGCCTGAAATGGGGGAAGTTCGACCTGTTCGAGTCGTGCCCGATCGTGGTGCAAAACAGGCAGTTCCAAATGAGAATCGACGGCTGTGTCCCCGTGACCCGGAAAATGTTTCGCCGTCGTCAAAACAGGATAAGACTGTGCGCCTCGAATAAAGGCGGTTGCTAATTTGCTGACGATTTCTGTTGTTTCGCCAAACGCCCGCACATTAATGACGGGGTTATCAGAATTGTTGTTGACATCGACGACCGGAGCCAGCACCCAATTAAGCCCGATCGCCAGCGCTTCTTGGGCGGTCACAGCCCCCATTTTTTCTGCATAATCACAGGCAAGGGACGGGGTGGTTTGAGCGATCGCATTCAGCGCCATCGGTGGCGGAAACCAAGTTGCACCCGAAAATCGTTGCCCAACGCCTTCTTCAATATCTGCTGAGATCAGAAGCGGAATCTTCGCCCGATCTTGAAGTTGCTGAGTTCGCAGAGAAATCTCTCCAGCGCTGCCACCCAGCAATATCACGCCTCCGACCCCTAATTCTTTAAGCAAATAGCGAAGCGTTGCTGCATTTGCTTCCCAGATTGGATATTGAATCTGATGGTCAAACAAATAGCCAGAAGTCCGGACGGTGACCATTTGAGCAACTTGCTCAGTCAGAGTCAGTGAGTCAATGTCAGGCAAGAAAGGCGGCATAGAAGAACGGGATTCTCGATCGTCCCTCACTATAGCGGTTCTCGATCGTTCATAGCACGTAACTACTCAGGCAAAATCTGCTGAGTTTTAGTGAAATGGGGATAACTGAGTTACTGTTGGAATCAGGGAGTAGGGCAATCGAGCGTTGTCAATGAAGGAACCATCTGAACAGTCAGAGCAACTTCGGGAAGTAATCCGTGCCGCATATCGGCAGGGTGAAGAGGCTGTGATTGCATTAGTCGAGAATTTACTCCAAGCCCAAGCAGACGTAATAGGGAAACTGGAATCGCGCATCAAAGTGCTAGAAGACCAAGTGAGCAAGGATAGTCGGAACAGCAGTAAACCGCCATCTGGCGATGGGTTTAAGAAACGAACCCAAAGTTTGCGCTCCCCAAGTGGACGTAAAAGCGGGGGACAAGCGGGACACCCTGGCAGCACATTGGAATGGGTGGATGAGCCAGATGAGATTGAGCAACAGGTGATTGAAACGTGCCAAGGCTGTGGGGCATCGTTGGTGGAGAGGGCAATCGTGGAATGGCAATGTGCTCAAGTGCATGATTTAGTCCCCATTGAGATCAGGGTAAAAGAGCATCAAGTTGCCGTTAAACGATGCGAGTGTTGTGGGCAGCGGAATCAGGCAGCATTTCCAGTCGGTGTGACCAATCGAGTCCAGTATGGTTCAGGGCTGCGGAGCTGGATGGTGTATCTGATGGATGATCAGCTATTGCCGTCGGCACGAGTCCAGGAACTGTTGTCTGAGGGGCTGGGGTGTTCCTTGTCAGAAGGCACCTTGTACGAGGTTCGGCAGGAGTGCTTTGAGTTGCTTGCGAGGGTGGAGACAAGCATTTTTGAGGCACTTCAACAGGCAGAGGTCGCCCACTTTGACGAAACTGGGTTGCGCGTCAATGGCAAACTGATGTGGCTCCATGTTGCCAGTACCCAAGCCTTGACCTACTACTTTATCCACCCCAAGCGTGGGAGTGAGGCAATTGAGGCGATGGACGTTTTGCCCCAATTCGAGGGCACCAGTGTGCATGATGGCTGGCGGAGCTATGCCTTGTATGACTGTTCTCATGCGCTGTGTAATGCTCATCATCTACGAGAGTTGCGCTTCCTAGTCGAACGTTATCAGCAAGAGTGGGCAGAGCAGATGATGACGCTGTTGGTGACGATGAAAGCATCGGTTGAACAAGCCCAAGCTCAAGGGCAGACTCAATTAAGTGTTGAAGCGCTCACCCAATTTGAGACACAATACCAGGACTTGATTGAAATCGGCATGACGCTTAATCCTGCCAACCCGCCCCTCGCTAATTCACGGGGTCGTCCGAAGCAAACCCCTACCAGAAATCTGTTAGAGCGTTTGGATACTCATCAATCTGAAGTCTTGAGATTTATCCATGACTTCCAAGTGCCGTTTGATAACAATCAAGCCGAGCGCGATATTCGCATGATGAAACTCAAGCAAAAGATTTCTGGAGGCTTCCGTTCAGAAGTGGGAGCGCAAATGTTTGGTCGGATTCGAGGATACCTTTCCACCCTCAAAAAGCAGGGACATCCTCTACTCGATGCTCTAGAACAGGTATTTCTGAGACATCCCATTTCCCTGAGTCTTCAGCCTGAGTAGTTACCATAGCACACTCTGTCTAGGGGTGCATTCTATATGACCTCATTGACGACTTCTCCGCCAGCAGGCTTATTTTGTTCTATAGTCTCCTTAAAGCTTTAGCAGATTTTTGGATGCCATCAACATCTATCCAAACGTGAAACGCTAAAAACAGTATGGCAAAAAAGAACAGAGACCATAAGATAAGGCTGTCTAAAGCGGATCCCCATACCACTGACCTACCAGCTACTGCCACAGCAAGACTCACTAAAATGATCTGAAAAGTGTCAAGTATGATTGTTTGGATGTAGATAGATCTGAGCTTCTCCTTTCTTTTCTCTGCTTCATCTGCTGTCGTAGGTTGGGATTCGTACCATAATTTTCTGGCATCACTTAATTGTTTGACTGGAACGTTGCGAAGATATGCAACTACAGCCACCAGTAATGCTAGTACGGTAAATTGAGCTGAGCCATCTAAAGGAGAACTAGGGATGACGGGGGTAGCAGAAACTGCGGGGATGACAGGAATAGATGTAGGTGTAGTGGACATCGCCGTCCCTCTAGAGATCTATGAAGCCTCTCAAAACCAAATTTTTGATAGTCAAGAAAAAACACCTCGTGGATTCTCTCAACCCGTGCTTGGCATTTTACCCTAATTTTCAGTCGAAGCAGATTCTTCAGCCGAAACGGATTCCTCACCAGGGTCTTCATCCTTGCGTTCTCGACTCAGACGACTAATCAAATTCAAAACATTATCGCCGCGTTCTAGACCGCGATCTTCAACAAAAATGATTTCAGGTGTGCGACGCAACCGAACTCGACGACCCAACTCGCCTCGAACAAACCCAGTCGCAGATTTCAACCCCGCCATTGTCTCAGTCTTGGCTTCATCTGAGCCATAAACACTGACAAAGACTTTGGCGTGCTGCAAATCGCCAGATACATCGACATCTGTAACGCTCACCATCCCAGAACCGATGCGATCGTCTTTAATGCCACTCAATAGCATTTGGCTAATTTCGCGTTTAATTTGCTCTGCAACACGAGCCATGCGCCGATCGGTAGCCATACGTTTCTCGTCCTTTTGCAATCAAGACTCTAATACTAGCACCGTGGATCTCACACACATCAAGCCAGAGGAAGAGGGATCATGGGTGAACTCATCCCCCTTCCTTCGCTTAGCTCAACCCCAGCATTGCCTTGAGCGTAAAGCTGAGACACGCAACGGCAGCCACAAAAAAACCAACGAGCGCGATCGCCGTCATAGGTTTCTTAAACAGAGGGGCAAAGGGCGCAAACGCATTGAAGATTACGCCCAAGATCACGCCAATTAAAAAGCGAGGATATTTAGAAACAGTACTCCAAAGGTCTTGCATGGTTTCAATTCGCGGATTCCCTTTTATGATAATTGAATGATCACACAAATTCGTGCCCCAATTTGTCCTCGTCCTTTTCTTAAATGGGCAGGTGGAAAAAACAGACTCATTCAACAATATCTCCCTTATTTTCCAAAAGGTTATCGTCATTATCACGAACCATTTTTAGGAGGAGGGGCAATTTTTTTCTACTTGCAGCCTCCGCAATCTTTTCTCGCTGATATCAACATTGAGCTTGTCAACGTCTATCGATGTGTGCGAGAACAGGTCGAAGAATTGATCGCCCTTCTTGAAGAACACACCACTTTGCACGGTCAAGAACACTTTTATGCGGTGCGATCTCAGCTTACAACGTCTGATGATTGGTTCTTTGATGGCAACAACTTTAAGCGAGCGGCGCGATTTATTTATCTCAACAAAACCTGTTTTAACGGTCTTTACCGAGAGAATTCTAAGGGTCAGTTTAACGTCCCGATCGGAAGCTATGAGAAGCCGTTAATCTGTGATCCCGATGCAATTCGGGCTGCGTCTTTTGCGCTGCAATCGGCTCAGATTGAACGAAGTTCTTTTGATATTGTGTTAGAGCATGTCAAAGATTCAGACGATTTTGTCTACTTCGATCCGCCTTACTATCCTCTCAGCGCGACGAGCAAGTTTACGAGCTATAGCCGCTACTCATTTAACGAAGCTGATCAGGTTCGGCTGAAAGAGACCTTTGTTGAGTTGAGCGATCGTGGCGCAAAGGTCATGCTTTCTAACTCTGATTGCCCGTTCATTCGAGACTTATTTAAAGATTTTAATATTCATACTATCTACGCCAGTCGCAACATTAACTGCAACGCTGAGAAGCGAGGCAAAATTACGGAAGTGTTAGTGACCTCTTATTAAAATTTCGGTCATATCTGACCTGGTTAAGAACGCCGATAGGTCACGCGAAACCGTCGTGCAGAAGTGCCTGTCTCAAAATAATCCTCAAACTCTACTTCGTCTAAGCCGTCAGCTTGAAACGCGTTTAACTCCTCACGAGTCAATGGAAATGGCACCGTTTCGGCTGGTTCATTTGCGCTGCGTCCTCGACAGATGATCAGTAGAGAACCGTTTGGTTTAACGAGCGCGGCGACTTTGGGAATGGCTCGATCGCGCACCTCTTTCGGCATGGCTTGCAGCGTGTAAGATTCCAACACGAAATCAAACCCACCCTGCCAAGTCATCGGAGCCTCAAATAAATCGATGACCTGATAGCTCACCGTTGAGTCAGGAAAGCGCTTTTGACACCACGCGATCGCGGTCGGAGAAATATCAAACGCAGTCACTTCAAACCCCAACTGTGAGAGCGCTTCGGCATCATCTCCTAACCCACAGCCGATGACGATCGTACGCTTGCCATCGCCCCGAATCTGCTCTCGCTCTAGCCACTCTGCGAGATTGAGATTCACCGTCATATCTGCCCAAGGAACCGCTCTTTCGTCTCCGTTGGCATCGTCATAGAGCCGCTCAAACCAGCCGAACGGATCGCCCTTGTCGATAAATTCTTTGGCAAGCTGCTTGGTTTTACTTCTAATGGGTTCCACGATGCAACTCTCTAAACGGATTTGATGGGGACGATACCGTGATCGAACACCTGATGATCGGTTCCGATACCCTGGATCTCTAAGCGATCGTTATACACCTCGACTCCTGAAAAGCCAAATTGCGAAACGGAATGCTCTGTCCACGGCGATCGACCGACCGGACGCAGATAGGCACCGCCGATGCCCGTGATTAGATAAGTCGTGCCATCAATAGGACGAGTTCGCTCATAGTTATGCTCGTGACCATTGATATAAAGCTGAACGCCATATTTTTTAAAGACAGGCGTTAGCATCGAAACCATTTCTTGGCTGGTGCCATATTGTCCAGACGAATAGATTGGATGATGCCCATAGACAATTTTCCAGGGTGCGGTGCTTTGACCCAACTCTTGATCTAACCAGGCGAGTTGCCCCTTCCAATCGGCGTTGGTGTTGGTGTCTAAGACAAAAAACTGCGCTGACTTCTCACGGTAGGTATAGTGCCGCCCATTCATGTTGTATCCGGCATAGCGTAGCTGCAATTCACCATTTTGATTGCGAATGTCATGATTTCCCAAACAGGCGTGAAACTTGACTCCCTTCTTGAGCAACGGCGCATAAGGCTGCTCAAACACCGCGCCAATCTTTTCCATTTCGCCGTTGGTGTAGATGTTGTCTCCTGCCAACACCGCTAATGAATAAGGATTTTTTTGATAGTAGTGAGTCATCGCGTCAGAAACAGCGCGCTGATTGCGATCGCCCGCTCCCACATCTGCCACTGCCACAAATCGCAGCACTAAATCCTTGCTCGTCGAAGGCACGATCGTAGTCGAGGCAACAGCATCGAGTGGATAGGTCGCCGACTGAGATGATCCCATCAGGGTCTTTGCCAAGAGGGTCAACCCTAAACCACTCACTCCACCTAAGATCAAAAACTCGCGGCGCTTTAAGCTCATAATTCTAATTTGTGTGAGAAACGAAAGAGAGGGCTAACGCAAAATGGTAAATTGATGCTCGTAGGGTGGCACCCGTAGATGGTAACTACGCTGATGTTGGATGGTGCCGCTTCAAAGGAGATTTGTATGCCGCAAAACGAACCCAACCCGTCAGATGCCTCTAAGGAAATTCCGCCTCGACCCAGTGTGGCACAGCCTCCTCCCTCTGAGCAAACGGGCACTCAAATTCTTCCTCTGCTGAGAGCGGTGAGCATTCGAGCTTTAAAGACCACCGTTCGGGCACTTGAAGGCACGATCGAGACGCTAGAAGCCGATACTTCAACTGGGGCAACGTTGCCCATCTCACCCAAACTCCAAACTCAGATTCGCTCAAGCTGGGAACGCGTTGCGCCGCTTCTCAAAACTCTCTGGCAGCGGTTCGTGCCGCTTTGGAAAAAACTGGTCAACCAAATTCGGGTTCGTCTCCCCGAAAATCTAAGTCAGAAGCTTAACGATCGCGCCCTTTCTAGCATTGTGGCAGGCGTTCTCATCGTTCTGTTTTGGACAACTTCTAGTTTGTTTTCGTCTAAACCTCCTACAAAAGTTGCCGTCGCTCCATCCCCGACGGAGAGAACGGCTTCTAAAAAAATTACGCCCTCGTCTAAACCGATTCAACCTGAGTTTGGTAGCCCTTCTGCGATCGCCGTTCCAAGCGATCTGACCGCCCCCGAACCAGAAAAACCTGCCGTTAGCCCCGAACCTATTGCAGAAACTCCCACTAAACCTGTGATTGCGCCTCCGCCTTCTCCAATTTCAGAGCCTCCGATCGTTGCAGAACCCGCTCCTAATGTTGCAGTTCCTGAACCGGAGAAACCTGTGATTCCGACGGCTCCGATCGTCGAGCTGACCCCAGAGCAGACGTTGATTGCCTCGATTCAAGATCAGGTGGTAGCGGTCACTGCTCCTTATTCTAGTGGGTTGATTGAGTCGATTAAGCCTAGCTTTGGCAAAAGTCGCTTGAGCATTTTAGTCAATGATGGTTGGTATGGGTTGAATCGATCGCAGCAAGACAAACTTGGTGATGAACTGCTGAAACGATCTCAAGAACTCGATTTCAGTAACTTAGTCATCACCGATCTTCAAGGAATGGTGTTGGCGCGCAGTCCGGTTGTTGGCTCGACAATGGTGGTTTTGAAGCGCAAAGCAGACATCGGTTAACTCGTTGGGTGGAGATTGATCAGCCTCACAGCCTCTAGAGCGTCTGGATTATTGACAGCTTTGCTTGTTTTCGGTGCTATAATTTCACTGTGACGAGGGTATGTAGCTCAGTGGATAGAGCATCAGGTTCCGGTCCTGAGGGTCGGGGGTTCGAGTCCCTCCATGCTCGTAAAAATCAATTTCTGGGGCGAGACAACGTGCCAACTCGGATGTGATGTTGAGTGGCTCAAGTTCGTGTGGAGTATCGTTAAGGGTCAACGATCGAAGAATGCTCCAATCGTTTGTCTTAAATATTCAAGCTGAAAATATTCAAGCAGGCGATCGCCCGAATCGGCTCTGACTAATCCTAAAATCACTTCTGGTAAAGCCGCTCGACTTGGAAATACTAAATAGCGAGGCTCCCATTGGGGCTGAAACTTCTCTTTAAATTGATGCAGCCCTTTGAAGTTATAAAACTGGTTAAGGTGATTGAATAAATAGTTCAGAGCTTTCTCAACCTTGCGGGCACTTGGCTTTGCTCCCACTCCAGCCAAAGGCGAAAGACTGAGGTTGAAGCTGTCATAGTCTGCCTCTTTAGAGTGCTGAAACATTGAGACAAATAGAAAATCCATCGTGCCTTTTTCGGCATTTAGTCGGTGACGCATTAGATCGATCGTGACTTCGCGACAGTTATAGCCAGACAACAAGTTTGCAAACGCGACGACCTGATCATCTGCATCATAGACAACGGCGATCAAGCAATCTCGCAAATAGTCTTCATCAAACCAGCCGATCGAAAACTGTTTTTCTGAACCCTGTTTGTCTTTGAGCCACTCATCGCTGACAGGCTTTAACTGCTGAAACAATTCTGGCTGAATGGGAGATTCGTAAAGGTTGAAACGGTAGCCTGCTTTAGCAGAGCGATTGAGCGCAGTGCGGAGATTCTGTGCGGCTTTTCCTTTGAGCGTAAACGTGGTCAAATCTACGATCGCTTCTTCACCAATTTGAATCTGCTGAAATCCTAATGCGCGGTAACACTCTAACTGAGCGGCTGAGGTTTCATAAAACGCAGGAAACCAGTCATTGAGATCACAAAATTGACTAAAAGCGAGAATGGCTTCGACTCGATCGTGAGGGGCACCGATGGGATCACCCAATGCGATCGCAGCTCGACCTTTAGCAACATATGCGATCACACTCTGCCCTGACGGACTGAAGTAGTAAGATTTGTCTCTGAGCAATGATAACCGGGCTAGAGAAGTCTGTCCGTATCGGTCAATGAGATCTCTGGCTCGTCTACGCTCAGCGATCGTGGCAGGATCGCCTCTTAGCAATACTGGACGCAACAGCATAAACAAGGCATAGGCTAATGTGGCGGCTCCTACGATGTAGATAGAGTTGATGAAGAAGGCACTATAGCGAGTCGTGGGTTCTAACCCAGCATTGTCTTCAGTAAAAAAGATTGCTAGGGTTTGCTCGATCGACCCCAGCAACCCGAAGTTAACTGGCTCACCATTGACATTAAATCTGCCGTCTAGAATATAAAACCCAATCGTTCCATAAGCCAGGGTGAAGAGTAACGCCTCAATCAGAACGCGAATGCCCTGAAAGATAGATGGTCGATCGGATCGAGCCGTAAACGTTTTCCGCATCACGATGAGTTGAATCAGCGGCACAATTGCCAGCAAGCCCTCTTCATAGTCCAACCCTTTGACGAGATGGCTGGCGATCGAGATGCATAATAATGCAATTGTGAGCAGCCACGCCATGCGCTTACGTCGCAGAAGATTGGCTGCTAGAGTCAAGAGCAAAAAACCCGTTAGCGCTGCAAAGACATGTCCACCGGCGCGAATTGGAAATGGGAACAGAGGCATCAGCCATCTGACGCGCCCGGGTAAGCTGGGTGAGACCGCAGATAAAACGTTGACTAATCCGACTAACCCCGTCCAGAGCGAAACTGTCCACAGGGCAATGCGCGTGTGATGAGCTAGCCCAATCGCGAGGGGACGTATCTTGTGCTGACCCTTGGCACTCATGGTTTAGACTCTCCCACAGAAGGTGCAGGCAAGGGGTCTACTAACTTGGGCTGATTGGTTTCCTGCATTTTCAGGTCTGTTTTTTCTAGAGGGGTGGCATCAGACTTAGAGTCAG
>JBBRPT010000006.1:0-114755 GCA_038227635.1 Leptolyngbyales cyanobacterium | reverse complement strand
TTGACTTTGGTCTGACATTGACTCCAGAGGTTTTGAAATGCAAAGCACTCCACTGACTCTCGCAACGCTCCATAACGTTACCCAGGCGGCAACCCTGTGTCCCAAGGTTGATAACTTTTCGTACAACCCATCATGGATTTACGGCAATCGCCCACCAGCAAGATGTGTTCCTTCCCCAGCTACTTTCTTTCCGTGGCAAGCCTATTACGGCTACGTGTCCTGTCTGTTCGAGAGTCTGGGCGGGTCAACAACCATCTGTACGATACCAGGCTTCTGCGCTTCGTTTCTAGGAGTTTGGTGATGGACTGCCTGCCTTGCTTGTTCTCCAGCTTCGGTGAAGACCCCAAACAAGACGGCAGTCCATCACCCTGGCTTTCATCCCACACCAACGAATCGTATAGTGTGGGGATTCCCGCCGAGTTAGTTAACAAAATCTACGTCCAAGGGCAGAAAGTTCCAAATTTGTGAGGATTTCTCTGGTAACGTCTTAAACGTTGTCATGACGATGGTTAGATGATAATCGAGTGGCTCAAGGTAAACGTTCCGCCAGAGTTGCGGGAGCACTATATTCAGAAAGACGACGAGATTTGGACACCGCTGCTCTCTAGCTATCCGGGGTTTGCAGGAAAGGAAGTGTGGATCAATCCCACAGACCCAACGGAAATCGTCATGGTGATTCGTTGGGAAAGTCGAGACGGATGGAAAGCGATCCCCACCGAGACATTAGCGGAAACCGATCGCCAGTTCGTTCAAGCGATGGGTCAATCGTTTCCCTTTGCCGAAGAGGGCGACTATCAAGTCCGCAAGTTTATGCAGCGCCCCAATTAACAACAGTCCAGACTGTTGAAGTAAATCACCCTCTTAAACTCAAGCAGGAATGACTAAATGCCCGAATGACTTCTGCAAAGTTTTGATTGCGCTCCATCAGTGCCATATGTCCTCCCGGAGCCAAGACAGCCAGTTCTGCTTGAGGCATTTCCGCACTCATGTGTTTGCTGGCAAAGGGTCGAGTCGCAATATCAGACTTACCAACGACAACCAGGGTCGGAACGGAGATTCTAGGTAAAGTCGCTGTCTCATCGAATTTGAACATCGCCAAAACTCCTCGTGCCAGCACGCCCGGTGATGCCTTGATGCCAATCAAATTGGAGAAAGTAAGCTGTCCCCGCGTTTCCGTGCCCGTGAATCCAGAAACTTCAGTGGTTAGCAACGTTGAACCATTCAAAAAACTGAGCCAACTTAAGAGCCACAGCAGGGGCGAGAGGGCGATCGTCAAGTAGAGCAATGGTTCTAACAAGGGCTTTTGCAGTGCCAGCAAAAGTTTGCTAAGAATGGCGGTTTTAAGGGGATTAGTATACGTGCCGTCTACAAGGATTAAACCTGCTACTCGCTGCCCCAGTTGTTCTGGAAACAATCGGGCGAAGGTCAGCAGCATCATAGCTCCCATACTATGCCCCAGTAGAATTACAGGCTGATCTCCCGCGATCGCCAACACTGCATTCAGGTCACTAGCGTATTTCTCTAGTGAATAGTCTCGGTTCCTCGGCTTCTTAGATTTGCCTAAACCAGGTAGATCCCAAACAATCACCCGAAATTGATCGGTAAGCTGTTTTTTAGCGTAATACCATACTGTACTATCGGGTCCCCATCCATGAGTCAAGATCAGCGTGGGTGCTTGGTCAGAGCCATAAAACTCAACTTGAATCTCACTGCCATCAGGTCGGGTCAGCCGTTGAACTTGGTTGCTGCGGAGCGGCTTAGGTTCATCCTGTCCGCGACGATGAAGCAGCAGAATTGGCAGAAAGCCCAACAATGACCACAATAAGAGTCCTACTCCTAGATATAACCAGCGATCGCTGACCAATTGACCCTCATACCACTCATAGAGAATGTAAGCTCCTCCGCCGAGAATGGCGACCGTTACCAGATTTGTCAGCAACCGCAACAAAACATCGAAGGGCATGAACATAGCGTAATCTACCCTTTTGAAATAACAAATTAAACTGAATTGAGATTAAAGGAAAGCTCAACTCAGGTGTACCCCTCTGAAGTTAGAAGAAAAGTCTTCTAAAGGAATCGCTCAGACATTTTTATACAGCGATGACTTAAGCACGACTCTGTTTGCTCTGCAATCTGTTAAGTTAGCATCGGAGTAGACCTCTAGAATCTCCTGGAATCGATGCCAGACTGCCCTCGTTGTCATCAAACGGTTGACGCTCAAGCGATCGTGTGCCCTTATTGCCGTACGACGCTCAAAGCCCATGGTCACCCTGGCATTCCGCTCTATCGTGCAACGGGAATTGAGCCATTGTGCAAAACCTGCATTTATGATGCAGACGATTCATGCACCTATCCCAAGCGCCCTGACGCGAGAGAATGCACGTTGTATAGTGATGTGGTTTCGATCGCGACTCGATCGGGCAATCACGGCAATACTGTCCTGAGCAAAGCCTGGTTTAGACAAAATTTAGTCTGGATCGTCTTAGTCGGACTGGTGATTTTAAGCGTGTGGCTGGCGATCAAAAAATGATGCGTTGAGATGATCAGAAAGCTAGACAAAGTGGTAGGGAGGCAGGGCTTCACCTAACATTAGCTCCCAGTGAAGCGACTGATTTTGCCACTCTTGCAGGTGATGATAAAGCTGGGTTTCTTGCTGACGATCGACCAGCAGATAAAGCTTCTCAACGCCCTCTTTGGCTTCAGTCAACCGATAATCAGGATATGCCTTAGAGATTGAGGCAAACACTTGCGCTAGCTGCAATTGCTGCTGCTCTTGCAGGCTTTGATGGGCTTGATATTGCTGCTTTTTGGCGAGAAAATACTGCTTCCCTTTCACGTCAGAAAGGGTCGACACTGGCAACTCGCAGGGAGTCAGCTTAAGCCGATATTCTGCCTTGCCTTCTAATCGAGCAAGCTTGGCTAAATAAGAATCTTGATGGGTGCCTAAGTGCTCGATTAGGCTCTCTGAGGAGACAAAACAAGTACCAAAGCGCAGCGGCAAAATCGTGGTTTGCCAAAACAGTTCGCAAATCATCCGATCGTGCGTCAACACCGCCTGCACGAGTTGGCTATCATCCGCCTGCAAAACCTCGATCTCTAAATCTGGTTCTACCAGTGCCGAGAGTTGACCCCTCTCTACAACCTGCACCTCTCCCACAATACCTGGCAATAGATTCAGGGGCTGGGTCGAGGACTTAAAGAACGCATAGGTATACATAGCTAGAGAAGATTCCTTTAGGGCTGCAACGCCGATCGCGAGTCTGCCTAAAGTTTAACGTGTGAAGGGTTTGTGATCGGGCTGATCGCGATCGCTCGCCTAAATCTGTCCGGTAGTTTTGTAGTTCTGATTAATACAACCTGACTTTTGGGTATGACGGCAAACACGCTCCCAAAGCGTTAGTCGCGTAGAAGCTGCCCCTGTTGAAAAGATCACCCGATCTTCGCCAATCAGTTTTATGATTTTAACCCCACAGACCGAGCAAACCTGGGTTCTATCTTGACTCATAGCGCAACGTGAAGAGAATCAACTGTATCGTTTCGATTCAACAAGCTTAACGCCAAAGAATGCAGCAAAGAGTAAACTTTCAACATCGTGTGACTTTCTCCTCAAATGGGCATCATCCGTTCATAGCTCTCTTGTGGTTATAAGCAAAGGTTTTTCTGAAATGCGTCGTCTCTTTGTGTGTGTGGTAGTGATAGCTTGTTTGGGTGCGCTGGTAGATCGCTCGATCGCCTCAGCCAGCACCAGTTCTACGGCTCCAGTGGTTGATCCCGGTCGCGATTATTGGCTTGAGGCACAAAAACTGGCTCAAAATCATCTGGTCTTATTAAATCGAATTGAACAATCGCTTTCTAGTTCAGATGCCAATCGACTGCGGTTGGTGAAGGGGCAGATATTGTTACAGACTTCTGCGGTCGATCGCTTTCTCAAAAGCAGTTATCCGGCACCAGAGGTTTTGTGTGCTTCAAACCCTGCTAATAGTGGAGCCGGAAGCGTTGCTGGAACCGATGCCGTTAGTTTAGAAGAGGCTCAGGTTTATTGCGCGTTGTATTTGTCTGCTCGTGACTTACAGCCGTTGAGAGCGCAACTCGATCGTCGATCGGGCACGGTAGCCGCAGACCCTGTAGGTGTGAGGGTGCATCCTACATCACCTGTCCTCGATCAGAGCCTTTTGACTGTCAATCCGTCTTTAAGGAGCACGATCGAGACGACAACTCCAGTTCTACCTGCGATTCAGCCACCTGATGATATTCTGGCGATCGTGCGCACAAGCCGAAATCGCCTAATACGAGTTCAGCCTGCGTTTCCGGTAGCGGTTGGGTTTACGGTGCCAACGCAAGTTATGCAGAGTCAGAAACCTGCCTATGATTTGTATCCTCAAGAGGCGCAGCCTTATACCTCATTTCTATCACAGCCTAATACTGGGATCGCCCGTCTGTTGCCCATTGAGGCGTATCGCACTGCATCCAGCGCCATAGAAAATCGATTAGCCCCAACGATTGCCGAACAGCTTCCTTTCGCGATTTTGATGCAGCGATCGAAGGGATTGTCGCCGCGTTTAGCGATTCAGATTGAGGGAGACGACTTTCAGATCGCGCAAGCCAATTTGGATTATGGGTTTATGACAGATTTAGGAGAGGTGGCGCTCGAGACACTCGTTTCACCCCCATCTGAGAAGATATCCAACCTTTCAGAAGCGCTACAGGTCTTCTATAGCTACCGTCCGCCGTTGGAGCTAGAAGCCATTCAAGCCGATCGTCGCCGCTTTATCACCGGGGTGAGCAATCTGAATCTGAGTCAATCATTGCTAAGTCACGCAACAGCAACCCTAAACCGGACTTATTTGGTGCGATCGATTCAGTTCAAAGTGCCCGAAATCATCACATCAGGACGATCGTTACTGCCGCGTGAACGCTTCTTTCTCAAAGATCTGCTGAACACGCCCAGCAGTGATTTGTTGTTTGCCTTCCGTCCGGTCAGTCGTCGTGCTGATGGCAGTTACACCGTGCTGTGGAAGATTTTGACCCAGTTCTCTGATCCCCAGATTCGCGACCTCGATCGCTATGTCGTGAAGTAAGGCAAGAGATCAATCGGCGCGGCAAGTTCTCATCAAGCAACACGCGCATGATTGACTTTCGCCTCTTTAAGAACCATCTCTAAGCAAGCGATCGCATGCTCACGGCTCACGCTAGGGAAATCTTCTAGAAAAATGTCTAACGAGTCTCCGGCTGTTAGGTGTTGGATGAGAATCTCTACAAGTACCCGTGTGCCTGCAAACACCAATGTTCCACTCATCACCTGTGGATCACAAGCAACAATTTGCTCTTGATTCATGACTACTCCTTGCGATCGCCATTCTAGTACTCCAGTTTAGAAGATACTCAGGAGTGATCGAGATTCAGCAAGTCTAAAATCTCTTGAGCAGCTCGATCGCAGACCCCCACTTCGCCAACAGCACGACGCATTTGCTGATAGTCTGCCAGCATTTTTTGGCGACGATCGGGCTGCAATAGCGCGATCGCTTCTTGCGTAATATTTTCGACGGTCGCCTCGTCTTGCAGAAATTCAGGAACGATTCCCTTCATTTCTACTAAGTTGGGCGGCGACATAAAGGGAATCGAAACCTTGAGAATCTTTTGAGCGATCCATGCGGTGACGCGATTGACGCGATAAAGCACCACTTGCGGAACATCCAATAGCGCCATCTCAAGATTCACCGTTCCTGACTTTGTGATGGCTAAATCGGCGGCAGCGATCGCTTGCAGAGTCGTCTGTCCTTGATTGCTATCTAGCAGAGTTGCCCGCAGCCCATAGTCTGTGATTGCTTGCTTGATCGCCCAGCGATATTTCTCAAGCGCTAACGGAATCCAGAAACGCACATTGGGCAGTTTTGCCTGAATTTGCTGTGCCGCTTCAAAGATTACGGGCATCAGATACTTTAACTCTTGCTGACGAGACGCAGGCAACAGCACGATCGCCGTTTGATCGGGTGGAATGCCCAGGGACGATCGCGCCTCGTCTCGACTCGGAGCCGCTTGCACTCGATCGACTAAGGGATGTCCCACCCAAGCGACTTTCCCGCCTTTGCGTTTGAAATAGTTCGCTTCTTCTTGAAAAATTGCCAAGATTTTGCTGGTCGCTGCGATGATGCGATCGGTGTTGAACGAACTCGCTGACCACACCCACTCTTGAGGTGCGATGAAATACACGACGGGCACCTGGGGCAAATGCTTGGGCAAATAGCCACAAAACGCCACATTAGGACTCATGTAGTCAATCAACACCACCACATCAGGCGGATGTTGCTTAAGATATTGCTTTGCCTGCTGCTGAACTTTGAGGGTTGGCAGCACATAGGGCAATGATTCGAGCAGTCCGATCGAGCCGATCGTGCTGGTATGTCCGAGCAGTTTAGCTCCGGCTTCCTCCATGCGATCGCCGCCCAGTGCCAAAATCTCTAACTCAAACCCAAGCTCGGCTGCCCGTCGCTGCAATGCCGTGATCAGCAAAGCCCCCTGAAGATCACCTGACACTTCTCCGGTGCTGATAAAAACCCGAAAGTGCCTGGTGTCTTGAAGCAATTCATCCTTCATCCTTGATCCTTCTCCCCGGTGTCAGCCCTCGTCTTCCTGGCGTGAGAGACTGGCGAATAAATTGATCAAGATGATGCAAATGCGGGTTTTCAGGCAGTAACTCTAATTGTTCGATCGCCTCATTCAGCGTCAAGCCTGAGCGGTAGATTAGCCGAAACGCTTTCTTTAACAACTGCATCGTCTGCCCTTGGTGCTCGTCTGCCAAGCCTGATCGCTGCAATCCAATTAGGTTAAGCGACCGAACCCGTGAAGGATTGCCCTCAACCGTCATATAAGGTGGCACATCTCGGTCAATGCGCGCCATGCCGCCGACCATTGCGTGTCGCCCGATATGCACAAACTGATGAACGCCCAACACGCCACTTAGTCTCGCCCGTGACTCAATGTGAACGTGCCCTGCTAGCGCGACTGCATTCGAGATGATCACCTGATCTTCGATCGAGCAATTATGTCCAACGTGGACGTTTGCCATCAGCATGTTGCCATTGCCGATCAAGGTGACTTCGCCCGCAAACGTGGCGCGATGAATCGTCACAAACTCCCGAATTTGATTATCGTCGCCAATCTTTACTAGACTGATCGCTCCGTCATATTTCAAATCCTGCGGCTCTAACCCAATCACAGCGCCGGGGAAGATGTGATTGCGATCGCCAATCTCGGTGTGCCCTTCTAGCACGACATGATGACCGACGAGACTCCCCGCCCCGACTGTAACTTTGTCCCCAATCACCGCATACGCCCCCACCTGCACTGTTGGATGAAGCTGAGCACCAGGATGAATAACTGCCGTTGGATGAATCAGGGTTGCCATACAAAAGAGGAATAAAGAGTGAAGAGTGAAGAGTGAAGAGTGGCATCTTAAATATTCACCCTCGACACTTCGCTCTCTGGTGTGAATTAGCTGACTAACGCAAACATTAAATCACCTTCGCACGCTAATTGACCATCTACTTCGGCACGACCGCGCATCTTACCAAAACGACGCGCCTTAACAGACAACAGTTCCACGGTCATAATAAGCTGATCCCCTGGCACGACAGGACGACGAAACCGTACGCCATCAATGCCAGCAAACATAAAAAGCCCGCCCTGCACATCCGCCATTTGAGTCAACACGACACCGCCGACTTGCGCCATTGCTTCAATGATTAGCACACCCGGCATAATGGGTTTGCCAGGAAAATGTCCTTGAAAGTGCGGCTCGTTAAACGAGACATTTTTAATGCCGATCGCCATCTTTGCTGGTACATAATCGATAATCCGATCGACCAGTGCAAAGGGATATCGATGCGGCAGCAGAGCATGAATTTCTTCAACAGTGAACACGGTTTTTTGAGGAGCGGGTTCAGAAGCCTGTTCTGTAGGCAGATCTACGTGGAGCGCAGCCGCGTTTTCTGAATTTGTATCGATCAGCGTTGACATGGGTTGGTTGATGGCTAGAGGGCTAGGGAAATTTTTTGGGCAAGCTGGGTGTGTAAGCGATGACTGGCTTTATATGCCAGAAAATGAGCGATCGGAATCGTTCCCAGCAAACTCAAGTCTCCTATTAAGTCTAAAAGCTTATGGCGCACTGGCTCATTTGAAAATCTGAGAGGAGGATTTAGCCAACCATCATCACCACAGACCAGGGCATTTTCAAGCGACCCTCCTTTAATCAATCCACTCGATCGCAGGTGATCAATTTGATGCGCCAACCCAAAAGTTCGAGCCGGGGCAATCTCAGTCAAAAAAGACTCTCGATCGGGAGACCAGCTATGCCACTGATTTCCAATCGCGGCTAACTCAAAGTCGATGCCATAGCTAAATCGCAGGTCTGAAGATGGAATCGCCGCCACAAATGCATCGCCCTCATAGATCCAAATCGGCTCTAAGATCGATCGGGTGACTCGTGCAGATTGAGAAATAGTTCCAACTTGGGCGATCGTCGTTGCCCACTCGTGAGCCGAGCCGTCCAGCAACGGCACTTCAGCTCCGTCAATCTCAATTCGGGCATTGTCAATGCCCAAACCTGCGAGCGTTGCCAGCAGATGTTCAACCGTGCGCACCTTGGCATCGCCATTTACTAGCTCCGTCGAGAGCATCGTGGGGTTGACCGCCTCAATCTGAGCAGCAATCACAGGCATATCTGGCAAATCAACCCGCACAAAATAGCGACCCTCTCCTGGCTTTGCAGGTTGGATTTTGACCTGAGTTGCGGTGCCCGAGTGCAGACCAATGCCCGATCGAGTCACCTCACCCGCCAACGTGTGCTGCAACGACGAGTCCCTCTGAGTTTCCGCCCCTGATTGAACCCTGGCTGCTTCCACTAGAATCGTTCTCCAAAGCCAAAGCGGATGTTGTTACCACCTTGATTGTTAATACCAAAGTCAATCCGAATCGGACCTAACGGAGACTGAACTCGTACACCAATGCCGTAACCGAGTCCGCTTCCGGGTTTTCCCCTCGCCCCCGCTGGGTCACCAGGAACGTTCTTTCCAGTTCCTAAATCAGTGGCGGCATCCACAAACAATGCCCCAGAGATGATCGAGAAAACTGGGAACCGATATTCTGCGGTAGCTTGCAGATAGCTGCGACCACTGCCTACCTCACCCTCGTCATAGCCACGCACTGAGTTTGTGCCACCGAGTGGAAACGCTTCATAAGGCGGCAGATTGCCTACTACAGTTCCCCCTTGCAGGTTAAATGCCAACGCTTGCGGACAGCCACCCGTTGGAGGTTTCTCCCCAATTTTGAGCGGACGATTCCGACATCCTGGAGTCAGCCGCGTGAAGCGAACAGGGACGTAGAAGCTATAGTTGGCTCGCAAACGATTGAAGAGGATGCTGCCACTCCCAAGCGGCACCGATTGCTCAGTGCTGAAACTCAAGACCGAGCCGCTCGTCGGAGTTAGAAAGCTGTTGCGGCGATCGCGCACAAATCCCAATCGTGCCGTGATCAAATCGTCTTTGCCACTAGGGTCAAAGCTCAAGAGGTTGCCGAGCGAATCTCTACGGCTGAGTTTGCCATCGGCATCTCGAATCGAGACTCGTTGATATTGCAGTCCTAGTGACGCATTCCATTCAGAGGGCTTAAACGGATTGCGAGCGAGAGGACGGTTAAAGGTGATGCCACCACCCGTTCTCAACACACGGGGACGATCGCCATTGGGCAAATTAACCTCTGGGCTACCGCCATCAAACACGAGCGAAATCGTTCTGCGTCTAAAAAGATTCACAGTATAGGAAGTGCGGAACGGATCACCGCCAATCCACGGGTCGGTGAAGCTCAGGTCAAAGAGTTGATCGCGTTGACCAATCTGCACTTCTGCATTCAGCTTTTGGTTGTTGCCACCTACATTTTGCTGCTGATAGCTGACACTGCCAAACAGCCCACTTGCAGAACTAAAGCCCCCTGCAACCCCAATGTTTCCGGTGTTCTTTTCAGTCACGTTGGCAACCACAATCACCTTGCGGGGATCTTGACCTGGATTGAGGGATAGCTTGATGTCTTCAAAAATTCCCAACCCAAACGCCCGTTGCAAATCTTGTTCAGCCGTCTTCCGGTTAAAGACATCTCCTGGCTTTAGCTCAAATTCGCGCTTGACGATAAAATCACGGGTGCGACCGCGAATCGCGTTGCCTTTGGCATCTTTGTCTTCGCCTTGCTTATTGACAAACCGAACTTGCAGCCCTTCGACCACGCCTTCAGCAACTTCTAGTGTCACCGAGCCATCAGGGGCGACTTTTGGCACATCAACGACCTGGGCTAAAACGTAGCCATTGTCTTGATACCACTTAGTCAAGGCTTGAATGCCCGTCTGAAGCTGACGCAGGTTGAGTGTGGTGCCATATTGCGGCGTGAAAATATCGCTAACGACTTTAGCAGGCACAACTTTTGCACCCTCTAGCGTCACGGACTTTAATACAGGATTGGGCTGCACATCAAAGGTAACTCGCACTCCAAGGGGGGTATCTGAAGGTGTTGCTTTGACGTTTTGGAAGAATCCCGTGGCAAAAATGGCGTTGATGTCTTCCTGTAGCTGAGAGCGTGTCGTTGTCCGTCCGGGCTGGGTGCGAATGACTCGATAAACTTCGGTCTGAAGCTCTGCCTCTGCACCGACGACAAGCACTTCACCCACTAGCACTCTCGGTTCTGGCTGTGTCGATTCGGGGGTTGGAGCAGCCGATGGAGCCGTAGAAGGCACAGCAGGTGTGGCAGGTTGATCAGGTGCTGGCGTTCCTTGAGGAGATGGCTGCACTGGGGACAGCGGAGCGGTCTGAGGATTGGGAGCTAAAGGAGGCGTCGGAATAGACAGTGTTGGTGGCGTTGAGCCTGATGGGGGATTTAGCTGAATTGGGTTAGGCTGCTGCTCATCAACTGGGCTTCCCTGAGTCTGAGCAATCTGAGTCGCTGCTGTCGCCAACTTGGGCTGAAAAGGCTTAAGCAACGGGTAAGCTGCAATCTTATCGGGGGCAGCAATCTCGGAAGCCTTGACGGTCTCGACCACAATATCTTGGCTTGATCGCTTCGTTAACGCGATCGTTTTCTCTTGCTGCTGACTGGGTTTAGCAATGGCATCGCTCTTTATTGCCTGGGTCGCCCGCGATCGCTGAGAGACTTCAGGCGTTTGAGCCGTTGCAGAATTTGACCAACCGACAGTGGCGACAGCCGTAAAAGCTGCCATTAAAACGGGAGATAAGCGCATTTTGTTCACGTTACTTGGCACGTCCTCACACCAGATTCTGCTTTAAGCAGACTCAACTTCACAATATCAAGAAGTGGTTACAATCCTTAGTGAACTGTGAGATCTTACCGCATTGATGAATATCAATATCCATCAATCAGACCGATCTATCAAATTAAAGATGGCACGATCGCTCAGACCGTTTGACCCAAAACTCGCTCTAGCACCTGCCGATAGGCTTCTTCAACGTTGCCCAAATCACGACGAAATCGATCTTTATCCATAACGCGGCGATCGGGGTCAGTTTCAGTTTGGTTCCACAGGCGGCAGGTGTCGGGGCTGATCTCGTCGGCTAAAAGAATTTGGTTTTTTGAATCGGTGCCAAACTCTAGCTTGAAGTCCACCAGGGTAATTCCACACTGGTTAAAGAAAGCTGTGAGCAAGTCATTGATCCGCAGTGCCATTCTTTTTAATTGATCCACCTGATCATCAGCAGCCAGATCAAGAAGACGGAGTCGATCGAGGGTGAGCAAAGGGTCGCCCAGTTCGTCGTTTTTATAATAAAACTCCACGAGAGGTTGATTGAGGATTGTTCCCAACTTCAGACCTGTCTGTTGACAGAGACTGCCTGCTGCAATGTTCCTGACAACGACTTCAATCGGAAAAATTTTAACGGCTTTAACTCGCATTTCAATCGGCGAAGGACAGTCGATGAAGTGAGTGAGTACCCCATTCGCTTCCATCAGCTTAAAGAGATGAGCCGACATGGCACAGTTTACGGCTCCCTTGCCAACGATGCTGCCTCGCTTTTGAGCATTAAATGCCGTCGCATCATCTTTAAAATGCGTCAGCAGAATCTCTGGATTATCGGTGGCATAAAGAATCTTAGCTTTGCCTTCGTAGAGTTTTTGTCCAGCAGCCATGATGTGCGATCGCCAGAAAGATCTAAAGCCTACTATTTTAGAACTTAACGGGACTCTGCCATCTTTCTAGCTCGAATTTTTGGACAACCCACCGAATGAGACGTTATGCTCCCTTCCAGGTGGTTTGAGGTGGCTGGGTTTCAGCCAAAAGCTTACCCTGGGAGATGACAAAGCAAACGATCGCGCGGCGACGAATGGCATCATAGCGATCGTTGGCATCTAGCGTGATTAAGCTGGCAGGTTTACCCACCTCAATTCCGTATTGGTCTTCAATGTGCAGAGTTTTCGCACCGTTCTGCGTCACCATCTCATAGCACGCATCGATTTCTGATGTTCCGGTCATTTGGCAAACATGAACTGCCATTGAAGCGACTTCCAGCATATTGCCTGTACCCAGCGAATACCAGGGATCTTGTACACAGTCGTGTCCTAAGCTAACGTTTCTGCCTTGCTGCCAGAGTTCTTTAACGCGAGTCACTCCTCGACGTTTGGGGTAGGTATCGGTGCGCCCTTGCAGCGTGATATTGATCAGCGGATTAGCGATGAAATTCATCTGGGTGCGTTGCAGAAAGCTTAAAAGCTTAGAGGCATAGGCATTGTTATAAGACCCGAACGCCGTTGTGTGGCTGGCAGTGACGCGAGAACTCATTCCACTCCGAATCGCACAAGCAGCCATCACTTCTAGAAATCGAGATTGGTCATCATCCACTTCATCGCAGTGAACGTCAATTAAGCGATCGTACTTCTCTGCCAGTTCAAAAATGCGATGCACCGATCGCACGCCATCTTCGCGAGTCAGTTCGTAATGGGGAATGCCACCCACTGCATCCGCCCCCATTTTCATGGCTTCTTCGATCAGCTCATCGTTTTTGGGATTGCCATAGATCCCATCCTGCGGGAATGCCACGATTTGCAGAGTTATCCAGTCTTTGACTTCTTCTCGCACTTCTAGTAAAGCTTGCAGAGCCGTTAAACTTGTCTCACTCACATCTGCGTGACTACGGACAAAGAGAACGCCTTGAGCCGCTTGCTGTTTGAGAGTCGCGATCGCCCGCTGCTTCACATTGTCCAGCGACAGAGTTTGCTTATACTCTCGCCAGATTTCAATGCCTTCAAACAAGGTGCCGCTTTGATTCCAGCGAGGATTCCCGGCAGTCAGGGCTGAGTCAAGATGAATGTGCGACTCCACAAACGGCGGACTGACTAACTGGTTGCGAATGTCTAACTCAAGCGCGGCAGTGGCTTCGATGTGAGTCGCGATCGTCGCAATTTTGCCATCTTGAATTGCAATGTCTACGGGTTCGATCTGATCCGATCGCCGCAATCGACCCTGCCGCAAAATCATGTCGTAAATTGGAATAGTCATAAGATTTGGCGATCGTCACTATCCCTTCACTTTATCGGATGCAGACTTTGCAAAGGGTGCCAAATTTGGCAGTCTTGCAGCGCGAAGCGGGCTAGTATTTATGACTTACTAACCCGCCCTATGTTAAAGCGAAGATGCAACAGACCCTACGCTTTTTTATTAAACTGACTAATAGACTGAGTAGCTTTGCCGCTCGATGAGAGGCTCTAGCCAGGGTTGAAATTCGTCTCGACGAAAGATCTGAGCGCGGCGGCGATAATCGAATCTGACTAAGCTGGGCAACCCATGTTTGCGAAGACAGTCTTTGATCCAAGAAGCAACGCCTTGTCCGGCTTCAGGCAACATCTCAGTTTGAAAAGGGCCATACATCAAAACAAGTTGACTGTTGGTTTGAAGCGGAGAGTCTTGCTCGATTAGCTTCGTCAGACTGGTTTTGGTATTGGCAGGGCGATTGCGATTCGACTCTTCCCATTGCTGCGAGGGGCACATCTCAGATTGAGATTCAGGTCGATCGAGCTTCCGACTTTGAGGATTGGACTTGGGATGAGAATGTCTGTGAGGCATATAACTCCTTACGAGAGTATAAAAATGTAGCCAACCGATTTTCACCTAGTTCGTCGCAGGCTTTATCGGAAGTCGATCGGCTTATCGGTAAACGCAACGTAAGTCAAGGTGTAAATCTTTATAACTTGATAATATTGTCTTTTCTAAAAAACTGCAAACATTAGTTTATCTATAGATCAGATAGGTATCAATGCTCACAAAGATGTGGTATGCAGACACCAGCGATCGGAGGTTTGCTTCAGACACTACATTCTGTTCTGCTAAATCTGATAAGTTAGCTTGAGATGACTCAAAGTAAGACAACGGTGAATCATGACTGTCTGCGAATTTAGGGCAGGTCTAGAAGGCGTTCCAGCAACCCAGTCCAGCATTAGCTTCGTGGACGGGCAAAAGGGCATCTTGGAATATCGGGGTATCCCCATCCAGGAACTGGCTGAAAAAAGCACCTTCTTGGAAACAGCCTATCTGCTGATCTGGAACGAACTGCCAACCAAAGAAGAGCTAGAAGCCTTCAAATATGAGATCCGATATCATCGAAGGCTCAAATATCGCATTCGAGACATGATGAAGTGCTTTCCTGAAAGTGGTCATCCGATGGATGCACTTCAGGCGTGTGCAGCAGCATTGGGGCTGTTTTATTCTCGTCGTGCGCTGGATGATCCGGCTTATATTCGGGCTGCCGTTGTCAGACTTCTGGCAAAAATTCCGACGATGGTGGCTGCTTTCCAGCTCATGCGAAAGGGTAACGACCCGGTTCAGCCGCGCGATGATCTGAGCTATGCCGCCAACTTTCTCTACATGCTGAATGAGAAAGAACCTGACCCCCTAGCCGCCAAGATCTTTGAAGTGTGTCTGGTGCTTCATGCCGAACACACGATTAATGCGTCTACATTCTCGGCAATGGTGACGGCTTCTACGTTGACCGATCCCTATGCGGTCATTGCCTCGGCAGTCGGGACTTTAGCAGGTCCACTTCACGGTGGAGCCAGCGAAGAAGTGATCGAAATGCTCGACCAAATTGGCTCGGTTGAAAATGTTCGTCCCTATCTGGACGATCGGCTGCAGCGCAAAGAGAGAATTATGGGGTTTGGGCATCGAGTCTATAAAGTCAAAGACCCCAGAGCCATTATCCTGCAAGGGCTAGCAGAACAACTGTTTGAGAAATTCGGGCACGATAAATATTACGACATCGCCACCGAGTTAGAACGCGCTGTTGAAGAAAAGCTCGGCGGAAAGGGCATTTACCCCAATGTCGATTTCTATTCAGGCTTGGTTTACCTCAAACTGGGAATTCCCACCGATCTGTTTACGCCTGTGTTTGCGATTTCTCGCGTCGCTGGCTGGCTGGCACACTGGAAAGAACAACTCAACGAAAACCGGATCTTTCGCCCGACTCAGATTTACACCGGGTTGCACTCAGCGCCTTATGTTGAAATCGACGATCGCTAAAACTCCTAAATACAGGGTGTCACCCCTCTTCCCTGATTGGCGATCCCTTGTAACGATAGTCAAGTGACGATTTTCAGGAACTCCAGCCTCCAAGATTCTTGCTCTTGGGGGCTTCTTTAATTGAACCTAAAGTTAACGACCCTCAGCCGAACGATTCATAAAAGTGAATGCAGACGATTGGATAGTTTGATGGGCAAGAGGGCTATAAATTCAATACTTTGGTGCGGTTCTGATCCATTTGGAAAGATATACTGATAGGCGTTAAGGTCGTCAAAAAACTTCATCTTTAAGATTAAGGGAGTGGCGACTGGCAGAATGACTTAACGCGAGTTGGGAAATATGAACCCAGGAATCGACCTCCAAGGAACTTTTATTGAATCTGTTAGAGGGTTTGGCATCCCATCGGGGGCTGCAAGCGCACTTTGGTTGCCTTTGCCGATGCTGATTGTATTGGTGGCAGCAACAGTGAGCGTTTTAGCCTCAGTTTGGCTAGAGCGAAAGATTTCTGCCGCTGCTCAACAGCGAATCGGTCCAGAATTCATGGGTCCGCTGGGTATCTTGGCTCCTCTGGCAGATGGGCTAAAACTAGTTTTCAAAGAAGATACTACGCCGTCTAAAGCAGATGGGTTGTTGTTTACGCTGGGTCCGGCGATCGTCGTCATTCCCGTTTTTCTGTCTTACCTGATTGTTCCGTTTGGGCAACACTTGATTATCACCGATGTGGGAATGGGCGTGTTTTTGTGGATTGCCTTGTCTAGCGTGGTTCCGATCGGGCTGTTGATGTCAGGCTATGCCTCTAACAACAAATATTCGCTATTGGGTGGATTAAGAGCTGCCGCACAATCGATCAGTTATGAATTGCCGCTAGCACTGTCGGTGTTGGCGATCGTGATGATGTCTAATTCTCTCAGCACGGTCGATATCGTGCAACAGCAGGCGGGCTATGGCATTCTCGGCTGGAATATTTGGCGGCAGCCCGTCGGATTTTTGATCTTTTGGATTGCTGCGCTGGCAGAATGTGAACGAATTCCCTTTGACTTACCAGAAGCCGAAGAAGAACTCGTCGCTGGATATCAAACTGAATATTCTGGGATGAAGTTTGCCCTCTTTTATCTGGGTTCTTATGTCAACTTGACCCTGTCTGCGCTGCTGTTTGCGGTGCTCTATCTGGGTGGCTGGGAATTTCCGGTGAGTGTGGACGCGATCGCTAACTTTATCGGCGTGAATGAGAATACGCCCTGGCTGCAAGTGATTACGGCAACGCTCGGCATTGGCATGACGCTGCTCAAAGCTTATTTTCTGATCTTCCTCGCTATCTTGATGCGTTGGACAGTGCCCCGCGTGCGAATTGACCAATTGCTAGACTTAGGGTGGAAGTTCCTCTTACCTGTTTCGCTTGTCAATTTGCTGCTCACGGCGGGTCTAAAATTGGCATTCCCGATCGCGTTTGGCGGCTAACCCTAGTCTCATTTTCTGGAGAACACGAATGCTCAAGTTTCTTAAGCAAGTTGGTGATTACACTAAAGAGGCGTTCCAGGCGGGTAAATATATTGGGCAAGGGCTATCTGTCACCTTTGACCACATGCGCCGTCGCCCGATCACCGTTCAATATCCCTACGAAAAGCTGATTCTCTCAGAGCGGTTTCGTGGGCGAATTCACTTTGAGTTCGATAAGTGCATTTCTTGTGAAGTCTGCGTGCGAGTCTGCCCGATCAATCTACCTGTGGTCGATTGGGAATTCAACAAAGAAACCAAGAAAAAGCAGCTTAAGCATTACAGTATCGATTTCGGAGTCTGCATTTTTTGCGGTAACTGTGTCGAATATTGCCCGACAAACTGTCTGTCGATGACCGAAGAATATGAGATGGCAACCTACGATCGCCACGAGTTAAATTACGATAACGTGGCGTTGGGTCGTCTGCCCTATAAAGTGACTCAAGACTCAATGGTGACTCCTTTGAGAGAGTTTGCTTACCTACCCAAAGGAGTGACTGATCCCCACGATTTACCTGCGGGGTCTCGTCGGGCTGGGCTGCGTCCAGAAGAAATCTTAAACCAAGAACCAAAAGATTAGAGGTTTGGGTGACGTGTGTATCGCGTCAAATCGAACCGCGTCTATACCAAAAGGAGTTGAGCGTGAATTTAGCGGAAGGAGTTCAAATCGTCTCACTGGGGATACTGGCATTCATGATGCTGGGGGCTGCTTTGGGAGTCGTGCTGTTAAATAACATTGTCTATTCAGCGTTTTTGCTGGGCGGCGTGTTTATCAGCATTGCCGGACTGTATTTATTGTTGAATGCCGACTTTGTGGCGTTTGCTCAAGTCTTAATCTACGTGGGAGCGGTCAACGTTCTGATTTTGTTTGCCATTATGTTGGTCAACAAGCGCGAAGACTTTAAAGTCGTGCCGAGAATTTGGATTCGGCAGGTAGCAACGGCGATCGTCTGTTTTGGCATTTTTGCCTTACTAGGAACGATGGTTGTCACGACCCCTTGGGCAATTTCGACTGAGATACCTAGCGGCGATTCCTCGATCGTTCGCATCGGTCTGCATTTCTTCAGTGATTTCTTGTTGCCCTTTGAGTTGGCTTCGATTTTGCTGCTGATGGCGCTGGTGGGCGCGATCGTGCTTGCTCGTCGTGAGTTTCTGCCAGAAGAAAACCTGGCTCCGGGTGAAGCCGAAGCGCTTACACTGCCCGAACGTCCGCGTGAGCTAATCACCACAGGTCGCAGCGATAGCACTATTCAATAAGAGATTGGGACTATGCAACTTCAATACTTTTTGCTTCTTGCCGCCGCATTGTTTTGCATTGGTATTTATGGATTGATTACGAGCCGAAATGCGGTGCGAGTGTTGATGTCGATCGAGCTAATGCTCAACGCGGTCAATCTGAATCTGATGGCGTTTTCTAACTATCTCGATCCGCAGACGATTAAGGGACAGATTTTCACCATTTTTGTGATTACCATTGCGGCAGCAGAAGCGGCAGTCGGGTTGGCGATCGTGCTTGCTATTTACCGCAACCGCGACACCGTAGACATGGAGCAGTTCAATTTGCTCAAGTGGTAGTTCACTTAAGCCACGCAATCTAAATAACTAAGGGCGCAAGCAGTTGCGCCTTTATTTTTTAAGATGATTTGGCAGTGATCTTTGCAGGTTGCTTTTATGATTAGAAGCATTCAACTTTAATTTTCCTTCGTTAGCACACCTTCTCTAGTGTTGAATCTGCATCCATGCCTGAGACCTCTCCCCTTCACGATCGCTATTTAGAACTCATCGATCAAATTGTACAACTCACGCTCAAGGGCAACATTCGCTCTAAAGAGCAGGTTTATCAAATGCTGCTGCAAGAAGCCGAACCGGGCACTGGGGAGGAATTTGAGCAATGCTTGCGCGATCGCTTCACCACAACACAGCGACAAGCGGATGATCGCACCAATGAAGCCAAACAGGCGAGGGCGACTCGTTCGTTGAGGGCATTGCAGACGATTCAAGGCGAATGGGATCGCTGGCAAACTCAAAATCGCTCACGAGAAGCGATCGTCACAGCACTTCACCAAATCACTCAAGCCGAATCAGCGCACCGACTGCTGGCATTTCTCAAATTTACTGACCCTAATCATCCCCAAAACCTCGCGCCTGACCAGCTTAAACAGTTAGCCGCCACGCTGCGTCAGCAGACGATTTCTGACCCCGCTACAAATCAAGAAATGAGTCAGCTTGCAGAAGGCATTTCTCGTGGGTTAGAGTCTTGGCGCAACCTACAGGATCATCTCGTAAGCTGGATTTATGACCCCGATCAACTCGGGTTTGAAGGGTCGTCAACGCAGAATAATCCTTGGGCATCGTGGGCAAAGCAATCGATCGGAGCGGTGCCAAAATCGCTGTTTCAAGCGCTTTATGAACAGCAGTCTAGCAGTGACTGGGCGGCAAACCAAACCGAGATGACTCTAGAAGCTTGGGTTGAGTTAGCGATCGTGCTGCAAGCGATCGAACATGGTTTGGTGAATTGGGCAGAGAATTTGGTCTACAACTCCAAAGCCGGAGCGAAACTCTCGATTACGATTTTTCTGACCTTTGGTGTGATTTGGTCGCAGTTGGCAAATGGCTTTAGTCGCTCGACCTCGTTGAATTCTCTGAGCCGCGATCGCTACACAGAGGCTGCATTCCGCATTACCCTGCAAGGGCTACGAGTCTTTTCTCAACGTGACTACTTTCCTCTGTATGGCACGGTGTTTGCATCTTTTACAGGAGGCTATTTTCGCAATGCGATGAGCTACTTAAGCGAACCGCTGAAACACGCAGAGGGGACGCAAGAGAAAGCGCGCATTCTCACATTGCTGGGGTCGGCGCAGCGAGTTCAAGGGACACTCGATTTGGCAAAAGAGATGCACTCTCTTGCAAGAGAAATCGCTCAAGAGGCAGGCGACAGTCCCTGTGAGATTGCAAATTTAAACCATCTCAGTCGCATTGCAGTGACCGAAAAATCTTATGCAGAAGCGATTAGCTATAGCCAGCGAGCATTGATTTTAAGTCGGCAGAGCGGCGATCGCATGGGAGAAGCTAACGCTCTGGCAAACTTGGGCTATGGCGAAGTTTTTCAGGCACAGCAACTTGAATCGTCACCAGAAGTTTATGAGACGGCGATCGCCTATCTTGAGCAAGGGCTAGACCTTTCAGAAAAATTAGGCGATGGTCAGAGCAAAGCCCTGTGTTACACCAGTTTAGGGAGCGCTTATGTGGTTCTGGGCGAACCGGAGAAAGCGCTGAAATTTTTAGAGAGCGGCACCCGATTGTCTGAGTTTTCGGGCGATTTATACATTCAGGCACTTAATCTGGCTCACTTTGCTGAAGCATTTTATCAACTAGAGAACTACGGTAAAGCAGTTTTATCGGCTGCTCTAGCCATGTATAAGCTTGAACAAATGGGTTCTAATGATTGGAGACAGACCGCAGGGTTGCTCACCATTTTGCAAGGGCGATTAGGAGATTCCTTTCAGACTGTGTTGCAAGAACAGCGCCCCTATATTCTTGAAGTCATTGGAGTGGACGGCTATGACTATTTATCGGAGTTGCTCGATCGCTACCGAACATCGTCCTAGACGAATAGGTTTTCTTTAAAAACAGTGCCACTTCAAGAAGAGTAACAAACCCTAGTCTAGTCCTCTGCGTCCCTGTAATACTGAGGTTGTAAGGGATTAAACGCTTGAGGGGGTGAACTCGATGAAACTACACTTACGTTGGTCGGTGGTGCCTACCGCAATTGCGGCTGTTCTCGCATTAGGAGGGATTGCCGCTAGTCAAACTGTGGCGATCCCTCCAAATTCTCCCGCTGTGATGCTGAATGGCACATCTGGCGGGTCTGTTAAAGATCCAGGCTGTGCAGGATTCATTGCCAGCAGTCCTAATCATACGATTCAAGTGACCGAAGATAGCAACCTTCGCTTCAGTCTTAAGGGTGCTGGTCAACCGACACTGCTGATTAGTGGTGTGCAGGGGCAAAATGTTTGTGTCCAGGCAGATAGTCTATCAGGCGGCAAAATCGAAATTCCGGGACGCTGGAGTAAAGGCAATTATTCAGTTTATGTGGGCGATCGCGCTCAGGGTCACAATCTCTACACCCTATCGATTACTCCAAGATAGAAAGGTTCCTGACCTTTTCAAAAAGTCAGAACCTTGACACCTTGCGTGCGGAATATTTCTCTGTTTACCTAGTTAAAAAGGTGCTGATCGGAACCTATTCTTGTCAGGCACCAGCTTCGTCTAAACCTCGACCTAATCGATTAATGACCCTCACAAGGTCTTGCAACGTCACATCTTTTTTGCAAAAAGCATCTACCTTTGCAGTTTGCAGCATCACTTCGGTTTGAGGGTCTTCTAGGGATGAGTAAGCCAAAATTTTGATATTTGGGTGCTCACTCTTAATCTGAGTAGAGGCGCTTAACCCATCCATGATTGGCATTTGCAAGTCGATGATAATGACATCGGGCAAGTGACGATCGGTCATTTCGATCGCTTCTCGCCCGTTGCTTGCCAACCCGACTAACTCAATCCCCACTTGCCGCTGTAACGCAAGCTTGAGACTTACACGAGTCAGTTCATGATCATCGACGACTAATACACGCAACACTTGACGCTCACAAGACAGCATTGACACCTGAAACAAACTTCCTGGTACTTAGCCATAGTGTAGCGGTTCTGACATAACTGAGTCCTCTACCGTTAGGGTTAACCAAGTTTGCCAAGTACGATTTAGGGTCAAATTTAGTCTAAATTTTTACATCCAGTCCTTTAACAGAGCCTGACGGCGAGGATGGCGCAGTTTTCTCATCGCCTTTGCCTGAATCTGTCTCACTCGCTCCCGAGAAAGCTGATAGCGCTCCCCAATCTCAGTCAACGTGTAATGTTGTCCATCAGTTAAGCCAAATCGCAGCTTGATGATTTCTCGCTCTCGATCGCTGAGATGGTCTAGAACCGAGTTGAGACGGTCACAGAGTAGGTTGTGGTCTAGTGATTGGTTAGGTGCCACGTTGTCTGCGTCTTGAATAAGCTGCATAAGCTCAGTGTCTTCGTCACGCCCAACCCAAGCATGGAGAGACAATGTGCGCTGGCTCACATCTAATACTTGTTCTAGCTTGTCTTCGTCCATATCTAGCGCCCCAGCCAGTTCTTGCTTAGTAGGCTTTCGTCCCAAAGTCTGGGTGAGCGTTTGCCGCACCTTGCGAACTTGATTGAGTTTTTCGACCATGTGAACTGGGAGCCGAACCGTTCTTGACTGAGACGCGATCGCGCGGGTGATGCCTTGACGAATCCACCAATACGCGTAGGTTGAAAATTTATAACCTCGCTCATAATCAAACTTTTCGGCAGCTCTCATCAGCCCCATTGCGCCTTCCTGGATCAAATCAAGAAAGGGCACTCCCCGATTTAAATATTTTTTAGCAATAGAAACGACTAAACGAAGGTTGGCACGGACTAATTTACGCTTTGCCTTCTCACCTTGGGCACCTCCTTTTGCGATTTCTCTGGCAAGCTCGATCTCTTGCGCTTGAGTTAGCAGCGGATAGCGTGCCATTTCTCTCAAAAACATTCCAACTGAGTCATCAGTAAGACCGAGATAATCGCTGGTTTTTCCTTTCACCGATCGTGCCAGAGTCTCAGGACTGAAATCTTCGTTATCTAATGCTTCTAGCTCGATCGGATCGATGTCGATATCAACAGAAACTGAGTCAGCAAGAGAGGGGGTGGTAGGAACTTTAGTTGTCATTAGAGTTGGGGCAAGGTTGCTAGTTTTATTCAAAAATTTGAATCCAACTTTAGCTTACTTTTCGACTATTGTTCACATCTTTTTCAAGAAAGATCGGCTTTTTTGATTGTTTTTTTAAGTAGGGTTGTTACTTTTTGGTTACAAGCCGAATTTTCGGCTTTTTTTAACCTCATATCCGTGCCTTTACGGAAGAAATAGGGGTGTGTGAAAGCGTTATAGTAGGCTGTTTTGTTGATTAAGGATGCCGAACATATCTAAAGAATGGGTAAGCCAAACAAAAAATATTGCAAGAATTAAAGATCGAGCCTAAAAAAATAGGCGACCAGCATAAATCACTGATTGCCTATTGGTCACGTCTGACTGATTTCTCTTTAGTTCAATCTGTCAAACATAGGAAGTTCTCTCGCCTCTCGCTTTTTCCCTCTACCCCCTTATGTAGCGTTTGCTAGGTAGCGATTGCCTGCTGCGCTAGCTCCATAAAGATTTTCTGCGAGCTTTGTTCTGGGTTGCCGCTGGGAGGGCGACGCTGAATATATCGTCCGTCAGGCTGCAAATCCCACGCGTGGCGGTTGTCTGCCAGCATAATGCCAAGAATCTCTTCTAGGTCTTTTTTGAGATCAGGGTCTTCGATCGGAACCACTGCCTCGACGCGGCGATCGAGGTTTCGCGGCATCCAGTCTGCGCTGCCCATGAGAATTTCTTCTTCACCCTTGTTGTGAAAGTAGAAAATTCGAGAATGTTCGAGAAATCGCCCAACGATACTGACGACGCGAATGTTTTCGCTCACCTCTTTAACCCCAGGACGCAAACAGCAGATGCCTCTCACAATCTAATCGATCGAGACTCCAGCTTGAGAGGCCTCATAGAGAGCGGCGATTAACCTGGGGTCTACGAGGGCATTCATCTTGGCAACGATGCGCCCATGCCCCCCGTTGCGCTGATGCTCAATTTCACGATGGATCAAGGTCAGGAGGCGATCGCGCAAGTTAACCGGGGCGACGACTAATTTGCGATAAGACTGCTGACGCGAATAGCCTGTTAGATAATTAAACAAATCGGTCAGGTCAGCACCGAGATCGTTATGACAGCTAAACATCCCCAAGTCAGTATAGAGTCGGGCGGTTTTGGGATTGTAATTTCCGGTGCCGATGTGAACATAGCGACGAATTTTTCCGTCTTCGCGGCGTACGACTAACACGAGTTTGGTGTGGGTTTTGAGTCCGACCAGTCCGTAAACGACGTGCACCCCGGCGCTTTCTAGCTTTCTTGCCCAAAGGATGTTGTTTTCTTCGTCAAATCGGGCTTTGAGTTCGACGAGTGCTGCAACTTGCTTACCGTTTTCAGCCGCCGCGATCAGGGCACTGACGATCGGAGAGTCTCCCGATGTCCGATAGAGGGTCATTTTGATGGCTAAAACGCTGGGGTCGTGAGCGGCTTCGGTGATAAATCGCTGCACACTGCGAGAAAACGAATGGTAAGGATGATGCACTAGCAAGTCTTGTTTGCGAATCACCGAGAAAAAGTCTTCTTCGCCATCGGCTAAGTCTTCGATAGCGGTTTCGATGACTCGTTTGAGTCGCGGCGGTGTCACCGGACTCCAAGGCGGATCTTTGAGATCTGGTGTGGGTAAATCGGTCAAACTAAAGAGGTCTCGTAGACACAGCAACCCCTCGACTTCATAAACGTCGCTGGCAGTCAGACTCATTTCTTGCATCAGCATTGCGCGAAGACCTTCGGGCATAGATGGCTGAAGCTCAATGCGAACGACGGAACCTCCGAAGCGGCGTTTTCGCAACTCTTGCTCGATCGCCAACATCAGGTCTTCGGCTTCGTCTTCTTCTAGATCTAGATCGGCGTTGCGGGTGATGCGAAACGGATAATATTCCTGAATCTTCATCCCCGGAAACAGCGGATTTAAGTTATGGGCGATGACTTGCTCTAAGGGCACGCCAACCCATACGGGCGGTCGAGGGTTTGGAACCGAGGACGGTGAAGCTTGAGTCTCGATCGGGATTTGGATAAAGCGAGGCAACACCTTGGGCACTTTCACCCGGGCGAATAATTCTTCGCCTGTGATGCCGTCTTTGACAATGACCGCCAAATTTAAGCTGAGGCTTGAGATGTAGGGGAAGGGGTGACTAGGGTCGATCGCCAACGGGGTCAACACCGGAAACACCTGCTCCTCAAAATAGGTTTGCAGGTAGGTGCGTTGCTCTTGGTTGAGGTCAATATAGTCGAGGAGATAGATGCCTTGAGCCGTTAGCTGAGGACGCAGCGCTTGCTCAAAATGACAGTGCTGCTTTTCGACCATTGGGCGCAGCCGTTGATAAATCATCTCTAGATGCTCTTCAGGAGCTCGACCATCGGCACTGAGTTTGATCACTTGCGCCTCGACCTGCTCTTTAAGGGCTGCCACTCTCACCATGAAATATTCATCAAGGTTAGAGCTATAAATTGCCATAAATTTGAGCCGCTCTAACAAGGGAGTGCGCGGGTCAAATGCCTCGTGCAAGACTCGATTGTTAAACTCTAGCCAACTCATTTCGCGGCTGAAATAATACTGCGGATCACTAAGATTGATGTCTTCAAGAGCTTTTTTACGACGACGCATAAGACTTAAAATACCTCGTCTTCAAGACCAACCCACCAGTCGCCCAAGCTCATCAAGTCTTGGTGAATGTCTGCTAGGGCAGTTTCAAATTCCTCAGGTGAGAGGGTCGTTTGCCGCTCTTTTAATTTAATCAGCCGTAGCTGCGCTAAAAGCCAGGGTTTTGAGATTCCATCGGTGGCTTCTATATATTGGGCAAGTTCGCTGCTGTCCATTAGGGACTCAAGGTAGTGAAATTTTTACACAATCACCCTATCGTACTCATTGGATTTATGGGTGTTATCTAGCAGTAAGTTGTCAAAAAAAACAGTCACGATCGCTTCGTGACTGTCTTAACATCTTGCATTGAGTTTAGAGGATCAAGTCTTCTTATGCAGCGAGATTATGAGCAACAAAGTCCCAGTTGACGAGTTTGTCTAAGAAGTTGTCGATGAACGCAGGACGCGCGTTTTTAAAGTCGATGTAATAGGCATGTTCCCACACGTCAAGGGTGAGGAGTGCTTTTTGCCCGTGAGCGAGAGGGTTCTCAGCGTTGGGGGTTTTGACGATCTTGAGGGTGCCTCCGTCATCAACCAGCCATGCCCAGCCGCTACCAAATTGAGTCGTTGCGGCTGCTTTAAACTCTTCTCTAAACTTGTCGTAGCTGCCGAAATCTTTGTTGATTCGTTCAGCGAGTTCGCCTGTAGGAGCACCGCCGCCCCCTGCTTTGAGGCAGTTCCAGAAGAAACTGTGGTTCCAGACTTGAGCCGCGTTGTTAAACACTCCAACTTTGGAGGAATCTTTAAACGACGTGGTGATGATTTCTTCAAGGGGCTTGCTGTCAAGCTCAGTGTCTTTGATTAGGTTGTTGAGGTTGGTCACATAAGCAGCGTGGTGCTTGCCATAGTGATAATCAAACGTCTCTGCTTTCATGCCATAAGGCTCAAGAGCATCTTTAGCAAAAGGTAAAGGGGACTGTGTAACTGCCATTGTGTTCTATCCTCTTCTGGTCTGGTTTCAAGCTCTCGAATGGAGATATCTTCGCACTCTATTAAGCTTGCCTCTCGCCGCCGTTAACGCTACGAAATCGACGGAAACATAACTTCATAACAATCCTATCTTAAAAGGAAGTAGGAGTGTTGCATTCAAGTGAGGTGCGGGTGAGCTTGCTTCCGTCTTGTGTTTGCTGACAAAAAACCCCAATCCACTAGGTATGGACTGGGGCATTAATCAGGGTGCATCTACCAGTTACTAATCCCAATTTTTTTGCGCCTGTCCGGAGGTGGGTATGCCAAAACTGTGAAGATTAGGACAAGAATTATTTTTCTGAGAATGGCACTTCGATCGAGCCTGATCCGTCATTGTAGGTAAAGTGTCCATTGCTAGATCCAGCTTTCTTGCTTGCCTTGTGCAAGAAGGGTCAAAAATTTGTAATCCTGGAGACAAGGATTGTGTGAGCAAATTCTCAAATCGTCCTGAAGTTCAGAGATCTTGCCTGATTTGCCGCTTTAGTCAGCGGTTATGAGAGATGAGTGGGTTAATGATTCAATTGGGATATATCGATAGATCAGGTCTTCTTGGAGAGTAGTTGTGACTCAGGAATTCTATATTTCTGTGACTCCGGTCAGAGAAGACGAGTATTGGATTCGCACCGAACGGGTTTCGCCAGGGGTGCCACTAGCTGAGGAGCTAGTCACCTGGAATGTAGATGAATGGCTAGCTCAAGCTAGTCAACTCATGCACGACCCCCTATTAGGATTGCTGCGCGGACATTTTCCGGGACGATCAACGAGCAGTGAAGCGACCGATTCTTCTCTGTCTCATAGCTTAGTGACGCTGGGGCAAACTCTCTACACTGCCCTCTTTCAAGGCACCATTCGCGATAGTTGGATGACCGCGCAGGGAGTTGCCCAAAACCGTCGAGAAGACTTGCGGCTGCGGCTAGGACTGAGAGGCGATCGTCTGCCTCGCCTGCCGTGGGAAGTGCTCAACACGGGAGGTCGCCTTCTGGCAACTGGGACAGATGTGGTGTTTTCGCGCTATCAGTCTGCATTTGCACCGATGGCAACCGTGCTGCAATCGCAGCCTCTGCCTCGATTAAAGCAAGATCAGCCGCTCAAAATTCTCATGGTGCTGGCGGCTCCCACCGATCAAGACGTGCTGGCACTGAGGCAAGAAGCTAACCACCTCAACGACGAACTTCAGCAAGAGCAAGCAACGCGATCGGGCACGGCTTCACTGCCAGCGATCGAACTCACCATTCTTGACCAACCGGGACGCGAACAACTCACTCAAGCGCTAGAGCAGGGCTGCTATCAGGTCTTGCACTATGCAGGGCACAGCAATCTAGGTGAGTCAGGCGGCGACTTATATTTAGTGAGCGACAAGACGGGTCTGACCGAAGTGTTGAGTGGCGATGACTTAGCTGGGTTATTAGTCAACAACGGCATTCGCATGGCAGTGTTTAACTCGTGTCGCGGCGTTTATACTGCTACGTCTGATCCAGCTAGCGAAACTGGGAATCTGACCGAAGCGCTGCTCAGACGAGGCGTTCCGGCGGTGTTGGCGATGGCAGAACGCATTCCCGACGATGTGGCGCTGACGTTGAGCCGTTTGTTTTATCGCAACTTGAGACAGCGATCGCCGATCGACCTGAGTTTGAGTCGAGCGCGGCAAGGGTTGCTGTCTTCCTACGGCTCAAATCAGTTGTATTGGGCATTGCCAATTCTCTATTTGCATCCCGATTTTGATGGCTATTTGCAGCCCCTCCTCAGCGCGGATCTTAGTCAGGGTTATGTTAAAGAATCCCCGATCGAGTCTCAACTGATATCTGTTCCTTCAGAGGGGCTTGATCCGCTCGATTCAGAAGACATCGAACAGTATGAAGAGCCAGACGAGGACGATCGCGATGCCGTTCTCGATCTAATCCGACAGCTATCTGGAGAAGATAGCAATCCGTTTGGCGCGATTCCAGGAGATGAAAGTTTCTCTCTAGATGCTGGCGAAAGTGAATCAGAATTGAATCCGATCGGGCTAGAACTGCATGGGGCAGGCGATTACCTCATTTTGGGCGATGTGCTTTATGCCCAGGGCAACGTAGCAGGCGCGATCGGAGTGTATGGCGATGCGATTCAAATCACTCCGTCGGCTGAGGCGTATAGCAAGTTGGGCATCGCCCTCGAAGCCTATGGCGATAATGTCGCTCAAGCGATCGCGGCTTACCAGCTAGCGCTGCAGCTTGACCCCGACTATGAGAGCGCTCGCCAAAATCTGCAACGGCTTTATAGCACTCATCATCTGACAGGCTCAGAGGCAGAATTTGCAAACTTATCGGCTCAGTCGGCTCTGGTTGAGCAACCTTCTCACAGCACTATCCAGCAATCTTTTACGGCTCAACCGTCTCAAAACCCGTCTGATTTAGCCGCAGTCTCGCCTATCGATCGCGTCTTTGGGCAGATTTCCGACTCGAAGACATCTCGCTCTCCTTGGAAGTGGGCGATCGCAGGAGTCGGCGTTGCATCGGTAGCCGCGCTAGGCATCTGGGGAGTGTCTAAGTTTGGGTCGCCCTCTAACCCCAGTCCTGACGATCTTCTGCGTCGAATTCCTAGCCTTGACCAGCCCTCTAATCAAACGGCTGTCAATTCTGGTAAAGCTGATACCAACAATCTAACGAGAATCGCGACTACAAGCTTTAGCCAAGGCAACTTAAAAGTCGGACAAGAAGCTGTAGAAGCGCTGCTCGATCGCAACGCGCTTTCAGAGGCAAGGGCTGCTTTACAATCCTTTCCGGCTAACAAAGATATCCCGGCGATCAGCTTTTTGCGAGGTCGATTGGCGTGGCAGTTTATCAAGACTAACAACGGCAACTACAGTGGAGATGATGTCCGCCGCTATTGGGAGACTGCCGCTAAAGGCAATCCTAACCCTCGCTACTACAACGCTTTGGGGTTTGCCTATTACCGCGAAGGCAATCTCAAACGTGCTATTGATGCTTGGCTTCGAGCGATCGCATTGACCAAGCAGCAAAAAACTAGTCAGCAAGACATCGCTAAACCCCCTTCTCAAGATGCGTTGGTTGCCTACTCAGGGTTAGCGCTCGTGTCAATGAAATCGCTTAACGGTCAGCCTGCCGATCAGCAGACGCGGCTTAAAGGGGAGGCAGTGAAGCTCCGCGATCAAGTTCTTCGTCAGGCTCCGACTGAGTTTCAGCCAGATGCGCTTGCTAAGAATTGGCTTTGGAGTGAACCCACGATCGCTGATTGGAAAGCGCTATTAGCGGTGCGCCCCTGACGGTTTTTGACTACGGATAGTTAGAGAGCTTCTGATTGCGAATGTCCATTAAGTCTGCCAAACTTGCGTCGCCCCAATCTAAAGGGTGGTTTTCTTCGGGTGATAGCACCGTGACTGTAGGCTGCGTCGTCACTGGAATCGATCTCTGCGTCATCGCAAGAGCCGAACCCTGCCTTGGGAGGTCTGACCTGATGTTTGAAGGTTGACGAATTGCCATCTCAGTACTGACAACGGAAGTTGAGCGCTTGACTACAAGTCTGCGCTGTGACTCTTTGGGCGTAAACTGCTTGGCAAGAAGTAGGGAAGTCGCCCCACAACTGACCACGATCGCCGCTAATAGCCCAAACGAGGAGGCAGGTTTTGCTTGAAGTCGCGGTTTTAGGGGCGGAATTCTAGACTCATCTGCCGCAATCTGATGTTGCTCAACCTCAAAGGTGTCAACGTGCATCAGCCCAGCGACGCTGATCCAGCAGAGTGCCATCATCGTGATCCAGGCACCGCTCCAGACTAAGATAGGGTGACGTTGCACCATCGCAACCAAATGATTGAGTAGCCGTTGCCATCTGGCGATAATAGCTGTGCGCTCGCTAGACAGCTTTTCTTGAGAACGGTGGGCAGACTTCTTCCCCAAAGATGTCTTCCGTTTAATCCCTTTCATCGCTTGTTTTCCCCATAACGCTTTCTAGGAAACTCTTTTATCTTAATGAGTTCAGATTTTACTGAATAATTTCTGATCTGGCTAATAATGCACGATCGATTGCAATAAAAAACCTATCTGATGACAGAAAGCCGTATCAAACAAGTAATTGATGTAATGATAATTACATCATTGAGGGTAATGACTACTTACCTACTACGATTACCCATAAGATAGACCCGATCGCTGCTATTGACACATGCTGCGGCAGCAAATTCCAAATTGGTTGACGAGCAATCTTTTGAGTAAGAAAAACACTCAACCAGAATGAGAAGATGAACGTCACGCCCTGAAGAAATGCGATCACAGCAGGATCGGCAACAGCGATCGGTAAAGAAAGGTTTTGAGTATCTGCGCCAAACGTAGCGATCGTCACGGGAATGACTCGTCCCGCTTCGGTCAAGCCCAATCTCAGATAATGAGCGAGACTGCTGCCTAAGACGATCGGTAGATAGCCATACGCCAGTTCTAAAAAGGGACGCGGCTTGGCATTGAGTAAGCGGATTAAAGCATGGGCAACGAGGGCGATCGCGCCAGGAACCAACAACGCCAAAACCGAAACTCCCGCATGAATGCCAAAGTTATTTAAGTGCAAATCCCAGCCAAACTGCTGCTCGATCTCTGGTAGTCGATGCAGAAACACAGCACCAAACAGCAAAAACAAGAGCGCAATCTCGGCATAGCTAGGTTTATGAGTCGTCCAAAGTTCAATGCCGGGGGGTCGGAAGTTAAGTTCGACCGATCGGTGCGGGCACGCCTTTAAGCAGGTCATGCAGAGGACGCAATCTTTGTTGTCTTGAAGCTGAGCCGGGTGAGAATAAACCGGACATCCGCCCGTCTCCAGTCCTTCGCCCTTTTGAGGTCCGCCTTTATAGCATTGATAGGTGGTGCAGCTTGCAGAACAAATCCCTTGCTGGGCGCGCAATTCAATCATAGATAGCTTTGCAAACAAGCCATTCATGCCTCCGATCGGGCAGAGATAACGACACCAAAATCGCCGCTCAAACAACAGCGAGAAAATCACCGCTCCAGCCGTGATCAGCAGCAGCAAACAGCCCGATAGATAAGCGACGTTCTCCAGATTCCACAGTTCTTCCCACAGCAAAATCAGGGCAAACATCCCAAATAGAAACCAGCCGCCCCACTTTTCGGCTTCTTGTCGTGCCCAAGGCTGAAGCTGACGTGGATAGATCCACAGTGAGACCTTTTGCGCTAGTTCGCCATAGATCATAAAAGGACAAACCGCACACCACAGCCGCCCCACAAACGGAAACGCCGCCAACATCAGCATCCACCACCATGCCCAAAAGAAATTGAGCGCAATATTACGATCGCGGCTTTGAGGACCGAACATCAGCACTGCGACCACGACTGCGAAGAAGCCCAAGGTGAAGCCATAATTGAGGCGATCGGGATACCACGGACTGCGAAGAAACTGCCGCAGTTTGGGATAAGCGTTGAGTAGATTAATCCGAAATCGGCGATTTTTAAGATTGGCTGACCAAAAGACTTCTTCAGTCAGTTCGGCGGTTCCATCCGATTGGGTCAAAGCGCGAGTAATCAGACTTTGTAACTCAACTGCGTTGCCCGGAAAGTCATAGCCTTGGAGACGACGCAACGCTTCGGGTGTGACTTTGGGTTTAGGAATGCCTCTAGAGCGAGACAGCAAGCTGAGGTAATACTCGATTTGAGCCTGAATGTCTGCCTTTCGCACTCGCAAGGGTGGAATTTTAATCGTGTGTCCGACCAGTTTCCCTCGCTCTAATCGCGGCAAAACTCTCTCCGAAGTCATCATGATTCGGGCTTCACATCGTCGTGGAGTTGGGGTTGCATCGTCTCGATCGAGCGGACTAAAATCCCCAGTTGCCAACAGTTGCGCTAATTTCTCTTCTAACTCAGCGGGAATCGCCTCCAAGTTGTTAAGTAAAATCGTGCCGCGCCCGATCCAGTCGAGAAGTCCGGGTTTGCCGCCGACTCGTCCAAATAGCTCCGCTCCACTAGGCTGTAGCGTATTGCAATTCACTTGAATCATCGGCTCTTTGCGATCGCCCGACCCAAAATGAATCAACGCTGCTGTGTTGTCTTTCTCCAGTCCGGGTTCGCCAAAAATCAGAACTGACTGGCGATCGCTCGATGCCTTTTTAATCTCCTGCCGAATTCTCACCGCATAGCGACTCGTGCCCACAATGCCCCGCTTGACCTTGGGCACCACATAGGGACGCAGCGCCGCCTGTTGATCGCGCTCAAACGCCAGTTGCTGCGACACCAACTCTAACTCGCTTGCCAGATTCCGAGAAACCGTCTGCGAAATCTCCGGGTATTGCTGAGTCAGGGCTAGAAAATCAGCGCGAGGAATCGTCCAGACCACGCAATCGCTGAGTGTAATCGTTGTGTCTTCTGCAACCGCGTTAATTAGCATCTCTTTGAGATAGACGATCGCTCCGGGCAATAAGCTCGTTGCCTTGGCAAGCCCCGTCGCACTGGTGCGATAGCTCTCAACCCGTCCTGTGTGCAGAATATAGACTGCCGCAGGCATCGTATCCTCCAGCACCAACCGTCGATTTTCTTGCACCGATTCTGCTTGAATTGCCGCCGCGATCGCCCCTAACGTTTCGTCAGAAAGTGATTCCAGCACGGTATGTTGCTTTAACCAAGTAGTCCGTTCTGCTTGATCCATGACGCTTTTTTAGAGGTGCGATTGTCTGCCCTTATGGAGTATCACGATCGTAGAGTCTGCAAACGGCGAAAAGATCAAACTTTACGTAGCTGGGCTTCGCTCGACTTTATCCTGACCCTTTGCCCTTTGAGGCTGACCATTGAAGCTCAGCGCTTGGATGTTGGAGCAAATTGCTTGACGTTCCGGGTTCTGAGCTTCGTTTTTGGAGTGAAAAGGTCGAAGCTTCAAGATCAAAGGTCAGAGTTTCAAGATCAAAGGTCGGAGTTTTGAGTTCAAAGGTTGGGGTTCCAAGCAAAAAGGTCGAAGCTTCGCGAATTGCAAGCAATGCTTCGCGAACAGAGGCTAAATGGTGAGGGTTGGAGGTAGATCTCGTAGCTCTCTGTAGGAATTGATTCTGTTTAAAAGCCAAAATTTTGTGTACTGAGGCTGACATTTTGAGGTCTAAGGGTAAAGGATGGAGATCTAAGTGGGAATACTGACTCTTAGATTCTGCATTGCTTGGTCTTAACGCCTACCTCCAAAAAATTACTATGAGTGCTTTTGAAACTTACATTCGAGATTTGCAGGAAATTAGGGCAACCGGAGCAGCCGTTAAGGAGACTTCTTATTATGGGGCGTTAGAGAAGCTGTTGAATGAGCTGGGCAAGACGCTGAAGCCAAAAGTGCGCTGTGTGATGCAGTTGAAGAATATCGGCGGGGCGGGAATGCCGGACGGGGGGTTGTTTACTGCTAGTCAGTTTCAGAAAAAGACAGGGGACACGCCAGCGAATCCTACGAACCCGGAGCGGGGTGTGATTGAGATTAAGGGAACTGGGGATAATGCCTGGGTGACGGCTCAGACTCAGCAGGTTTCTAAGTATTGGAATCAGTATCGTCAGGTGCTGGTGACGAACTATCGAGATTTTGTGCTGATTGGACAGGATGGAAACGGACAGCCTGTAACGCTAGAAACCTATCGATTAGCAAAAGATGAGGCGGAGTTTTGGCAGAAGGCAAAGAACCCTCAGCAATTTGCTCAAGAGCAGGAAGAGCAACTCACTGAATATCTAAAGCGGGTGATGCTTCAGTCTGCTAGCATTGCCAGCCCGCAAGATCTGGCGTGGTTTTTGGCTTCTTATGCGAAGGATGCGAAGGCACGAATTGAGAAAACGGATTTGCCTGCACTGGAGACATTGCGAAAGGCGTTAGAAGAGGCGTTGGGGATTGCGTTTACAGGAGACAAGAAAGACCCGAAGAAGGGAGAACGATTTTTTAAGTCTACGCTGGTTCAAACGCTGTTTTATGGGATTTTTTCGGCGTGGGTGTTGTGGCACAAGCAGCAGGAAAAGAGACAGTTTGACTGGCGGGTGGCAGGTTATTATCTGCACGTTCCGATGATTAAAGCGTTGTTTGAGAAGGTGGCAACTCCTACCCATGTTCGCAAGCTGGATTTAGAAGAGGTGTTGAATTGGACGGGGGAGGCTTTAAATCGAGTCGATCGCACCTCGTTCTTTTCTAAGTTTGATGAGGGGCAAGCGGTTCAATATTTCTATGAGCCGTTTTTGGAGGCGTTTGATCCGACGTTGCGTAAGGAGTTAGGGGTTTGGTATACGCCGCCGGAGATTGTGCAATATATGGTGGCGCGGGTAGACACTGTGTTGCGCGAAGAGTTGCAGATCGAAGATGGGTTAGCTGACCCAAATGTTTATATTCTTGACCCTTGCTGTGGCACGGGGGCGTTTTTGGTGGAAGTGTTGCGACGGATTGAAGCTAATTTGCAGGATAAGGGGATGGGTGCCCTGGTCGGTTCGCAGTTAAAGGAAGCCGCGATGAAGCGGGTGTTTGGGTTTGAGATTTTGACGGCTCCGTTTGTGGTGGCGCATTTGCAGTTGGGGCTGCTGTTGCAAAATTTGGGGGTGCCGTTGAGTGATGAAGAGGAACGGGTGGGAGTGTATTTGACGAATGCGCTGACAGGATGGAAACCACCCAGTGAAGAAGGAAAACAACAACTTCAACAGCTTGCTTTTACATTTCCAGAACTTAAGCTTGAACATGATGCAGCAGATCAAGTTAAGCAAGAAAAACCAATCTTAGTGGTTCTCGGAAATCCTCCTTACAATGCTTATGCAGGAGTAAGCCCTGAAGAAGAACAAGGCTTAGTAGAGCCTTACAAAGCTGGACTAATTTCTGAATGGGGTATCAAAAAATTTAATCTTGACGAGCTTTACATCCGGTTCTTTCGTTTAGCTGAACAAAGGATTACTGAAAAAACACAAAAGGGAATTGTCTGCTACATCTCAAGCTCTTCGTATCTTAGTGATGCATCATACGTAGTCATGCGAAAGCGTTTCCTAAATGAGTTTGATAAGCTCTGATTTGATTGTATGAATGGAGACAGCCGAGAAACAGGAAAATTGACTCCCGAAGGTAAACCCGATCCATCAGTCTTCTCAACCGAATACAACCGTGAAGGAATTCGAGTAGGAACAACAGTTGCGCTGATGGTTCGCAAGGAAGATCAACGTGAAACGCCAACAGTTCTTTTTCGTAACTTCTGGGGAGTAAATAAGAAAACAGAGTTACTTGAGAGCGTAGCAAAAACAGATTTTGACCAGAATTATGAAATAACTCAACCAACTTCAAGTAATCGATTTTCTTTTCGTTCGTCTGACGTTAGCTCTCTTTATACAGAATGGGTTAAAGTGGCGGATCTACCTGCTATTCCTCCGTTTAACGGACCTATTGAAAGGAGAGGTTTCGCCCTTATTTCTATTGATAAAGAGCCTCTGGTTGAGAGGATGACAGCTTATTTTGATGTAACAAAGTCAGATGAAGATATTAAGCAGATACATAGTTCACTGATGATGACAGGTAATAGAATAGTTGGCTCAGATGCAAGGAAGAAGATTTTGAGGGAATTTGAGTATAACGAAGAATGTATAGTTCGCTATCCGTTCAAACCATTTGACTTTCGTTGGTGCTATTTAGAGAATCTTCGTCCTTTATTTAGTGAACCTAGTCCGCAACTGCTAGGGCAAAGATTTTCGGGTAATGCTTTTCTTATGACCCGCGATACAGCCGATAAAAAAGTTGAGGGTTCACCCTTTTACTTCTCAAAGTTAGTCTGCGACTATGACAGTATATCGGGGCACAGCAGACATTTTCCAGTATTGTTTAAGACTCATTCAAAACGAGGTACTAAAGCTAGTACACTCTTCAACATTGAAGAGTTTCAGGACACAACAGTAAATGCAAATTTGTCTGATACTGCTCGTGCTTATCTTGCTGAACTGGGTATCACTGATTCTGATACAGATACAGAAACGGCTGCTCTAATCTGGATGCACACTCTAGCAATTGGATACTCACCCGCTTATCTAAAAGAGAATGCCGACGGTATTCGGCAAGACTTCCCTCGAATTCCCTTACCTAACGATCGCGAAACTCTAATCACCTCTGCAACGATCGGTCGTCAAATCGCCGCCCTCCTCGATCCAGAAACCCCCGTTCCCGGTGTCACCTCTGGCAAACTTCGCCCCGAATTAAAAACCATTGCCGTTGTCTCCCGCGTAGGCACTGGCAACCTTGACCCAAACACGAGCTTTGCCCTCACCGCAGGCTGGGGTCACGCAGGGCAAAACAACGTCACCATGCCCGGAAAAGGAAAAGTCAGCGATCGACCCTACACCCCTGAAGAACAAGTCGCGATCGCACAATTCACTGATCAACTTGGCACAGCTACCCGCGACATTCACCTCAATGACATCGCCTATTGGAAAAACATCCCCGATCGCGTCTGGAGTTACACGATCGGCGGCTACCAGGTGATCAAAAAATGGTTGAGTTATCGAGAGCAAGACTTGTTGGGACGATCGCTCAAACAAGAAGAAGTCATTGAAGTTACCCAAATGGCACGACGCATTACAGCCATCTTGCTGCTAGAACCTGGATTAGATGCAAACTATGAGGCAGTGAAACAATCAACTTACCAGTGGTCAAAGCAGGGAGAAGCATCATGACAAGCGCCAAAGAACAACTCATTCAAGAACTTGACCAAACCCCCGATTTCGTTGTGCAGGAAGTCTTAGACTTTCTGCTATTCATCAAAGTTCGGTTAAAGCACAAAATCAAGGAAGAGCAGCCTGACAGTTCGCAGCAAGCCCTCAGTCTTCCACCTTTTCTCCAGTTTGTTGAAGAAATTAGTGCCCAAGTTCCCAGAGAGGAATGGGAAAAGCTACCCAGCGACCTTTCTAAAAACATCGATCACTACTTGTATGGCTCACCGAAGGACGAGGAATGAAAACCGTCTTCGCTGATGCTGGTTACTGGATCGCTATCCTCAATCCTGCCGATGACTTGCATACCAGAGCTGCCAGTCTTTCCAATACTCTAGAACCCTTTCAAATCGTGACCAGTGAAATGGTCTTCACGGAAGTCTTAAATTCATTCTCCAGACGAGAGAGTGCGTTTAGGCAAGCAGCGGCTCAATTTGTACAGCGATCATTCGACAATCCTAAAATCGAGGTCATCCCTCAAACGAGCGCTTTATTCCATCCAGCACTCGACCTCTACAAACAGAGAGCCGACAAAGCCTGGAGCTTGACTGACTGTGCTTCCTTCTGCATCATGCAGCAAAAAAATATCCTCGAAGCTTTGACCCACGACAGGCACTTTGAGCAAGCTGGCTTCATTGCTCTCATGCGATGATCGAAACTTCGCCCTTCAACCCTCACCCTTCAACCTCCGAACTCAAAACGTTGCCTTTCGATCGCGAAACTTTGCCCTTAGAGCTTGAGCCTCCGACCTCCGAACGCGAAAGTTGAACCTCAGAACCCGAAACGCCAGCCTCAAAGCTCGAAACTCCGACTTCAGAGCATGGAACTTCGACTTCAGAGCACGGAACCCCACCCTCAGAACTCGAAACGCCGCGATCGCAACAGGAAACCCCACGTTAGCATAGCTTTCCGCAGGATTCGCCCCTCAAACCTTCTCCTACTTCTCCACTCTGGAGCGCTGTATCACACTAATCACCTCATCCACATTGCGAGTCGGCATCAACCGTGACCAATCGCTGACCTCGGTGATCCGGGCACTGTGCAACCGATGAATCACTCCCCTCACCCAATCCGGCGCACCTACTAAGATCATCCAGTTCGATCGCTTCTCCGCATTGGTCAAGCTATCAATCATTGCCTCGATCGGCGTTTGAGCAAAATCATCCGGTGCTTGCTTCGGCATCTTTGCTGATCCTTCTTCACTCTTCAAGCTGTTTGTAAACACAAACATTATCACTTCATCTATTGTTTGTAAACACAAACATTTACTTGGGTATGCCTCTCTGACACCATAAAGGGCATGGCAAAAGCAGGCAAAGCGCTCAAACAGGTACTTGAAACCTACAACATCAGCCAGAATCGGTTAGCAGTGACGATGGGGCTGAACCGCTCAACTGTCTATCAATGGTTCAACGAAATCACCGATCCCTCGGCAGAATCGGTTACTCAAATCATTGCCGCCTTAGAACAACTCAACGAAGCCGCCGCCAAAGACTTTGTTCGGCTCTACCTGGGGCGACTGGCTCAACCAGAGACAGAACCACCCGAAGATTAACGAACGAAGCGCTATCATAGCGGTCTCATTCATCTGAGACACACCCCACACCCTAACCCCCTCCTCTCAAGCCATATCCCCCCTTGATCAGGGATTAAATGCCCACCTTACCACTCGACCTGCGATCGCTCGTGCAGCACTCGTCCATACACGGCTTCTGTCTGCTTCGCCAGCTTCGCCCACTGAAAGCGCACCTCTAAATCTTTAAAGGCATTCTCGACCAGCCATTGAGCATAATCAGAGTTCTTCAGCACCTCAACAATTCCCCAAGCGAGAGAATCTGAATTACCCGTCCAGGTGACGATCCCCGTTTTGTTGTGCCGAACGACTTCAGGCAAACCTCCGCTGTCTGACACGACGACAGGCACTCGCGCCGCAAAACTTTCTAACGCCACAATCCCAAACGGCTCATAGAGGCTCGGAAACACCGCACAATTGGCGATCGTTTGAAACTGATCTAAATCTTCGTCGGGCATGAATCCGGTAAAGAAGCACTTTTGCCAGATGCCCAAATTCCAGGCTTGACCCTTTAAATAATCGGTGTTGCCCCCGCCAATAAAGACAAACTTCACCTGAGTTCCCATTGCCTGAAGCACTTTTGGAGCCGCCTCTAGCAGAACAGAAATGCCCTTTTCGTAGGTCATTCGCCCCACATAGTAGACAATTTTCTCGTCATCTCCTGCAAATCGCCGCCGAAATTCTTGCACATCAAACCCTGGATGACGCAGCTTTTTTTCAGCCCGAATGCCGTTATAGACGACATCAATCTTGTTCCAGGGAGTGTGCAGCGATCGCTCGACTTCTCGTCGCATATAGTCGGTGCAGACAATCACTCGCCACGCATCGTATGCCAAGCGGCGCTCCTTCTCATTTATATAGTGCTGCCCCTCGCTGTGAACGCCATTGTTTCGACCTCCTTCGGTCGCGTGAATGGTTGCCACCAGCGGAATTTTAAACAAATGCTTGAGCGCGATCGCGGCATCGCCTACCAGCCAATCATGAGCGTGGATGATATCAAACCCGCCCTCTTCTCGAATCAGCTTGCCTCCATGCTGACCCATACTGGCATTCATGTTAACGACCCAGTGCAGGAAATTGTGGCTCTCGTCCACACCCACACGATGCACTTCTACCCCATCGACTACTTCATAGTGAGGAGCCTGACCAAACTGCACCGTAATGAGATGAATTTCATGCCCTAGTCTGACCAACTCTGGGTATAGCTCCGCCACATGGCGGGCGATGCCGCCCACAATCCGTGGTGGAAACTCCCAAGTCAATACCAAAATCTTCATCAGCCACAATCTCGACGATTCGTATTTTCACTCTACAGAAACTTGGCAAACACTCTCACAGACCTTGCCCAGAACGCGATAATCTATAGATATTCTATATAAATGCCTCGATAGCTCCATCTTCTGCTTACTTAAGCTGTTCACCTCCACCTTTTGAGATGGCTGATTCTAACTCTATCTTTAGCATTTCCGCGTAGAGTCGTCAGTATAGCGCCGTCGCCTCGTCTAGAAAACTGCGATCAAGCCATGTTTTCGTTCACGTAGACTCACTTCACCTATCCTGAGACTCAACTAGCCCAATCTGTTCTGGCAATTGATTGATGATGCAGGCACCCTCCCAAAAGTTAACAAACCCTGAAGTGCCCTTACAGATCTTGCTGTTTGTCGATCAGCGACCTAACGCAAAAGAGCAGATCCAGCAGATTCTCCGCTTTTTAAACGATCTAAGAGCCAACTATCCGTTTGAGCTTCAGGTGATTGATGTCGGTGAGCAACCCTACTTGGCAGAGCATTTTCGCCTCGTTGCTACGCCTGCCCTGATTAAGATTCACCCCGACCCCCGGCAAACTCTGACCGGAACTAACTTAGTAGCTCAACTCGAAGAGTGCTGGTCGCTCTGGCAAGCTTCTGTTGAAGACTTTCTAGAGACGCAGGTTGAGTTAAAAGACTCAGTCGTTGAGGAGGCTCCTTCTCCAGCTTCAAAAATTTCCTCGATCGCTTACTCATCTGAGCTATTGCAGTTAAGCGATGAGATTTTTAATCTCAAACAGGAGAAAGAAGATCTCCAAGCACAGCTTCAGTTTAAAGATCAAATTATCTCGATGCTGGCTCACGACTTGCGAAATCCTCTAACAGCAGCGTCGATCGCGATTGAAACCTTAGAAATCGGTCATAAAGCGCAAGAAGGACAAGGCTATCGACTCACTCCGGCAATGACGGCTCAGTTGCTCAAGCACGGGCGGACTCAGATTCGCAATATTGACCGTATGATCACTGACATTCTGCAAGCTGCCAGAGGCACCAGCGCTGAGCTTCAAATTGTGCCGCAGAAGTTAGAACTCGGTGCCTTGTGTGAAAGTGTTTTAGAAAATTTAGAAGAACGATTCCGCGCTAAGTTGCAACAAGTAGGCACTGATATTCCGACCGATCTGCCGATCGTCTACGCCGACGAAGAACGGGTACGACAAGTTTTAACCAATATTCTCGACAACGCGACGAAATATACGCCGATCGAGGGCACCATCCACGTTTCGATGCTGCACCGCACGGCTCAAAAAGTGCAAGTTAGCATCTGTGACGACGGACCAGGGGTGCCAGAAGAAAATCGCGATCGCATTTTTGAAGACCATTTCCGCCTTCAACGAGACGAGGCTCAAGATGGCTATGGAATTGGCTTATCGCTCTGTCAACGCATTGTCCGGGCACACTACGGGCAGATTTGGGTTGATTCTGTTCCCAACCAGGGCAGTTGTTTTCACTTTACGCTGCCTGTCTATCGATCGCAGCGATGAACTTCAGGTTTTGTACTCAAGCTGTTGATCTGGGCATGACGCATCTGGATTTCAATGTCAACATCAGAACTATATAAAAAGCCTTAGATCTTTTCAGAAAATTTATATAAGGGTAATTATTTCCAGTGGTTTTACTGAAGATCGCATTCATCTGCGACAAATTAAGCGCATCAATTTGATTTTTAGTGTGTTCGTTCAGTGAAATTTTTTGTCAATTTGATTTTTCGGTAGGCAAGTTTCTGTGTATAGGTAACTCCTCACGTTTCAAGCTCTGATTTCGGTAATTCTCAGAGCAATAAATTATTTTATAGCCATAGAAAAGCCTGTACGAGTAAGTTGAAAGTTAAATAAATTACACTCGATTTAATCCGTGCTGAACACTTGCTTGAGGCATTTATTTGCGAGCATGTCCTTTTTATGTTGAGATTATTAACCTCAAACAATGATGTAATCACGGAGTCTACAAAGTGCTTATCAACACTCAATCTACTTCAGCTTTTTTAGTTCTGAAAATTGTACAGAATAAATATCATGGCTCTTGAACAGGACTACTTGAGTGATTGAACCCCTTGTGTGCCTAAGTGCCGAGATTTTTTAGCGTATTTAAAGCTACTAGTTTTTTTGATACGAACAGCTCAGATAGGAGTAGTTATTGATGCAATTAAAGTTCTCTTAGGAAGTTGTAGCAGTCTTTAAAGAAGCTCATCATCCTAGCGATCGAGTATCTCTTCTTACTTCACCAACCTCTCCTAATTCTCAGTCGATTAAAGATGGGTGTTATTACGGTACTACTTCACGATTAACTCCCTTATAACTGACACACAAGCCCTCTGTTATGAAAGAGTGTATGCGTGAGCTTCATTAGCTTGAATAAACGCTAATACATTCTTGAATTTCATCTCACTTGTTTGATGATTCAGCTATCTAGCTGATCTGCATTAGTTTCTGAAGATGTTAGGTTTGGATGTAGAGAAAGTCTTGACATTTGATTGCTCAAAGGCTGAGTGGTTGAGAGGCAAGGTTTTTTCCCACCCATAAGATAAAACCCTTATCCAGTTGCAGCGTCGTAGGGACTGCTTTCCCAAATGAAGTACGATTCCTTGGAATATCAGCCCACCAACCACAATGAAGTGGGCGTTTATGAGTGTGAGATCCATCTCAAGTTCAGATTAGTTGAAGAAAAGCGGGTGTTAAAAGACCGCGAACAACTCTTGGAGATGTTGCTTGATGCGTTCACCTGCGGCAGCGATGAGTTTATGGAGCCTCTCCAGGTTGAGGTCAAGGCGCAAGAGATTTTAGAGATTGAAGCCTCGCCACAGATGCGTCGTCAATTGATTCGTTTACGCAATTCTAAAGACTGAAGAGAGCTTGTGTCGTCAAGTGCGTTTCTTGCCTGAGCAACAGTGTTTTCTATAAAATTGAGCCTGTAATTTAAGGTCGCAGTCAGCAGCGATGAAGATTACAGGCTTTTTCATGTGAAGTTGGGTGTGCAACCCGTCTCGATCGATTGCACAATGGAAGCAGTTGATTTTTTCTCTAAAAGCAATGACCACTGCCCTTGCTGACACCAAAAACCTCTTGTCCGACTTGATTTATCGCTATCGCTCTCAGGTTGATTATTTAGCCATTCGCCTAGAAGCGGCTGAGGGCACTGATATTTTGCTCAGAGGCACCAAGATCGAAACCTTGAGTGAGGGCATCTCGATCGGAGGACAAGTCAGAGCGTGTCACAAAGGAGGCTGGGGCTTTGCCAGCTTTAATCAACTTTCAACCCTGTCAGACCGGATCGAAGACGCGATCGCGGCGGCTCGGCTGGTTGGCACGGAAGAAACGATTCTGGCTCCGATCAACCCAGTTCAAGATATTTGCACCCTTCCGCTTACGGGCACTGACCCTCGACAAATTCCCCTAGCACAAAAGAAATCGCTGTGTCAATACTATGGTGGGCTTTTGAGAGAGGTTGATCCTCAAATCGCAACGGTCTCAGTGCGCTATGGTGACAGTGCTCAGAAGATCATCTTGGCAACATCAGATGGGACGTTTATTGAGCAGTCTTGGGTCGATATCGAGATGCGCTTTGCTGCCACTGCTCGCAATGGAGAAACGGTGCAGACCGGGCGAGAAACGATCGGCTCTCGCAAAGCTTACGAAGATTTGATTGGGCTAGATGGACAGGTTCGGGATGCGGCTCAACGAGCGGTTGATTCTCTCTCGTTGCCCCCAGTGAAGGGAAATGCTTACACGGTAGTGATTGACCCGATTTTGTCGGGGCTGTTTGTCCACGAGTCGTTTGGGCACCTCTCAGAAGCAGACATGGCGTATGAGAATCCAGATTTGCTAGAAGTCATGAGTCTTGGGCGACGATTTGGCTCTCCAGAATTACAAATTTTTGATGGTGCTGCTCTTGAAGGGCACCGAGGCAGCTATTTCTACGACGATGAGGGCGTTCCGGCAACCACCACGCAATTGATTAAAGATGGCGTTTTAGTGGGTCGTCTGCACTCTCGCGAGACGGCTGGCAAACTCGACGAGGCTCCGACCGGCAACGCTCGGTGTTTGAACTATCACTTTCCGCCGATCGTCCGCATGACCAATACTTGGATCGAGCGTGGAAAAACGCCCGTCAAAGACTTATTTAGCGGCATCAAAGAAGGGGTCTATGCTCGCAACTGGCTGGGCGGCATGACGAATGGAGAGATGTTTACCTTCACGGCTGGAGAAGCCTGGATGATCCGCAATGGCGAAATTGCGGAACCTGTGCGAGATGTCACCCTTTCTGGCAATGCTTTTAAAACACTGGCAGACATTGAGGGAATTGGAGATGATTTCTACTGGGATGAGTCGGGCGGCTGTGGCAAAGGTGGGCAGAGTGGTCTAGCGGTTGGCTGTGGCGGTCCTAGCTTGCGAATTCGGGATGTCGTGGTAGGGGGAGAGGCGATCGAAGAGTAACGTCCTTTACCCTTCCTTCTCCTCCTTCTGTGGCAAGTGTCTGCCCCGTCGTTTACGAGCTTCCATTGCCCGTTCTAAGACGGTTAATAGCCCGGGGGATTCTTCTTGTAATGCCAGCAGTAAGCGCTCGCCTTCTTCGAGGTCGCCGGGGTCTTCTCCGGTTTCCATTACAGCTTGTAGGCGAGGCAGGGCGAGTTCATCGACCAGTTGGACAAGACTGTGAAGGCAACGGTAAAACTGCCGCTCGGTAAGAATCGCATCTTCAAGGGGAAACTCAATGATGGCGCGGATTTCACCGTCTGAGGGGTCATATTCCCACTGAAGCATTTTGGTTTCCCAAGAGATGCACAGCATGGTCTGCAAAATCGCAGTTTTGTGAGGATGATCTTTGACTCCGGCTAGAACGCGCGGCGCAAAAATCTCGAAAAACTCTCCGTCTTCGTCTAGCTCAATAACGATGAGAAAGTCCTGAATATTTTCACCGTAGACTCCAGTCAAAATTCGAGACTCTTCGTGATCGAGGCGATATTTCCATTCTTTGTTATCTAGAAAACCCGCGATTTGTTCTAGCGTTGCGCCCATAGCCGTTTTGATAAGTGGGATTAGAAGCCATAGCCAGTCTAACGGTCAGCCGGAGGATTTTGTCATTTTTGGTAACAATGGACGGTTCATCGCCCGATCGACCTGCTGCAAAAGATCCTCTAGTGTTGAGGAGTTCTCTAATACAACATCGGCTCGATCGCGCTTTTCGGCAATTGCCATTTGGCTAAAGATTCGTGCGGTTGCTTGCTCTTGGCTCAACGATTCACGCTGCATCAAACGCCGAATCTGTTGGTCTGACGGGCAGGAGACGACCCAGATTTCGGTGACGAAATCCGTCATTCGCGCTTCAAGTAGCAGGGGAACCACCATCACGATCGTGACTGACTGATCCGGGTACTGCTGAATCCAGCGATCTTGGTCTCGGCTCAAAGCTTGCCGCACATAGGGATGAATTTGGTTTTCTAGCCAAGCGCGTTCTGATGGATGGCTGAAGATGATCTCTCCCAGTTGACGACGATCGAGGGTTCCATCGGGCGACAAAATTTTAGAGGTGTAGCGATCGACAATCGCCTCAAGCGCGATCGTTCCTGGCTGCACGGCTGCTCTTGCGTAAACATCGGCATCCAAAACGGGCAGTTGATAGGTCTTGGCTAAATAGTCAGACACCGTTGTTTTGCCCATGCCGATGCCACCTGTTAAGCCGATAATGCGCGGAGCTGTGATTTGAGTGCGATCGCTCATGCCAATCCTCACAGTCGTATCGATAAATTCACTTCTAGTGTAGAGTTCGATCTGAAATGTCGAGCGATCGTATGAAAGCCTTTTCCCATTCTCTAATTCTGACTGGAGTCGTCTTTTTAGGGGCACTGCTGAGGTTTTGGAATTTAGACGCTAAATCTGTCTGGATGGATGAGGTGATCACAGCGCTCTTTAGTTCGGGACGAAGCTATCTCGATGTCCCGTTAGAGGTCGCCTTTTCGCGCTCTGCGCTAGATCAACTCTTCACGTTGCAGCCGACTACTTGCGCGGCGATCGCGCAAACGGTTTCGACTCAATCCGTTCATCCGCCGCTCTTTTTTTGCTGGATGCACGATTGGCTGAGTTGGCTTCAACCTGTTAGCCAATCTTGGGTTTGGAAGCTGCGAGCGTTGCCAGCTCTGGCAGGAGTCGGCGCAATTTTAGCTATTTATTATCTAAATCGGATCGCCTTCTCAAAACGGGCGGGGTTGATAGGCGCGATCGTGATGGCGGTTTCTCCGTTCGCGGTCTATCTCTCTCAAGAAGCTCGTCACTACACTCTGCCGATGCTGCTGCTGAGTTTGGCGCTTTTAGGCACCATTCGCATTCAGCAAGACCTTCGAGAACAACGGCTGCAACCCGGAGTCTGGCTCGGGTGGATTGCCGTCAACAGCGTCGGATTCTATATCCACTATTTTTTTATTTTGGCAATGATCGCCCAAGTTTTAACGATCGTCGTGTTGCAGCTTAAACTCCAAACTTCAAACCTCAAACCTCTTCGTCCCTTTTACCGTCGCACGTGGCTAGTTTTGCTGGCTGCTGTTGGTGGAATCGGACTGGCATATTTGCCCTGGCTACCAACTTTTTTGAGTCACCTGAGTCGCCCCGAAACCAATTGGTTAGAGCCAACTCAATCAGGCTTGCTGGTTGCGATCGTGCCTCTCTATCAATTGCTGGCGGGCTGGGTGCTAATGACGATCGCTCTGCCTATCGAAAATCAGCCCCTTTGGGTGATCCTTCCGGCGGCTGTGCTGATGTTGTTAGTGAGTGGCTGGTTAGCGTGGCGAGTGTTGAGAGGAGGGCAAACACTTTGGCAAAACTCAGAAACTCATTGGGAAACGCTGACGTTAACCAGTTTTATCGGTTGGATATTGGTGGAATTTTTGGCGATCGTTTACCTGTTGCACAAAGATTTGACTCAAGTTCCTCGCTATAACTTCATCTACTATCCCGCTGTGTGTGCCTTGATAGGAGCCAGCTTGTGGAAGGGACAATCTGACCACAATTTTCGACTCAAAGCAGTGGTTATTGTAGTTCTAGCAGGGTTAATCAGTTGCGGATTTGTGGTGTCCGATCGAGTATTTCTCAAACCCTATCAGCCCCAGCAGGTTGCAACCATGATGCAGCCAAACGCATCTGAATCGACGATCGTGGTGATGACCTATCAAGATTTACAGGACGTTGCATTAGGGTTAAGCTTTGCACTGCCTTTGCTAGAGAACAATGCTCAGACCCGATTTGCGTTTGTGGGGCGATCGCGAAGCTACGACCAAGTTTGGAAAAAGTTGGCTAGTCCAGCCCTCGGTGATTCTTCGCCCCAAGTTCTCTGGTTGATAGCCCCCGGACTGAGAGAAAAAGACTTTCCTCCCCAGATTAATTTGAATCGATCGGTCTGCACCCGTGACTCAAGCCGCTATTACCGCTTGGGAGTTCCCTTTCAGGGATATCGATGCTGATCTATTCGTCAATCTGCCAAAGCTCTTTAGTGTAGTCCTCATCCAGCACCTTTTTAGGACGCATCACTAAAACCACTCGACCCAATAGCGGCACGTCTGGAGACTCTGCAAACCAGCGTAGCTGCAACTGCTCCTCCTCGGCAATCACAAAATAGCTTTGGTCGTTCCACTGACGCTGAGCGCGATCGACGACAATCACCACTTCTCCGATCGCTCCGGGCAACGGAGCGGGGAGACGATCGCTATCGCCCAACAGCACGATCGGGTCTTCTGCCGTGCGAATCACCTGCCATCCTGGAATCGGCACCCACGCTCCAGTTCCAGAAAACTGCACCAGTTGAAACGCTCCCGTCTCTTCGACGATCGGAACCGCTTGTAAATCTGCTTTCGTCAGCGGCAACTTGCCCACCACAGGCAAGATTCGCGGCAAATCTTCATCCTCTAATCGATAAACAGGCAAGCCGGGAGCCGGACGCACTTGAGTAACGGTGAAATCGGTCAATAACTGCTCAATCTTTTTACGGGCAGTCGCACTGTGAGCGAACCTCAACCCTTTGGCAATCAGAATCGATCGTGCCTGCAAATCGCTTTTCTCTCTGGCACTCTTCCAAACTTGCAGCGCCACCGCATCCCCCGGATGATTCGTAAACTCTTCTGGCGGTTTGAATCGGGAAATATCTTTAACCGCACGAGCCACTTCTCGCGCTTCATCTATGTCTAACCCTTTTTCGACCACGAAGGTTGCGACAGCGGCTCGTTCAGTTTGGGTGAGAATGCGTAACTCGTAAAGAGAGTCACTGCCCTTTTGCCAAAAGTGAGCCTGCACCCCCTCGGGCACGCCCACGCCAATAATCGAGGCATAGACTTGAGACGCAACGATGATTTGATTTTGTTGAATCGGCTCAAACCCAGTGCCTTCAAAAATCGCTTGAGGGCTGTAGCCTGCTTTCTGCAATGCTTGGCAGGCTTGACCCCACTCGACCCAACTGCCTTCTTTGCGACGCAGCGATCGCAGCAAAGCATCTGTATCTACCTCAGTTTGACCTGTCTCAAGATCAGAATTAGGCAACTCTTGGGGTGTCTCAGTCATAAGTCTCAAATGGCTCTCATTTTCTGCCAAGGGGCGATACGTTTATCAGCTTACCAAAGTTGACGCTTGACTGAATGATTGGGATTGCGTCATGATAATATACACGATGAGGGGTTATAGCTCAGTTGGTAGAGCGCTGCAATGGCATTGCAGAGGTCAGCGGTTCGAACCCGCTTAGCTCCATCTTTGTACATTCGCACGTTAAATGTCGCATTTCGCAAATTGATGTCAGCAATTCTCATTTTGAAACATTTGTACTGCAATTGATGCTTGTAACGGCTTCCAAACCTTACCATCTGAACGACAGAATGCGGCTTACAGCCGCCTGAAGTAACTAAGATCAGGTGTTTGGGTGAAAACAATTCTCAGTATGAGAATTGCTGCCGTTGCTCTAGCTGCTTCAACGCCTCTGCTGCGGTTAATCGAATATAGACAATGGAGCTTGAAAATGTGGGGTCTTGTTGAGCCTGAGATTCAGCAAGTGCTCTCATGGCTTGCGCCACGTCAAGGTACCGTTCTTCCCACCGTTTCGCGCCGCTTGCGGTGGCTTGTGCCCCCACGCAGGTAATGCCGCTCCGCTGCTCGGACAACTCTAGCTCTACCGTGGCTCGATTCCAGCCAAACACCATTTCAGCGAGTCTGTCGCTCCCACCACAGTATTTCAGGCACATCTCACCCTGAAAACCCCGTCGTTTCGCGCCGCTCAGTTTTGTCGAGGCTAGCCGAAGGTCTTCGATTTGACTCTGGCGTAAGTGCGTTCGCCCTGGGGTGGATAGCAACATCACTTGCTCTGACGATTAATCTGCTTATCCTGTTTCAAGACCAAATGGTACGGTACTTTCATTCTCGGAAATCACCTTACTACTATTACCGCTATGTTTGCTCTGCTGATTCTCTATCTTCTCGACTCGCTCCTCTAACACCCCGATGCGCTTTAATAGTCCTTCGACTAAGGCAATCACCGCGTCTTCTCCTTGCGCGTAGACCGCTCGGATTTTGTCTCGGCTGATAGCGGCTGTTCGAGGGGAATGTCTCAAAGTTTTGCTTTCGGCTCTATGGGTAGGTGCCTGAACTTTACAATCGCTTGAGGGCGTTCGCTTAAATTGTTATTTTGTTTTAAGCCTGAGTAGTTACGTTCTGAGACAATAACAGGATATTAGAACTCTCAACAATGCTGATTGGCGACGAACGAGTTGCTACAGACAACCAGAGTCTGGCACTGTAACACGATGCTTTGCAGACCGCAGGTTGTGAAAAAATCTTCTCAGACAAGATGAGCGGAGCAACCGCAGATCGCTCTGGTTTGAAGCAAGCCTTTGAGTTCGCTAGAAAAGGGGACACGATCGTCGCATGGCGACTCGACCGATTAGGACGATCGCTCAAAGACCTAATTGTTGTGATCGAAGTGTTAGAGACCCGCAAGATTGAGTTGCGATCGCTGCAAGAGAACATCGACACGACGACTAGTGGCGGCAAGCTGATCTTTCAACCTGTTCGGGCATTGGCAGAGTTTGAGCGCAACCTAATTCGAGAACGCACTCAGGCAGGATTGCAAGCTGCAAGAGCCAGAGAACGCAGAGGCGGACGATCGCTCTCCACAGACCCAATGCGATCAATATCCTTCATCTGTGAACATTTAGGGATTAGTCGTCTGACTTAGTATCGCTACATAGGATTGAGCCAGCCTAGGGATTGAGCTAGACCCGTCGGGAGGAGAACCAACCGGTTTGATCCCGCTCAATGCCCCATTCAGCTAAAGACGCTATTTGATAAACAGCATCTCCTGATACTTGGGCAAGGGCCACAGATCATCCGCCACGTCACCTTCGATCGCATCCGCAAATTCGCGAACCTGATCCATCATTGGGCGCAGCGTTTTGGCGCAATACTGCATGTGTTCCTCGATCGTAGCGAAATCATGCTTGGCGATCGCAGTGTCCAACTTGCTGACGGCATCCATCATTCGCTTTGTCAAAGCAGCAACCGTCTCCGCACTTTCTTGCTCAAATGCAATCCCGATTTGTTTCAGGTTGCTAATACTGGTGGAAAGCTCTGACAAGTAGCGGAATGCCGCAGGATAAATCACCGTTTTCGTCAGACTGATCACAAGCTTGGCTTCCATCTCAATCACCTGAACATATTGCTCTGCATAGACATCAAAGCGGCTTTCCAGTTCAGAAGCAGACAGCACTCCCGTTTTTTCAAAAAGTTCCTCAATATATTTCTCTTTCAAAATGGGCAACGCGTCTGCGGTCGTGGGTAGGTTCAACAGCCCGCGTTCCTCAACTGCCATTTTGTGCCACGCTTCGGAGTAACCATTGCCACCAAAGACAACAGCGCTGTGATCCTCCATGACTTCTTTCAGCACGGTAAAGGCAGCATCTTCTAACGACAGCCCTTTTGCCAGTTCAGCTTCTAACTCGTCAGCCACCCAGGTCAGCGAATCGGTCAAAATCGTGTTCATTGCGACCAGCGGACCAGAAACCGATTGATTCGACCCAACTGCCCGGAATTCAAAGCGGTTGCCCGTGAAAGCAAAGGGTGAAGTGCGGTTGCGATCGCCTGGATCTTTAGGAAACTCTGGCAAGGTCAGCACACCCAAACTCATCACACCCGCGTGAGCCGAGCTTTTCACCTCTCCCTGCTTAATTTGCTCAAACACATCTTCGAGCTGGCTGCCCAGATAGACTGAGATGATTGCAGGCGGGGCTTCATTGGCACCGAGTCGATGATCGTTACTTGCAGTCGCAACCACGGCTCGCAGCAAAGGTCCATATTTGTGAACTCCACGAATCACCGCTCCGCAAAACAGCAAAAATTGCAGATTGGTGTGGGGAGTATCACCCGGATCGAGCAGATTGCCTTGAGTCGCATTGCCCACCGACCAGTTGACGTGCTTCCCAGACCCGTTGATGCCTGCAAACGGCTTTTCGTGCAATAGGCAGACGAAGCCATGTTTCTTAGCCGTGTTCTTGAGAATGGTCATCGTCATCTGCTGGTGGTCACTCGCCACGTTTGCCGCTTCAAAAAATGGAGCAAGCTCAAACTGACCAGGAGCCACTTCGTTATGCCGAGTTTTTGCCGGAATCCCCAGTCGATACATCCGCTCTTCCACATCTTGCATGAAGACCTGAACGCGCTCTGGAATCGCACCAAAATAGTGATCATCAAACTGTTGCCCTTTGGCAGCAGGTCGCCCAAACAAGGTTCTGCCTGTCAACAAGATATCCGGGCGGCTGTGGGCAAAATGGGCATCGACTAAGAAATATTCTTGCTCGGCACCACAGCTAGAATTGACGGTCGCCACGTCTGAATGTCCCAACAGTTTGAGTAGTCGGGTTGCCGCTTTGCTCATCGCCGCATTCGATCGCAGCAAGGGCGTTTTTTTGTCTAGTGCTTCCCCGGTCCAAGAAATGAACACCGTGGGAATGCACAACGTCACCCCGTTATCGGTTTCCATCACATAGGCAGGACTGGTGACATCCCACGCGGTGTAGCCCCGCGCTTCAAACGTAGAGCGAATGCCGCCATTGGGAAACGATGACCCATCCGGCTCGCCTTGCACCAGCACTTTGCCAGCGAACTCGGTCATCGCCGAGCCGTCACTTTGCACCGAGATAAAGCCATCGTGCTTTTCGGCGGTGATGTTGGTCATCGGGTAGAAGACGTGAGCGTAATACAGTGCGCCCTTAGAAATCGCCCAGTCTTTCATCGCTGCGGCAACGGTTCCGGCAACAGACACATCCAGCTTTCCACCCGTCTGAATAGTGTTCTTGATCGACTTGAAGACATCTTTGGGCAAACAAGCCTGCATTTTGCCCAGGGTAAATACGTCGGTTGCCCAGAGTTCCTCTAGACGGCTGGGCGTTTTGGGAGGAAGCTTTTCACGATCGGTGATCTGACAAATTGCCTGAAAACGAAGTTCATTACCACTCATAGTTGTCGTTCCTTTGGAGATGAAATTAGCGATGAAATCAAAAATGGGCGCGATGAGAACGGTTGCTCTTACTCGCCATCAATAGACTTGTGGGACGAAGAACTGTTCGTTGCGCGGGGGTCGCACATAATCATGAGCAGACTTTCGCGGCGGCAGTTCTAGCGGTTCTGGAGTCATATCCACATAGGGAATCTTGCTGAGAAAGTGACGGATGCAGTTGAGGCGAGCGCGTTTTTTGTCGTCGGCTTCAACGGTAAACCAGGGTGCTTCAGGAATATTGGTGTGAGAAAGCATCGTGTCCTTGGCTTTGGAATATTCCACCCAGCGATCGCGTGACTCCAAATCCATCGGGCTGAGTTTCCAACGACGGGCGGGATCGATCGTGCGGGATTGAAACCGCCGCTCTTGCTCGTCATCGCTGACAGAAAACCAATACTTCAGCAAAATGATGCCAGACCTAACCAGCATTCGCTCAAATTCGGGGCAGGTTTGCATAAATTCCTGATACTGTTCATCGGTGCAAAACCCCATCACATGCTCGACCCCAGCGCGGTTATACCAACTGCGGTCGAAGCAGACAATTTCGCCTGCTGCTGGTAGATGAGGCACATAGCGCTGAAAGTACCATTCAGTTTTTTCACGATCGCTCGGGGTTCCCAAAGCGACGACTCGACAGCCGCGCGGATTTAACGGCTCCGTAATCCGCTTAATCGTGCCGCCTTTCCCGGCGGCATCGCGACCTTCAAACAAGATGACAATTCGGGTGCCTGTATGTTTTGCCCAATACTGCATTTTCACCAGTTCTACTTGCAGTCGGGCGAGTTCTTTCTCGTAGTCTTTGCTGGAGAACTTAGACCTGCTTTCCTGCTCAGAAGCGGGTAAATAAGTCATGGGTGGCGGAGTAGAGGAGAGTTTGGCTTTTTTGTGTTTCTTACCTTTCTTCTTTTTTTTCTTTGTGGTCAGATTGGCGGATTCTGAAGTGAGGAGTTCTGCGATCGTAGCTGCAGAAACCTCTCCATTCACAAGGTCGGATTCCATAGTTGTTCTCCGGTGACTGAAATGACTGTGATACAAATCATACAGAACCCTAACTCGAAAACCTCTTCGACGGATGTAACAATTAGAGCCAGCAGAGGTCTTCTAGAGTCAAGTCTAAATCTCACCAAAGGTTGTCCGTTTCAGCTTAATAGTAAGAATAGGGAATCAAAACATTTGTATCAGAGACTACAGTGCAGGATAAAAAACAAAAAACCTGTGCAAAACACTCTAGAGACAGCAGGTAGAAAATGTCTGGAGCGAAATTGACGTCACTGCTAAGTCTATAGGTGGCAATAGTTTCACGAAATTTGTACAGTAGACCGAGCAAATATTTGTGTTGTGGAATACAGATCTATTAGTCTCTGCCATTGAGAATAGTGGTCGCAATACCGAGGGATGTAACAACATAATGGCTCAGTCAAATAGTGAACTGAAACCTACGCTCGGATTGGTAGGGATTACGATTAACGCAATGGCGTTGATTGCACCAGGCGCTTTTTTGTGGACAACCTACCAACTACAAGCTCCTCCCGACTCTGCCAAAAATATGTGGGCAGCGATCGCTCTCGCAACCTGCATTGCTCTACTCACAGCAAGTTGCTATGCCACACTCTCCAAAGCTTATCCTGAGGCGGGTGCGGGTAGTTCTTACTATTACGCCGAAGCAGCCATTTTAGCTAAAGAAGAGCATAAGCATTTTCGGTTAGCTCGTCTGGCAAAATTTGTCACGGGTTGGGCAGCGCACCTCTACTACTGGGTATATCCCGGTATCATGATTAGCTTTATGGGAACGTTGGTCGCTTACATTGGGCAACTGTTTAATCCTGGGTTTGCCTCCGACTGGTTTAGTAAAGTCTTAATTTGTTTTGTCTTTGCAGGGCTAGTAGGCAGCATCGCAATGATAGGCGTAACGGGATCTACGCTCGTCAATATTATCATCAACATTGTTCAAATTACTTCTCTGGTGTTTTTAGGGTTGTTGATGATTCTGTATCGGTTGGGTCATCCCAACGTTAACTATGAACACACCAATGCAGTTAGCGTTGTGATTCCTCACGATTTGCTGGGGTTGATTTATCAAGCCACGATCGCCATTCTTCTAGTCGTTGGTTTTGAATCTGCAACGGCAATGGCAGGAGAGGCAGTCAATCCTCGACGGGATATTCCCAGAGGTGTAATTCTGTCACTGTTCATTCAAGCCTGTGTCTGCTACTTTTTTGAGTATTTCGCTGCAAACTTTTTCGTTGGCGATCAATATACTGCGATCGTAGATGGCAAGACCGTCACTGGATTTGCCGCCGCATTCTCGTCGGGTGCGCCGATTGGGGATATTGCCAGGATTTTGGGTGACTCTTTATTGTTCGGTAACGGCTTTCTGTTGCAAATTACGATCGCCAGCACCGTCGTGATGGCGCTAGTTGGGACGGCACTTTCGGCGCTGTCAACCGGGGTTCGGATTAGTTATGCAATGGGCAGTGATCGCGAATTGCCAGCCGTGTTTGGATTTTTGCATGGTCGCTACAACACGCCCCACATCGGCATCTACTTTCTGACGGGTCTGTCAGCTTTGATTGGGGCTTATGCGGTGCAGAGCGTCGATAATGTCACGATCGTCACACTCGTCTCTAACATCGGCACGTTTATGCTCTACGGCATTACCTGCGGGGTGACGTTGATCGCAACGCTAAAACACTTGCTAGACGAAGAGCATAATCCAATTCAAACGATCGCCATTCCCGTATTAGGCTTAGGTGCAAATCTGTTTATGGTATGCGGCATCTTTTACTATGGACTGACTGGAGCCGGAAGCGCAAAAACTAACTCAATGACTGCGATCGGAATTTCGATCGCCTTCTTTGTCGCTGGGTTTGCTTATCTGGTGGGTGACAGCTTGCTCAAAGGTAAACCTCTGTTTTTGCCTGCTGACTTGAGTCATTCTTTGCGCGATCGTGTAGATGCGTCTAAACATTAATTAGAGTTCAGCACACTCTTGCATCGACCCTCAACTATCTGTCCATTGCTATCAGTAATCATGAATTTAATTCTTGCCATTATCCAGCCCAATAAACTGGATGCCGTAAAGGAAGCTTTAGTCAAACTCGGAATTCAGGGCATGACTGTCACAGGCGCAAAAGGCTTTGGGCGGCAAAAAGGTCGTCCATTGGCTTTTCTCGGACTGCTGAACATGGAAGGTAAACCCTTCACTGTTGATTTCGTGCCCAAAATCAGAATTGAAATGGTTGTAAATGACGATCTCACCGATGCCGTAGTCGATACCATCGTCAAAACGGCAAGAACAGACACCGTTGGCGATGGTAAATTGTTCGTGATTCCGGTGAGCAGAGCGATTCGCATTCGGACAAGCGAGGAAAACGAAGCCGCCTTGACGATCGAGGAACCCGCTACCCTCAGTGAGCAACGCCCTTAGAAATGGTTCAATCCCTCTTCTTTTTTGTGCTGGCTGGATTCTGCGAGATTGGCGGCGGCTATCTATTCTGGCTGTGGCTACGCGAAGGGAAAAGCCCTTGGCTTGCCCTGATTGGAGTCATTGTTCTCGCCATTTATGGCGTGCTGCCAACGCTGCAACCCGCTAGTTTTAGCCGTGCCTACGCAGCCTACGGCGGCGTATTTATCGTACTGTCGCTGCTGTGGGGCTGGGTTGTCGAGAAAACTGCACCCGATAAATACGACTGGTTGGGGGCATGGCTGGCACTTCTAGGCGTTTTAGTCATCATGTATGCGCCTCGGCGGTAGACATCAAACCGCCAAAATTAGGGTTTTCTGTTTTGGTACGATCGTGGGTTAGCTACTCCTGACCTGCGATCGTTTTTTTGTCAAAATTTTCTGACACTTACCAAATTGCCCTTTTTTTGTTAAAGAAATAGGTAAAATGGTAGTGAAAAATACAGAATAAACCTAATTTCTAAGAATCAGCTAATGTTAAACACTGTTCTAACCCAGCATAGACAGGTGATCAAAACGTTTTCTAGTCGTGAAGCGGCAGGACAAGCGTTCGACCACCTCGTTCTGTCGGGCTTGTCGATCGCGCAGATTTTCTTACTGGGTCACGGACTAGACGAGAATTACCCAACGTTCCCTAAACTCCCTGCTGATGCTTATGGAGCAGTGACAGGCACCGCAACAGGACTCAAGAAAGGACTCTTAATCGGCAATCTTGCAGGCGGCGTAACTGGGTTGTTGTTAGGCGCTGGGTTGATTGCCCTGCCGGGCGTGGGTTCGCTGGTGCTATCGTCTGCGATCGCCTTTGTCCTACTAAGCGGCGGGATTGGCACGGCTGCGGGTGGATTGACGGGCGCACTTATTGGTTTAGGGCTGACCTCAGAGCAAGCCAAAGCCTACAGTCAGCAGATTTCTAGCGGCCGTGTTTTGCTGATTGTGGAAGGAACCTCACAGGACATCGATCGAGCTAAATCCCTCCTCAAGACTTTTGTTCATTAACAGCAAACGCTTCACGATCGCTTGGTAGAGATATGCTTAGAGTCAGGTGACCTACAGCACAAACACATGGGCGAAAATTTTCAAGATCGTGAGGTGTGGGAACGATTAGAGCAAGGGCGCAAAGAGAAAGCGGCTCAGGGAGGCTATGTCGGCTATGGCTCACCTGCGTTTGGGCAGCGATCGCTCGACGGTGAACTAATCGAAGACCCCACCGAGCAGCAGATCATTGATTTAATCCGCCGTCATCACAAGTCAGGCAAGTCGCTTCAGCAAGTGGCAGACTGGCTAAATCGGCAGGGCTACAGCACCAAGCGTGGACAGCAATGGCAGCGCATCTCGATCAAACGGGTGCTCGATCGCCTCTATGGACGCACTCCCAGACTCAAAGGGTTAGAATCACCTCCTCAGACAGATTTGTCCACTCCAAAAGTTTAGAAAGTTTTAATCCTTAACACCCAGTTCAGTGGTGGATGGAGCAGAAATTTTATTCTGAAGGCTTGTATCTTTGACTCATTATCCATTAAGTTAGATCAGATTTTATGACCGTGGGTTTCGACTATTCAGTAGGCACTCCTCCTCTCGCTGAAGCGATCGATCGTCATCCCCTAATCGTCTCCCCCGATGCCTGCTTGGTGGACGTAGTGAGTTTGATGAATGAAACGGCACAGATTTACCGCACTGATCCTCTTCATGGTGCGCGATCGAGTTGTGTATTAGTCATGCAGGGCGAAACACTACAGGGCATTTTTACCGAGCGCGACTTGGTGCAGTTGACTGCTGTTGGCACTGACCTTCACACTACAAAAATTTGTGAGGTAATGCACCATCCCGTGCTCTCAATGTCTGAACAGGCATTACACGATATCTTTGCGGCATTGTTTCTGTTTCGTCGCCATCGCATTCGTCATTTGGTGATCGCCAATGATCAGCAGCGTTTGATTGGAGTCGTCTCGATCGAGAGCATTCGCCACATTCTGCGACCCACAAACCTCCTCAAAATCCGACGAGTTGCCGAGGTCATGACCAAACAGGTGATTGTGGCACGACCCAACACGCCTATTGTGCAATTAACTGAATTGATGGCGACGCATCAAATTAGCTGTATCGTCATTGTTGAACCGTCAAACCCAGACGATTTGGTTCAACAGCCTGTTGGCATTGTCACCGAACGGGATATCGTTCATTTTCAGGCACTTGGATTGGATGTTCGCAAAACTCTCGCTCAAACGGTGATGAGTACGCCGCTATTTGTGCTGAGTCCTGAAGACTCTCTTTGGACGGCTCACCAAGTGATGGCAGACCGCCAAGTGCGACGATTAGTAGTGTCTTGGAACTGGGGGCAAAACTTAGGGATTGTTACTCAGACCAGCATTTTGCGCGTGTTTGATCCGATCGAGATGCATGGCGTGATCGAAACCCTTCAGCGAACCCTTCAGCAGTTGGGGCTAAACATTGAGCAAGTGTTGGCAACCTCTATTGATCACGATACTCACCTACCTGCGGCATTCTGTCCTGTCCATAAGGACGAAATGCCCGACCTCAGAATAGGGTTAGATCAGTTACAGACCCAGATTTCCTATGTTGTGAAGCATCCTGAACTCTCTTCAGAGATCCGTCAAACTGCATTAGTAGCTGCATTGGCAGACCTCCAGCAACTCCAATCTTTGCTGTGATGGGTTCTCGAAGATTTGCGCGAGAAAGGGGTTCTTTGCACAACCCTAAGGTATAGGGTTCTGTCGCAAAAATGATAGGGTGGGGAGGCTCAATTTGGACTAGCGGGCGCATTTGAACAGAAAGTTACGGTTTCGCCCAAAAAGATTTCCCTATAAGGCGTTTAGGTGTCCTCAGATGAAGGGGTTTGAAGTTGAGTGGGCGAAAGCGGGCGCTAAGACTTCTTGAGAAAGAGATACACCGTTGATCGTCCTATGCCCAGTTGCTTTGCGATGACCGTCGCCTCCATCCCTTGTGTCTTCAAGGCAAGTATCTTTTGCCGATCAACCCGACGTTTACGCCCAAACTTCACACCTTTTGACTTAGCCTCAATGCGTCCTTCGTTGGTTCGCTCTAGGATACGGCGCTTTTCAGCCTGGGCTACCGCTGAAAGAATCGTCGCCCTATTGTCCCTTCGGTACTGATGCCCTCGCCGAAGAACCGAATGACAACTCCCATTTGATCAAACTCCTTGATGAGTTGGATCATGTCAGCAGTACCGCGTCCAAGACAATCTAAGGCTTTGACTAAAACGACATGACCCTTTTCGACCTTGATGGGTAACAGGTCGAGTCCATCACGCTTGACCTGAGCACCAGAAGCCTTGTCGGAAAAAAATCGGCTGGGTTGACCCCTGCGTGCTTCAGAGCCTCTAGTTGGATGTCAAGTGACTGCTGGCTGGTCGATACTGATGCATAACCAAAAAGTCTCAAAAGTGTCTCCTAAATCGATGACTAGACTGAGAACCGCTATGGCTGAGACTGGTGGTGCGTTTCAGTTGAGTGGTGAGCGATGAATTACAATGGAGACAGTTCATCAAAGCGGGATGGGGATTCAGTTTTAGGTGAGTCCCTAGACTATCAGAGACAGTGAATTTCGCCCAATAGCCAAGCTTTAATTCTGACACTTTCGTTTCTACAACAAACCTGCTTCCATCAGCTTTGATACCATTGCCGTCCTTGAATTGACGCTTAGCTTAGCAAAAATACGACGGACATGAGTCGCAACAGTCCAAGGGCTAATGTTGAGCTGATTACCAACACATTTGTTTGGAAACCCTTGAGCAACTAGGCGAGCGATCGCAAACTCACGCGGACTCAAATTAACTTGGAGAGCAGACTTTGGTGTACACCGAACAAGATAATAATGCGTTCCATCAATGTCAGATTCGATTATGATTTCGTTAACCGTTTCTTCAGCCGCTTGAAGACGTTTCAAAGGTTCAGCTTGAGAAACCTTTTTCACTAAACAGTTCAGCAAAATTTCTTGGTCTAAAGACAGAAAATTTTGAGGATCTGAACTCAGATTTTCGTCATTATTAGCATCCATTTGTATCTCCTTAAGCAGCTAGAACGCGATGCTTCGAGAGCGAGTTAGAAGAGAACCGTAAAGACTTTAATGAAGCGAGCAGCGCGATGGGTAATGCAAATACTGATAGACCTTTCGAGTATTTTGAAATGAACAGTAACAGTTTGAACTGACGTTGGCGTTGCTGGATGCAGATATGAGTTGTTGAGTCGCCGCACTCTTGGAAGCCCTATAAATCCCCCATTCTGGGGAACTTTGAAAGTCCAGAAGTCCTCCAGAATAGGGTTGAGGGGCGAATCCATAGCATCGCTCAGCAACGCTCTGACGTTAAGTCCTGAGAGATTAAAGTGTGATTTTTCAACCGGGCTACCGATTGCTTAGAGCAACGCTAATTAAGTATATACTGGGAAACTTGGTACTGAAAGAAAATCGCCCCATTGGGTTAGAGGGGGCTTTAAAGTATAGAGCGGTCAAAATTTACGCCAAGCGCCGAACCATAATCCGAATCATTGCCAGATAGATCAACGTCTCAGACGTTTCTAGCAGCAATTCGTAGTCGTGCACCAAGCGACGACAGTGCATCAACTAAAAGTCCGCTCTACACAGTCTCCTACGGAGGGAAACCCGCCTCCAGGGCTGTGCGCTCAACGACCCAGCGCTTTTTGAGCAAGACGAACCCTTTAGTCTGCTCTGGTTGCAGCACTACCTGCACCATCCACCGACAGACCGTGATGACCCACTGCATGAAGGGACTGCCGTCAAAGCCGCCGTCTACCCAAATCGTATGTAGGCGAGACCCCGCTTTGCCCCGTTGCTGGACTCATTGGAGCACTTGTTTGCTGCCTTCGCATTCCCCAGCACGGGCGGCTGTTACCAACACGCGCAAGACCAAGCCTAAAGTATCGACGGTGGCAAATCGCTTGCGTCCTTTGATCACCTTGCCCCATTAAAACCCACCGCATCCTGAACCCCGGCAGCACTTTTCACACTTTGACTATCGAGCACTGCTTCAGAGGGACTGGGATGCCGCCCGTGCTCGATCCGAATGCAATGGCATGGAGGGGTTGAGTTAGACCAAGCCCCCTAAATGAGTGACGCTCGTTTGTGCTACCAACCATTAGCGACCCTTGAGAAAGGGACTGTAACTCTAGAAGTGACACCTGTTATATATAAGACGAACGTCATATTAGTTCAACCGCCTATGCTGGGAGAACACTCTAATGAGTGGATACGCGAATACTAATGGAAAAGGACTAGGTAATAGCAATAACCTGTTTGAAGCAACTCACTATTCTCATCCGCAACGACCCGATGAATGGGAGATGTTCAGAACAACTCACGATTCTCGACCTTACTCCTATCGGGGGGACGAATACGAATGGGAAACCCAGGAAGCTTCGCATTACCCTCATACCGAAATGGCAAGTGAGTGGGAAGCAGAGTTTTCCTTTAGACAAGCCCTTCAAGGCATTCGGCAAGTTGCGAGAGTAACTGCACCGTTTGCCCAACATCTAGCTCCGATCGTCGCCCGAACGCTGCTTGGAGCGACTCCTCGATCGGGGTTAGTTTCAACTCCGATGGCGCGCAGATTCATCAGCATTTTGCTTCAAGAAGGTGATCTGGAAACAGAGTATCTGGAAGCAGAATTCTTTGGTCTTTATGCAGCAGAAGCCGAAGCGAGTGATTCAGAAGCCGCTCAAGAAGCTGCTTTGACCGAGGTATTGGCGGCAGAAGCGAGCCACAGTCGCAATCCCAGTGAAGCATCGGCTTTAATTGGCACGGTGGTTCCGATCGCAGTGCGGAGTGCGGGGGGCAGACGACGGCTGCGATCGCTGATGCCTGTGTTGATTGCCGCAACTGCCCATTTAGTCCATTTACTGCATCGACGCGGTACGGCAGGGCGACGCTTACTCCGACTGATTCCCACGATTCTACGGCGAACGATCGCAAGTTTACGAGCGGCACCGCGATTGGGTCGTTCGATCACGGCAACGCTGGTTCGACGAGTCATAGCGGCTCATGCTGCCCGCGTTTTTGGGAACGCCCAAATGGTCAGGCAGGCAATGATTCGCAACGCGGTGATCCGACAACGAGCCGTTGCTGCCGCTTGACCTGAAGCAGCAGGAATGCCCCGATCGGGGTTCAACCCTTGACACGTACTCCCACCCTAATTCACAAGGAGAGTTTTACGAATGGTAACGCAACATCAAGCAATGTTTGAGGCTCCTGCTTCCCATGAAGCAGCTCATTACAGCAATCCTTACAGCAATCCTGAGTTTGAGGATGAATGGGAAAACGAAGCTGCCCACTACAGCAATCCTGAGTTTGAGGATGAATGGGAAACCAGCCATGAAGCTGCCCATTACAGCAATCCTTACAGCAATCCTGAGCTTGAGGATGAATGGGAAACCAGCCACGAAGCAGCCCACTACAGCAATCCTGAGCTTGAGGATGAATGGGAAACCAGCCACGAAGCAGCCCACTACAGCAATCCTTACTCCAATCCTTACTCCAATCCTGAGTTTGAGGATGAATGGGAAACCAGCCACGAAGCAGCCCACTACAGTAATCCTTACTCCAATCCCGAAGATGAGGGTGAGTATTTCTTCAAGAAAGCGTTTCGTGCGGTCAAACGAGGCATTGGTAAGATTGCAAAAGTAGCGGCTCCTCTAGCAAAGCGATTTGCTCCGATCGTAGCGGGTAAACTCGCTGCCTTGATTCCGGGCATTGGTCCGATCGCAGGACCCCTTGCCGCCAAACTCACCAGTGCCCTGGTTCAAGAAGGGGAAATGGAAGCGGGACAGATGGAGTCAGAATTCTTTGGCACCAATGAATCGGAAGCCGAAGTTGGAAATACAGAAGTCGCCCATGAAGCGGCACTGACCGAATTTCTAGCAGCGCAATCGGCAGAAGCCGCTACCGAAGCCGAAGCAGAATCTACCCTGGGCGCAGCCTTGCCGATCACGATTACGATTATGGGCGGACGACGGGCACTGCGTCCGGTGATGCCAATTTTGGCACAGGCAAATAGTCAACTTGTGAAGACGTTACGCCAACAAGGTCCGATCGGGCGGCAACTGCTGCGAACCGTACCCACCATTCAACGACGGACGATCGCCACGCTGAAAGCGGCTTCTAAATCCGGTCAGCCGATCACAGGTCCTCTGGCAGTCAAGGCAATGGCAGCCGCTAGCCAGCGTGTGTTGAGCAATCCCCAACTGGTGCAACGGGCGATCGTGCGGAATGCCGTTCTGCGTCAACGCACGGCACCTCCCAACCCCCGCCGTGCCACCGCCACTAGAAATGGTCAGTGTCCGGCGTGTGCCAGCCGCCGTGCTGCGGCAGGTCGCTAACCCCTGTTCTGCGTTCTATGCGTTCTAAACGCCACGAATCTTTGACCCCCAGGAAGCCGTGATCATGGCAAACTCTTCTGCCCCGCCTCAACACTCGCCTTCAGATTCTAAAGTTGCTGCCCCAGCGCAAGCGACTGCAACGGTGATGAAAGGAGCAACCACCGCCAGTGAACGGCTCCTGCTGGATAACTGGCTGAATATTCAGTCGATTAACCTTACCCGCCATGCCAAATCGCTGCGTCCTTTTCGTAATGATGAGTTTGGCAGCGGGGTGGCGGCTCCAAGCGAGGCACATATTGAAGCGGTGAATCGATTCATTGACCAATTCCGCAGTCAATTAGTCGAAATGTCTCGCTGGGTGGAAGCTGCCGCTGCCGCTGCCCGCCGAGAACCCACCACCAGCCGCCTGCAAGTGTTGTTAGAGCGCAAGCAGAAGGTGGGCAGCCAGGTGCTTTATGTCGAAGGCATTTGGGATTTTTACTTCGATTTATTCATCCAGCGGCTCTCTAATTTTGGCGAACGCTTACGATCGGTCGATCGCATCTGTGCCAATTGCTATGAAGACCTCTACGTAGGTCTGGGAACGGCTCAACCCACGCCCAGTTTGCTGCCGTTTAGCTATGCCAACAGTGGCTTTAGTCCGGCAACCTTTCGTCGGGGGGTGCCGATTATGCGTCTGCGACGCAATCCCAATCCGTTTCCGCTGATCATGTTGCCGCAACATCGATTAGATAATGTCTGGGCACTCTCTAGCATTCTGCATGAGGTGTCGCATAATCTTCAGGCAGATTTGGGATTGTGGGAAGAAATCCCTGCCCGCCTCTATCAACGCCTGACCACCGAAGGTAAATTTCCTGCCCAGGTCGCCCAGGTCTGGGCACGCTGGCACAAAGAAACCATGGCAGATATGTTTGCTCTGGTTTTGGGTGGTCCGGCTGCGGTGGAATCGTTGATGGATGTGGTGGGGCGATCGCCCGCCAGCACGGTTCAATTTAGCGGCATGTCCGTCCATCCCACGCCCTATCTGCGAACGCTGATCAACCTGATTTTGCTGCGCCGCATGGGGTTTGACAAAATGGCGGCGGATCTGACGCGGATCTGGCAACGGCTCTATCCCAGAGTCACGCCCAACGACATTCCCCCTGATTTCATGAAAACCTTTTATCCGGCTGCCGAAATGGTCGTAGATACGATGGTTTTTCAACCGTATCGTCAGTTTGGCAACAAGTCTCTGGCCCAGGCAATCCCCTTCGGACCTCAGCAAATGGCGATGGTGGAATTGGCAGGACAGCGACTTGCCGCCGGACAAGATCCCGGTACCATTCCCGTCCGTTTTATGATCAGTGCGGCGAGGTTTGCCCTCGATCGCCAACTTGCCACTCCTCAAACCATTACCGATAATTTCTACCGCATTCTCGGCAGGCGGTAACAGAACGATGACTCTATACATCAGCAGAGGTTAGTAACAATGGCTTTTCCAGTTTTCGGAACGCTGATCAACGGTGAGGTGCTCAACGATGGGCAGCTTCAGAATCTACGACAAAGAGACCAATTGCAAGAAATGCGTCAGGTTCTCCTGAACAGCCTTTTTTTACAGCCACAGCTTACAGAAGCCATTCCCAAGCAGTTGGCTCAAATTGCCCAAATCTTAGGACGATCGGCAGGCAATGAACCGACCATCTACGACAATGGCTCCTCTCGCTCTAGTGCCAGTGGAAACGCAAATGCCTTAACTCAGCAGGTAGAACGGGCGCTGACTCAGGTTTTAGGGCGAACACCGGGACGCGGATATGATGGATTTGTTAATGCCTTGAACAGTGCTTTCCCAACGGATGCTCATGGCAAAGTGATGATGACGCCCACTCGCAGTATCGTTTCCCTGAACGGAAGCGGCAATTACTCCACCGTGGGCAACGGCTACTATTCACCTGACAGTCTCGGCAATGATGCAGCCGCCGGTTACAGGTCAGCACCACCGAATAGCAGTGGCGTGGGTCAGTTGTCTGTGGAACAGGCAAATCTCTATCGTCAGACAAGCATTATTGCGGCAGATGCCCTGCGGGTTTTGGAGGCACTGCAACCCTTTGATCCCATAGCGGATATTGATGCGGTGGAAGCATTACGGGCGTTGATTCGATCGCAAATCAACACTTTAGTTGATGAATTTGGACGCATTGATGAACCCCGTCGAGAACGGGTGGAAACGTATCTCAACACGCTAGATGGTTCGATTATTCAATTGGGCGAACAAGCACGGTTGGTCGATCGGGGTGGATTCCGAGGGCAAAGAAACGGCACAGAGGTTTTCCCAGTCACACTGTCAGACGAAACACAAGTTGCAGGCTTTGAGTTACTGAAAAACTATGCAGGTACATTAAGAACAATTTTTGAGCAGTTCGCTGTAACCAATGACGTGGAGACAAACGTAACAGGGCGCTATAGTGAGCGGCTGTCGCGGTCTTACATCATGTTGCCCGTGATTTCAGATAGCAATACTAGCCTGATGGCGGCAATGGATTCGATCGGATTTACTGCCAGCGAGCGGCGATCGGATACCGCACTGTTCTCGATCTTAGGATCTCCTCGGACGAGACCTAACCCTTCCAACGCGATCAACTCTCCCAACGCGATCGACATCAGCCTGTCGTTGTTCTCCAGTCCCACCACGTTTAGCTTGCTGCTACCGGACATCACCGTCAATGATTTCAACGAGTGGGTTGAGCGGTTTGCCACCCTGGAAGCGCCATCTATCTTGTCCGCTTCAGGTCAGTTTGGCTTAGATTTTGTCACCGACCAGGCAGATACCTTGTTCTGGGTGATTGGGATTGTCTTGTCCACCCTTAAAAGCGACCCCTCCAAGGGCTTACTGCTAGACAGAGTGCTGTCTTTTGAGCGGGTGCAGCAAACCTTGAGTGAGTTGCTCTTCCAACTCGATACACTGGCAGATCTGGGAGTGGGTAGCACGGTTCCCCCGACTAGTCCACCTGGGGAGAGTTAGAGCAATCGTGAACCGAAACAATTAAGGCTTCGCATGGTGATCCGGTTGGCGATCGCGATGCCCTTCCCTCAGCAGCACTCAGAGATATTTAGATCAGGAATAGGAACAAACGTATGCCGAACACCAGAGATTACGACCAGCGCAACGATCGTATTGCTGCGCTCCTGCAAAACACCATTGAACAACTGGGTCCAGAGTTGGTTGCCAATCCTCAATTGGCAGAAGTGCTGAACCGAACGGTGGATGATCAGGTTCGCAAATTTGATGAAGCCCAAATGGCAAAGGCGTTCCGCCGGATGGGGGACTAGCCGACCTGATCGGGTTAGGCAACACGGCACCCACCAATTTAGGAGCAACCCAGGTTTCCAGCGGCATTGTGGATTACGACGATACGGTGACCAGCGATCGCATCCTTGCGGCAGGCGACCTCTACTACATCGCTATCCATGAATTTTTGGGTGTGTTTAAAGTGATGCACAAGTTGCAAGAGCTATTCCGAGCCGGAACCTTGCGAATTTCCAGCGGCGAAGGGGCTTACGGACTCTACCGCTTTGATAAGCACAACCTTTTGCGCTACCAACAGGGCGATCGCCGTCGGGCCTATACGCGGGTCTTAGGCTATGGGCGCGATCCGGGACCGGGCGCTCGTGCCAATCCAGAGTTTCATGGACTTTTCACTCACTTTATCAGCGAAACCGCAAAGTTCTGGCGCGACAAACGAATTAGCGAAGTGATTCGCCAAAATGCCACTGATCCGACCTTTGGTTCCATGGCGATCGTCCGTCGAACCGGACTCGATTTACGCAACAACTTGAAGAACTCTTCTTACGGCTATATCAATGTGCTGCGGGTAGAAACCAGTCAAGCATTAGCGGAAGCCTTTAAGGTTCTAGATGCTCCCGATGTTCGCGCCCAGTTTGGGGCTGCTAATGCCTGGGAAATGATTGAACTAGTTTTGTGGCAATACTTTGGTCAATCCGTTCACGCCAGTACGATGAACCGGATGGCGGTTGCTGGACGAGAAATCATCCGTTGGTTAGCCGAACCCTTCGTCCTCAAGAAGAACCGCACTGACTTTGAAGCGTTGCTCTACCGCATCGCCGAATACTCTGAAGAATGGATCTCCAGCGAAGAAGGAATGCGGATCAGCCGTCCCACTCCACCCCCGCGCAATATTTACCAGCCAGGTCCTCCTCCTCGTGGAACACGACCCGATCCGGTATTTGCACGATCGAACGGGATGATGCCTGCCCCAAATGTCATGAGATAGAACTCATCTATCCTCGCTAGGAGTACTGTATGAATCGTTCAACTCAGTGGATGTTCGAGGCTCCTTCACGCAGCCCGACTTCTTATCTAAACTTTGAGCAGAATGGGCTATTTGAATCTCCGACTCAAGCTGCTCCATCCTTGATTCGGTCAGAATCTCAACCCCTCTTCTCAACTCTCTATCTCAACATCAATCTTGGATGTAGCACAAAGCGCGATCGCACTAAAGTCTGTCCGCAACCCATGACCGGGGTTTTTCTGCCTGCTAACTATCGGTTTACACCTCAGGTCGATCTGATTCTCTACCTCCAGGGTCATCATCGCACTCCAGTTCAGCGCGGTCGATCTCCGGCTCCTGGCTACTATCCAACGAACTTGACGATCGACCAATATTGGAATCGACAGTTCTATCCGTTCTTTGCATTTCGAGAAGGAGTCAATGCCAGCAGTAAAAATGCTATTCTCGTCGCTCCAACTTTAGGGTCGCGATCGGAATCCGGCAATCTCACTCAAGCCAGTGGCTTCGATGCTTACATTGATCAGGTGTTAGCAGCAATTCGGACGTATTACGCGCCTTCCATGCAGTTTGATCAACCGCTCAGCCTTGGTAATCTGATTCTTGCCTGTCATTCAGGGGGCGGTTTACCGATGAGAACGATCGCGCTTTCTAAAGCTACTTATGCAAGCAAAATCCGTGAATGCTGGGGATTTGATTGTACGTATAACACTGGAGATGATACGGGCTGGGGAAGTTGGGCAAAGCGGAATCCCACCAGTAATCTCTTCATTTACTACATTGCCAACAGTCAAACTGCACCTCTGGCAACCAGTTTACAAATATATGCAAAGCGGCAAAAACTCTCTAACGTCTCGGTAAATCGATCAACAACAGGCGATCACAACAGAGTCCCGATTACTTATTGGGAAACCCGTATCAAAGCGACTCCATTTCTGAAGAACTCAACAGAGGTGACCCGATGAGGCAGCAAAATCCTTTGCAGTTTGAAATACCGACTCGAACCGATGGGTGGCTTGGCGAAACTGAATGGGAGCTAGTTCCGACTTCAGCCCGTCGCACTTGTTCTGAAGCTGCCAGCACAACAAAGCTACGCTGTAAAACGCCTAAAGTTTGTCCAGCTATTCCAAATTTGCTGTGTGTCCAAGCCGTAAATGGTATCCCTTTTGAGTATGTAGATGCAGTTCGGAAAGATCCAAGCACACCCTTGATTGTGGTAAGCAAGCGATTGCGCCCTAGAACGCAGCGGTTTATTCCATCAGTTGAAACAGCGTTGAGTACCTTTGTTAACAATATGACTCAATTTGGCTTACCGATCGAAGCGATTCTAACCCTCGGCTCTTATCTATGTCGATGTATCAGTAACACAGACACATTGAGCAATCATTCTTTTGGCGATGCGATCGACATTGCTGGGCTGCGCTGGCAACAATCGGGCATCTCTTCTAGCTCCAATCGAGAAACGATCGTTCATAACTTCCGCAATCCGGCAGAAAGAGCAATCTTGCGCCGCATGAATGCCTGTCTCAGGCTCTCTTTTACTACTGTGATCGACTATCACCGCTCCGATCACCGCGATCATTTTCACTGTGACATGAATCGGGGACGACCTCGAAATCCGCTGCAAAAATCAACACTAGTCTTTGTTCAAGAATCGCTGAACAGTCTATTAGGAGCAAGCATTTCAGAAACTGGCGAGTTCGATCAAGTCACTCGGCGCTTTCTGTTAGAGTTCGCTCGCCGGGCAAAGGGGGGCGATTTAACAGAACAATCTCTCAAGAACCGCGACACTTTGAACAGGCTCTTTAATGCCTTATTCACGATCATTGCTTCTAGATCGCTGTGAATTATTCTATTTTCGAGCTAATAAAACCATGAGTCGAACCACACAATGGCTATTTGAACCCGTTTCAGTTAGATATCGCGATCAACCATTAGAAGCAGAATGGAAACTACTAGAGTTTGAATATACACCTAGCTCAGTTCGTCGAGCTTTTGAGAGTGCTGTACGAGTCAGTGATTGGAGAAGTGCTTATCTCAACTTGAATGGCTTGAATATGTACGAAATGCTGCGTGTGCTCGATGGTTTAGCACCTCAAACACTCGATGCTTTGTGGACAAATCGTACTCCATTCTTGTCAATGGTGAATATACCTCGGATTGATTACGCTCGTAAAGTTGTTATCACAAGGGTTTTGCCGCCTCCGGTGGGTGACTTACAGAGAACTGGACAAGTGAGAGATGCTGCCAATTTTATTGCAGAGCGCTCCCGCAAGCGTAAACGGAGTTGTAATGTTGGTGGGCAAGTAGCGTGTCTGCCTCCAACGAAACTAAGCGAAGCTGAGTTGATTGCTTTGAGAATTACCACTCGGTTTGAAAACAACAGAGAGTTTGGGTGTCGGGTGTCTGAGGTCGATGGCATCTCGATGGGCATGATTCAGTGGAATCTAGCGGCTGGGACTCTACAAGCAATGCTCACAAAATTTGAGCGTCAAACTGGGCGGTTACGAGAGTTCTTCGGAGCAGATACCGAGAAGTTGAAGAACCTGATTGCTTTGCCACCTAGGGATGCAGTGCGACAAGCAAGTGCTGAAAAGCTTTGTTTTCGCTGGAGTAGTACCTTACTTCGCCTGTGTTCCGATCCAGATTACTGTCGTCTGCAAATAGAAGACGTGAGCGGCAGAATCACAACCTGCGTAGCCATCACTCGACGACTCGGATTACGAACGATTCGGGGGCTGTCGATGATCTTTGATGTTCATACAGGCGATGGTTTGGGTCGTAAAAAAGAGCAGGCGTTTATGGCTCGAATCCGAGGATTGTCCTCTGAGCAGGAGAAGTTAATTGCGATCGCCAATGAAGCTGCAAATCGGGCGGGGAACAAGCTGAAAGAGGAACGACAGCACCGGCGGATGCTAATCGCTGTTGGCACAGGTTGTTACCGGGGTCAGTGCGATTGGAACCTTGATCGAGACTATCCAAATCTAGATCGACCTCTTTAATGATCTCGACAATTCCGAGTAGACGATTGACATAACAGTGATTGTTCACAGTAAAGTTAACTCTTGGCGAAAGCGATGCTTGTCTCTTCACCAGCAGCAATTGCACCCCTGCTCTACAGCCAGCAACCAGAAATGCGATCGCGCTGGCTCTCCCAACTGTCTGAACTGATCGCTTTCCCTACTATTTCTGCACTTCCTCAGCACCGAAAAGACATCAAAGCCTGTGCCCAGTGGTTAGCGCAACACTTAGCAGAAATTGGTCTGCATCGTGTTCAAGTGATTCCAAGCGTGAATGGCGGCGCACCCAGTGTCTATGCAGATTGGTTAATGGCAACCGGAAAGCCAACGTTATTGCTATATGGGCATTATGATGTACAGCTTGTTGATCCAATCGATGAATGGCGATCGCATCCGTTCAAAGCGACCATAGTGGGAGACAGCTTGTTTGCTCGTGGAGCCAGCGACGACAAAGGACAGTTATTTATCCACTTAAAAGCGATCGAGAGCTACTTGCGAACAACTGGAACCTTGCCGATCAATGTCAAAGTGTGGCTAGAAGGGGAAGAGGAAATCAATAGTCCGAACTTAGCTGCGTTTCTCGATCGACAAGTGCAACGACTTCAAGCTAATGCGGTCTTGGTCTCTGACACCGAGATGCTAGGACGCGGCAGACCCTCAATCATCTATGGACTGCGCGGCAATCTCAACTGTGAACTAGAAGTGCGCGGACCCAAGCACGATCTGCACTCTGGGCGATATGGAGGAGCCGTGCTGAATCCCCTGCAAGCCTTGAGCGAAATGATTGCAGGACTGCACGATCGCACCGGAAAAGTGGCGATTCCTGGTTTCTATCAGCAGGTTCGAGACCTCCAACCAACAGAACGACAACAACTTCGCTGCGCCTGTAAACGCAACCAGCAAATCTTAGCTGACCTTGATGTGCCCTTGGGCTGGGGTGAACCTGGCTACGACTTGTTTGAGCGCATGACCAGTCGCCCAGCCTTGACGATTAATGGATTAGCGGGTGGTTACACAGGCGCAGGTGCGAAATCGGTCATTCCCAGTCGAGGAATTGCTCGATTGAGTCTGCGACTGGTTCCGGATCAAGAACCCACCGAAATTGCCCAACTGCTGGAACACCATCTGAAATCCTTGAGTCATCCCGCAATCCGTAGCCGCTTAAAAATTACGGGCAGATCGCGTCCGGTTTTGTTGCCTCAAAAGAGTGCAGTGATGCAGGCTGCCATTCGAGCGGTTGAGCAAACTTGGGGCATTCCCCCTGTGTTCACTCGCAGCGGCGGCTCAATTCCCCTAGTCGAACACCTCCATCGACGGCTGCAAGTGCCGATCGTGCTGCTGGGATTCGGATTACCGGATGATGATATTCACGCTCCCAACGAAAAGATGAGTTTACCGAACTTCTTTCACGGTATTGAGACTGTAATTCGCTTCTTTGCGGAGTATACACAATGATTATCGATTGCCATTGCCATGCTGGAAAAGGCGACTTGTTAACCGGTCCTTGGGATACCGATGCACCGATCGCAACGTATTTGAAACGGGCACAAGCGGTGGGCATTTATAAAACTGTGATCTTTGCTCCGTTTCATAGCGATTACGCTCAGGCGAATGCCAATACCGCTCGGATTATTGCCAGATATCCAGGGCGTTTTTTGGGATTTGCCTTTGTTCATGCTCAGCGCGATCGCGGACGGGTTCATACGATCGTTAAACAAGCCGTAATTCAATGGGGATTTTGCGGAATCAAAGCCCATCGACTGGATGCCCCCGCCACTCGTGAACTTTGCGAGGTTGCTCAAAGGTTTCGGTTACCGCTGCTTTATGACCCCGCTGGCAAGACTGAAATTATTGATTTGCTGGCAGCTCAATATCCTGACGTGAACTTTATTATTCCTCACTTAGGAAGCTTTGCAGACGACTGGACGGCTCATATCCGTGTAATTGATCAAATTGTTCGCTTTCCTAATGTTTATACCGATACATCCGGTGTACGTCGGTTTGATTACTTAGCACAAGCAGTCCAAAGAGGAGGTGCTCACAAAGTATTGTTTGGCACTGATGGTCCTTGGTTACATCCTGCCCTTGAACTCCAAAAAATTCGATTGCTTGGATTATCTCCGGTAAAAGAAACCCTAGTTCTAGGGGAAAATTTGCTGCGGTTGGTATCGAAGGTTGAACAATCGGTTGTGTCCAACGCTTTTTAGAGTGACGAACGATCTGTGCCAATCGCATTCAACTGGTTGCGGGTTTGAAAGTGTCAGAATTAAAGCTTGAATGTTGGGCGAAATCCACTGTCTTTGATAGTCTAGGGACTGACCTAAAACTGAATTCCCATCCCGCTTTGCAGAGTATGGTACTCCCGGGCTAATCAGTGCTCACGGTTGCTCTAAGCGGCACCAGCTCTGAATCAAACTCTGTGTAATGCGATCGCTATTTGACCACAAAAGATGCACCTCTGCCAAACGTCGGCAGCATCATTCAGCAGGTTCCACTCAAGGTGACAATAGCTTATATTGCCGTGACTTCAACAATCTTTCAAACCAACTTATCAGTAGGTTATTCACAGGCATATGTGTTGACTCACATCTTGCACCAGTCTCAATAAGGTAAGAGGAGGGGCTTGACGAGGATTTCAAACCCTAGATCATCCGCAAGTTTCCGGTACTTTTGAATCTGATGCAATAGCTTGATCCATAGGACTTGAGGCAAGAGTTCTGCAATCGCTTGGGCACTGACTTCCCCCAATCCAGCGGTGCTCAGTTTGGGAAGGTTCGAGAGACCCAATGGGCAAGCAGGTAAGCAATGAGGGAGAGAATCAACCAGCGATAGATGCCCAACCGAGTCTTCTGTCCAAAGCTATGCTAGCCAAAGCGATGTTTGCTGGTTTTGAAGAAGCCCTCAATGGTTCACCGTTGTCGTCCTAACCGCACGAGGTAGACCCCAGAGTAGGCAGGGCTGATTAGTTGTCACCAGATAAAATCCACAGGCTTGAGTCTTCGTTCAGCATCAAATAATGCCTCGACGCAAGATAAAGGGTATAGATTTTCTTTCTCGACCTTAAATTAGCCCTGCCAGAATAGGGGGTGGGGACGACAAACCGCAGTTCTCGCTTGCCCTCGCTGCGTTTGAGCCAAAACCAGGAGACGGTCAACGGCATCTCCATACCTACGAGTCGTACCTGTTGTTCTCGGGTTCCACGACGGTAAAGCGACTTGAGGGGCTTGCCCGTGTCCATCAGACGAGTGCAGCGCATTCCAACGACCGCTCGCCAGTGCCGTTTTCGCACGGCTGTGAGAAACTCCACGGTGCCCAACTCGGTATCTGCCAGAACAATGACCGTAAACCGTTTCGTGAGGGTCTTGGGCACATGAGCCAGGAGTTTACAGGCGAGTTGAGGGGGACTCGCAGTGCCCTTGCCATGCCAGATACAGAAACTCCAGGGCACCTGCCACGAACCCAGGATCAGGTAGAGCACGACGATGTGGAGTCCTCGTTTGCCGTTGAGCACTCGCACCCACGGATTGGGCGTTGCTGCGTCTTCGGTCGGGTCACTCGGCAATGTTCTAGATATGTTGTTACTTTTGGATTATGCAGTTCTACAGCGATGGGTGGGGTGCTTATGAACGGCAGATCGCTCCCATGTTCCATACAGTTGGAAAGCGCAACACTCAGAAGATTGAGCGAAAGCACTTAACGTTGCGAACGCGAATTAAGCGCACGCCTTTGACGGAGCGAAGCGCTATGGCTCGCAAAACGATTTGTTTTTCCAAGTCGGTCGTGATGCCCGATGTGGTGATTGGATTATTCATCAATCGAGTAGCGTTTAGTCTGACGATTTGAACTGCAACAACACGTCTAGGACACTACCGGTTTGGTGCATGGGGAACGGATCAGCATCCATTCTCATGCCCAACAGCATTGATGAAAAGAAGTAGAGCGATCGCCTCATATCAATACAGAACAGGCATCCCGGTCAAAATTGCCTGTTCGATGATCTGTGCAGCACGGCAAACGCCACCTGATTGCGAGATCGCCGACTGCAATCGAGTTGCATTTTGTTTATAGCTATCTTCCATTAACACACGCTGAATCGTTGTGTGTAACCTCGTGACACTTAAATTTGACAGCGATAACATTGCACCAGATCCGGTACGAACTAACCGAGCTGCAATCGCAGGCTGTTCATTGGTAATTGGAATCGCAACGAGTGGAACCCCACTGCTTAAAGCGCCTAAAGTTGTATTCATACCTGCGTGCGTGATGACCAGGCTGGCACGTTGAATCAGTTGTTGATGAGGGGCATAAGGGACAACGAGAGGAGACCCAAGCAGCGGCAACTCGTTTACCTGAGCATTTGGATTACCCAAAGAAACCACGAGTTGAGCATCCACTCCGACACAAGCGGCAGCGATCGTCTGAAAAATTTCGGGTTTACGATTTTGCAGGGTGCCGAGCGAGGCGTAGATTAACCGTTGATTCGTTAGTTGGTCAAATGGAAAAGGGAAGTCGGGAAACGAGATCGGCTCTACCCCAGACGGATCTTGCAGCGGACCTGTGTAGTGAAACCAAGGGACTAAACGCTTGCGGGGAAAATCAAACGCTGCTGGAAGTTGGCAAATCTGGGCGAGCGGGGAAAAGAAGTCATTATCACCAGTGTAGGGAGAGAGGTGCCATTGCTGCCGCTGTCGCCAAATCAGCGCCCGTGCAGATTGGGTCATCACTTCTAAAAACGTGTTGCTGAGTTGATTGCGAAGCAGTGCCCACCCAGATGAGCGATAGCCCCAGTCCGTAAAAAATGGGGGAACTCCGGCTTCCCGATTAATCAACAACGCATTACAGACGGTGATAGATGGAAGGTTCAGACGATCGGCAATGGTGCCACCCGCGAGGGAGGTTTGATCAATGATCAAGGCTTCTACCGCCGCTGCTTGAATGGCATCTGGGGCTTCATCAAACAGCATCTGTGCCTCGTTCTGAATCCAACGCATCGTAAAGCTGAAGCCAGCAAAGCCACTCAGTTCGCCCAGCCGTTGATAAATCGTTGCTAACGTTCCCTTCGGGAATTCTGCCTCGCCAAGAATGCAAAACTCGATTCCGGTTTGGACGATCTTGGTCTGAAGATCCGGTACCCCGAATAAGATTACTGAATGTCCACGACGTTGCAGTTCTCGCCCAAGCGTACACATGGGGTTGAGATGTCCGATCGCCGACGGGCATAAGATGCCAAATCGAGTCATAAAGGGCTTTCCCTGATGTACAAACGGTTGTTCCTTAGCCTATCGTTGGCTCAACCTAATAAATGTTCATCTCAGTAAATCGTTAAAGTGTAATTACAGAATCTCGGTTTCAATAGTAGTGGGTATGAAGGAGCGATTTCCCTCTGTCGTCAATGCACATCGGCTATCATCCATCACTCATCCTCATCTAGTTTCCTACTCGCCCCTGCAAATCTTCAGCTTGAAAACAGCACTGCCCCTCACAGTTGCGGCGACTGCGGATACAACCTGTTTCTGCAAATCGCTCTCCATGCTTCCTCATAGTCGGATAAGCCAGCCATTGAAGTGGAATCCCGGTCAGTTTCCAGACCAGCCGACTAAAGGAGTGCAAAACGTCCCAGGCTTCCTCAAAACTCGGCTCAGTGATGAACTCCTCCAGTTCTGTCTGGAATGCTGACCATTGAGATCGAATCGTTGGTGGGTGGCAACGCACGCCTTTGGCGCAGCGAAGCTGTTCGTAAGCTGCCATTCCAGTTCGGTAGGAATCAAAGATGTCAGAACAATTCATACCCGATATTCTCCCTCCTAGCTGTGGTCAAGCACGTAAATCTTGGGCGGCTTCAGTGACTCAAACAAGTTCTTTGAGATGAAGGAGGAGCGATTCGATTCGCGAAGCTCCAAGGTAAAACAACATCATGCCTTGTTTGGTGAAACAGTCGCTAAACCAGGTCAATAAATGACCTAGTGGCAGCGCTACCCAAGTTGAGAGATTTCCGGTCGAGACTCCGATTAGCCCACTCAACACCGCGACTCCTATCGTTGCGAATAGGCTGTGAGTGATGGTGCGGTAAGGATAGCGGATCTCGATCCCTGATGAGACTGGGAAGAAGATTTTCTCGATCGTGCTGGTCGAGGTGTCGATATCGGGAATCTGAGAACCCACGAGAACCCACCATTGCGAGACAGATTGCCAAGGGTCGGCGGTTCTGAGAATTAGGGAAGTACCAGCCGTCGCGATCGCGCAATGGGTAATCGACAGTATGAGACGATGTTAGATGTGGAAAATAAAAGAGACGGCTAAGAGTGCCCACATCTAACCAAGCCAATTCCTAGATTGCGGGTACCCAGGAATATAGCCGTTCACGGAGGGTTAGTTACCGTTTCTCCAAAAGGCGATGAGCAAACGATCTAAAGGGCTAATTGACGATTGTGATCGGTGTCTTGATGTTCCTATTACGGTTTTTCAGTCGCGATGATATGCACATCAATATTTGTAAGTGCCTTCAGCAGTTGTTGAGTCAATGAGCCGCGCAGCACAGTCTTCCAAAGAGATCGCTGACTTTCGCCAATCACAATTTGCGTAATTCGATATTCTTTAGCAACCTCTGAGATTGCTCTTGCTTTTTGCTGCTCTGAAGCTCGAATAAACTGCCCTCCAAATTCTTCACAGAGCCGTTCACAGGTTTCGATATGCAAGCTTTCTGCTTTATTCAAAAAGCGATCGGGATCATTCACAAATAGACAGTAGAGAGGGGCGTGCATATACCCTGCTATTCGAGCACCTCGCCTGACAAGCTGGATGGCGTTGGGGTAAGTCGAGACACACACTAACACTCGCTCGTGAACGTTGCAGTAAGGTGTGGCACTGGAGTTATTGCTATTACCAATGGCATCTTCTTCGACGTTATCTGCGATCTCTCTGAGTGCAAGCTCTCGCAGGGCAATCAGATTACGCCGTTGGAAGAAGTTTTGTAGAGATTGATCTACTTTTTCGGGTGCATAGATTTTGCCGTCTCTGAGGCGTTCCTCCAGCGTTTCGGGGGTGACATCGACGACGACGACTTCATCGGCTTCATCGAGTAAGCGATCAGGAATTCGTTCTCGCACGACCACTCCAGTAATCCGCGCTACCAGATCATTTAAGCTTTCCAAATGCTGAATGTTGACCGTCGAAAAGACATCAATTCCGGCGGCTAAGATCACTTCGACATCCTGATAGCGTTTTTCTCGCTCAGAGCCAGGAACATTGGTGTGAGCCAATTCATCGACTAAGACAAGCTGGGGCTGACGGGCAATAATCGCATCCGTATCCATTTCAGTGAGCGTCACGTCTAACCAGGTGATTTTTTGGCGCGGCACTTGCTCTAACCCGACGGCTTTGGCGATCGTCTCCTGTCGATTGTGCGTTTCTAGTAGCCCAATCACAACATCCGTCCCTTCTTTTTTAAGACGATGCCCCTCTTCCAGCATTTTGTAGGTTTTGCCCACACCCGGAGACATCCCAATAAACGCTTTGTGCTTCCCACGGCGAGCGGGACGAATGTAAGTACGATCGGGGGAAGAATTAGATAGATTTTGCATAGATCGATGGTTCAGCAGTACCAATTAATCGACATTGAATTTACCCAACCCCGTAGAGACGTTTCGGTAGAACGTCTCCAACGATTGTGCCATGACCGATCGTTAACTCTTCAGCCCATCTAAAGCCAGATTGAGCTTTAACACGTTCACCCCCGGTTCACCAAAAATGCCCAAAAAGCGACCGTCTGTATTTTGAGCAATTAGACTTTCTAACTGATTGGGTTGAAGATTTCGTGCTCTGGCAACTCTCGCTAATTGGGCGATCGCCGCTTCGGGCGTGATGTGAGGGTCAAGACTCGATCCAGATGTATAAACTAGATCCGCTGTTGGCTTGACTCCTGCCTTCTGCAACCGAGGAATGTCACCCTCGATCGCCTTGGTTGAATCAGGATCGCTCTTTCCTCTCATCCGATCGAGCAGTGCAGGGTTACTGGGCGCTAAGTTGCTCGCCCCCGATACGCCTGTTTTAAGCACTCCAGCATCATCTTTCTTAGGATCGGCAGTGCTATAGCTGGTTGTACTGGGGCGACTGTTGAAATAGCGACCGGATGTAAATGGTTGACCAATTAGCGCAGAACCCACTTCTTGACCTTGAGCGTTCTTGATCATGCTGCCGTTTGCCTGAAACGGAAAAACAATCTGTCCAAACGCAATCATTGCCAAGGGATAGAGAATCGCGGTCAAAACCCAAAGCACCAGCGTCGATCGAACGGCTCTACTAGCCTCGCGTGCAAAACTCATTAGAACTTCTCCGGTACAAACATGACAAAAAACAGATAAATTGCGAGGGCGATCGTGACTAAACCGAGGGCTGATAGCCAATAGGTTTGGCTGCGAGACATCTCTCCACCCGTTGCCGCAAAGACAGCAGGGGCGAGGACGAGGTTGAAACACAGCCCCAAAAATAGGTAGAGAGGAAGCTTTTGTCTGCGCCACTCAGACCAGATTTCGGTCATGTCTTCAATCACTTGAGTTGAGACTTGAGCGGATAAAACAGGGAGTCGAACCTGAAATCGTTTCATAGAGATTATATCTTAGAGATTAGCTTGATGAATCGATCGATTAACGCCTAAGAGAGTGGAATCAACACATCAATAATCTTGATTGCGATAAAGGGGGCAATCACTCCACCCATGCCATAAATCAAGATATTACGACGCAGCAGTTGATTTGCCGTGAGCGGACGGAACTGCACTCCCTTTAGTGCCAATGGAATTAGAGCGGGAATGATCAGCGCATTATAAATCAACGCTGAAATGATCGCTGACTGTGGACTCTTTAAGCCCATGATGTTGAGAGAACCAATCCCTGCTGCTGCGAAGATGGTCGGAATGATCGCAAAGTATTTTGCAATGTCGTTCGCGATCGAGAACGTTGTCAATGCCCCGCGAGTGATGAGAAGCTGCTTGCCGATCGTCACCAGGTCAATCAGTTTCGTCGGGTCAGAATCCAAATCCACCATGTTGGCGGCTTCTTTAGCGGCTTGAGTACCAGAGTTCATTGCCACGCCGACGTTTGCTTGAGCGAGAGCAGGCGCATCGTTGGTTCCGTCTCCGGTCATGGCAACCAGTTTGCCTTCCGATTGTTCTCGGCGAATCACATCGATTTTGTCTTCAGGAGTCGCCTCGGCAATGAAGTCATCGACTCCGGCTTCTTCAGCAATCACCGAAGCAGTAATGCGGTTGTCGCCTGTGAGCATGATCGTTTTTACACCCATGCGGCGGAGTTGATCAAACCGTTCGCGCAGACCTGCTTTCACAATGTCTTTGAGATAGATTACCCCATAGATTTCGCTACCTTGGCAGACTGCGAGTGGAGTTCCACCTAAACGAGACACCCGCTCGTAAGCGTCGTCTACCTGAGCCGAAACCGTTCCGCCGCGCGATCGCACAAAGCCTTTAACAGCATCCACTGCACCTTTACGCACTTCCTTGCCATGCGGTAAGTCCGTTCCGCTCATGCGCGTTCTGGCTGTAAATTCGACTCCACTGGCATCGTCGGTATTAAAGTCTATGTTGGCACTGTTGCGTTCGGCTAGAATCACGATCGACTTCCCTTCGGGCGTTTCATCAAACACACTCGCAGCGAGAGCAATTTGGGCGACTTCTTCAACCGTGTGACCATCAACCGGAATGAACTCATCTGCTAATCGGTTGCCTAGTGTAATTGTTCCGGTTTTGTCGAGAACAAGGGTGCTAATGTCTCCACAAGCCTCCACAGCACGACCCGATGTAGCAATGACATTGAACTGCGCCACCCGATCCATTCCGGCAATCCCGATCGCGCTTAATAACCCGCCGATCGTCGTGGGAATTAACGCGACTAATAGGGAAATAAGAATGGCGATCGTCGTCGGTGCACTCACATAGTTTGCCAAAGGCGAAACGGTTGCAACCACGATCAAAAACACCAGCGTCAGAACGGTTAGCAGCACCGTCAAAGCGATTTCGTTTGGGGTTTTGACTCGTTCTGCGCCTTCAACTAAAGCAATCATCCGGTCGATAAACCCTTGACCCGGATCGGACGTGACATTGAGAATTAACTCATCCGAGAGGATGCGCGTTCCCCCAGTCACCGAACTCATAATATCTGTACCCGGCTGCTTGAGAACTGGAGCCGATTCTCCGGTAATCGCAGACTCATCGACAGAGGCAATCCCTTTGATCACCTCGCCATCGGCAGGAATCATATCGCCCGCTACCACCTTCACCTGATCGCCGCGTCGCAGCTCAGTCGAGCTGACTTCTTGAATCGAGCCGTTAGGTAAAAGTTTGTGGGCGATCGTGTCCGATCGAGTTGAACGGAGAGCATCGGCTTGGGCTTTACCTCGCCCTTCGGCAACGGCTTCGGCAAAGTTGGCAAAGACGAGTGTAAAAAACAAAATGAACGTAATTAACCCGTTGAGCAGTCGTTGTTGACCGGGATCAGCCTGCACAGTGCCAAACAAGTTTGGGTCAAGCGTCACGAAAAAGGTCACGATCGTTCCTACCCAAACCACGAACATGACTGGGTTTTTAACCTCAGTGCGGGGGTCGAGTTTGACAAACGCTTCGCGAATGGCTCTCTGATATAACCCGCTCATATTGGCTTTGGGAGTGTGTCTGCGAGAGTCGCGTGCACCGCCACGGGAAGACCGAAGGGAATCTGAATCTTGTGGAGTTTGCATAAATTCGGAGTCTGTCGTCTGTAGGCAAAAGGACAAAATATAGCTGGCTGGATACCCAATCTCAAGGCTGAGTTACCCAATGCCCTTGGCGATCTGAAAGGCTTCGGCGATCGGACCGAGTGCCAACACCGGGAAGAACGTCAGCGCACCCATAATCAAAATTACGCCTGCTGTGATGCCTGTGAACAGCCCCGTATCGGTACGGAGCGTTCCACTCGTCATTGGCACAGGCTGCTTGCGCGACATACTATCAGCTAACAGCAGTAGAGCGACGATCGGCACATAGCGCCCCATGAGCAGACTAAATGAAGCGCTCAAATTCCACCACAAGGCTGACGGAGCAGGTTGACTGGTTAAGAGTCCTCCAAAGCCAGATCCATTGTTAGCGGCGGCTGAGGCATATTCATAGAGAACCTGAGTTAACCCGTGAAAACTAGGATTGGTGATGCCATTGTAGAAGCCTTGAGCCGTTACTCCATCGGGTGCGCTGGGCAGTGACATGGCGATCGCGCCTGGAATCAGAATCGCGATCGGGTGAACCAGCAAGATCAAAAAGCTCGCCAGCACGACCTCACGCTTTTCAATCTTGCGCCCCAAAAATTCGGGAGTGCGTCCGACCATCAAACCCGTCACAAACACCGCTAAAATCAGATAGGCAAATAAGTAAGCCGTTCCTGTTCCTTGCCCGCCCCAAATGATTTGCAGGAACATATTTGACATCATGACGAATCCGCCTGTGGGCATGAACGAATCATGAAAGCTATTGACTGCACCCGTCATAGTGCCCGTCGTGATCACAGAGAATAAAGCAGATTGTGCCCAGCCAAACCGGACTTCTTTCCCTTCTAAATTGGGTGCCTGACCGCCTAGCAGCGCATTCACCGCAGGGTTGCCGGTATATTCGCTGATGCCGTTGAATATGATGAACACGATCGAAACCGTCAACACCATGCCATACACTAACCAGGCTTGTTTGCGATTGTTAGCAATCACGCCATAGGTGTAGATAAATGATGAGGGAATCATCACCATTCCTACAGTCTGAATCAAGTTAGTAAACGGACTCGGATTCTCAAATGGATGAGCGGAGTTAACTGCAAAGAAACCGCCGCCGTTTTCACCGATCTGTTTCAAAATCTCAAAGTGGGCTACCGGACCGCGGGCGATCGCCTGACTGATCGCCGAATTTTCAAGCGTTGGCACAATAGTCGGACCAGCAAGCGTTTCGGGCACACCACCTGCAATAAAAATAATCGTACCAATGATCCCGATCGGCAATAAAATTCGCGTGATCGATTGCGTTAGATCGACGTAGAAGTTGCCGAGGGGTCTACCCGTCAATCCCCGAATAAAGGCAATTCCCACTGCCAACCCAGTGGCGGCTGAGACAAAAAACATATAGCCCAATCCAGCAAATTGAGCAAAGTAGCCGTAGGTAGTTTCGCCAGAATAGTGTTGCTGATTGGTGTTGGTGATAAAAGAGATAACCGTATGCAGAATAGTGTCCCAAGTTGGCGTACTGAGAGCCGTTGGATTGAAGGGTAACCACCTCTGGCTCAACAAAATGAAGGTCAGCAGCAGCGCCATCACAAGATTGCTATACAGCACTGCTTTGATATACTGCCAACCAGTCATGTTTTCACGGGTTTGCACACCGCTCAGTTTGAAAAGAATTCGCTCGACAGGATTGAGAACCGGATCAAGTAGCGTTCTTTCTCCCAGGTAGACACGAGCCATATACCCTCCCAGGAAGGGAGTAATTGCTATCACAATCAGTAGCGTTAATGCAATTTGAATCCATCCTTCTAACATGGATGAAAAAACTCCTGACACGAGAGATTAGGTGAAGGATCAAGTTGAATGAGTCAACTGAAAAAGTAAGAAGACCTCTGGGGTAAACACGAGCGCTAAGCTTCAGATGAACCGGTTTGATACTGAATTGCCACACTAAGGTAGAGCATCAACTCAATGTCAAAATCAGTCAGAATATCAGGCACATAGACAAGGTCGATACAAATTCAACTCTACTCAGAATCTATCATCTGCTATTTTTCCAACGTCGATACAGAAAAAGTGCCTGTTTAGAAGGTTTTTAGTCAAGTGAACTATATCTACAACTAGGGGAGACTAAACTCGTTTAGAAGGCTCTATATCTGACGGCATATTTCTAATCTAAACACGGTCTAAACACGCGTTTATTCTTAAAATCAGGTGGACTTTTATCGACTTTTTCAACTTTAATTAACGGGTTGACCAAATAACTGGTTACAGCTTTTAGATGTTGCCTCAGCAATTTCGTTTCAAAATGATTGCACCTCGCAGAGATTCGCGATTGAGCATCTTTTGGCTCATCGCTGGATTGTTTGCGATCGTGCTAATTTTGGAGTTCTTAACGCCCTCTGATTACGTCTTTGGCTACCTTTATATTGGTCCTATTCTGCTGGCAAATTCGCGTCTAAGTCGAGCAACTGCATTAAAAATCACGATTGCGGCGGCGGCTTTGACTTTGCTCAACCTCTGGTTTCCGGGCAGTTATGAAATTCGCGCTTCAACTATTGCCAGTCGATTGATTGCGATCTTGGCACTCGTGATCACAGACGTATTAAGCGATCGAAATCGTCGCTATGAAGAAGCAATTTCTCAGCAGCAAATTAAACTTCAGTCACAAGAGCAATTAGCAAATCTCCGAGAAGATTTTGCTTCGACTCTGACACACGATTTAAAGACACCATTACTGGGCGCGATCGAAACTATAAAAGCATTCCAAAAGGAGGATTTTGGGACGTTGCTACCTGCTCAACAGCAGGTGTTAGCGATGATGGCACGAAGTCATAAAACGAGCTTGCAGTTTGTAGAAACCTTGTTAGATGTTTATCGCAACGACACTCAAGGGTTAGCGCTTCAGACCGCGCCTGTCGATTTGACGAATATTGCAGAGGAAGCCGCAGTTACGTTAACGTCGCTGGCGTTGTCACGACGAGTTCATATTTCTCTCAACTTTGGTGAGTCAGATTTTTGCCAGTTTTTGTGGGTCAATGGTGATGCTTTTCAACTCCACCGAGTCTTCGCAAACTTACTCACCAATGCCATAAATCACTCGCCGCGTGGAAGCAAAGTTGAAATTGAGCTACAGCCACACTCGGACCACCACATTGTAAAAATTCTTGACTCTGGAGCAGGCATCACCGATCAGGAACTGCCGCACTTGTTTGAAAGGTTTTATCAAGGAAACAGCGATCGCCAAGCGAAAGGCTCTGGATTAGGACTTTATCTCACTCGTCAAATTATCGAAGCACATGGAGGTACAATTTGGGCAGAGAAACGTTTGCCGACAGGAGCGATTTTTGGGTTCCGGGTTCCCGCCTTCCTACACCAGTCGCTCTGACTGAACACAACATGCCTGCAAATCCTCTACGAATTCTACTAGTTGAAGACGATGAGCTGTTCCGCTTGGGTCTGCGAATGCGATTACAGCAAGAACCCGGATTTGAGGTGGTTGCAGAAACAGAAGATGGTGAAACCGGAATTGAATTAGCGAAGTCTCAACTCTTAGACATTGTACTGCTTGATGTTGGACTTCCTGGAATTGGGGGGATAGAAGCCTGTCGCCAAATCAAACAGCAACATCATAATCTACCCGTTCTGGTTCTGACTTCTCGCTCAGAAACGTCTCTGATTATGCGTCTGATTTCAGCTGGGGCACAGGGCTATTGCCTCAAGGGAGTTGCTTCAGAAACCTTGTTTTTAGCCATTCGCTCGATCGTTGCCGGAGCGTCTTGGTGGGATCAAACTGCAACGACAGAAATTCGGGCTGCCCTTGAAAACAGTTCCATTCATTCCGATTTAACTCAAGCTGACTATCCCTCAATCAGTCCATTAACCCGCCGTGAGCAAGAAGTTTTAGCGTTAGTTGCGGCGGGAAAAACAAATCAAGAAATCGCGACCATGCTCTACCTGTCTCCTAGCACGGTGAGGGTGCATGTCCATGCCGTGTTGCAGAAGTTGAATGTGCACGATCGCACACAAGCTACCGTTATTGCCATTCAAAAGAAGCTTATTGCGTCGGATTTATTGCTGTAATTGGCGTTTGGCTGGTTGTGTGCTGGTGATTGGCTATGCCCCCTCGGTGTCGATCGGGTCTGGCAACGATTCGACTGCTAATTTTCTTGGTGCGATCGGTCTAGGTACTTTCGTGGTTTGGCTCAATTGAAGACACGTCCTGAAAAAACTGCCAGCGTTTAATTGTTTTATCTCGACTCCCGCTTATCAAGACGGCATTTTCTAGCGAGTGGATGGTCGCTCTGTGGTTCATCGGTTCACTGAGTTGCAGTGCCAAGCTAGAGATCGAATCAGTGTGTCCCACCAATCTCGCAATTTCCTTGCCTGTGTTCAACTGCCACACCTTGAGGGTTTTGTCCCAACTCCCACTGATCAAGGTGTGGTCTGTGGCAAACACTAGAGAAGAAATCGACCAAGAATGTCCTGGTAAAACGCGACAACACTGACCAGAGGCAACATCCCAAAGGCGAATGGTTTTGTCTTCACCGCCACTGGCAAGAAGCTGACCTGTGGGGCTAAATGTGATCGCTCTTACTGCCTGAGTATGTCCTGTCAATGTGCAATCGAGTTCACCGTCGAGATGCCAAAGACGAATCGTAGTGTCTGCACTAGCGCTGGCGATGAGAGGCGCGATCGGGTGGAATGCAACCGCGTTCACGGCTAAGCGATGCCCTAGAAAAGTAGAGATGATTTCACCATCTAGAGTCCACAACTTCAGAGTCTTGTCGGCACTGCCACTGGCAATTAAGGTTCCATCAGGGCTGAAGGCGATCGCGTGAATGTGCTGGGTGTGTCCTATAAGGGTGCGGAGTTGCTGCTGAGTTGTCCAATCCCAAAATTTGATCTGACGATCGCGCCCTGCACTGATTAACCAATTTGACTGCTGCGGATGAAATGCTACGGCTTGCACAAATTGGCTATGTCCTCGCAGCACCAGAATTTGTTTGCCTGTGTCCAGATTCCACAACCGCACGGTTTTATCTTCGCTGGCGCTGGCAATGTAGTGATGATCGGGCGAGATGGCAACACCTGTGACGCTGGCAAACAGTCCTTCGTGCCCGATCAACGTCGCCGTATTTTGCCAAGTGATCAGGGGTGCGGGGGTCGAAATCGCGATTTTTTTGCCTCGAATCTGCTCGATCGCTGCGATCGCTGCCGCCGCCGATGCAAATCGTCGATCGAGGTTAGGGTCGATTAAGCGATCGAGAATCTGAGCCAAGCGATCTGGATACTTCTCAGGGGATGTCTGATCGGGTAGCCAGTAGGTGCGCCACGTCCAGCGATTTTCAGTCGCGTCAAACAGGTGAAACGGCTGCACACCCGTTAACAGGTGAATGCAGATAACCCCCAAACTATAGAGATCACTAGCAAATACCGCTTCGCCTCGGAGTTGTTCCGGTGCGGCATACTCGGCGCTGCCGATCGCGGATTGTAGAGAATCAGCGCTGAAAATCGCAATACCCACCAATCTGAATTCCGACTTGGCGTAAATAATATTTTCGGGTTTGAGGTCGCGATGAATTACCCCGTGAGCATGAATCCAATGCAGAATCAGCAATACAGATTCTAAAACTTGCCATACCTGCGTTGGAGTGAGTTGTCCTTTGTTGGCGATCGTCCTATCTAACCTTTCGCCAGCAATATAGTTCTGTATCAAAAAATGAATGCCATCGTGCTCAAAGTAATCTACCACCGTCGGCAGTTGGGGATGCTGTCCGATTTCTTGCAGTTTGGCGAACAAAGTTGCATTGACGCGATCGCCCCAGCATTGTTGAATCACATACTGGGTTGTGTCGGCTGACTTGTTTCCTTCAGAGTCCGTAGAGCGAATTGCCAAAAAGGTGCGGCTAAATTTCCCCTGCCCCAATCGCTTGATGGCATAGTAGCATTCCAGTTGCAGCAGCGCCCCACACTGCTGACAGTTTGGTGTCAGGTGATTAGGCGCTGAACAACTGGGATTAAAGCAGTAGTAATCAGAGACTGGAGTCATGCTCTGACGGAGGTACGATCGCCGTCACTGGATCGCCCAACTCTACTTTGCCGTTGCTAGTGGGAATCGTCGTCATGGAGTTACCACTCGATTGATTCCACAGCATCATACTCATCAAACCATCCAACAAGCCAGAACTGTTGCTGCCGCTCACCGAGACATCAGGAACCACCCGCACATTGCGATCGCCAATCACCTGCATCAGTTGCAGTGCTGTGTAAGCCTGTGCCCCTAGAGAACTCACCCCCGCCTGATAAGCATCGGCTTTGGCTTGCCCCGTGACGCGAATCGCTTCGGCTTCTCCGTTCGCCTGTTTGACTGCCGCAGACGCTTGCAGTTGAGCGATCGTTACGCCTTCTTGAGCGGTGATGATCTGGTCTTGAATGTTTGCCAACGCTGTTTCTCGCACCAATTCTTGCCGTTGAGTTTGAGCGACGCGCTGCACATCATAGGTTTTTTGTTGCTCCTCGGCAATCTTACGATCAGTGAGGGTTTGCATCAGTTCGGGGGGCGGCGTAATCAGTCCGATCAGCGTATCTACCGCTTGCACATCATAAGCGCGGAGTGCCTGCCGCACATATTCTGCGGCTTCGGCTTGCCGTTCACTCCGAGCAGTGAGGAAGTCTAGAATCGTATATTCTTGTGCAGAGTTGCGGAAGTAGTTGCCCACGATCGGACGCAGCACATGATCGACCAAGTTTTGCATAGAACCTAACCGCGAGATGACTTTAGGCGCATCGGCTGCACCGACATGAATAATCTGAAACACCTCTAGCTCAAACTCAAAGCCGTCAAACGACAGCAGCTTCAGCGCAATCAGTTTAGAATCGTAGCCGTGTTCTCCACTAAAGCGGCTGGTGAAGTTCAAAACAATGTTGGTGGTCGGCACGGGTTCCACCTTCATAATCTGGGTGTTGAGCGGATGCTTACCCGGATAGAGTGGCTCAACCCACACCCCCTTATCGCCTTTGTTCACCAAATTGCCGTGGGTAAAGGCATCGCCGCTGACATCTTGATGCGACTTTCCCACAAATGAAATCACGACCCCGACATAGCCGATCGGCACCTGAGTCATCGGCACCTGTTCAGTCTGCACAAACCACGGATTCAAATTCCACGAACCAGACAGCATGACTTGCTCTTGCAGCCCACGTCGTCCTCCGTCTTGCACAAAGCGATCGGCTCTCTGAAAGTTGTCGTGGTCAGCGATAATCGGTCCGGCAATCTCACCTGCATCGATCGGAGCACCATCCAGCGCAGTCACCACACCCACGCTGTCTGGCGCGATCGTATAGATACGCAGTTGGTTGGGCTGCATCTCATGTTGGGCTGCATTCGCTGCCGTGATCACTTCAAATAAAGCCGTGTTGATCCGGTAGGTTCCCGATGTCAAAATGGCAAGCTGTCGTCCTTTCTCACCTCCATTAGCGAAGAACTTGCGGGCATCCTGGTAGTTGTCGCAGTCTACGACTCTGCCCAGAATGCGATCGGGCGGGGTGGTTGCGCCATCGTTTGCCACTAATAGCCCAATCTCGCCTTGAGGAATCGTAATCACAGACGTATGGCTGACATTATATTGCCAGGGAAAATAACCAAAGTGCCAGCCAGGAGGCAGAGTATCGGCTTGTAGTCCGGCTTCACCATTGGTAGCAATCAGTCGATTAGGCGGCAGACTTTTCGATGAGAATTTTTTGGTCACAACACCCACTTCTCGCTCACCAATCACAATCAGTCCGGCAATCCAGCCGATTTTTGGTAAAAAGATCAGCAGCAGAATTACACCGCCCACTGGATAAATCCAGACTGGAAAACTTAGTCCTGGAATCTGCATCAACTGCACATCTTGTACTTGCACTGACTGGTCGGGCGATTGAGAAGTCGTTGAAGCAGGACTTGCAGCGATCGCTCTAGCTGTGGTTGCAACTGCTAGCAAAGAGAGAATCATGGGCAAAAGCTGACGAAGCCTGATCGGTTTTTTCATGAGTTTAGCCTTGTGTAGAGATAGAAGGCTCCTATAACTACTATCGTGACATACTCCTACGCTGACTGAGTACAGTACAGCGTAGGCTTCTCAGTGACTCCTGCTATTGCATCGGACGTTACCTGAGCTTTAAGAACGGAATGCCCTACCGCTCTGTGTTTGATATTGATGGCTGCATTGTGGTCGCGGTCAAGTTTACAGCCACAAGACGGGCAAGAATGCCATCGATCTTGAATCTCTTTAGGAACTTTAACCCCGCAACCAGAACAGTTTTGACTCGTACCGTTTGGATTCACTGGAATTGCAAGATATCCGGCTCTTTCAGCCTTGATCTCAAGAATTGTCAGGAATTGACCCCATCCAGCATCATTGATCGATTTTGCCATCCTCTTTCTGGCAAGCCCTTTGATGTTCAGCTTCTCATGAGCAACGTGCTTCCCTTGCTGTAAGAGCTTTAGAACCGTTTTGTAGTGGAAGTCTTTACGTTGATTGGCTGCTTTCAGATGAACTTTAGCGACTCGCTTCACCGCTTTTTTGCGCCGGTTTGAGCCTTTCTTTTGGCGAGAGAGTGATTTCTGTACCTGCTTTAGTCGCTTCTCTGATTTGCGGTAGTACTGAGGAATCACAACCTCTTTGCCTGAATCGTCCACTAGAAAAAACTTCAAGCCCATATCAATCCCGATGGTATTTTCCATTGTTGGAAGATCAGGACTGAGAGCGGGGATAGAAACATCCTCAAGACTCAGCACCAAATACCAGCCATCCACTTTTTGAGTGATAGACACGGTTTTGATTTTGAAGCCATCCGGCAAAGGACGATGCTGAATCAGGGTTACTTTGCCAATCACAGGGAACTTTATGAACTTTCCTGAGATGCAATCCTGCTTTACCTGCGGAAACGTGAACGAGCGATATCGACCCATCCCCTTAAAGCGTGGCTTGCCTGACCTCTTGCCGTTGCAGTCTCCTTTTAACCAGCGCTCAAACGTCTTCTTAACCCGCGCGACGCAATCTTGAAGCACTTGCGAGTGAATCGCTTTGTACTCAGGAAACAGCGCTTTGGAGTTGACCAAATCTCGTTTCTGGGAATAGAAGTCAGGATTGTCTTTCAACTCTGCTAGATAGCAGATTAACGGGCAAGCGTTGATATCGCAACGGTTTTCCTCAGACCAACGGAACCGCTCACCCAATCGGTAGTTGTATTGTCTACGCAGCAATTCCAACTATTCACCCAGTTGGGTAATTTGGCTAGGAGTCGGGCGTAAGCGATACTGGTAAGCGGTTTTCATTGAAGCGGTGTAATTGGTGTTACTGTTTAAGTATACACCAAGTGATTGAAAGATTTCAGATGAAAAATGATTTTGTTTCTAGGGGTCGCTCTGTATCTGACTTAAAGGCTCATTTGGTGCTGACGACAAAGGATCGTAGAAAGCTTTTTACCCAAGAGATGTTAGACCGGATGCACGAAATCTTTGAGGATTTACTAGAGAAATGGGATTGCAAGGTGATTGAATTCAATGGTGAAGAGAACCATGTTCACCTGCTGTTTCAGTACCATCCAGGGGTAGAACTCAGCAAGTTAGTTAATAACGTCAAAACCGTAACCAGTCGTAGGCTACGGTCTGAATTTGAAAGTAGAGTTGATGAGTTCTATCACAAAGATGTTTTGTGGAACGGTTCATATTTCATCGCATCGTGTGGAGGCGTGACCGTATCGGCGCTGAAGAAATACATTGAAGATCAAGACTCTCCGTCGTGAGTTCTGAGAGATAGTTGATTACGGTGCTGATAACCTTTCTCGTCAAACATTGGCAGATATCGCACCGCAATCAACGCGCCTTTCATCTCACGCCAAACGGAAGACCGTTATGGACGTGAGGCTTCCCGTCTAACAAGCTAACGCGATGTGCGAATTCTTTAAGTCCTCCTTTCTGAAGTTTTACATCGCGTGACACTCACAGAAACTCGTAGGAGAAATTCAAAGACTCGTAAGAGAAACTAAAAGACTTGTAAAAGAAGCGCAGAGACTCGCGGGAGACAATCTCAGACTAATAAGCGGAGTGCAAAGACTCGTGAGCGAGTTACAAAGTCTCGTCGATGAGGTGCAAAAACTCGTGAGTGAGATGCAAAGACTCGTGAGCGAGGCGCAAAGACTCGTCGATGAGATGCAAAGACTCGTGAGAGAAGATGTAGACCTCGCTGATGAGTTCTGCTGGCTAGTCAGCGAGGAAATATGGCAGTCAGGAGGCAGATGATTCTTTGGAGGCTTTTTGGCGGAGCGTTTTGAAGCGTTCGCCCAACTGGTCGGAGATCGTCTTCAGTCCGGGGGTCTTTTTGGCAGCAGTCTTCACATATTCATAGACGGTGAGGCTGCTGTTCATGGCTTCGCTGCTGACTGCGACTAGGGTGTCGTCTACTTTTTCGGTGAGTTGTTGCAGTCTCAGGTGTACCTCGGTTAAGGAGGCAGCAAGCTGGTAGTCACGATCGAATTCGGCTAGGTCGAAACTGGCTGGCAAAATGCCGGGGTTAGACTGGGCAGCCGTGAGGCTATTGCTGACAAAGGAGAGGCTTTTGTTGCCCATCTTGAACAGTTTGCGGCGTTCTTCAACGGTGAGATTAACCAGAAAGGGCAGTTTGGCTTCGATCGTCGCCAGGGCAGCTTTGATGTCTGCAAGATCGGTGGGCGAGAGCTTGGCGGAGATGTTTTGGTATGACATGGGGTGAAAGTTCCTGTGGGAAGGTTCCTCGGGTGACTGCAACTCGTTTGCTTACGCTGAAATGTAGGCAGTTACATCGTTTGAGTGTTGGCTTGAGAGTGCCCATTTGAGGAGACGATCGCACGGATGCTTCCCTTCTGTGTTGGTTTACAATAAACTCCAACCCGACGTGAATTCACCATGAGCGATCGCTTAGCCAGAATCTACAACTCGTTTGACCCGTCTCGCCCGTTGCCAGCAGACGACCCGCAGTATGTCGATTGCCGAGAGGTGCGGGGCGATGAAAACATTGTGGATGATGTGGGTAAACGGATTCGCAACTCAGATCAGAGCACCTATCAGCTTTATACGGGGCATCGGGGCAGTGGCAAGTCTACAGAACTGCGGCGATTGCAAAAAAGCCTGGAAGAGAACGGCTTCTTTGTGGTCTATTTTGAGGCAGATGAGGAAGATATCGATCCGCAGAACGTGGAATATATTGATATCTTGCTGGCGTGTACTCGGCGCTTTCTAAAAGATATTCGGTCTGCCAATGCCGCGCCTATTCAGAACTGGCTGCGCGATCGAGGGCAGGAACTCAAAGAGCTGGCGCTGATGGATGTTTCTTTAGAAAAAGCCAGCGTGGAGTCATCTCTGTCGGTGTTTACCAAGCTCACGGCTAGCATTCGTGCCGAACCGACTCAGCGCGCCAAGATTCGCGAGAAGGTGAATCCGCACACCATTACGCTGCTGACTGCCCTAAACGAGTTTATTGCCGATGCCCGTCAGCATCTCCCTAACGGCAAAACCAAGCTGGCGATGATTGTCGATAACCTGGATCGGATTCCGATCGACTTCCGAGACAATGGGCGCAGCAATCATGAGGAGATTTTTCTCGATCGCAGTGAGCAATTAAAGGGGCTGGATTGCCACATGATCTACACGGTGCCGATCGCGCTGGTTTATTCTCGCTGGGCAAATGAGGTGCAGACGATCTATGGCACTACTCAGGTGCTGCCAATGGTGATGGTGCAGCAGCAGAACGGCGACGCTTACGCTCAAGGACTGGAAAAATTGCGAGAAGCGATTCAACTGCGGGTGCAGCCCCATGCCTCAGACTTGGATCTAGAGACTCAGGTGTTTGACAGTCGCGAAACGCTAGAGCGGCTGTGCATTGCCTGTGGAGGTCACATTCGGGAGTTGATGCAGATGATGCAAGACTCAATCAACCGGACGGATCAATTCCCCATCTCAGCAAAATCGGTGCAACGGGCGATCACGGAACTGCGGGCGGTCTATCACCGGGCGGTAGAGGAGCCGGAGTGGGAGCGACTCGCTCTGGTTAGCCACCGCCGCCGAGAAATTCCCAATGACAATGAGCATCGCAGTCTGCTGCAACGTCGCTGCATTCTAGAATATCGATGTCTCGATCACGAGGGAGAGATTCGCATCTGGTATGATGTGCATCCTTTGATCTACAAAATTCAACGGTTTCAGGATGAACTCGCTAAACTGAAGCCATGACAGCAAGCTCATTTGACTGGGACGATGAGTTACCCCCAGAGACCGGGGAAGAGGTCTATCAAGCCTTGCAGCGGGCGTTGCAGCGCAAGCAGGGATTTGGGCTGTTTTTTGTCCAATGCTCTAAGAGCCAGGGGGAGGCGATCGCTGCAAGCTTACCTCACGATTTGCCGCAGCAGTATATTCAGGAATTGCACCTTGAGGGGGAAGTCGTCACGCTCTATGACCAGATTGCCGATATCTGGCAGCAGCAACCCTTTGATGTGCTGGTGTTAGATGGGTTAGAAGCCTCTCTCTATGCCTATGAAGACGTGAAACGCCTGAGCGGGTGGAGTAGTGGAGAGATTTATAACTACAGTTGGAAGGGTGTGCCTAAGCTTTTGAACCACCTGAACCAGCAGCGAGAACATCTGCGGAATGACTTCCCGGCTCGGTTTGTGTTTCTGGTGCCTCCGTTTGTGGTGGATTATTTTATTCAACGAGCCGCAGATTTTCTAGACTGGCGCTCTGGCTTGTTCCGCTTTCCCCGTGACTCTAAGGAGGTCGCCGAAGAAGCCGATCGTTTTTTAGCAGACGGCGGTTATAACCAATACCTAAAACTGATGCCCCAGGATCGGGTAGAAAAAATCCTCACCCTCAGAGCAATGTTGCAAGAGATGGACTCTGGCTCTGAGAGCCGTAAGTGTGACCTCCTATTTAAACTCGGCTTACTGTTCGCTGCCGAACAGGACTATGAAGATTCTCTTACCAGTTGGGAGAAGGTACTCGACCTCAAACCAGACTTTTACGCAGCTTGGCACAACCGCGGCAATGCGCTGTCTGACTTAGGACGCAAGGAGGAGGCAGTTCAAAGCTATGACAAAGCCGTGGAGATCAAATCGGATTATCACGCAGCTTGGTACAACCGTGGCTTGGCACTGTCTGCCTTGGGACGCAAGGAGGAGGCGGTTCAAAGCTATGACAAAGCCTTAGACATCAAACCGGACGATCGCTCAGCCTGGTACAAACGCGGCGGTGCGCTGTCTGCCTTAGGGCGCTATGAGGAGGCGGTTCAAAGCTATAACCGAGCCGTGGAGATCAAACCGGACTATCACGCAGCATGGAACAGCCGTGGCTTGGCGCTGTCTGCCTTAGGGCGCTATGAGGAGGCGATCCAAAGCTGTGACAAAGCCGTGGCGATCAAACCGGACTATCACACAGCCTGGGTATACAGAGGATTTGTGCTGACGTACCTGGGGCGCTATGACGAAGCACTTCAGAGCTATGATCGAGCGTTGCAAATTCAGCCTGACTCTGCACGTGCCCACTACGGCAAAGCCCACTGTTACGGTTTGCAGGAAGAGATTGATTTAGCCATCGAAACCCTACAACAAGCCATCACCCTTGATTCCGATTATCAGGAGATGGCGAAAACCGACTCGGCTTTCGATCGCATTCGCAACGACGATCGCTTCCGGGCGTTGATAGGCGAGTAAGCTGTCGATCGTCTGAGGTTGAATGCCCTCGATCGGCTCAACCGATAGTCTGTCTCACTCAACAGAAGCGATCGGAGTCTCACACACCAAGAGCGATCGTGGGTCGTGTCTCGCAAAAAAAAGCAACCCCCATTGGAGTTGCCTGATTAAGTCTGGAAAGGTGAATTATAAAGAGTTACTTCTAAGGAATCTTTGGAACACTCGCTAAACCGCTTCCAAATTCTTTTCCCCAGTCCGAATCCGAACGACCTCATCAACAGGACTAATAAAGATTTTGCCGTCTCCAATTTCTCCAGTGCGAGCCGCAACAATAACCTTGTCCACTACCATATCAACCTGGTCATCTTCGACCACGATTTCGACCTTGAGCTTCTGCAAAAACTCAACTGTGTATTCTGAGCCACGATAGCGCTCAGTTTGCCCTTTCTGCCGTCCAAAGCCCCGGACTTCAGAAACAGTCATGCCCACAATGCCAGCATTGACTAATGCAATCTTGACTTCATCAAGTTTGAACGGGCGGATGATAGCCTCAACCTTCTTCAAGCGCGTACACTCCTTGTCAACTTGTCTATATCTACCAGCATGACTCTTCTATCACCGTTACTAAGAAAGGGTTTGTAACGACGACTACCATTTTGCACTGAAGTCATGCCTTGTGCACTTAACCCTCATAGAGTTTCGCACGATCGCTCCCAACTTTTCTTGACAAACTATTGCACAACCGCCCAATCTAGCGGCTATTTTGTCAAGATTTGTAGCGTCGCTCGCTCCCAAAATTCTCTATTTATTTGCAGACGGCAATAGAGGACGCACAATTAAAAAGCCTGTGCCAAAAGCCGTAACCACAATCATGACGATAATAACGCCCAACCACCAGCCATTTAACTCAGTCGGGCGTTTGTCAGACTGAATTTTGCGACGAGGCTGACTCTCTTGCTCAAAGACCAAATCATCTGACAAAAAGGGAGACTCAGTTGACTCGACCTGAGAGTGTTTGGGCACCTGAGGACGCGGTGCTGCTGGAGGTGCAAATCTAGCTTCTAGCTCAGGCATCACCTCTACACGAGGAGTTTGAGGCAACTCCATGTTAACCGGAGGCAAATTGCTCACCACTTGACGGAGATGCAGAGTCGTCAAGGCAGCTTTCTCAACCTCTTGGCGCAGATAGTTGTTTTGTTTAGCTAACTGCTGGTTTTGCGCTTTGAGTGCCTCCACGGTTGCCCGTGAAGTCTGAAGTTCGGCAGTCACTTCGCGATAGAGAGAAATCGGCACAGATGGCGAATAAGCACTCACAGACGGCACGGGTTGCCCAGATGTTTTTGCAGTTCGCGCAGAAGATTGAGGATTCACGTTAGAAGTCATAAATTTGGCATCACACAGTCAGACAGTCATCAGGGTTTGAAAACTATGCCACAGAATAGCTGTAATTTAGGCAATTGAATCAAAAATAGTCAAGAAATTTGGTGAAAATCGCCCGTGTAGAGACAGATTTTTCTCGATCGGCTAGAAGTTCAAACAATGGCGGCGCGATCGCCTCTCCCCTCGCTGCAAGTCGGGTGTTGCTAAATGGCTCAACGATCGATTGAGATGGCACCTCCTAGAGCTTGAGTTAGCTTGAATCTTGCACCAGCTTTGCTGCGTTTTCGTCCCTCCCGTGAATGGAATTCCGAGCTAGCCTTGCGAAGTCCGTTGCAACGGACTGAATACCTCAAACCCTCTTTCAGTCCCTTTAGTGGACTTCGCACCGTTAGACCGCGATTTTCAATTACGGGCGGGACTGAGCCAAAAACGACCCGATCGAACGGGGCTGATTGAGAGTGTTTCTTGAGAGTTAGTGCAGAAACAGCGACTTGTCTAGTCAATTGAGCGCAATGTGAAGCTTCATTTCACACTACTACGAACAACAACGAAGACTGACGCATCAAATCAGTATCTTCTCTTTGTTTTGAACCTACTGATCTTGTAGCATATTCTCAAATGCATTTAGGTTTACATTAAAAGGCTGGTTCACCGTTACGTTAAAAGAAATCGATCGCCAGATTGTTCTTAGTGTTGAAGATACTGAGACTGGAATTCTAGCCAGCGAGTTGCCACAGTTGTTTAAGCGGTTTCATCGCGTTGCAGGAGCCAAAGGACGCAGTGATGAAAGCTCAGGAATCGGAGTGTCGGTGCAAGAGTTGGTCAAACTGCACGGAGGCACGATCGACGTTTGTAGCGTCGTCAATCAATGAACTTGCCTCACGGTGCAAATCCCATCAGCCAAAGTGACGCGGTTCTGCATATTCTTTTGGCTGACAATAACGGAGCGAATTCTGCTCAAAGGACTGAACCCAAGTAGAGTCAGATTTGACCGTTGCTTCTGATTCGGCACTTTTTAGACAGTTCTTGAGAAAGGTACTCTAGAAGTCTTGACTCGATTGATCTCTATTTCATATCTTTACTGTGACACCGCAATTCTCAACGGGTTGTAAGCGATGCCATCTTCCAATTCTGGTCATTTAAGCTCAAAGGAGCCAAATGTGATGCTCTTTAATCTGGAGGGAGGAGAGCTTCACACCTCAAGGCAGATTGCTGTGGACTGATTGTCAATCTACATACAGAGTGAATGATGGCTATGATAAACCTCAAGCGTCTCACCCAGAAGTCTACGTTGAAAAAGTTGATCAACACGATTCGAGGTAGGCGACCCGTACAGCCTCACGCTTTGGGGCTTTCCTATTATCAAAAAGCTTCTTATTGGGCACTCGATCGCGATCGCTGTCCCTGTGATCTTGAGCTGATTGACTATTTGAAGCAATCGCAGACTGAAAACAAAACCATCTTTCACTTTGGGACAGGTGCCCATCACACGGTCGGTCTAGAAAATCAGAAATTTGCTCAACCTAATGAAATTCTAGGTATCACAGCATCGGCTCTTGAGCATCGTGCATACGTTCAACGAGTGCTCAACGATAGCGCTCTGGCTAAACATTACAAAGTTCTGTTTGCAGATATTTATACCCTGACTGAAACTATATTACCTACGTTTGACCTGGTGACGCTGTTCCACTTGTGTGAGTTTTACATGCCTGAAAATGCCGCTTCAACTTACCAAACTGACGAATCTTTATTGCAGCTATTCTTAAACAAACTCAACCCCGACGGCAAGCTGTTATTTTACACAGGCTCATTGGATTGGAACCAAGCGAGACCGATCGTTCAGTCCTTTGAGTCTGCTGGAAAAATCAAGCAAATTGATCAATACAAAACGCTGTTGATTTATTCAGCTTGCCAGAGGATAGGGACATGCAGCAAATCGCACTTGTCAAACTGACATGAACAGAAGCAGATTGGTTATTCACCTAAAATCCTGTCATAGGTCTTCAAAAGATAGTGCGGACTGAAGGAAGTGATCAGATAGCCACTATAAATTAGGATTGCTGACGCGATCGCGATCGGCATCGCCAACGGAAAAAAGATCACATGACGCGGATTATTGGCAATCATCTTGCCGACTCGATCGCCAAACACCTGCATTTTTCCCGTCATGCCTGACATCGTAGGATCGCCCGAAACGGTTCCTTTGAGCAGCTTTTTTTGCCAATAATAATCGTGTCCGATCAGCAAAAATCGCCAAAAGAAATGGGACAATCCATTAGGCGGGGCGTGAGTTGCTCTGGCTTTGGGCTGACTCCAAATCGTGTATCCTTGCTGGCGCAACTCTTGAGCGTGGATGGCACAGTGACCTCGATAAAGGGGCAACTCAAACGGGATTGGATGCTGAAGCAAAAACTCACGCCGAAACGCCACATTATTCAAAAAGTATTGATTAACCGGAGTCAGGTTTTCTCGTCCAGAATATTGCGGAAAAATATAGACCAATGCCATTGCAGTACCGTAGATGCCAACGCTGCGAGTTGTCGTTTCTCCTGCCACAAGCTGAATGTCAGATCGTGTGAAGCTGGACAACATCGTTTGTAGCCAGTCGAATTCATAGACACAATCACAGTCGTAGTAGACGACGATCGCTCCGGTTGCGAGTTCTGCACCCAGCATTTTGGCTTTGTAGTAGCGAGTGCTCACAGGCGCGTGATGCACGTTAATCCACGGATATTGATGGCAGAGCTGCGCCAATAAATCAGGCGGCGTGTCACCACTATCAATGAGCAGCACTTCATTGGCGGCAGTCGGAGGCAGAGATTGCTGAGCAAGAGCCGCGATCGCGTCAATCAATCCTTTGATGTCAGCGTTGGCTAGATTCTCGGTTTCTAGCACGATCGAGAAACTCGTCACCTGATCCTGCCTCGTAGTCATTTATTTCCCCTTAAGTTTTTGCGAATAAAACGATGCTGATTCCTTTCCTTTCATACACTCCTGCGTAAATTGAATCAAGTGGTGACTCACCAAACCGACGTGAATAACCTGTTCGATTTGTTGTTTTTTCAAGGCAGGTTTTGCCATTGCCCAAAAGGTTTTGCGGTAGTGACTAAAGACCCCAACTTTGAGCAGAATTTTGGCTAACATCGTCAAGCCTTTGCGAATGTTGGCAGGAGAGGTGCGCGCCGGACTGTTGGGCACTTTGATGCGATTGGGGTAAGTGTGCTCACACTGATAGGCAAAGCGTTCAAATAAAAACTCTGGTTCATAAGCAGTGGTGATGCAGCGATACCACATCTCCATTACGTCGTCGTAGGGCATCAAGAAGTCTACGTTTGATTCTCGATCGGAGTCTAAGATCAGTCTCCCTTCGGCTTCTAATCTGCGCCAGAGTGGAGTCTTAGGCAACGCATACAATAAGTTGATCGTCAGCATTGGGATCTGAGACTGACGGACGAATTCTAGAATCCGATCGCCCGTTTCTGGAGTGTCGGTGTCTAATCCCAAAATGATGCCCGATACAACTTCCATGCCATAGCGATTGAGAGTGGCGATCGCATCCAAAATCGGCAGACTCAAATTTTGATCTTTTGACATGGCTCGAAGTGCCTCCGGCTCAGGCGTTTCGATGCCACAAAAAACGGTGCAAAAATACGCTTCTCGCATCATTTCTAACAGCTTTGGACTCTGAGCAAGATTGAGCGTTGCTTCACAGGCAAACTGCACCGAATAACCGTTTTGTTTTTGCCACGCGATCAGATGCGGTAATAGCTCACTCACGGCCCGACGATTGCCTACGAAGTTATCATCGACAAAATAAACCGCCCCCGGATTGCCTTGCTCTAACATCGCGTCTAATTCACGCAGCACCTGTTCGGGCGTTTTCATGCGAGGGTTGTTGCCATAGAGTTCAGGAATATCACAAAACTCACAGTGATAAGGGCAACCGCTCGAAAACTGAATGTTCGTCAGAAAGTAGCGATTTAGATCCAAATGCTGGTAGGCGGGAGTCGGAAACTCGCTCAGAGGCAACCGTTCTTGAGTCTCAAACCGAACTTGTTGAGCGGGACGATCGACACTCCGATCCAAATGTTCGATCATGCGATCGGTGGCATCACCCAACTCACCCAAATGCAAAATATCAAAGTCAGGATAATAGTCAGGACAACCCGACACTGAAGGACCGCCCACGATCGTCACTTTTCCGGCTTGATGAGCTAGATGATTAATGTGATTAATCTGCGATCGCTGAATGTGCATTCCGCTCGCAATCACTACATCTGCCCACTTGTAATCCGCAGACGTTGCTGATTTGACATTTTCATCAACAAATCGCACTTCCCACTCTTTCGGCAAATAGGCTGCTACTATCAACAACCCCTGAGGCGGCATAAACGCCCGCACATTCTGCATTAATGAATAGGCATGATGAAACGTCCCAAACGATCGGCTGTATTGGGGAAACACACACAAAACTCGACGCTGATTTTGGGGCACGTAGGGCGATCGTTGAGCAGTCGATTCTGATAATTGGGGAGACTCTAGCAAACTTGTCATAGATCGTTCCTCCTCACAGGGCAACCAATAAACTGTTTAAGAGTAACGCGATGTGCGACTTTCCTGAAACACCCGCAAAGACTGTCCTCACCCTAGCCCTCTCCCATAGGAGAGGGAACAAGATTTCTAGCGCCCCTCTCCTGCGGGAGAGGGCAAATGAGTTGCACATCGCGTGGAGTATGTCTGAGAAGTATTTGATGTCTTCTTCGCTGCAACAGGGCAAGTGAATGCGACGAATAATTACGTCTCAAACATTCTCTAAATTATGGAGCGATCGGGCAAGTTGTGCCAGAGTGCTGAATATGTGACATTCAAGCAAGATTTTGGCGATGAAGTCTACGATTACGATCGCGCTCATCGAATTATTTGAATCGTCAGCCCAATAGTCTAACTAATCAGACAGTTTTCTTGGGGCAGACTTCTGTTTATTTGCTGCGACGTGGAAAAGAGGGTAAGTCAACAGCAGCAAGAGATTTCAGCTTTTTAGAAGACCGTAGCGGATAAACGATCGGAGACAGCCCACTTGTAACAAGAGGCAATTCGTCCTCTGTCACCTCTTCTTGATCAGAGTCATTATCCGCCTGCGATCGTAGGGTCACAAAAGGCGATGAAGATTGCGCCGACTCAGATGGCGTTAGCTCGATTTCGTCTGCTTGAGGCAGGGCAGCATCAATCGCATCAATCTTCTGCTCTGGATTGGTAGACTCCTCGATCGCATGAATCTCGTTCAAAATTTCCTGGTCATCTTGAAGTGAATCTGCAAAATCAGCCGCGCAGATGAACGAGTTAGCCTTAGACTCCTCGAATGATTGCAGAGCCTCCTCGAATTTTTGTTCTAAATCGAACTCGACTGCAGGTGAGGCTGGGTCAATGAGGGTTAATTCCTCTGGTTGAGCGTCGTCCACTAAAAGCGAGTCACTGGGCGTAAATAATTGAATTTCGGGAGAAAGCGATGCTTCGGATTCTGAGACGGTCGATCGCTGAATTGTGTAACTCACCACAGGCGGCTCGATTTTAGGCACATCCATGACAGGCATCTCAAATGACTCTTCTGCGATCGCCGCTACAGGTGCATCATCAATGTCCTGATAAATGATTAAATCATCCGTCTCACTAAAGGCGGGTTCTTCATCCCAAGGAGACGGAATGTAGACTGACTGAGAATCTTCTAGCGTGTTGAGTTCTAGAAATTCGGGTTGGGCTGACCAAGGTTGGACAGGTTGGGCTTTGGGCGCTAACAAATCAGAGGAGTGACGGGTTATATCCTGTCTGAGAGGCTCTGCTAAGGGGTTGAGCGTTAAGTCATCTAGACTGTCAGCCGATTTAGCAGCAGGGACATCGAGACACTTCTCTAAAGCCGTCTTAAACTGCATGGTGTAGCGCTGTTGGCGCAGGAGACGCGATCGCAAATCTTTACAGGCGTTTTCGGTTTGATGGACGAGTTGCGTCTGGTCGGTGTAGCGCTGCTGAGTTAGCGCACATTCTCGCTCTAGCAGGGCGACTTGTTCTTGGCTGGCTTCTAGCTGGTGGGTCAGCGTCTCGACTAAGATTTGCTGTCTCTGAGCGATTTGCTGAGATTGCTCTATCTCTCGAAACAGCTTCACGACCTGTTCTTGAGTTGCTGTTAATTCTTGGGTTTGTTGGGCAATGTGAGCAGTTTGCTCGTGCGATCGCCGTTTGATTTGGCTCGATTGTGACTCCCAGTTTCGTCGCTCTAGTCGCAGCATATTGCGAGTTTGTTGCAGCGCTTTATTGAGGTTGGCGATTTGGGCGTGAAATTCCTGATCTTGTTTCTCTAACACCTGGATCAAATCGTCTTTCTGGCGGCAAATATCTTGATTTTGTTGCTCTAGTTGTTGAATACGATCGCTCAGGGATTTCACCAGCTCAGCGTGATCGGGGATCGCAGGAGTTTCGTGAGGAATCGCGTCAACGGGTAGCGCGTTGGGAAAATCGATCGTTGTCCATTCTTCTGCAAGCGAGTCTAGCTCGGCTGTCTCAGACGGGGGAACAGACTCAAACAAGCTGGGATTGTTGTTTGAATTTTCGGCTTCACTCATCACTTTTACCCTAGAAAAAAGAACCCTTACGATCGTGGTTTGGCTGGCAGGTGAAGACTCAACTCAATGGCTTGAGTTCTCCAGACTTAGTTATACCGACAGTTTCTAAGAATTGAACCATCTGTCTAAAATTTCTGTAATTCCGATGGCACTCAAAAGGACATTGGCTCACGCTCTATAAAACACTCTTTTACCACAGAAGGTTGGGTTCCTAGACGCAAGCGCAAAGAATATTTTAGTTTTTAGGTTTAGTTAAGATTTCATCTAACAACGCTTGGTGCATCAAGGCGCGATCGACCAGGGAATGAATCTGGTCGTCTGAGAGGGCATCGCCGTTTGCATAAATCTCTAGCCAGGTTTGACTAATCTGATCTGGGTTTGACGGCAGGTCTGCCAACTCCCATCCGGGAATTTCTAGCTCATCCATCAATCGGCTCACTTTGGGGTCATAGCTCAACGCACAGCAGCGACACCCCTCAGCCGCCGCCATAATCAGTCCATGTAACCGCATCGCGATCGCCATTTCTACCCCACGAAACACGCCTTTTAGTTCCTGGGGGTTTTCGAGCCTGAGAATTTTGCTCACCCCTGGAAGCTGAGGCTGAATGGCTTGGGCGATCGCTAAATCTTGACTGGCTTGGAAGGGCAAGAGCAATAAACACACCTGCGTCGCTTTTTGAAAATCAATCAGGGCGCGAGTCAGACTGGTCAATCGATCGGGCGTTAATAGCGGATGTGATCTCAAATTCACAGCAACTCTAGGTGCAGGCAAATCCCACAAGCCTGGTACCGCTTCTGACTCCATTGCCCAAACCGGGTCGGGTGCCAGCATCGACGAGATGCCCCAATCGTGAAGCAACGACGCAGAGCCGCGATCGCGCACACTCACTCCGGCACAGTGCTTTAAGACTTGTTTTGTCAGCGATCGAGTCAATAACTGATTTAAAGGACCAATACCCTGCGCCCACGCGATCGTGGTCAGTCCCATTAGTTGGGCGAGTTTCATCAAGCCGCTGTAATAAAAAGGACTGAGCGGACTGGTTGCATCCTGCATTAAACTACCGCCGCCCCAAATAAAAATATCCGACGTTCGTAGTGCTTGAATAACAGAGGTTAAGGACTTACGATCGCAGCTTTCGACCTTGTAGCGATCACGAGTCTGTTGAGGGTTGCCCGACAGGACTAAAGGCTCGATTTGAGGTGGCAACATTTGCAGCAGAGAAGCCAGCAGCGCCTCGTCGCCCCCGTTTCCCATCCCGTAATAGCCACACAACACCGCTCGACGCTTATTCATAGTTAGACGTTTGAGTTTTGAATCAAAGCAAGCGTGTCGGAACAACTCACCCTAAACTGTTAAGAACGCGATTTTATTCCCTTGCCCCTCAAATCTTAAGACGAGCGATCGCGACCCGTCTCCCCTCAACTCTCAAATCTTTATGCACGTTCTATCAATCCCGACCTGGGTGATTCATGTTTCTAGCGTCATTGAATGGATTGCGGCAATCTGGCTGATTTGGCGCTATGCCGAAGTCAGTGGAAATTTGGCATGGCGATCGCTCTCACTGGGAATGTTGCCTGCGTTGGTTAGCGCGATGTGTGCCTGCACCTGGCATTTTTTCGACAATCCCGTCTCGTTAGAGTGGGTCGTGACTGTGCAAGCCGCGATGACGGTCGTGGGAAATTGCACGTTAGCGATCGCGGGCTGGTGGATTTGGCGATCGTCTAAAAATCTGCCTCAAAAATCCGGTTATCAAGACCCGATCAATCATGACTAAAGAAACCCTATTTGGACTTTCGCTATTTCCCTATCTTGCGTTTTTGTGGTTTCTAACTCGCTCTAAAGCTACGCCTCGTTTGGCGCTGATCGGCTTTTATATGACCCTAGTATTTGTTGCCGTTACGATCCCCGCAGGCATTTATGCACAGGTGGCTTATCACGATCAGCTAGCTAACGTAGACTGGCTGCATGGCAGTGCAGAATCGTTTTTGACCCTTTCTAATATTCTGGTCGTGCTGGGGTTTAGACAAGCGACGATCGAAAAACAGCAAAAAGAGTAGTCAGGCATTGCTGCATTTTTTCTATGGACGATCACCAAATCATCAAGCCTCAGCGCAGCACTATGCCGTTTAGTGTGCGCATACTCGCTCCTGCCGACGCAGAGGCATATCATGTCGTGCGTTTGTGTGCCCTTCACGAACAGCCGCCCGCGTTTGGGTCACTTCCAGAAGACGAACCGAACCTGTCTGAGACCGCCACAAGACTCGCGGAAAGTGATGACCGTTGCTTCTTCGGAGCGTTTCAGGATGAGCATCTCGTCGGCATCGTTCGGCTGTCTCGCTATTCCGCTCAAAATGAGAAACACCGGGCTTATATTGGGGGACTTTATGTTATGCCTCCGTTTCGTCGCAGCGGTTGCGGAAGAGCGATCGTCCGACAGGCGTTGAGTCGGGCAGCGAACACGTCAGGCATCCGAAGAGTCAACCTCACCGTCGTGACTCAACAAGTGGCAGCAATCCGCCTGTATCAATCGCTCGGCTTCGGCATCTACGGCACTGAGCAGGAGACATTTTCGCGAGATGGACAGTTCTACGATGAGCACTTGATGACGTTGGAACTCAATCCTGACAATGACCCCAATGTCTAATCATGCGCTGCAACGGGCGGTCACTAATCGTTAGTTAGGAGCCAAAGATTGTTTGCTGCCTGAGTTCACGGTTATGCGGCTAGGATTTATTCGGAGAACAGGAGCTTGAAAGTAAGGAGTAGGTAGTGAAGCAAGGTGAGTTATTCTAATGAGGCAAAACTTGATATGAGTAATCTTTAGATCAATCGATCGGTGCCATTCCCATAAGCCGCTTGCATTCAACCGCCTAAAGCTTGTCTGCAAACGATGAAACGGAGCGTCGATCGTCAAACTCTACGGATTGCGATCGCACCAAACGAATCTAGATACATCCATGCGATGTGCGACTTTCCTAAAACACCCGCAAAGACTGCCCTCACCCTAGCCCTCTCCCGCAGGAAAGGGAACAAGATTTCTAGCGCCCCTCTCCCGCAGGAGAGGGGTTGGGGGTGAGGGCAAATTAGTTGCACATCGCGTTACATCCCGTCTTCTTAACTTTCGGGTGCTGCCATGAGTTATTGCCTAAACTTCACCTGTGCCAAACCGCAAAATTCTGATGGGGCTGAAGCTTGCCATTGCTGCGGCTCGACGTTGCGGCTGCAAAATCAATACTTGGCGTTGAGTCCGATCGCTCAAGGTGGGTTTGGTAGAACGTTTCTTGCCGTGAATGAGGCAGAGGTTCTCAAACCTCGCTGCGTGGTTAAACAGTTTTTTCCGCAACAGCAAGATCCGACTTTGTTCAAACCAGCCTCTCAGCTATTTCAGCAAGAAGCCCATCGGTTAGAACAGTTAGGGCATCACCCTCAAATTCCGACGCTGCTGGCTTATTTAGAACACGATCGCCAGCAATATCTAATTCAAGAATGGATTGATGGAGAGACGTTAGAGAAAGAATCACAGAGCGGCGCGTTTACTGAAGATCAGATTTGTCAACTGTTACGAAATCTGCTTCCCATCTTGCAGTTTATTCATGCTCATCACGTCATTCATCGCGATATAAAACCTGCCAATATCATTCGTCGCTCTGACGATCGAACCCTTGTTTTGGTCGATTTAGGTGCTGCTAAATTTGCGACTGGGACGGCGTTGCTCAAAACAGGAACGATGATCGGGAGCGCAGAATATACGGCTCCAGAGCAGATTCGCGGCAAGGCATTATTTTCGAGCGATCTCTATAGTTTGGGCGTGACGTGCATTCATCTCCTGACGCAAATGTCGCCGTTTGACTTGTTTGACGGCACCGAAGGGCGGTGGATTTGGCGCGATTATGTGACCACTCCCGTCAGCAATGCCCTCGCAACTGTTTTGGACAAACTCTTAGAAAGTGCGACCAATCGACGCTATCGATCGGCAGAGTCAGTCCTCGTCGATTTGTCTCCGCCAAGTGTCGCTCATTGGCACAGTGCTAAAAATTTAGGGACTCCGACGATCGCTTTTGATGCTCAGCCACCCATACTCTCATTGAGATCCACATCAAAGTCGGCGACGCGATCTGCTTCACATCAATCGCTAAGAATTAGTAATTGGTCATTTCCAGCAGCGCTGATTGTGTTGAGTCTGCCAGTCTTTATGATGAGTGTGTCTCGATCGATCGCTCCCCCGTCTCGCACGCTCAAACAGTTTGTCAAACCCTCGGCTCAACCTGCCAGGGTCGCAATCCCTCACTCGCCTGTTCAGATCTCAATTTTGATGATTAATCAAACCCAAATTTCCATTACAGTAGACGGAATCCAAGTGTTTCAAGGTATCTTGCCTCAAGGAAATTGCCGAACTTGGAGCGCGAACCAGCAAATTACTCTACAGGCACAAGATGCAGGATCGTTAATGGTTTCATCTAATCAAACACCCGATCTAGTGTTTGGGAAGTCGGGTGAAATCAAAGAAGCCACTTTCTCAAATTGAGAGAATTGACAACGTAGATTGCAACATCTAATAATGACAGCTCTAATGAGATAATGAATGGCAAATCGGTCAGGTTAATAACTCCATTGTCGAATCTCGAATCAACCTACGGAATCGCCCTTCACACCAGCAGTCCTGATTTAGGCTTAGCGATCGATAACTTTGCAGGCGACGATCGCCACCAAGTCTGGAAATTAGGACGCGATTTGTCAACCCATCTTCACTCATCGCTATCCGATTTTTTAAAGCCTCAATCCTGGGCGGATCTGGCGTTTATCGCTGTCGCCACCGGACCTGGAGGCTTCACCGGAACGCGAATCGGAGTCGTAACCGCGAGAACTTTAGCGCAGCAATTGCAGATTCCGTTATTTGGGGTGTCAAGCTTGGCGGCGATCGCTCACTCTGAGCATGAAGGCACGATCGCTGTTCAAATGCCCGCCCAGCGCGGAGAGCTATATGCTGCCATTTATCAAAATTCTTCAGTTGGGTTGACCGCTCTTTTACCGGATGCCGTGCTCATCTATGAGGCGTGGCAGCAGATTCTTTCAACTTGGGACACGCCCTACCAATTAATTGAGGCAAAAGCTGAGCAAGGTGAGCAAGTCACTACGAGTCTTAAACTTGCTCACCTGCAATGGCAACAAGACCACCGTTCCGACTGGTCAGAAGTGCTTCCGTTCTACGGTCAGCACCCTGTCCATCATTAATCCTGCTGCTTAAAGTTGTCAAAGGTAGCTTCTACTCTATTGACCAATTTGTCGATCGCAGTTTCAGCCTGATCTTGACCATTAGCCTTTACTGTCTCTGAAGTTCGACTTGATGCACTCGATGTATTAGCGTTTGTCGATAGATTGGCTTTTGCAGGTTCACCTGGACTGTTGACGACATTGCGCTTGCCTTCGTAGAGAGTTTTTTGCTTTTCACTAGGATTTTCAGGCGCACCGGGTGCATACTCAGCTTGAGCTGCCGGGGCGATCGCGAAAAGCAGCAGACCCATTAACAAGGTAGAAACAACGATTTGACGAAGATGATTAAAAACTGAACGAACGCTAGCCATAAAACCTGTCCTTTTAGACGCATGAAGCACCAACAATGCTACAAAGAAGGTGCTGTAGCAACGTCTTCCTAGAGACGGGTTCTGATGACGGATACTTACTCCCTGCAATCGCTTCAAGCAGATCTGATTACCCCTGAAGGATTCCAGCGGTATGGTCAATTAATCAGCGCTTCAGATGACGGCAAAGCCTATGATCAGCACGACGCTCAACTACAGCTTCAAAATGGTATTCCTCGATTTTATATCATGCGATTGCACGATCGAGGTCGCATGTTTCATCACATCACTCGTCATCGACAATGCACTCAATGTCTAGGCTCTCTTGAGGGAAAAGAATGGCTGATGGCAGTAGCGATCGGGGCAAACGATCATCCTGATTTAGAAAGTTTGAAAGCGTTTCGTATCCCCGGCAACTGCTTCATTAAGTTAGGAGTAGACACCTGGCACGCAGGACCTTACTTTGATGCCGATGTCGTAAATTTCTATAGCCTCGAACTCAGCGACACCAACATTACCGATCACGAGACATGCAATTTGTTAGAAAGCTATGGTATTAAATGTCAGATTGTTTAGCTGATTTTCATTTCATCTAAAACCATTACACCGTGAGTTTCTACGGTTGATGCACCGTGAACTTCTAGCGCAACATTGATTAGACGAGTTAACAGTTGCGAGTTGGAAACTCTACCTAAAAAAATGATTACTCTGCCTCGTTGCAGTACTTGCAGTTGAGCAATTTCACTGACTTCAAACTGCTCTTGGAAAGCGGACATCACTCGTTTTGATAACCCACTGTGATCATAGTCTCCATCTAAGCCGACTCGCTCAGGGGGAATCAGTCTAGAGAAAGGGACAGTAGACCGAGAAGCCTGCTCTGCTGCTCTCAGCGCCTGAATTGAATTTATTTGTGATATCTGCACCCAATAATTCATAACCTTTTGGTTTTCTAAAAACGACAGTTTGCTCGGTTGATGCTATGCATTTATTAAAGATTTTAGAAAGTTTTTCCACAATCTATCCCAAGACAGACGTTAACATCAGTTATTTATCAGTGCGTCTCAGCTAAGTATATTAATAACAATACTTTAGCTGAAATTTGAGCAGATTCTAAAGCTTAAACCCTTACCTTGCTGTGGGTAGACTCTTTTTCCTAACGCAGGTGAGGAGCCAACTTTGGAAAAATAGCTCAAGTTTGACGCTGTCAGTTCTTTAACTTTTGTGAACCGTCCAAAAAAACGCCCAAAGTATTATTTGTGATGACCCTCAGGTTCGTCTTTAATCATCGCTCTACTAAACGCGATGTGCAATTAATTTACCCTCACCCCCAACCCTTCTCCCACAGGAGAGGGGTTGGGTGAGGGCAGTCTTTGCGGGTGTTTTAGGAAAGTCGCACATCGCGTTACTAACTTTCAGATAGAGGTAACTTAACGAAAAGACATCACTTTTTCGGGTGAATCGATTGGATAAAGTCAGGGAAATCTGATCTTGAAAGGGAGCTGATCAGCGCACAATCTGTTTCATATAATCGCCCCAAAGCTGAGCCGCTTGTCCGCTATTTCCACCTGTAGGAGCATTGTTATCATTGCCTAGCCAAACGCCTGTCACCAATGATCGACTAGGCACATAACCGATAAACCATAAATCAACGTTGTCGTTTGTGGTTCCTGTTTTTCCGGCTTCTCCCAATCCTAGAGAGGCACTCCTTCCTGTCCCGCTTTGCACCACTCCTTGAAGAAGAGCCGTCATCGTATCTGCTACTCCTGGCTCAAGGACAATTTGGTTTTGATCCCCATCTTTCTGGGCGTTATAAATCTCTCGACAGGTATCGAGATTTTTACGATCGGGGCAGTCACTGCTATCTAAAATGCGGCTAATGGTGTGGGGACGAGTGCGAACCCCGCGATTTGCCAGCACCGAGAACGCTCCTGTCATCTCTAAAGGAGTGACTTCGCTTTGTCCTAAAACCAGCCCCGGCACTGGGTTCAACTTTGATTGAATGCCCATCTTTTGAGCCGTCTCGACTAGCTTTCCCAACCCAACTTCTTGAGCAATTCTCAGCGCGATCACATTCTCCGATCGGGCTAGTCCGCTATACATATCCAGACTGCCGCTGCCAGCGTGACAGCCCTCGTAATACTGTCCGCTCCAGTCTAACGGGGCACAAGAATAGGGAGTGCTGGGTGAAATGCCTTGAGCGATCGCCGCTGTGTAAGTGAAAATTTTGAAGGTCGAACCGGGTTGGCGGTGTGCCTGAGTGGCGCGATTAAACTCACTTTCTTCATAATCATAGCCTCCGACCATGGAGCGAATCTCGCCCGATGGTGCATCGATCGTCACTAGCGATCCCTGAGAATATCCAGCACTGGCTCCATTATTGGCGATCGCACTTCGCAGACTCGTTTCAGCTTTAGTCTGCATCTGGCTATCGAGTCCGGTTCGCACAATGAAATTGCCTTCTTGAGCCAACTGTTTGCCCAACAAGTCTTCTAACTCGTTAAAAACCTGACTGTAGTAGTAAGGGGCGATCGTGCTTTGCAGTTCTTGCCGTGCTTTAGGACTGATGTCAATCCGCGATCGACGGGCGCGTTGAGCTTCTTCTTGAGAGACTGCACCCTGCTCTGCCATGCGGCTAATCACGCGATCGCGATATTCGATCGCGGCTTTATAGTTTCGTACAGGGTTAAAACTGTTGGGTGCAGGCAAAATGCCTACTAGAGTGGCGGCTTCTGAAAGGCTTAGTTCTTTAGCAGATTTTGCGAAATAGAACTGTGCTGCGTCTTCAAAGCCATAAATACCACTACCTAAATAGACCCGATTGAGATACGTTCGCAGCAAAAACTCTTTGCTATAGACGGTTTCGAGTTTCAGAGCCACGATCGCTTCTCGAATCTTGCGACCTGCCGAATCTTGACGACCGACATATTCACTGAGCAGATTTCGAGCCAGCTGCTGAGTAACTGTGCTGCCTCCCTCGCGGATCGCACCGCCCCGAATATTAGCGACTAGGGCGCGGAGCGTCCCGATCGGGTCTACACCAAGATGCCAATAATAGCGAGAGTCTTCAGATGCCATAATCGCTCTGGGCAAATAGGGTGAGAAGTCTCTAAGCTGAGGCAACTCGGCGTGAGTCTGGGTGCGTGGCGTGCGAAGGGTTTGCCCTTCTCTAGAAAACACCACAACCGGACCTTGAACCGATACCGGAAGTGGATAAACACTAAACCGCTGCCACTCAAACCCGACAGCTAACACCGCTAACGCAGTCACACCACTGATCCCAAACAGCCCATATCGAATCGCTTGCACGTACCAGGGGCGGGGATCAACGTATTGCAATCGCACTGCCGCCGCTAACTCTGGCGGACCAAGTGATAACACATCGCCATCATAGAGCGTGGTTGACTTGAGTCTGCGCTTGCCGCGATAAACGCCATTGGTTGAGTTTTCGTCTCGTAGCTCAAATCGAGTTCGCCCCAAAAGCCCTAGGAGCCTGTGCCGTCGCTGCCGATGTAACGACAGGTGCACCTGACTCACCACCGGATTTCGCACTACGATATCGCAGGATTTAGAACTGCGCCCTAACAAGTAGCGATCGCCCAATAGTGGAAACTTGTCTGCTGTGGGTGCATCTGCCTCTTGCAGCAACAACTCTGGCACTCTCGCATTGGGCTTAAGCCGCAGCTTTGAGAAGTTAATTTTGGTCAGAGTTTGCACCGCTTGGGTGAGGCTTCCCAAGAGGGTCTGCGATTTGCGGGGCGGAAGGGGCGGCTGAGTCATGCGGGGAGAGGGCACAGGTAAAAAATCACGGAATTATCATGAATCATTCTAGTCAATTGCTGGGATCAGACGAGATCGGTGGATGATCGTTCTCTTGGCTTCACGATTATGCGCTCAATTCCTGACACTACTTGTTAAAGGGATCATGCTCGGTCAGCATTTTTTCGAGTTTAGCTTCATCAACTCTTGAAACTAGGCGTTTTGACTCATGAACGTCACGGGTCGTTTTTGCCAAGCTGAAGGTTGAACCGATCGAGAACAGAACCCCCATTCCCATATAGCCTTTAACCCAGTCGTTTGCAGGAAGATTGAGAATGCCAATCGTAGTTGCCGAGGCTGAAAGCAGGAATGAGACCCAAACTTGGATAATCCAAGCATTGGTTGGAGCCTCTTGATGAACGCCATATTTTTGCATAACTTTTTCTAGGTAGAGGATTGAGAACCTTGAGCTACAAAAGATTCCTTTGAATCTCTCTAGAACCCTATCAAATTCCTCCGTAGAGATTGTTTAAAGCAGACACTATTTTGCGCTGGCACGTCCTTCACGATGATTATTTCAACATCAATAAGTCAAGAAATGACTGATGTAAGTCTAGCGATCGAGATTTTCTAAGAAATTCTTTGATCCCCGTAACGAGAGCTACTAGATCCCTGATAAGGCTGACTAAACTAGTAGGAATAAGTATGGTTAGTCAATGGCTCCTGTCGATCGGTTTCTGCTCATCTCGATCCATTCCCTCACTCAGCTCAGCATCTTTCATAGATAACTAATGGATAACTCAACTGAACAGTCACCTAAGCATCGGGTCGTAATCATTGGCGGTGGATTTGGTGGACTCTATGCTGCAAAAGCCTTACGCCACGCTCCTGTCGATGTTACCCTCGTTGACAAACGCAATTTTCATCTGTTTCAGCCCCTTCTCTATCAAGTCGCAACCGGGACACTCTCTCCAGCAGATATTTCCTCGCCGTTGCGCTCAATTCTCAGTCGCAGCAAAAATACGAGCGTGTTGATGGAGGAGGTTGCAGATATTGACCCCGATCGCCAAGTTGTGACGCTGCGAGAGCAAGAATTGCCCTACGACACGCTGATCGTAGCAACAGGAGTGAGCCATCACTATTTCGGCAACGAGCACTGGAAAGACAACGCACCGGGGTTAAAAACTGTCGAAGATGCTTTAGAAATGCGTCGGCGCATCTTTTTGGCGTTTGAAGCTGCCGAAAAGGAAACAGACCCCGAAAAGCGCAAAGCCTGGTTGACATTTGTAATTGTGGGTGGCGGTCCGACTGGAGTTGAGTTGGCTGGTGCGATCGCCGAACTGGCATATAAGACGCTCAAAGAAGACTTCCGCAGCATCGACACGACTGAGACTCAAATTTTGCTGCTTGAAGGACTCGATCGAGTTCTGCCTCCTTACTCGCCTGACCTGTCTGCAAAAGCAGAAGAAACGCTGACCGCCCGCGGCGTGACAGTGCAAACTAAAACGAAAGTCACCAACATTGCAGATTATGTCGTCACGATCGAGCGTGAAACCGGAGTCGAGCAGATTCCGTCTCGAACGATTCTTTGGGCGGCTGGGGTGAAAGCGTCTGCCATGGGCGAGGTGTTGGCGAAAAAGACTGGAGCAAGTCTGGATCGATCGGGGCGCGTTATCGTCGAACCCAATTTAAGTGTGCCAAACCATCCCAATATTTTTGTGATTGGCGATTTAGCCCACTTTGCTCACCAAACTGACAAGCCTTTACCGGGAGTGGCTCCAGTAGCGATGCAGCAGGGTGAATATGTTGCAAAACTGATCCAAAAGCGCTTTAAAGAAAAGGTGCTGCCTGCTTTCTCTTATTTTGAGGTGGGCAGCTTAGCAGTGATTGGGCAAAATGCGGCAGTTGTTGATCTAGGGTTTATCCGCTTTTCTGGAATCATTGCCTGGTTTGTTTGGGTGGTGGCTCACATTTACTACTTGATCGAGTTTGATAACAAGCTGATTGTGATGATTCAGTGGGGGTGGAATTATTTCACTCGCAATCGAGGTGCTCGACTGATTACTCTCCGAGATGCAGTAGGACAGCAACCTGGAGAAGAGAATACGCGAGTCGCTGCTGAACCAAAGATGACTGTTGAGGTTTAACGATGCTGGTTGGTACGCTGTAAAGGGTGTCTCAACCAACAAGACATTTAGATACTAGTATACTGAGACAAAAGTAATGCAACATATAAAGAGGAATGAAGCGAGTTGAAATTACACTAACCAAGCCTGAGCGCCAGTGGTTGGAGCGAATCTGCAATCAAGGCATCCGAACGGTTCGAGAACTGACTCGCGCCC
>JBBRPT010000005.1:0-127444 GCA_038227635.1 Leptolyngbyales cyanobacterium | reverse complement strand
TCTTGTCAGAGCGATACCGGAATCGGCGAAAGCGATTTGGCTTACGCTTCAACTTGATTGCAGGGGTGTACAACTATGAATTAGCACTCAAGAACAAATCGGCTCTAGAACTAGCTCCGTGACTTTTGCAAGAAGTCTAATCTGAATAATCTAAAGTTTGACGCGCTAAAACCAGGAGAACTCGTCCAAATACAAGTTTATAAATGTAAACCTGATACGCTGAAAATTGGAATTCAAACGATTCAAAGCCTTCGGGGATCGTTTCAATCACTTGAAGAACACCTTTGGAGAGAGCTTCCTTTTGCTGAAGATCAAATGCTTGATCAATCCCTCCAAAAAACGGTTGCGATCTCTCCGAGTTACCCGCAACGGGTCGCCCATCCATTAGGGCAATGCCCACGATTCCTGGTAAATTCAGAAAGTCTTTGATTTCCTCCTGTTTCATAGATTTTTTAGGTTACGTTTCTCTACGATCCGCGTCACATCTTGCATTTAAGGAGATTCTATAAATCGGTAATGGTTTCTGTAGCCCCTCTAATCGGTTGCCCTCCTGCGTTGATGTTTACTCGAAGCTCCTTACACAGTTTAGGTTTAGCCGTATGTCTGACCTTCCGTTTACTTTGGATCAGTTACGCATTCTGAAAGCGATCGCCAGCGAAGGCAGCTTTAAGCGTGCGGCTGATAGCCTCTATGTGTCGCAGCCTGCCGTGAGTTTGCAGGTGCAAAATCTTGAGCGGCAGTTAGATGTGCCGTTGTTCGATCGGGGCGGGCGACGGGCGCAGTTGACCGAAGCCGGACATCTGCTCCTCAACTATGGCGAGAAGATTCTCACCCTCTGTCAAGAGACGTGCAGAGCGCTAGAAGATTTGCAAAACCTTCAGGGTGGCTCTCTGATTATTGGCGCAAGTCAGACGACAGGAACCTATTTACTTCCCCGAATGATTGGGATGTTTAGGCAACAATATCCCGATGTGGCGGTGCAGCTGCATGTGCATTCCACACGGCGAACGTCTTGGAGTGTGGCAAACGGGCAGATTGATCTGGCGATTATTGGCGGTGAGATTTCTCCCGAGCTGCAAGATTCTTTAGAGATTATTCCCTATGCCGAAGACGAACTCGCACTGATTCTCCCTACGTTGCACCCGTTAGCGCGGACTGGAGTGATTCAAAAAGACGATTTGTATCGGCTGCAATTCATCGCGCTTGACTCTCAATCGACGATTCGTAAAGTGATTGATCAGGTTTTAGCTCGCTGTGGCATTGAAACCCGTCGCCTCAAAATCGAGATGGAACTGAACTCGATCGAAGCCATCAAAAATGCCGTGCAAGCCGGGTTAGGCGCATCTTTTGTGTCGGTTTCGGCGATCGAGAAAGAGCTGCAAATGGGAATGCTGCATCGTGCCAAGATCAATGATGTAGTTGTGAAACGAATGCTGTCGGTGATTATCAATCCGAATCGCTATCGATCAAAGGCAGCCGAGGCGTTTTGTCGAGAAATCTTGCCCCGATTTACCAATCAGCCCGTCAGCTTTGAGCGCAAACAAGCGCCCAATCATGTAGAGCCACAGAATCTGAGAGCCATGCTACAAGCCTCCAATCTTAGTCGAGTCACGCCTGACGGTGATTGAGATCTCAAAAAATCGCCTGAGTTGGGCGCTGATAAGCTAATTTAGAGGTTAAATGCCTCTCGATCGTATGTATGCAGCTTTATTGCACCCGTCCGGGTTGCTCAAAACCGACCAACTTCTTTGACGATCTTGATCATCTCACCACGCTGAAAACGGTCAAGCAAAAGTTTTGCACAAACTGCGGGATGGCACTGATTTTGGCTGACCGCTATTTGCCGACAAAACTGCTCGGTCAGGGGGGCTTTGGAGCTGCATTTTTGGCACGCGATCGCTACACTCCTGGTTTGCGGCAATGTGTGGTTAAGCAGTTTCAGCCGTCGGGTCGGCTCACCCCTAATCAATTAAAGATGGCTCAAGATCTGTTTGAGCGAGAAGCAGAAGCGCTCGAGCAGTTGGGCAGAGAGCATTCTCAAATTCCTGATCTATTCGCCTTTTTTGAGTTGTCGATTCCTAGCCCTCATCAAGCGACTGACGATAAATTCTTCTATCTGGTTCAAGAGTTTATTGATGGAGAGACGTTAGAAGAAAGGCTGATTCGGCAAGGTAAGTTTTCTGAATCTGATGTGCTGGACGTGCTGCAAGAAACCCTGAAGATCTTGCAGTTTGTTCATCAAAATGGCTCGATTCATCGAGATATCAAGCCGTCTAATATCATGTGGAATCTCAACGGGCGGCTTTATTTACTCGATTTTGGCGCGGTGAAATATGCCACAAAAGCCGCAAGTGGCTCGAAAGTCTCGACGAGCATCTATTCTTTAGGATTTGCGCCCCCTGAGCAGGTGTCGGGCGATGAAGTCTATCCGTCTACTGATTTGTATGCGTTGGCTGTGACTTGCATCATGCTGCTGACCGGAAAGCAGCCTCCAGAGTTATTTAATGCCTACAACAATTCTTGGAAATGGCAGAGTTATGTGCAGACGAGTCAACGTCTTGCTGATGTGCTCGACAAAATGCTGATGCCTGTTCCCGATCAACGATTCCAGTCTGCTACAGAGGTGTTAGAGGCTCTCGTTGTTCGTTCACAGCCACCCCAGCCAACGCCTTTACCCAATCCCAGTACGTCTCCTCCACCTGTCGTGGCTTCAAAGCCTCAACCGATTCGGCAACGGGCATCGGTGCAGCCGTTTTCGATTTTAGAGCTATTGGGAGCAGCCGCATTTACGGGATGTGAAGGGGCATTGTTGGCGATCGCGCTCTTCAGTCTCCCGATTCCCTCGCCGCTCAACGCGGGGCTTTGGCTCGTGCTTGCCGTAGGTTTGGTCGTGGCTCAGTCTCGTCGAGTTATCGAGAAAGTTGATTTGGTCATTTTGGCAGGCATCACCTTCGCGGTGGTTGGGTTTCTTCCAGCACTTCACGCCGTGATTGCAGGGCTATCGTTGGGCAATGGATTCTTAGTAGTTGCAGCAGTGGCGGTTTTTGGAGGACTGAGCGCGATCGCGGTGACGGCTCTGTTTCGCCTGATTTACAAACTACTGAGTAGAATTTTTTAGACATTAAACTTCCACAACTGCTTTAAGCATCCTCCAAGATGATTCCGTAAAGAGTGTTGAGGAATTTGTGCATAAGCCTGTGAAGCCTTAATCTATAGGCACCTGATGGGCGATGTCGTACTTGTGGCTGAAAATCGTGTAGGTTGCTACCTCTCTGCTTATGTCTCAGAAAAACGAAACTCCGGTTCTTGTTCTTTCGCTTCTAATCACGGCTGGATTGCTGGGAGCGGGTTTCTGGCTGTTGATGCCCCGACCCCCGATTCCATCTACCACTTCAATCACTAGCCAGCTTGGCTCGACGGGCGATCGCTTCAGTCAAGGTGAACGAATTTTAGTTCCGGTAGAAAGTAGGACTGACAACCCCGCATTTGCTCAGGCAAAGCAGGCAGGAGCAGCAGCAATGGTGTCTCAACAATATAGTCAAGCCATAACCCAGTTTGAGTCGGCGCTAAAAACGTCTCGCAATTCGCCCGAAACGTTGATCTATCTCAACAACGCCCGAATTGGAGCCAACAAATCCTATACGATCGCCGTTGCCGTTCCGGTGAGCGCTGACCCGAATGGCAGTTTAGAGATTTTGCGTGGGGTGGCTCAGGCGCAGAGCGAGGTGAATCAGGCAGGAGGCGTTAAAGGGGTGCCGTTGAAGGTGGCGATCGTCAGTGATGACAACAATCCTGAGATCGCTCAACAACTGGCGACTACGCTGGTGCAAAAGCCCGAAGTATTAGGAGTCGTGGGACACTATGCTAGCGATGTCACCCTCGCTGCCGCCAGTGTCTACAATCCAGCCGGACTCGTGTGCATCTCTCCAATTAGCACCACTGTCAAACTCTCTGGCTTCGGGAAATATATTTTTCGCACGGTGCCGAGTGACTACATCGCGGCAGGTGCTTTGGCAGATTACACCGTCAAAACTTTACAGCAGAAGAACGTGGCGGTGTTTTTCAATTCTCAAAGTGCCTATAGTCAATCGCTCAAATCGGAATTTAGCCGAGCGATCGCCCTGGCTGGGGGACAGGTATCTGGCGAATATGATCTATCGGCTTCTGACTTCAGTGCGGCGAGGGCAGTTGATCAATCGCTTAAACAAGGGGTAAAGGCGCTGATGCTGGCACCCAATACGGGCACGCTTGACAGGGCGCTTCAGGTCGTTCAGGTTAATCAGCATCGCATGAGTCTGTTGGCAGGAGATGATGTCTATGCGCCCAAAACGCTAGAGGTCGGCGGACAGCAAGCCCTCGATATGGTGATTTCAGTGCCGTGGCATATTAATGGCAAGCCCGGTTCTGTCTTTGCAAGCAAGTCTCGATCGCTGTGGGGCGGCGATGTCAACTGGCGGACAGCGATTTCTTATGATGCAGTGCAAGCATTGGCAACAGCCCTTCAGCGTGACCCGACTCGATCGGGTGTCCAGCAAGCGCTTTTGTCTCCAGATTTTTCGGCGACGGGTGCGGCAGATCCGGTACGATTTTTGCCATCGGGCGATCGCAACGTGGGAATTCAGCTTGTGAAGGTGTCGCGGGGCGATCGATTTGGTTCAGGCTTCGACTTTGTTCCGGTTCAACGGTGAGAATTCTTTGTATGTCTCAAAAAAATGAAACGCCTGCTTTGATTCTTTCGCTATTGGTGACGGCTGGTTTGTTAGGGGGTGGTTTTTGGTGGTTTACTCAGCGCTCTGGTTTTGATGCGACTAAGGTTGGTTTGCCCAATCCGCAAAATAGCGCGGCTCCTTTGTCGAATTCATCAAGTCAACCCCAATCGAATCCGTCAAGTCAACCCCAATCAGCAGGGGCAGCGAATTTTACTCAAGTTCAACCTCTCCCGCCTGGGCTGTTTAGCTATGGTGGAAGCACGTCTTGGGCAACGATTCGGCTGTCGGTTGACTCGGCTCTACAAGCGGCTCGCCCAGAGTTTCGATTGCGCTATGTCGAGCCGATCGGAAGTCCACCTAGTTCGGGTGCTGGCATCAAGATGCTGTTAGACGGGCAAATTGCTTTTGCTCAGTCGTCGCGTCCGGTCTCAGATCAAGAATATCAACAGGCGCAGCAGCGAGGGTTTAGTCTCAAGCAGATTGCCGTGGCGATCGATGGATTAGCCGTAGTGGTTAATCCCGATCTCAAGATTTCAGGGTTAACGATCGACCAGTTGAAAGCCATTTACAGCGGTCAAACCAAAAATTGGCAAGAAGTCGGCGGGTCTGATGTGCCGATCGTGCCGCTATTTCGAGCATCTAGTGTCCAGAGTGTGTTTGGCGAAACCGTTTTAGCGGGACAGCAGCCAGGGGGCAACGTGCAAATTATTTCGACAACGACTCAAGCGCTGCAAAAACTCGCCAATACGCCTGGAGGAATCTATTTTGCGTCTGCGCCTGAAGTGGTGCCTCAATGCACCGTTAAGCCGTTGGCGATCGGGCGATTGCCGGGTCAGTTTGTGACTCCTTATCAAGAGCCTTTAGTGACAAATTGCCCGACTCAACGCAATCAGCTCAACATTCAGGCGTTTCAAAATGGCAGCTACCCAATCACCCGCAATCTATTCGTGGTGGTGAAGCAAAACGGGGGCACTGAACAACAGGCAGGAGAAGCCTATGCGAATTTGCTGCTGTCAGATCAAGGACAGGATGCGATCGCGAAGGCAGGGTTTGTGAGAGTTCGTTAAGCGGATATTAAACGCTCATGTCTAGCATTCGCTGAATCGGACGCAGGGCAGCGAGACGAGTGGCTTCGGGTAATGTGATTTCTGGCGATCGAGTCTTCATTGCTAGATAAAGCTTCTCCAATGTGTTGAGCCGCATGTGGGGGCACTCGTTGCACGCACAGTTTTGCATCGGTGGAGCGGGGATGAACTGCTTATCTGGAGCAGCCTTCTCCATCTGATGAAGAATTCCTGCTTCGGTTGCTACAATAAAAGACTCGCTCACGCTCTTCTGGCAATAGTTCAGCAAAGCCGTTGTAGAACCAATGTAGTTGGCGTGACGCAACACCGCAGGTTCACATTCTGGGTGGGCAATCACCTCCGCGTTGGGATGCTGCACTTTAAGTTGCACCAGTTTCTTCTCAGAAAAAGTTTCGTGCACCATGCAGCTTCCTTGCCAGAGCACCATTTCTCGACCCGTTTGCTCCATCACATATTTGCCGAGGTTGCGATCGGGCGCAAAAATAATCGGCTGATCGGCAGGAATTTGACGCACGATCGACACAGCATTCGCGCTGGTGCAAATGATGTCGCTCATGGCTTTGATGTCTGCCGTACAGTTTATGTAAGAAATTACCAAATGATCGGGGTGGCTTGCCTTAAATTGAGCAAACGCATCGGGTGGACAGCTATCTGCTAGAGAGCAGCCTGCCTCTAAATCTGGCAGCAACACCAGTTTATTTGGATTGAGAATCTTTGCCGTTTCTGCCATGAAATGCACGCCTGCGAAGACAATCACGTCTGCCTCAGTCTTCGCGGCTTGTTGCGACAGTCCTAAAGAATCGCCCAAATAATCGGAAATGTCTTGAATATCGGGATCTTGGTAGTAGTGTGCCAATACTACCGCGTTGAGTTCGCGCTTGAGGTCTGCGATCGCGCCAAACAAATCACGAGGCAAGCCAATCTTTGAAGGAGAAAGAGTAGTAAACACAGTAGCAACCCAAAAACGACGAATCTCTATTCTAATAATTATAGTTTAATTTACCAAAAATACAAAGATACCTTTTAGCAGAAGTTACTACTTAAAAAATTAGATCTCTCCATCGTCTGATTCGTTCCCCATTCTTCCCCTCTCATCCTTCTAGAATGGGATGAGTAGCCTTTACCGATTTCAAGCTTTGATTCAAGCGGAGACTTTAGAACTATTGGAGTGGTCGCGCCTTTGTCAGCACTTAGCGACATTTGCTGCAACCAAACTCGGTGCGATCGCTGCTCGTCGGCTCAAAATTCCGGCTCGTCAAGAAGAGACTCTGACGCTATTGGCTCAAACTCAAGAAGTCTACAGTTTAGAGAGCCGTCTGCCTAGTGGGTTGCGCTTTGATGGCATTGACGACATTGGCGAAGCGCTCGAACGGGCTGCCCTGCAAGGCATTTTGTCAGGAGCCGAACTGCTAGCGATCGCCAAAACCTTATCTGGTGCTAGAACGCTACGACGCACGATCGACAACCAGGACGAGATTCCCGTCTTGAGTGCCCTTGTGTCTGAGCTGCGCACCTATCCTGAACTTGAGCAAGAGATTTATCGCTGCATTAACGATGATGGCAAGGTGAGTGAGCGGGCGAGTCCTAAACTGGCTGAGATTCGGGCAAAGCAAAAGCAACTGCGCGATCGTGTCTATGATGTCTTGCAGCGATTGATGCAGCGTCAGGCAAACGCGATGCAAGAGCAACTGATTACGCAGCGAGACGGGCGATATGTCGTTCCGGTCAAAGCGCCGCAAAAAGATGCTGTTCCGGGCATCGTTCACGATACGTCGATGAGTGGGGCGACGCTTTATATTGAGCCAAACTCGACGGTGCAGTTTAACAATCAGCTTCGACAATTACAGCGCCAAGAACAAGTTGAGGAAGAAGCCGTTCGACGGGTCTTGACCGAGCAGGTGTCTGGAGTCATCGACGATCTAGAAAGACTGCTCGTGATCTGCACCACGTTGGATCTAGCAACGGCTCGATCGCGCTATAGCCTCTGGCTGGGAGCCAATCCGCCTCGGTTCATCAACTACGTTGCGACAGAACCTGATACTTTGGAAACCGTCACCCTGCGACAGCTTCGTCATCCGCTCTTGGTTTGGCAACAGCGCCACGAACAGGGTCGATCGGTGGTTCCAATCGACCTTTTGATTCAGCCTTATATTAAAGTGGTAGCGATCACAGGTCCTAACACAGGTGGAAAAACCGTCACGCTCAAAACGTTTGCGTTAGCGATTTTGATGGCAAAGGTCGGATTGTTTATCCCGGCTCGTGAGCCTGTAGAGTTACCCTGGTTTGACCAAATTCTTGCCGATATTGGCGACGAACAATCTCTAGAGCAAAGCCTTTCCACATTTTCGGGTCACATTCGGCGAATCAGTCGCATTCTGGATGCGCTGAGCGTCACTCCGGACTTAACGCAGTCAGAGGATTCTGATTCACAATTTGTCTCGAATTCTCTTGTTTTATTAGATGAAGTCGGAGCCGGAACCGATCCGACGGAAGGCAGCGCCTTGGCGATCGCGCTCCTCAAATATCTTGCCGACCATGCGGCGTTGACGATCGCGACCACTCACTTTGGCGAACTCAAAGCGCTGAAGTATGAAGACGATCGCTTTGAAAATGCCTCGGTTGAGTTTGATGATGTTTCGTTGTCTCCCACTTATCGATTGCTGTGGGGCATTCCCGGACGATCGAATGCACTGACGATCGCGCGTCGCCTCGGACTCAACGAAGAGGTGGTTCAACGCGCTCAAGAACAGGTGGGCGGTGCGTCTGAAGATGTCAACCAGGTAATTGCCGGACTTGAATCGCAGCGGCGACGACAGGAAACCAAAGCTCAAGAAGCAGCAAAAATTCTGGAGAGTGCCGAGCAATTGTATCGAGAAGTCTCCGACAAAGCCGCCAATTTACAGGAACGGGAACGATCGCTGCAACAAGCGCAAGAAAAAGCTGTTCAGGAGGCGATCGCCCAAGCAAAAGCCGAAATCGCGACAGTGATTCGCCAATTGCAAAAGGGCAATGTCACGGCTCAAGATGCCCAGCAAGCCACCGATGCCTTAAACCGCATTGCAGAGAAGCAGCTTCCGTCTCGTCAGCCTGCAAAACCGAAACCGGGTTTTCGTCCGCAGGTGGGCGATAAAGTCCGCATTCCTCGACTGGGGCAAACTGCCGAGGTGATTGGTGTCTCGGATGATGAAGAACTCGTCGTGCGATTTGGATTGATGAAGATGACCGTTCCGATGCAGGATGTTGAGTCTTTGACGGGCGAAAAACCTGCTAAGCGAGAACGCAAACCGGACGATCGTCGTTCTGAGGACAAAACTCCGCCGTCTCCTGCTCCAGTCATTCGCACGTCGCGCAACACCGTTGATATTCGCGGCAGTCGCGTGGCAGATGCCGAAATTTTGCTCGATCGAGCCATTTCCGAAGTCGGTGGGGCAATTTGGATTATTCACGGTCACGGGACAGGAAAACTGCGGCAAGGCGTTCACGCATTTTTGCAGCAGCATCCTCGCATTCAGCGGTTTGAATTGGCTCCTCCCGAAGATGGCGGATCTGGAGTGACGATCGCTTATCCGATCTAGGCTGCGCTTGCAGTGTCTTCAACAACGTTGCGCCATATGGTAGATTTTTCTATTGCTGCCCGTACAATCCCCTGCATCAATATTGTTATTCTTCTTGGTGCATTACAGCATTTCTTTGATACTGGGTGATAATGCGTTGAGAAGTTACAATATCGCTTATCCTAGTACCACACACCATAACTTGTACAATATCGTCAAATTATGCTGAGGACACTAAAAATTGAAAATTTTCGTTGTTTCAAGACATTCGAGCTTCAGCAGCTTGGTAAATTAAACTTGCTTGTTGGTACTAACAATAGCGGTAAAACATCAATTTTAGAAGCAGTTCAACTTCTGACTTCTCAAGCTAATTTAGAATCACTAAGAGAAGTAATGAGCGGTCGAGGTGAATACGTTATCAATGACGAACGTGGTATTAGCCGTGAGCTAGATATTCGCCACCTCTTTTATGGTCACGAAATTGACATAGGCAGCAAGTTTTCAATATTTGGTAGCAATCATAAAGATGAAGAGAAGATAACTGTATCCGTAGAACACACAGGACAACTTAGTTTGTTTGAAGACCTACGAGATTTTGTGTTGGCTATTGAGTGGCTGGGACAAGAAAATGAGAATGTCAAACTACCGTTATCCTCTAAAGAAGGGTTGCCGCTCGATTATGTGAGACGTGTTCGTAGAGACTTTAAAAATCCAGCAGCAAGAACACAATTTGTAACGTCTTCTTCTTTAACAAGCGAAAAGATGATTGAGTTGTTTGATCAGGTTGTTCTTACACCGGAGGAAGCTCTTGTTACAGAAGCGCTCCAGACAATTGAGAAGGATATTGAACGTATTGCTTCAGTCGGTTCTGAGAAGTCCAGATATAGTGGTTCGCGTAGCGGATTCGTTGTTCGACTTGCCAATGGCGATCAACGTATCCCAATCGGCAGTATGGGAGATGGAATATGGCGAATGTTAGGACTCACATTGGCGATTGTTAACGCCAGAAATGGTGTTTTACTTGTTGATGAAATTGATACTGGGCTTCACTTTAGCGCAATGTCTGATATGTGGAAATTAATCTGGAAAACAGCTAATAGGCTTAATGTTCAAGTTTTTGCTACAACTCACAACAGTGACTGTTGGACAAGCCTAGCAGCAATTGCAAGTACTGAAAGCCCTAGTGAAGAAGGAATTACAATTCAAAGAATTGAGAAAGGTAAACCCAGTAGTATTGTCTTTACCGAACGGCAAGTCGTAATCGCCGCTGAACGAGGAATTGAGGTGCGGTAGAGTATGGCTTACATTTATGAAAAAGTTCTTCTTGTAGAAGGCAAGCAAGATGTTCGCGTAATACCACAGCTAATTGAAGCTAATGGTGTAAATTGGGTACGTCAGAAAAGCCCAGTTGTACATATTTGTGATTATGGCGGCTATCAAAATTTAGTCGCTCCAGATGAGATATCGACTCGACTAAAAGCCTCTGGGCTTTCTGTGCTCGGAATAATGATTGATGCAGATGATAATCCTTTAGGTCGCTGGAAAAGCATCAGAGGTGCTAGTTTAAAGAGTATTCCTGATCTCCCAGAAACTTTGCCAGAACAAGGTTTGATCCATGTCGCCTCTAGTGGAATTAAGTTTGGAATTTGGATGATGCCTGATAACAGGACGTGCGGCATGTTAGAAACCTTCTTGACATGCATGATTCCAATAAGAAATGAAGTCATCTGGCAGTTTGCCCAGGAAGTAACTCAAGAGGCAAAAAGTAAGGGTGCAATGTTTACCGACCCTCACTTTGACAAAGCCAGTATTTATACTTGGTTGGCTTGGCAGCATCCTCCAGGACGACAACTCCATCAAGCAATTATGGAACGCATTTTGGATCCAAAGCATCCTCATGCTGAAAAATTTGTGGCTTGGTTTAAGACTTTGTATGACCTGGCTTAGTTTACCGTCTTAAAAAGTTGCAACGACTGCTACAGACAGACAATATTGGACTATGTGGGCAATTAAAGCGCTGGGGACTAACTCTGTTTACGCAAAGATAACGACTATTTGAAGATGAGATCAAGTCGCTGCTGAGAGGCTTTTAAAGCCTCTGTTGGAGAACTCCGATCGAGCAATGTCGCCTCGATCGCGCGTCCCAAATTGTCTGAGATGCGATTGTATCCGGGAAAAATGGGGCGCGATCGTCCATATTTTGCCTGTTGCAAAAACACATCGACCGCAGGCTGTTGAGCTTTGAACTTCAGATAATCAGGGTTTTCACGAGATTTGAGATTGATGGGTAAATAGCCCGTTCCGATCGCCCACTCGGTTTGAAACTTGTCACTCATCACATACTCTGCAAACGTAAACGCGGCTCGTTCTCGCTCTGGAGTCGAGCGAAATAGAAACAAATTTTCACCGCCGATCGCAGTGGCTGATTTCGTCCCCATCGGAATCGGTAGCACTCCAAAATCGACTTTAGTCGATTGCAATTGTCCCAACGTCCACGGACCTGATAGTTGCATTGCTACCTTCCCAGCAAGAAAGCCGTCGAGTTCATAGCCTCGTTCTGGCTGAGACAGAATTGCTGACCCATCATGCATCAAATCTTGCCAGAGTTGCAGAGCCGCGATCGCTCCCTCGTTGACAACGCTTAACGCTTCGGTTCCTGCGTTGGGTGGGTTAATCAATTCGCCGCCACCGCTCCACATAAACGGCAGCCATGTAAACACGCTCCATTCACCTTTGCCGAGTGGCAGCAAAATCCCGTGGGTGTCTACCCGTCCGTCTCCGTCAAGATCACGGCTCAGCCGCTTTGCCACTTGCCGAAAGTCTTCCCAAGTTTTGGGGAGTTCAGTAATTCCAGCCGCCTTGAAGAGACTGGGACGATAAAAAATTCCGACGTTATTGGTGCCGAAGGGAATTGACCAAACCTGTCCTTCATAGGTCATCGTGTCGAAAAGGGCAGGATCGAGTTGTGCCTTGAGGGGCGAAGCGGAGAGAAATTCGTCTAACGATCGCAAGGCATTCAGTTCGACGAGTTGCCCGGTCAACATCGGCGCATACCACAACATATCAGGGGCAGCATTGCCCACCACGGCTGAGAGAATTTTAGGCATCTGCTGATCGCCCTGCCCCACATAGAGCGACTCAACCTGAATATCAGAGTGCTGCTGGTTAAATTTATCAACCAGCTTTTGCAGAACGTCGCGATTAGGAGGAGGATTAACTCCTTGCCAAAGCGTTAGTTGGGTTACTGGGGACGATCGAACCGAGGGCTGACATCCCGTCAGCAGAAGGCTGAGACACAGAGCGATCGCTCCAGACACACACTGCCGAACGGTTTGCCTCCTTAAAATTCCTTTCAATCGCTGCAAAATCATTGGGCATCGCTCCGGCATCTTTGCAAGGTTGAAGGTCATTATCTCAAGTAGAGTGACCAACCTCCCTTTGCGATTATGTGTGATGACTCTCAGTTCAACAAGCCGAGAGCGTTAAAAAAACTCACCAGACTATCAAGGTAGGGCAAACGGGAAGATTTTCTAACAACTTGACCCACTCTTTCGGTCTGGCGAGATCTGTTCAGGATGCCTTTTTGGGGCGGAAGTTTGCTACCTAATAGACGCTCACATCAGCGCTAGGTCAGAATTGCGGCGCAATGCTTGACCGGACTGTAAGCCGCGATCGACATTCGAGATGCAGGGAAGGTAAGCCCTAACGGCTAAAAGTTATACCCTCCTTCACAGGCGCTTTGCGCTTCGATCGCTATTTATAATGGTTAGCGTCGAGCATAAATGCCAGGTGCGTAAGCTTCGATAACTTTGCCAGTCTCTGAACACATAACCATCAGATAATCGCACGTTGGGCATTGAGTCCGGGTGAGTTGATCGCGCTCTAAATAATGTCGCTCGGCGTGACTGCCACAGTTGGGACACCGAACACTTTGAACTGTCTGCATTTTAAAGCCCTCTATCGTATCAAACTTTGACTGACTAAACTAAAACCTGGCAAGAAACTCATGCGCCTACGAACTACAAGAGAAAGGTATCTAAAGCTACTAAGTGAGTTGCCTCTGCTTTGGCTTGAGCGTTATTTATCTCTATTATTATGGTTGGTATTTATGCCAATTTCGTCTGCTGTTTAGATGATTTTAAGTTCGTGCATTCTGGGGATCACCTTCCTACAGAGTGATCCCCACGCTAAGTTTTTATAGAGCTGTTATTATACGAGTAGTGGTAAACCTCAGATGAGATGGGAAAACAAGAAGCTTTTACTGAATGCCAAGAAAAAACACGGTATTCAAAATTTCTAGAGTGATCGATGAACGGTAGTGTTTTAGACATGGGGATTAATAAAGTCAAACTGCCCGTCCAATGTCATGGAGCCATTTGGGCTTGGAGAAATTGAACAAAAAGCCCCACATCTCATCTACCTCCGCTTCTTAGACATGTTTGACCATTGTCACAGCCGTCGGCTTGAGTGGTTCCAATAGTGAGTGATTGACATGTTCAAGATGACGACTTTTTTAAGGCTTCAATTCCTGTCGTTGGACTAATCTTGAGCACACGAGCTGTATCACACCACTCCCCTTCAGTGCCCTTATCGCAAATGTGTTGCTTCACTTGTGGCAAGTCACCCCGGTAACTGTATTCCAATCCAAAACTATGATGACTACACTCAGAAGTCCGACATTTGTAACGTTGTTTTCCTTCAGCAGTCTTTCCAGGTTTGACGATGAACGGGTTCAAGTACTATTGCAGTAGTTTTCGAGTCGGTTAACTTGACTGAACTGCTTTAATTTTCCTTCCCCCTTGTCCCCATGTCTAGAACATTACCCAATGAACTTCTATCGAATTGAGCATATCAATAAGGCTTGTCAAAACTTAGAAATAACGCTGCAGTTCTATCAAACTCTCTTCCCTAATTGGTTTATCCGCGCCCAAGAGAAGTCGAACGATCTGCGTTGGATTCACTTTGGCAACCACCAATTTTACATCTCATTATATGAAAGACCTAACGCGGCTCAATTAATTCCACTTAACACGGGCAACATTGACCACGTTGGTTTTGTGATTGAAGATGGCAGAAAAATGATGGCGTTACTGGAGGCAAACGGAATTGAATACTTTGTTGAAGATGCCCCAGAGACAAAATACCGCATCTATGTCAAAGATCCTGATAGTACGTTCTTGGAGCTAGTGGAATATAACGAAGGCTATGAGTTGCGGTAGCAAATAATATAAACACTCAAGCTTGCTGTGCAATCGCCTCACCACTGGTTGAAAAACGTCGCACCAATAACGACACTTTGAAACCCTGAACTCAAACAAATAATTTCTTAATACCACCTAGCCAATAACCCAAGCAGCACAACTTCTTTTTAGAGAGAAAGCCTCTGGGTATCATTTCAAATTAGGCAAATTGGTAAAAAGTTCCCATTGATCGCTCTAAAGCGGCTGAATCTGCAGAAACTCACTGGATGGTAAGCCGATCGAGGCGAATCAGTAGAAACCTTCCTCTCATTTTTGCTTGACTGCTCATGGAACCACGATCGAACGAGCTTAAGCAAACAGTAGCTGCCCTCTAGGTTCTGAGATGGGTCGCCCTAAGTCTTGTGCAGTTTCGATCCATTGCTGAATGACAACTTCGACATTTTGCACGGCTTCCTGGTACGCTTCGCCATTTGCCACACAACCAGGCAGTTCGGATACTTCACCAATGAAAGCTTGACCAACTTCGCTCCAATAAATAATTAGGGCGTTGCTGAATGCAGATATGAATTGCCCTCACCCCCAGCCCCTCTCCCGCAGGGGAGGAGCGCTAGAAATCTTGTTCCCTCTCCTGCGGGAGAGGGCTAGGGTGAGGGCAAAATCTGTGTTTCATAGATCACTTCAGCAACGCCCAGCTTACTTCGGAATCACGATCCATCTATTTAGGCTCAGGCTTTGCCTCATCTTTGGGGGTGCAAACATAGTCTACGACAGCGTAGGCACTGCTTCCGGGCTTTGGCTGAGAGAGCATTCCGCGATCGCCATACTCAAACTTTTGAATCAGCTTCCTGTTTTTGGTGTAAGCATTGACCTTTCTCATGCGCTGTGATTTAACTGTGCAGTCTACCGACCAGCGAATCACGGCACCATGTAACGGCTGATCAACTTTAGTGTCTAAAAAGGCGTTGTTTGGTTTGGGAAACTCACGATATTCCCAATACCAGACGCTTGAGCCATTGCGCTGAATCGAACCTGCATCGACAAAGAACTTGTCATTCACAGAATTCTCAGAAATTTTTGTCCATTCGACGGCAGACGCGATCGGGGCATATGCCACCATTGCTCCAACCATGACCCATTGAAAAAGTTGTTTAATCACGATCGGTTAAGGTTTAGACGAGGGTTGTTCGGCTGAGGGTTTGGGAGACGGTTTAGAAGCACCTGCCCGCGATCGCTCGACCGATGCCTGAGCATTTCGCATTGCCTTAATTGCAAACGGATCATTTGGGCGCTCATCTAATGCCCGTGAGAAATAGAGTAATGCGGTTGCTGCATCTTTTTGCTGATCGGCAGCAGAACCCGCTTGCATATAACGATCGAAGATCGGGGTCTGATTGCTATTCGTCCCAGGGGCGGGTTTGGTTGCAGCGGTTGGAGTTCGCCATTTATAAAGACTGACGACTTCCTCAACATAGGGCGCAGTCGCCGGTTTGCTATAGCTGGTGGCATCGCCTGTCATCCACCAAGCCGCGACTCGCCGCACCGCCATAAATTCGTTATTACCACTGGCGCGGTATTCATCACGTAGGGCATCGCGAATGGCGCAAGTGACGATCGATCGTGCGGTTGTCGGGCTGGCTTCAAACTCGGTTGGTGAAAGCTCGCGACCTGTGCATCGCTTTGACCATCGAGAAAGTGTGTCTGGCTTCACCTGCCATTCGCTATAAAGACCATCATTTTTGGGCACCGTTTTGGGGGCTGCCTGCCGCAGCGCTTCGACCATTTTCCCGACTTGCGTCTCTGAAACTTGAGCGTAAGCAGGCAAGGCACTGAGGCAAATGCTGGCTCCAAAACTACCGATTAATCCAACCCATCGCGATCGCATAAATTGTCCTGTGGATTTAAAGCTAATGGATAATGGTCTTTGACGGCTCACCCTAAACATTGGTTGCTTCACTGAACAAATTTCTTTTATGAATGAGTAACGAGACTAAACCTTCTCAGAAAATTAAAAGATGCTAACCCAATCTAAGAGTGTGGCATCAAGCTGGTGAGCTTGAGTTCAGTATCCACCCTGCTAACAATGTTATCACTGTAATTATTGTTCATATATTAGTAAACTTTGCTATCGAATCTCTCACAATCTTCGAGGTTGCTTCTAATCTTAAAGATAAGGAGTTTAAAACACATTTTGCACAAAAGTTGGAAGAGCTAACTTCATCGATGCATCTGCAAAAAGAGCGTCTATGTTTAGCTCTCATTATCATTACAAATGAGGGATGAAATCATGTCTCAACATCGTGCCGCCGAATTCTTTAAAGCTGTTAAGAAAGATCAGGCTCTGCAATCAAGATTACAAGCTATGAACGATCCTAAAGCGTTTATTCAAATTGCCTCTGAACGCGGTTATCAGGTTACAGAAGGTGACTTAGACAGCGCTCTCGATCAGATTTCTGAAGCTGAGCTTGCATCTTTATTTAACCCTGGTGTAGGATGTCGCGAACGCATAGTTCCCCGATAAAAAATGAGCGCCCTGGTAGAGACGTTCCACCGGAACGTCTCTAATCATGTGTAATTAGAACAAATGATCTAAAAAATTTGTAAGAAATGTGATTGGGTTACGGACGATCGCTTAGCATATCCTGAGAAACGCTGTGATGTTGTGGCAGTTCTTCTCAAACTCATGCTTAAATCTCGTCCCTTTCCGCTTGCGTTGCTCATTCTAGGGTTGACAACTGGCTGCACGGCTGAAGCGTCTAAATCGATCGCGCCTCAAGTGATTTCCTCACCTGCCTCTTTGCCGTCCAGTCAAAGTCCGTTTGTGCTTGCTGCGCCGACTTCACCCGATGCGGCGACGACTAGCGCGGTTCAGCAATATCTCAAAAAATTAGCGAGTCAGGGATTTTCTGAAAAATCGCAAGGCGTGTGGATGCAGTCAGGCACCACGCTGTTAGCCAACCATCAGGGCACAACGCCCCTCTCGGCAGCATCGCTCACTAAAGTCGCAACTTCTTTAGTTGCGCTGCAAACCTTTGGAGTTGACCATCGGTTTGTGAGCGAAATTGGATCAACAGGAGCGATCGAGAACGGCATTCTCAAAGGAGATCTGATTATTCAGGGCGGCAGTGATCCGTTATTTGTGTGGGAAGACGCGATCGCTGTCGGTAATCTGCTCAATCAGCTACAAATTCGCAAAGTGACGGGCAACGTCATTGTTGTGGGCAGATTTTATATGAACTTTGAGGTAGACCCACAAAAGTCAGGTATGTTGCTCAAACAGGCATTTAATGCAGCTACTTGGACTGAAGAAGCCAAAGCCCAATATCTCACCTTGCCACCTGGAACTCCTCGTCCGCAGGTGACTATTATGGGGTCTGTCAAAGCTGCAAATGCGGCTCCTGCTAATGTCAAGCTGCTGGTGCGCCATCGATCGCTGCCCCTCGCTGAACTGCTCAAAAAAATGAATCGTTACAGCAATAACGTGATGGCAGAAATTATTGCTAGCACGGTGGGCGGGGCAAAAGTTGTCTCGTTTAAAGCGGCTCAAGCGGCAGGCGTTCCTCAGTCAGAAGTGGTGCTGGTCAATGGGTCGGGGTTAGCCGCCGAAAATCGGATCTCTCCCCGCGCGGTCTGCGCGATGTTTTTGGCGATCGAGCGGTTTCTTGAAGCCTCTAAGCTCACAGTTGCCGATATCTTTACTGTAGTTGGGCAAGATACGGGAGTTTTGGATGCGCGCAAAATTCCGGCGTTGACAGTCACCAAGTCAGGCAGCTTAGATGCAGTCAGTGCCTTAGGGGGGGCATTGCCGACGACCAAAAAAGGAGTCGTTTGGTTTGTGGTGATGAATGGTGGCAGCGCCAATCTAGAGGAATTTCGGTCAGAGCAAGAAGCCCTTTTACAACGGCTGTCGAATCAGTGGGGAGTAGTGCAAACATCTCCGGTAGAGCTGTCGGTGAATGGGGAGAGATCGAGCAAAGCAACCGTGAGCGAACGGGTCAATTAGGGTGTGCGCGGATCGACGGGACGAGCCACTAGAATTCCGATCGCATCGTCTAGTCTCTCAACGTAGCGTTGAAGATTGGGGGAGATCATCACGCCTCTTACTGGAGCAGAATGGATCAAACCGATGTCTCCGTTTTGACTGCGATAAACCAATCCGGTGTGAGTCACATCTAACCCGGGGACTTTAGTCGCGATCGCGATCACATCTCCTGACTTTAAAGCGGCAAATTTACTCGGAATTTGGTTGGTGGGAATATAGCGAATGCTGGCGTTGTCTAAGGTTGACTCCATTTTAGAAATGCAGTGACGATTGGCTTCACTGTGGGCAAGTTGTGGATAAGTTTGCCAGTGAGTGCTCATAAAATTTAAGGTCTTGTTGAGCGGAACGCCATCTAACTCTGCGGTGAGGCTTTTTACAATGTTTCGTTTTTGATTCTCAACAAGCCATTCTGAGAAGTAGTGCAATCGGCTGCAATAACCATTCAACTTGCCATTTATATATCGTTGTTCCTGAATGTTCTGAATGTAGGTGGATGTTGAATAATCTTGTTTAATGATTCCTCTTGTGATTGCTAATACGCTTTCTATAAACAATACACAATCAAGTTTTTGAAGTGATAGGGTTAGCGTTTCGGTTGATGAGGAGTCTAATAGCTTTTCCTGATAGGGAGTACCTAATAGCTGTTCTGCGATCGCTTGCATTACATTTCCTATTGGACGCTGAGACAAGTCATGATCACGTGCATATTTCATAATCCGTTGAAAGTTGATCTGATCTGGCGGCGACAAAGCCATCTCAGTCAGTGGTTTAGCATCGATACCGGGAGACTGTGTGAGGCTTAACGGCTGTGGATCGACTGATGGAGTGGATGGACTAGACAACGCTTTTAAGGTTTGTTGCCCAACTGCAAAAAGCCCCGAAGCCGCAGCAGCCCAGCCTAACAGCAGCCCTATAGCCAGAAGCTCAATTCGTTTTTTCATAACCCGGTGTTTTCATCGACTAACCTTGGGAGGCTATCACACGATCGTTCCCAATGGCGCGTCAAGTTATCTACCAACGGTTGAGGGTTTCTAGAAAATTTGCTGGAAGCGCTCTAGAAATTGTTTTGTTATTTAGCGTTAAAACCAAAAAAGATGTCCTGATCTGGCTTGCTGATTGATGAATAGGATGAATACACGGAACAAACCTTGTTGATTTTATATAGTTTCTATGAAACCTCAGCAATTTCCTCAGGTCTGCATTTTATCTTCAATCATCTTGTGATAGGCTCAAAATAATCAAGGCTAGGGAAATTTTTATATAGATCCAGCCATGCTTGATACCGATCGTCTTCCCCTAACAGGTGATGCTCTCGTATGCTTCCGCCACGGGCTTGACTGTGCCGCCACTGGAGACCATGAGAAAGCGGTCGCCCACTACAACAAAGTTTTACAAGCGCGATCGGACTTCTGGGAAGCCTGGTATGAACGTGGGCTATCTCTAGAAAGTTTGGGCTTCTATTCTGAAGCGATCGAGAGTTACGATCGCGCGTTAGAAACTGAGCCAAACCAAGGATCGATTGACGAAATTTGGCACGATCGCGGCAATGCTCTGCAATATGGGCTAGGAGATTATGAAGCGGCGCTCAAATGCTATGACCAGACGTTGCAAGTTAATAATGCTCACGTCAGAGCTTGGCAAAATCGCGGTAACGCATTGCTCTATGGGCTGAGTCACTATGAAGACGCGATCGCCAGCTACAACCGCGCCTTGCAGCTTAACTCTGGAAGCTATTTGACCTGGCGCAATCGTGGCAATGCCTTGGTTGAGCTAAAGCGCTACACCGAAGCGATCGCTAACTACGATCGTGCCCTCTCTCTGCAACCCGATGATCAGGTTTCGTGGCAAGCCCGCTTGTTAGCGTCTCAGCAGCTTGGGCTAAACTCGCTGCGGCAGCCAACTACCAAGCCAACCTGGTGTGGAGATGGCTATGACGATTCAGCGCTGATAGAAGGAGACTCAACCCCGTCTAAAGAGGTTGACGAGTTTGAGTCGGTGGGATGCTCACAGCCGTTGTTGATCGTTGAAGATGATGCCGGACAACGCGAAATTGTTCTAGAAAACAACCATTACGCGATCGGACGAGATCCCAAAAACGATATTTGTTTACGATCGCAGTTTGCGTCTCGATATCATGCAGTGCTGCGGCGAGTGAACCATGAAGATGGCACCTATGCCTACACGATTACCGATGGCAATTTAGATGGAAAACCGAGCACCAACGGACTTTTGGTGAATGGGCAGAAGCAGCAGACTTGGGCACTCAAAACGAATGACCTGATTGTCTTTGGTCCTCATGTACGGGCAATCTATCAACGGGCGATCAAGTCAGTAGATTTTGGTGCCTGACTAAATATTGTTTGAGAAGCTTTGACCTGAGAGGTTCGGGTTTACGCACTCAACGCGTCGAAATGGCTTGCTACATTGGAAGTCGCAATTGTTTCAAGGGGTTTTGGTTTGAGGGGTGGCTGGCTTCGTCCCGCATGAGGTCTAGCCTAAAGAATTGAGCGATCCACTAATTTAAGCGAACCCTGATTGGAACTGTGAAAATAAAACTCATCTTTGCAGCCGCTTTAGCGCTTCTGACATTTATTATGGTCGTGTTTACAACGTCGCTATCGAGTTCTGACAGCAAACCTCAGACAGTCAGCCCCATCACTCAGCTTTATGTATTTGGCGATAGCCTCTCTGACACAGGCACCATCTACAATGCTACTGGAGGAGCTTATCCTCCTAGCCCACCTTACTTTCAAGGTCGCTATTCAAACGGTCCGGTTTGGGTTGAGCATCTCGCTTCTAAGCTGACAATTGCCCTCGATCGCACTCATAATGTTGCGGCAGGTGGGGCAACCAGTGGAGAAAATGGCTCTTACGGCGTTCCTGGATTGTTAACTCAGGTGAAGAGTTTCACAAAAACTCACTCTCAGGCAGATCCGCAAGCGCTTTATGTCGTCTGGGCGGGTGCAAATGATTATCTGCAAGGGGCAACCAATTCGACGATCGTAGTGAAAAATTTAATGCAGGCGATCGAGTCTCTCTCAAAGGTGGGTGCTCAAAAAATCTTAGTTGGCAACTTACCTGATTTGGGGCAACTTCCATCTACGCGCAACACGAGCAATTCTTGCTCGCTCAGTGCCGTCACCCAGGCACACAATCTCAGCTTGGCTCAGTCTCTCAAAGGAGTTGGAGCAAACGTTCACATTATTTCATTAGACGCAGAGGCGCTCTATCGAGAAGCCGAAACTCATCCAGCCACGTTTGGGTTTACTAACGTGACAACGGGTTGCCTCTCGGCTCCTGATCTTTGTCGTCAATCCGACACCTTTTTATTTTGGGATGGAATTCACCCGACCACGGCAGCACACCAGGTGTTGAGCGAACGTGCTTTTTCGGCTCTGCAAGTTGGGCAGCGATCGAGTTAAACCGTGCAATCCTCCTTTGATTTGTGAGCCGCTTTTGGGATCTGTGGTCTAATGAGGTCTGATTTGACCGCGCCGTTGGTGTGAGAATGTTTGCTTGGTTGCTCAAAACAACGAAAACTTTAACCGTCCGACTGAGATTTGGAATACAAATTCTGGTGGGAGTTGGGTGCGTGGTAGGTCTAATTTGGTTCGCTCACCCGGTTTTTTCTCAAGAGAGCGGTTCTCTCGATGAGCTTAAGCAACGGCAGCAGCAGATCGAACAGCAGCGATCGGCGGTGCAAAAAGAGCGCGATCACGTGCAAAAATTAGAAAGATCGGCTCAGAGCAATCTCAAGGGCATTCGCAAAACGATTCAAGTCACTGCCGCACAACTTCAGGCAAACGAGGCGAAGCTGCAAAAAGCCACTCAGCACCTTAAGATTCTGCAAATCGCTCTAGATTCTGCTGATCGCACTTATCGCCAAAAACAATCGGCAACGGGGTCTCGATTGCGTTTTTTGCAGCGTCAGCAAAAAAGTCACGGTTGGGCAGTCTTGCTGCAAAGTCAGAGTTTGAATGATTTTCTCGATCAGCGCTATCAGCTCGGTCGAGTCTATAAAACCGACCGCAAAATTCTCATCGATCTGAAATCGGAAGCTGATCGTCTCGATCGTCAACAAAATCAAGTTGAGCAGCAAAAAAATCAAATTGCGCTGATCACTCAAGAGCTTTTAGCCCAAAAATCAGAGTTTGAAGCTCAGGCAACCTATCAAAATCAGGTGGTCGATCGCTTAAAGACCGATCGCCGCGCCCTTGAAGCTGCCGAAGCACAACTCGCCCAAGATTCTCAAGGCATTGGCTCACTGATTCAAAAACGAGTCGCCGAAGAACGCGCCAAAAATGGCATCGTTGTCTTGGGCACGGGTCAAATGAGCTATCCCAGTGATGGCGAGATCACCAGTGGGTTTGGCTGGCGAATGCACCCGATTTTGGGCTATCAGCGCTTTCACTCTGGCGTAGATTTTGGTGCTGACTATGGCAGCGCGATTCGATCTGCTGATCGAGGGGTCGTGATTTTTGCCGGATGGTATGGCGGCTATGGCAATGCGGTAATCATCGACCACGGCAACAACATTACCACTCTCTATGGTCACACGAGCGGACTGTATGTTTCTGAAGGGCAAGCGATCGAGCGGGGGCAGCCGATCGCCGCAGTCGGCTCGACGGGACTTTCAACAGGACCTCACCTGCACTTTGAAGTCAGGCAAAACGGCGAACCTGTTGATCCGATGGGCTATTTCTAAACAGACGTTGGGTTGATCGCAGACTGCGAGCGAGATGCAATCTCTTCCTCACGACAACGAGTTCTTGGCTGATCTGCGTTTTTTGCCCTGCGTTTAGAGAGCAAACAAATTAGACATGGCAAAATGAATGAGTCATACCATCACCCTTGATCATGACCCACTCGCTAAATCTTGATGAAGCTTTGATCCGAGAAGCGCTAGAGATTAATGACAACCAGAATCTAGAAGCTGTGATTGAAGACGCTCTGCGCGAATATATTCAACGTCGCCAACGTCGCAAGATTTTGGATTTATTTGGGACGATCGACTACGACGATACCTACCACTACAAGGCTCAACGCCAAGCGCCATGAGCGTGATTGTAGACACTTCCGTTTGGTCGCTGGCTCTGCGTCGTAATACTCCTGATGCGTCGATCGTCAATCAACTTCGCGTCTTGATTGCTGAAGATGAGGTGAGCATTTTTGGAGCCATTCGCCAAGAGATTCTTTCCGGGCTTCGCACAGCCGAACAATTTGTTAGATTGCGCGACTATCCCCTAGCCTTTCCAGATCTGACGTTGACACACGACGATTACGAAACCGCTGCCGAATTTTTCAACACCTGTCGCCGCAATGGGATTCAAGGCTCCAATACAGATTTTCTGATTTGTGCCGTTGCCCATCGCCGAAATGATTTTATTTTTACCCCCGACCGAGATTTCAGAGCCTTTCAAACCTGTCTCCCGATCGCGCTTCTAGAGTTGTGACAATACGCCATAAATGGAAAGCATAAGCCTTGACTTCTAAGAAGTTGAATCTACGGAAGTTTTACTGACATCAACTTTCCACTTCAGAACGCGAATGTTTGAAGTCTGGGGTAGAACGAACACTTCGTGAAGCGGAGCTACCGAGCTTTGAACTCGGACGATCGTCCCTAAAGCAAGAAATTTGTTGTTTAAAAGGGGAGCGAACACTTCGTGGAGCAGAGCTACCGAGCTTTGAACTCGGAGCTTTCAGTTCTGAACTCAAATGGTCGCGCTTAAAGCACGAAATTTGTTGTTTAAAGGGGGAACGAACACTTCGTGGAGCAGAGCTACCGAGCTTTGAACTCGGAGTTTTCAGGTCTGAACTCGAACGATCGAGCTTTGAACTCGGAGTCTTCAGTTCTGAACTCAAATGGTCGCGCTTAAAGCACGAAATTTGTTGTTCGTAGCTCGGCAATCCAGAAGTCACCCGGTCGGATAGTCACCGTAAAGTCCTTCGTCTTCGGGTGCGTAACCGTTTAAGAAAGCATCGTGGCGACGGGCGATCGTTGAAGCAGGTTCGTTGGTCAACGGTGCAAGGGTAATCAGCCATCGTCCTTCACCAATGCGATCGGCGACTTCATCGGGTAAGGTCAGCTTTTCTCCAGCCTGAAGTTCAACTTCGTAGGTTAGATTGACTAACTTGGTGTTCATGTCGGGCTTGGGGTAGGGAGCGATCGTGAAGTGTACCGAAGTCATCGCTTCTCGTCTCTTATTGTAAAGCGGGACAATCAAAGCGATAGCTCTGCTTCACTACGTGTTCGCTCCTCAAACAGACAAGCTGAATCGTTGGCGGATGAGTGGTTAAATATCGCTGATAATAAGCGGAATAGGATTCTCGCGGCGTGTTTGTTGTCTTAGTGCCCCCAAAGCTTTAGAGGAAGTATGCCTGGAAGAAACGTTAGCTCTGCTTTAGGAAGCGATCGTCTCCACAACCGTTCCCGTAAGCCTTTTTTCTCCCTACTCCCCTTTCTTTGCCTCACGCTTCTGCTCCTGTTCTGCTTCACAGGTTGGGTGAGTGCCAAGGAAGCTAAACCAAAGCTCCAGCCCTGGCATATCAACGGCATTTTGGCGGCTTTAGACGACAGCTATCCTGGAGTGCAAAGTTACGCTTTGGGTCAGTTAGCAAAATACGACTCAAAAGACGTGAAAGTTGCTCTCAAAAACCCAGAGGAGATTGCTAAAAAAGTAGCCAACATCCTCCAAGATAAGAGGCAAGCCGATGATGTGCGTGGCAGTGCGGCTGAGGCATTGGGAAATCTGGGAGACGCTGCCAAACCCTACATCAAAGACCTCCTCAACATCCTCCAAGATAAGACGCAACACCCTACTGTGCGTAGCAGTGCGGCTGAGGCATTGGGAAATCTGGGAGACGCTGCCAAACCCTACATCAAAGACCTCCTCAACATCCTCCAAGATAAGACGCAAGACCCTACTGTGCGTGGCAGTGCGGCTGTGGCGTTGACAAGTCTGGGAGACGCTGCCAAACCCTACATCAAAGACCTCCTCAACATCCTCCAAGATAAGACGCAAGGCTTTTATGACTTTTATGGGCGTGGCAGTGCGGCTGAGGCATTGGGAAATCTGGGAGACGCTGCCAAACCCTACATCAAAGACCTCCTCAACTTCATCCAAGATAAGACGCAAGGCTCTTATGAGCGTAGCAGTGCGGCTAAGGCGTTGGTGAATCTGGGAGACACTGCCAAACCCTACGTCAAAGACATCGCCAACATCCTCCAAGATAAGACGCAAGACCCTACTGTGCGTAGCAGTGCGGCTGAGGCATTGGGAAATCTGGGAGACGCTGCCAAACCCTACATCAAAGACCTCCTCAACATCCTCCAAGACAAGACGCAACACCGTACTGTGCGTAGCAGTGCGGCTGTGGCGTTGACAAGTCTGGGAGACGCTGCCAAACCCTACATCAACGACCTCCTCAACTTCATCCAAGATAAGAGGCAAGCCTATGATGTGCGTGGCAGTGCGGCTGTGGCGTTGGGGAATCTGGGAGACGTTGCCAAACCCTACATCAAAGACCTCCTCAATATCATCCAAGATAAGACGCAAGACTCTTCTGTGCGTGGCAGGGTGGCTGTGGCGTTGGTGAATCTGGGAGACGCTGCCAAACCCTACATCAAAGACATCGCCAACTTCCTCCAAGATGAGCCGCAAGACTCTTATGTGAATGGCAGGGTGGCTGAGGCGTTGGGAAGTCTGGGAGACGCTGCCAAACCCTACATCAAAGACCTCCTCAACATCCTCCAAGATAAGAGGCAAGACAAAGATGTGCGTGGAAGCGCGGCTGTGGCGTTGGGGAATCTGGGAGACGCTGCCAAACCCTACATCAAAGACATCGCCAACATCCTCCAAGATAAGCCGCAAGACTCTGATGTGCGTGGCAGTGCGGCTGAGACGTTGAGTAAGTTAGAAAAGTTGAGCTTAGACAACGTTGTTTCAGTCCTGAATGTTGTCTATGAAGGGGATGCCCTTGTTAATCAATGGCGTTTCTACACCTACTTTCTCGGTGGCGGAGACGAAGACGTAAAACGTTTGCTCCAGTGGGTAGGCAAGCCTAAAGAACTTCCTGCTCAACTGACTCACGATGCAGGCAAACAAACGTTAGAAGTTTTTGAGAAAGCCTGGAACTCCAGTGAAAAGCTGCCAGACCTGCGGAGAGACCTTGCCAATAAGATTGCTAGAGTCACTAAAATGGTCACTTGGCAACCCAACGACATTGTTTTGCTGCAAAGTCACTTCAGCCGCCTAAAATCTGGCAAATACGACGAAGCCGACTCCATTCAAGCCGTCATTACCCATCTAGAAGGCTGGAAATGGGTCTTTGTCGCATGGCGGATCATTCTCGCGCACATTGCTTTCTGGCTTGCCCTCATTCTCTTTTACTCTAAATACGCCTGGATTCAAGCCGTCTTCTTCTGGAATCCCTGGGTTCGCAACATCATCGGCTTAGGCTACGTCAGCTTTCTCCTCACCTGGCTTCCCTTCCTGAGACACAAACTCTTCGAGCCATTCAAAACCCCCTTCCTCTCCGACGCAGGACTCATAAACTTCATTCCCGATGCTTACTTCCCCAACTCCGATGTCAGCCTCAAGGGAACCGACGACCTACAAACAATCACCGTCATTTTCCCCAGCATCCAAGGACAACAGATTCTCGAAGGCGACTCTGGCTTAGGTAAAACCATGTTTCTGCGGCACTTGCTCACCCAGTCAAAACGCATCGTCGTCTATCTCCCTGCTACCAAATGCGCCGAAGGCGTGATCGAAGCCATTCAAAAAAAGCTGCACGGCGACGAAATCAAAGACCCCAAGTTTTTGCAAAGCTTGATTTATAGCGGAGCCATAGACATCTGCATCGATGGACTCAACGAAGTCAACCCCGACACCCGCGCCAAGATCACCCAATTCGTCGAGAGCCACTTCAAGGGCAATATTCTCATGACCACCCAGCCCCTTGAATGGACACCGCCCTCCACTGCCAAAACTTATGTGATTCAGCCGTTGAGATTAGAGCAGATCGATCGCTACCTCACCTCGCGTCAGCCTTTTTTGCCCAAGAGTGCGATCATTCAAGCAGGCGCTTACGAGCCAGCCTGCCACAATTTTCTCAAAACGCTGTTGGGCGACAAAACGTCCCTCTCGCCTGAAGAGTGCAAGACTGCCCAGGCAATTCTCTCGAACCCAATGGAGCTAACGCTGGCAGCCTGGATGTTAGCCGGAGGAATTCAGCCCGATTTGTTTAACCTGCGAGAGCAGCAATACAAATTGATGGCAGACGAATATCAAACCATCCAGAAGCATGACTTTCCGTTGAAGAAATTTTCTGAAGCCGTCTATCAACGTTGGTTGACAGATGAAAAATCGCTTCCAGCAAACGACTTCTATAACGAATTGCTGTGTATGGAAGACGAGAAATACCGAATGGTGGTGAGGCGACAGTGGCAAGATGCAAAGGGCGAAGTCCAAAAAGAATGGTTCTTTCGCCACGACAAGATTGCCGAGTTCTTCATCGTCCAAACTTTTCTGGGTGAAAGCAAAGAGGCAAAGAAACGCCTGAAGCAACACATCAACGATTCCCGGTTCAGAGGCGTTTATTTTCTGTTGGCGACGCTACTGCCTTTAGATGCCGCCCAACAACTGCGAGAAGACCTGATCCAAAACGCGGCAGACACCAACGATCACACGGTTAGCGATACGTTTGTGCGGCTGCTGCGATTGAGATAAGACTTTACCTGACGAAATTCAGCAGATTCGTTTAGATTTACGAATTTCAAGTGGCTCATTATGAATCATCCAGCAACAAATGAGCAACTATTAGAGTTCTCATAAGGCTATCCCTTTTTAGCAATCGGGTTGTTCGCAGGCTCCGATCGAGACCCAACTACTAGAGCCATCTTCCCAGTGTTCTTTTTTCCAGATAGGCGCATTGTGTTTGAGCGTGTCGATCGCAAACTGACACGCCTCGAATGCCTCAGATCGATGGGGACATCCCACCGCAATCAAGACGCTGATTTCGCCAATCTGCAATTTGCCTACCCGATGATGAATCACAACACGATTCACGTCTGCCCACATTTTGCGAATCTCTGCCGCAATTTGCTGAAAGACGCGCATCGCCATCGGTTCATACGCCTGATATTCTAGCGATTCGACTGCCTTGCCGTCGGTTTTGTTGCGAACCATGCCGCTCATCACCACGATCGCGCCACTCGCCGGATCATCTGCCAAGTCATAGACCTCTTGCAGCAGCAGAGGCGCAAAGGTGATAGCAAAGCGATCATCGGGGTGCGGTTGAATCGGGTGAGAGGTAGAGAGGGTTGTGGCAATCATAAACTCAGGCTCGGTGAGACTGACTCTATTTTGCACAGATTCGATCGCTTACTGGAGGCGCTTTTTCTCACTGCGATAGCGAATAGTTTCTGCAATCAGGGCGACTGCACCAGAAGCAACCATCAGAACGACACTCAAAGCATTGATATCGGGTTTGACACTGGTACGAATGCGGCTAAAAATCTCCATCGGAAGAGTGGTTGCCCCACCGCCAGCAGTAAAACTGGAAATCAGAAAATCATCCATGCTGAGGACAAATGCTAAGAGACAACCAGAGACGATCGCGGGCATCAATTCTGGCAACAGCACCCTCACTAATGACTGATAGGGCGTTGCGCCTAAATCTTGGGCGGCTTCTTCGAGATGAGGATTGAGATTGACAAGGCGAGTGGATACGACAAACGCGACGTAGGATAAACAAAACACAGTATGGGCAGCAACGATCGTCCACAAACTTAACGGCACTGCGATCACCGCGAGGAATACTAACGTCGAAACCGCGATCGCGATATCTGGAATGATCAGAGGTAAGTAAGATGCACCCTGATATAACTGCTTACCAGGGAATCGATAACGCGCTAATCCTACTGCCATAAGTGTGCCAATGATTGCAGAAATGCCAACCGCACAGAATGCAACCGTTAAGCTATCTGACAACGCTGAGAGAATGCGGCTGTCGTTGAAAAATTTGACATACCACGACAGCGTAAAGCCTCCCCACTGAGCACTGTTGGGCGATTGGTTAAAGCTATAAAACCCCAGTACCACAATCGGGAGGTACATGAAGCCAAACATCAGCACCGAAAATAGCGCTTGCCAAGAGACGCGAAGGGGACTTTTAGAGGGAGCTTGCATTTTTGTCGCCATATTTGATGAGCAGCGCGATCGCTAAACTAACCGCCAAAATTAACACCATGCTCAGGGCTGATCCAAATCCCCAGTTTTGAGTTGCGCCTAAAAATTGGTTATAGATCAGTCGCGCTGCTGTCATGCTCGACGTGCCGCCCAACAGTTCGGGATTGATAAAATCTCCTAGCCCGGTGATAAACACGAGTAGAGAACCTGCGGCGATTCCGGGCAGGGTTTGCGGCACGGTGACTTTCCAAAATGCCTGAGGAGGAGTGGCTCCTAAATCGGCGGCGGCTTCTAAAAAGCGGCGATCGAGCTTCTCTAACGAGGCGTAGAGAATCAGCACCATGTAGGGCAACAAACTATACGTCATGCCGATAAACACAGCAGGCGATCGGTTGAGCAAATCGATCGGCGGTAACCCAAAATTCGTCAATAAGGTGTTGAGAACGCCTGTCGGGCGCAGAATGCTAATCCAGGCATAAGATCGCAGTAGAGAAGATGTCCAAAGCGGCAGCACAAACGCTAACAGCAGCAAGTTTCGCCAGCGTTTAGGAGAGAGAAGGGCAATCCAGTAGGCGACCGGAAAGCCCATCAGGAGACAGAGCAGCGTGGTTCCGGTGGCAAAGAGGAGCGATCGCCCAATCACTATCACGACATCTGACTGAAAGATTCGCAAATAGTTGTCAAGCCCTGATGGATTTACAAAGTCTCCAGGTTTGATGTTGGGCACCAAACTCAATTCAAAAATCAGCAGCGTCGGAATCACTAAGAGTAATGCCAGCCAAACGCCTGCGGGAGCTAACAGCAACAGCGCTTGTAGCCATTGAGGAGTGTAAGTAGTTGAGGAATCAGAAGGAACTTTGGTAGACACAGGAGAGAAACGATGATGGATAGTGATTATTCCGTCGAATTCAATACGATCGTTTTGCCTAACTGCTCGTCAGCTTTGTCCAATATTTTTCATAGAGTTCGAGTACAGGTTTGTCTAACGGAGCCACAGTTTCAGATTTATCGAGCAGATTTTGAGGCGGAAAGAGAGTGACGTTGTTCTTTAAAGCGTTGGGCAGTTGGTTGAAAGCGGCTTCATTAGGCGTTGCAAAGAATAAACGCTCAGTGACTCTAGCCGCGACTTCAGGTTGCAGCATAAAACTCATCCAAACGTAAGCAGCATCTGGGTTAGGAGCCGTTTTAGGAATCACCATCGTATCGCTCCAGACCGAAGTGCCGCTCGCCGGGATTACATATTTGAGTTTGGGATTTTGATTCATCACAGTCACCGCATCTGCCGAATAGCCCATCGCGATCGATAAATCTCCAGCTAATAGCTGATCGCGCCAAGCATCGGTGGTAAACGTTGTGATCGTGGGTTTGAGATCTTGCAGTTTTTCATAAGCTTGCTTGATCTGTTGTGGATCGGTGGAGTTATAAGAATAGCCAAGCGATCGCAGCACTGCCCCCATCACTTCTCGGACATCTTCCATCAAGGTCAGGCGACGAGTCAGCTTATCTTTGTGCGTCCAGAGATAATTCCAATCGGTGGGCGGCTCGGTTAGTTTTTCGCTGTTGTAGATGAGTCCCGTCGTTCCCCAACTCACTGGGACATTGAAGCGATTGCCCGGATCGTGGACAGACTGCTGAAATCTGGGCAAGATGTTTTGAATTCCATCCAGGCGAGAATGGTCTAACTCGCTTAAATAGCCCAACTTCACCATTTGTGACACCTTATAGTCAGATGGATAGATAATGCTATAAGTTCTGGCTTTGCCTGCCTGAAACGTCGCCAGCATCGTCTCGTTAGAGTCAAACACGTCAGAAATGACTTTGATGCCCGTTTGCGATCGAAACGCATCAATCAACTCTTGATCGACGTAGTTAGACCACGTGTAGATGTGCAGTTCATCCGAGGCACCCTGCCGCACCTGGTCAGTTTGCACTTTTGCCAATGTCCAGCCACAGCTTGAGAGCGCCATCCCTGACAAGCCTGCGATCGAGGTTTGCAGAAACCGCCGCCGCGATCGAGCAGCCTGAAGACAAGTCGAAAAGTCACTCATAAGCGTCATTCTGGCAATGCTAGACAATCGTCTGCGCCCCACTGGAGATAAATGGGCGTATCACTATCAGGAACGTTGAGCGCCGTGGGCTGACGAACCGTCATCTGATCGCCCGACCGTAGCTGCACAACATAATGCACATGGGTTCCGAGATACATGACGTGCTTGAGTCGTCCTTCAAAACAATTCAGTGAGTCATCGGGTGACGAAAAGCTAACTTTTACCTTTTCGGGACGCACACTGACGACCACTGCACCAGAAGTAAGCGGTAGCCCATTGGCATCATTCGCAGGCTGCACTTTCATTTTCAACCCCTTCTCGGTGATGATCCACAGCATGGTGGGGTGCGCGCCTTCGATTCTGCCACGAAACAAATTTGTGTCTCCAATGAAGTCAGCGACAAATGGCGTTTGAGGACGATCGTAGATTTGACTAGGGGTTCCTGTCTGCTCGACTTTGCCATCCACCATGACCGCGATACGATCGGATAAGCTCAACGCCTCTTCCTGATCGTGGGTCACCATCACAAAGGTCACGCCCAATTCTTGATGCAGATTTGACAGCTCGACCTGCATTTCTTTTCGCAACTTCAGATCTAGCGCCCCCAGCGGCTCATCGAGCAAGACCACTGCGGGACGGTTGACCAGTGCTCGCGCTAGAGCGACTCGCTGCTGTTGCCCGCCAGACAGTTGAGCTGGAAAGCGCTTTGCAAAGCCTTCCATCTTCACTAACTTTAAAGCCTCTTTGACTCGCTCTTGCACCTCTGCTTTGCCGTGTTTTTTGATTCGCAGCCCAAAGGCGACGTTCTCCCAAACCGTCAAATGGCTAAACAGCGCATAGTTTTGAAAGACCGTATTGGCGGGTCTGCGATAAGGGGGAACGTTGAGCATCGACTGCCCACGAATCAGCACATCCCCGGCAGTGGGAGTCTCAAACCCAGCAATCAGGCGCAGAGTAGTCGTCTTTCCGCAACCAGAGGGACCTAAGATACTAAAGAATTCACCGCGTCGAATACTGATATCAACCCCGCGAACGACGGTGTCTCCGTTAAACACTTTAAATACTTTTCGCAGTTCAACATCAAATTCAACATTGATGCCAGTTGCTTGTTGATTCTGCGTTGCCGTCTGAGACATAGTGAGGATTTCCTACGGTGATTCCCGGGTATTGCGCCGAAGGTAGCTTGCCTGATCCCCGATGAAGATGCTAGATATAACGTCTGGTTTATCTTACTCGTCCAACGTGCAGCCGTTTAGGATATTAGCCGTCTGTTACGTCCAGGTAACATTATTTAACGAATGATAACAAGACCGTTATTTTACACAAAAGCGCTGTTACCCCTAGACTGCCCATTTTGATGAATGAATTCCCAATTTAGATTAGTCGATCTTTTGCCCGATAGTTTTTTTTGTTCGCCTTCGCCTGAAGATATCTTCACTTCACTATGACGTTGCTCCAGTCTCCTCCAACTTCGATCGCTCCTCAGAGACACGCTCGCAGTGTCGGACGCAAAAACCAGGCACTGTCGCTGATGGTTGCCGTTGCCGCGATGATTTTAGGAGGGTTGGGCGGTCGCCTTGCCTATCTACAGCTGATGCAAGGTACTCAAAATCGAGAATTGGCAGATAGCAATCGCATTCGGCTACTCCCTAAACAGCCAGAGCGAGGGAAGATTCTCGATCGTAAAGGCAAAATTCTCGCAGGCAGTCGCCTCTCTCACTCAGTCTTCTTATGGCCGCTCGCTCAAAAGAAAGTCGAGTGGAGCCATACCCTAGAGCGCGTCTCTCAGATTCTCAACATTCCTGTTGCTGACATTCAGAAGCGTCTAGAGCAGGAAGGCTATAACTCCCCCTATCGAGTCCGAATCGCCCGCAGCATTAGCCCTCAAAAAGTTACGGCTCTTGCTGAAGTCATTGGGGAACTGGATGGAGTCCAAGTAGACGCAGAAGCCGTGCGGAATTATCCTAACGGTGATTTGGCGGCTCATGTGCTGGGCTACACGGGCGAACTCACGGATGATGATTTTAAGAAACATCATCAAGATCACTATCGTCTCGGTGATGTCATTGGTCAAATGGGTATCGAAGCGGTTCGTGAGCAAGACTTGCGGGGCGAATGGGGCGGTCAACAAGTCGAAGTCGATGGGGCTGGCAACGTTGTCAAGATCTTAGGGGAAAAGCAAACTCACGCCGGGAAAGACGTGACGCTGACGATCGACCTCAACTTGCAAAAAGCTGCCGAAACTGCCTTGGGAAATCGCAAAGGCTCGATCGTGGCGATCAACCCTAACAATGGCGAGATTTTGGCGATGGTGAGTCGCCCCGCGTTTGATCCCAACCTATTCTCGACTCGCATCTCAGAAAAGCAGTGGCAGCGATTGCAGGGTGAAGACCACCCATTTGTAAATCGGGCGCTGCAAGGCTATCCTCCTGCCAGTACGTTTAAGATTGTCACCACAACGGCGGGGTTAGAGTCGGGCAAGTTCTCGCCTGATACGGTGCTGGCGACTTCGGCATCGATTCGAGTCGGCGGGATTGATTTTGGCGACTGGAACCATGCAGGTTTTGGTCTTCAGGGCTTTGTGGGTGCCTTGACGTGGAGCAGTGATACCTTTTTCTATCAAATCGGCATGGGGGTGGGTGACCAAACTCTGATTCAATGGGCACGTCGGTTTGGATTTGGGCAAAAAACTGGGATCGAGCTAGGCGGTGAAGAAGCTTCAGGACTGGTGCCAGACAACAATTGGAAACAGAAAGAAATTAAGGAGTCTTGGTTTTTGGGCGATACCGTCAATATGTCGATCGGGCAAGGCTTCTTGCAGTGTACGCCGCTGCAAGTTGCAAGCATGTTTGCGATCGCTGCCAATGGCGGTTATCGCGTCAAGCCTCACTTACTTCAAGACAACGAATCTGCTGAAAACTGGCGCGAAGCTCTAAACCTGAAGCCCGAAACTGTGCGGATTCTCCATGAAGGACTGCGGGGCGTGGTCAATGGCGGCACCGCAACAGCGGCATTTAGCGGCACTGATCTGTCGATCGCTGGCAAAAGCGGCACCGCAGAAGATCTTGGGCGCGAGTCTCATACCTGGTTTGGCTCATTTTCTCCGGTTGATAAGCCTCAGATCGTGGTGGTTGCCTTTGGAGAAAACTCTGGTGGGGGCGGCGGTTCGTTTGCGGCTCCGATGGTGCGACAAGTGCTAGAGGCGTATTTCCACCCGGATAAAGCCAAAAAGCAACAGGCGGAAGTGGTTGCTGCACCGAGAGATTAACTTAACTGAATCGATTCTCGCACCCATTGACGGAATGCTTTCAGCGCTTGGCTGCGTCCTTCTATTCGGGCACGATCGAGACACTCATTCACAAAATTCATAATTGAGAACCCTGGAAAACTGGGACTAGAATTAACTTCTTGATAGAGTCCATTTTGCAGAACCGTTATTTTCAAGTGCCCATTCTCAAACCGCCAAAGTTCAGGGACACCCAACGCTTGGTAAGCATCCAGTCCGGTTTTAGACGTGACATCAACCTCGATCGCCAAATCAGGAGGCGGGTCGATTGTCAAATCAACTCGTCGCTTGCCAATCATCACCCCATAATTTTGAATATAAAAGCATTGATCTGGTTCAATTCCTTTTGTCATCGTCTGGCTTTTAAACGTGGTTGAACCAAAACACTCATTATTGATATCAAGCTCCTCTAATAGAATCTTCACCATATCGCCAATCAGTTCTTTATCTACCTCGTGTTCTGGTAGGGGCATCCGAATCTCCAAAATCCCATCGCTGTAAGCTATTCGAGATGCACGATGCTCGCCAAGCTCATCTAGAATTGCTTCAAATTCATCCCAGTCAACCTCTTGAAGCTGGAGTCGTTGCCCCGGTTGAACGACTATCTGCCGAAGTTGAAGCGAGACCATGACCCATCACCAACGAGGAATAATTTTAGTATAGCGATCGTGCCTTTCTCCTTGATTTGGCATCCAACTAAGCTGTAGGAAATTTGCCATTATGGAACAGACTTGGAACTCTAAGACCTATGCTGAGAATGCCCGATTTGTGTCCGATTTGGGAATGCCTGTGGTCGAATGGCTCGCTCCCCAACTCGGCGAACGAATTTTGGATCTGGGCTGTGGTGACGGAGCGTTAACGGTAAAGCTGCAGAATTTTGGCTCTGAAGTGATTGGGGTCGATTCAAGTCCTGATTTCGTTAACTCTGCCCAATTGCTTGGACTCGATGCCCGATTGATGGATGGGCACGAACTGCATTTCAACCCTGAATTTGATGCCGTGTTTAGCAATGCTGCACTGCACTGGATGACCCAGCCCGATCAAGTGATCGATGGCGTGTGGCAAGCGTTGAAACCAGGCGGTAGGTTTGTGGGTGAGTTTGGCGGAGCAGGCAACGCTGCCACGATCGTGTCTGCTTTGAGCAAGGCGTTAGAGAAACGGGGGCTTGATGCAGCGACCCTGAATCCTTGGTATTTTCCGACGATAGAAGACTATCAGACCCGATTGGAATCAAGAGGGTTTGAAGTCAGCAGAATTGCGCTGATTCCTCGCCCGACTCCTCTGCCTACAGGGATTAGAGGATGGCTGTCAACCTTTGCGAATTCATTTACGACGGTGCTGCCCAGTTCAGAACGAGATGCTTTTTTAGATGAGGTGACGGCTAGTTTAGCGCCTACTCTCTGCGATGCTTTAGGTCAATCGATTGCCGATTATGTGAGGCTGCGATTTTCGGCTCGTAAATAGCAGACCATCTACTTTACATCTCTTAAACTGACTCCTCCGAAATCTCAGCAAGCAGAGGTGAATCATGGGGAAATGAATACCCGTGTTCAGTCCTCTCAATCGTCACTTATGTACGAGCAGCTAAAAAATTCTCAATTCGCCCGACTGCTTCTAATTACGTTCCTGATTCTCGTTCTCCAAATTCCGACTGCGATGCTTCAGGGGTTGGTGAGCGATCGCCAAAATCTTCGTCAAGAAGCCATTAGCAGCATCACGTCTAATTGGGGACGAGAGCAAGCCATTTTAGGACCGCGGCTCTATGTGCCTTATATCCGGCGATCGCAGGTCGGCAAAGATGAAAAAGCTGAGGTGAAATACGGCACGTTTTTGCCCGATGATTTGCAGGTGAGCGGCAAACTTCAAACAGAAGTGCGCTATCGGGGCATTTTTGAAGTTCCGATCTATCAGACCAAACTCGATATTCAGGGTCGATTTGTCCGTCCCGATGTGACAAGTTGGGGGGTGCGCCCAGAAGACATTTTGTGGGATCGCGCCGAACTAAGTTTACAAATTTCAGATGCTCACGCCATTCAAACCCAAGCAACTTTGAAATGGAATCAAACATCAATTCCGTTTACCGCAGGGCAGGGTAAGTACGGCAGTGCAGAACAAGGCATTCATGCCAGCCTAAAAGATCAGCTTAAAGGTGACAGCTTTAACTTCACTATTCCTCTGACGGTGAATGGCAGCGAGAAAATCGCTTTTGCGCCCTTCGGTAAAGTTACAAAAGTCAGCCTTAACTCCGACTGGACAAATCCTAGCTTTCAGGGTGTATGGTTGCCTGATCAGCGATCGATAACGACCAAAGGCTTTGATGCCACTTGGGACATTCCCTCCCTCGGACGCAACTATCCTCAACAGTGGAACAATGAATCGCCTGTGAATCCTGATCTGATTCAAGCATCGTTGTTTGGGGTCGATTTGATTTCGCCCGTCGATAATTATCGAATGAGCGATCGCAGCATTAAATACAACTATTTGTTTCTAATTCTGACATTTGCTGTGTTTTGGCTGTTTGAGACCGCAACTCGTTTGCGGGTTCACCCCTTGCAATATCTGCTGGTTGGGGTGGCGATGTCGATGTTTTATCTCCTGCAACTTGCAATTTCTGAGCACCTCGGATTCAAAGTCGGCTATCTAATCGCTACGGGCGCAGTGGTTGTTTTGATCACGGCATACTCGATCGCGGTTCTGCGAGCCAGAAAACGAGGCGCAATTATTGGAGTCATGCAAGTTGCGCTCTATAGCTATCTCTATGTCGTGCTGGCAAACCAGGACTACTCATTGTTGATGGGTTCGATCGGGCTGTTTCTCTTCTTGTCAATCATCATGTATTTCACCCGCCGCATGGAGTCGTTAGAGCCTCCTCTTAACCCTAAACGTGTAGAATCGCAGCCTCCCCAACCTGAACCGCATTCTCCAGAAATCCCTTAATCTAATTGCAGAGTCAATCTCTCTAGAGGTAGTAGTTTGTCCAAACTGCCATCTCTAAGGAACGTGGATTTGTTAAGGTGCAACGCCTCACCCTCACCCTAGCCCTCTCCCCAAGGAGAGGGAACAAGGCTCTAACTCCCTTCTCCTCAGGGAGAAGGGTTGGCGAGGGCTTCGCCCCACGTCGTGAGGAGGGCGAAGATCTCGACATTAATAAATCCGCACTCCTAAGAGGAAGAAACGAATTAGGATCATTGTTACTTACAACGTTCTAGACAATGACTTCTCAATCTGACCTGACCCAGTGTGTTCAATCGTTGGGGCTTGCCCAAATTCAACGACACGTGTTTATTTGTGCTGACCAGACCAAGCCCCTGTGTTGCTCTAAAGAAGAGGGGCTAGCCGCTTGGGATTACCTAAAAAGTCGTCTCAAAGAACTCAAACTCGATAAACCTACGATCGATCGTCCAACCTGCATTTTTCGCACTAAAGCAAACTGTTTGCGGGTTTGTGGTCAAGGTCCGATTATGGTGATTTACCCCGATGGAGTTTGGTATCGAGCCACTAGTCCAGACATCATCGATCGCATCGTTAAAGAACATTTAATTGGCAACCAAATAGTACAAGACTATGCGTTCTTAATTCATCCGCTTCCAACTCCTGCCAGTGAAGGAGATCGCGCTCATCAGTTACATTCCGTACAAAACCTGGAGGTAGATTCCTCTAAATCTGAAGAAACTAAACTCACCGAAAATTATCAAGAGACACTCAACTAAACCAGTGTTTTCAATGATTTAGCCTTTCTTTTCACCCGTCCTCGGTTTGTTTCTGCAACGATTCTCAAAAATTCGGCTCGTCAGCTTGAGGCTAGACAATTTGTTGAGTGATGTTAAATCTACTGAGTAGTCGTATATAATAACACGAGAAACAAGGGGCAATTACTTGACACAATGGTCGATGATTAGGAACAGCTAACTTATCAATGACTACTCCGAGATTTTCACCAGAAAACAAGCTTCAATCAGATTTCCGTTAACTTAAACGGTCAGTTCTGTACAATATGGCAGTTGATAGAAACCGAGTTCTATCAGGTTTCAACCATTAACCCTGATCAAGGCAGAGCGAGTGTCACAGCATGAAGGAAACTAGCACAGGGAATCACAGACGACTGCTGTTGATCGACGATGACCCCAACTTGATTTTGTTGGTGAAAGACTATTTAGAGTTCCGTGGCTATGAGGTCATCACTGCCGAAAATGGACGTGAGGCTTTAGAGGTGTTGGAGCAAGAAACGCCAGACATGATCATCTGTGATGTCATGATGCCCGAAATGGACGGCTACTCTCTTGTGAGCGCCATTCGCCAAGACCCCAAAACTAGTTGGATTCCGGTGCTCTTTCTCTCAGCAAAAGGGCAGAGCCAAGACCGTGTGAAAGGATTGAACATCGGGGCAGATGTCTACATGGTTAAGCCGTTTGAGCCAGAAGAACTAGTGGCGCAGGTTGAGTCTTCTCTTAAACAAGCTTCACGGCTGATTCAGCACAAAGATTCTAAAGGGGGAGACAACTCGCCTAAGATTCAGGTACCCTTTGACGTTGAGTTGACTCCAACTGAACTGCGAGTGGTGCAATTTGTCGCCCGAGGCATGGCAAACCGAGAGATTGCTGAAGAGTTGAATGTCAGCCAACGCACGATCGAGAGTCATGTTAGCAATATGCTCGGCAAAACAGGGCTACACAACCGCACCGAGTTAGCACGGTGGGCGATCGAAAACGGCATGGCATAGTCGTTTTACAGACAGTCTGTTTGAGGCTGTCTCAATTCTTCAGATCGCGCCCAATGCTTGCAGCGTCACTTTCTGCGCCTCGGTCAAACCAGTTGCCCTTGCAATCATGGCTCTTTCATAGAGGCGAGGGCAGCGCAGCGTCTTTAGGTGAGTTCCAGATTTAAGATCCCACGCCTGAACCGTTCCATCTTGGCTACTGCTCAAGAGAATCTCCTCGCCGAAAGGTTGGACCAGTGACCAGACCCAATTTTGGTGCCCTTGGAGATTTGTCCGACAGTCACCCGTCATCAGATCCCAAACTCGGATGGTTTTGTCAGCACTACTACTGATCAAGCGAGTGCCATTTGCACTAAATAGAAGGGATAACACTTGGCTCGTGTGTCCCTCAAAGGTTTGAATGCACAGTCCGGTTGCCATGTCCCACAATTTGATGGTGCGATCGTCGCCTCCTGTGGCTAACCAGCGACTATCAGGACTGAATGCTGTTGTCCAAACGCGATTCAGGTGTGCCTCTAACGTTTGAAGACACTCCCCAGTTTTGGGATTCCACAGTTTGATGGTTTGTTGATAACCGCTACTCGCCAGCCAGTTTCCGTCCGGGCTAAAGGCAACCGATAAAACAGAACTACCGTGCCCTTTGAGCGTGTGTAGACAATCGCCCGTATTCACATCCCATAATTTAACGGTGTGATCATAGCTAGCACTGGCAATTTGTTGACCGTTGGGGTGAACCGCGATCGCCCAGACCCAACTGGTGTGACCGTGCAACGTTCTTAAGCACTGCCCCGTGTGTGGATTCCAGAGTCTCGCAGTGTGATCGGTGCTAGCACTGGCAAGGAGGCGTGCGTCAGGACTAAAAGCGATCGATAATACCCGTCCAGTATGTCCTCGCAAAGTGTAGACGGGTTGGTGAACCGCCGAATCTGTCAAGGTCTGTAGGTTAAAATCCCAGAGTTTGAGGGTCTGGTCTTCGTGCCCACTGGCAAGCAAGCGATGATTATCACTAAGGGCGATCGTGTAGATTGAGTTGCTGTGCCCTTGTAACGTTTTAGTGCATTGTCCCGTCTGTAGATCCCAAAGACGAGCCGTGTGATCTTCTCCGCCACTAGCCAGCAGCGCTTGGGTGGGATGAAAGGCAACCGACCAAACACAATTCTGATGTTTTTGAAGGGTTTGCAGGCATTGCTGGGAGACGACGCACCAGAGTTTGACCGTCTGGTCATAGCTGCTGCTGGCTAAGAGTTTGCCATCGGGACTGAAGGCGATCGAGGTGATGACTTTATGATGTCCCCTTAGAGTCGCCAGACAAGTGCCTGTGGCAACCTCCCAGAGTTTCAAGGTTTGATCAAAGCTGCCGCTAACCACGTGCTGCCCATCGGGACTGAGAGCGATCGTTTTGACCCAATGCTGATGCCCCGTCAGCGTTTGCACACATTGCCCACTATCAAGGTGCCAACGCCGAATCACGTTATCTTCGCCGCCGCTGAACAAGGTCTTGCCATCGGGATGAAACACCGCACTCCAGACACAAGCAGCATGAGCTTCTAGGCTTTGCACACATTGCCCAGTCGCCACACTCCAGAGCCGAATCGTTTGATCATGGCTGGTGCTCGATAACCACTGACCATCAGGACTAAAGGCAACAGAGGTGATGATTCCGGTATGTCCTTCTAGCACTTTGAGGCATTGTCCAGTCTGACTATCCCACAAACGCACCTGATGGTCTTGACCGCCACTAGCAAGCACTGGCTGCGAGGGACTGTAGGCAACTTGCCAGACCCAACTGTTATGTCCGGCGCAAAGGGCAGATTGCGTTCCGTCCTTCAGATTCCAGAGCTGGATACTGCCATCGATATCGCTGGTTGCTAATTGGTTTCCGTCGGGGCTAAACGCCACAGACGTGATGCCGCTGAACTTCAAGGCAAAGGCACAGTTAATAAACTTAGCTGCTGTAAAATTAACCTGATGGAGATTGACATCTTGCAGGCAAGCTTGGCGAATGCTCAAGTCAGAGAAGTCATAGCCTGTCATATTGGTTCCTAGTTGGCGGAACAAGTTGAGCAAATTGCCCGCCCCATAATTGGGTTGATGGACGACGCGGGTTTGCAGGAGAGCCAGCAAGCGATTCAATTGATGTTCTAATTGGTTGGGTGAGCCGAGTTGGGTGAGCAGGCGATTGAGCAAGGGTTGCAAAATCACTCGAATCTGGCTGTCACGGATGTAGTCTTTTACCTGAGCTTTAATCAAGGCATGGCTAAGAAAGACTTGAGGCTGTTCTGCCACAATTTCAGCCGCCATTTGCTCAATCAGAGATTCGGTCACAAACTCCATCACCACAGGCTGCAAGGTAAACCCGATCCGTTGAAGCTTCGCAGAGCGAATTGGGCTGCTCTCAATCAAGCTCCGCCAACGCAATGATTCCAGCACTTCCATTAGTTTTGACTTGGGTAGTGCTGTTACCAGGTCTACCTGCAAGTCTTCGATCGCCACAGGTTCACGGTTAATCGCTAGCCAATTCATAACGGCTAACTCTAGAGAGGTGAGCCGATCGCACTGCTGCCGAAGCAAGTTGCCAATGCCATTAAATGCCACAGTGCCTTGCTCTAAAAATTGGGCAATATCTCCGGCAAACAAGTCTTGAATCGACGTGGCTGCCATCTTGAGTGCAAGAGGGTTTCCCTGATAGTGGGCAACCACCTGTTCTAAATTGTCTACAGCCCCGTGCAAGCCTTTGGCATCCAAAATAGATTGTCCTGCCACTTGATCTAAACCAACGAGGGATAGGGTGCGGACGGGTAGACGATCGCCTTCCATCACGCCGACTTCTTGAGTCTTTTCTCGGCTAGTCAGCACAAGACAACTCTGATGAGCCATTTCACCTACGCACTTGAGCAGTTCCCCATAGCTCTCGTAGCCTTCACGATAGGTTCCTGCTTGTTTGCCGCCTTGTAAGACGGCTTCAAAGTTGTCGAGAACAATCAGGCAGCGTGATCGCTTCAACAGGTCGATCAGACCAGAAAGCTTGCCCCCAATCTTGTCAGGCACATCAATCTCTTGCGGTTGGGCGAGAACTTGAATCAGCGTGGTCAGCAATTCCTCGATCGGGGGGGCATCTCGCAGCGATCGCCAAATCAAGTGCTCAAATTCGCTCTGAACATTGTCTGCCAGTTTAACGGAGAGCAAGGTTTTGCCGATGCCACCCATGCCGATTAAGGTGACCAGTCGGCACCGATCTTGAACAATCCAAGTTTGAAGCGTGGTGAGTTCTTGGGTGCGCCCGTAGAAGATGGATGCGTCGATGGCATCTCCCCAGTTTTGGCGAAGAAGCACAGAACAGGGTTCAGGCGTGAGTGATTTGGCTTTGAGCCGCGATCGATTCAGAACACCCTTAAGATTCTGCTTGGTTACTTTTTCACCACAACCCTCAGACAGCAGATGCCACAACCGATAACCTGTGTCTTTGATATAGCCCAGATCGTAACCCGATGCCTGAGCAATCTCGCCATAAGAACACCCGTCCCAACAGGAGCGAAACACAATGTCTTCTACTTTATTGAGCCGTCCACGCTCTAAAGCCTGTTCAACAATCTCTAACGCTTCTTCGATCGTCATTTGTGCAGTTTTCCCAGATGAGATCTAAGCATCGGTTTATTTAATCTCAACGGTTGCAGGGCAACTCAGTAGATTCCTTCCTTGCTGGAGACAAATTAGCAAGGTTAAGCCTAAAAACTCAACAGATGAGACCCGGTTTAGGCTGTGCTTCTAGCCATCTCTGTAAGAGTTCTCCGACTTTATCCTGACTTTTTCAGCTAGTCAAGGTAAATATATTCAACTCAATCATTGATGGGTTTAGCGAAACAGTCTTGATTCATCCACTCAGTTTTTACTATCCCAAGCTATCCAAACGTGAGGAAATAGAGATGGACTCCTACCTGTCTAGCCAGCATGGCACTGGAACGATAAGCCCCCATAGAACGCTGCTTGATCTCTTAAGAGCCGTTAACGATCAAGGGATCAGCGATCGCGCTGGCTCAGTCAATTTGCTAAAATAGTCGCATTGTTCTCAGCACCCTTAATCGCATGGTTGCCAAGTTTTTCTACATTAGCCCAGAAGACTACCTCGAAGCAGAACGGGTCAGCCCAATCAAGCATGAGTATCGCCGGGGACAAGTGTATGCAATGGTCGGCGCTAAAAAGCCGCATGTAATTATCGCTGCGAATCTGACAACGCTTCTGAATTTGCATCTACGGGATCAGGCTTGCGTGGTCATGGCTTCTGACATCAAAGTGCGGTTAGAAGAGGCAGACTGCTACTACTATCCTGATGTAGTCGTCACCTGTGACCCACGAGATCTAGCTGGAACAGAAGACTTTATCTATCATCCCAAACTTGTGATTGAGGTGTTATCTAAATCGACTGCCAAGTTTGATAGCAGCGAAAAATTCACAGATTACCAAACCTGCTCCACGTTAGAGGAGTATGTATTAGTCAGCCAGACAGAACCCGCGATCGAGGTTCGCAGCTTAGTCAATGACATTTGGAAAGTTGCCACCTACCAGGGCAACGATCAGGTAACGTTTCACAGTCTTGGCTGGTCAGGAGACGTGACAGACATCTATCGAAAAGTGACGCTATCGTGATCTCTAAGGCATTCTTTGAGACGATCGTCCTGCCTTCTGAGACACTTGCTGAATCTGGGTGGTGAAATAATCGGTTCGGTAGTTGAGTTGTTTAGCAACTGCTAACCCTTGATTAAACGCTGTCAATGCTTGAGGATAGGCATTGCGCGCCAGATAAATCTGCCCGATCTGGTCATAGGCTTCCATCAGCCCATAGGTATCGTAGGTCTGCTGCTGCACTCCGGCGAGATATTCATAAATCTGCAAAGCGGCATCTAGGCGATCGTGCGATCGATACAGCACTCCTAACTTTCGCAAGGCATCGCTAGCATAGGCGAGTTGCAAGGCGGGTTGCGCTAACTTAAAGGCTTCCTGATAGGTCTGCTCCGCTAGATTGACCTGTCCGCTTATCGCATAGTTGTCAGCCATTCTAATTTTGAGAGCAGGAAGCAGCTCAGCCTGAGAATTTTTTTGATAAAGATTCGCGAGTTGCTGTTGATATTGAACGGCTTGGGCAGGTTGCTTAGCTTGTTCATAAACATAAGCCAGTTGAGTCAAATAGAAGGCTTGACTAACTTGATCTCCGCTTGCCTGAGTCAGTTTGAGCAGGTCTAAATAAGTCACGGCAGCGTTGGAATAGTCAAACCAACTGAGATGCAGTTGCCCGATCGTATTCAATACGCTCACCTCTTGAGGGGCATCTTTGCGTTGACGGGCTTCTGACAACAGTTGCTCGTAAATGGCGACGGCTAATCCGGGTGAGCGAACTAACTGATAGGCTGTTCCCAGCGCTTGCATGATCTGGGGACGCTCTGACAGGTTCATTTTATTCGTTGTCGGATTCTGCACCTGTTTTTGAATCGCCTGAAGCCGTCTCGTAATCAGATTTATTTCAGTGGGCTGATTTTGCTTCCAAGCGCTATCGCCCACTCTGCCCAGCGCAGTCACTTCGTTTAAGAACCCCAACGCTCGACGTAAGCGCAATTCTCGGTTCCAAATCTCAAAGGCATTGGGAAGGTCGCCCGATCTATACTTGACGATCGCTTGAGCGCTTAGGTCATCGAGGGCAGCGCTAAGCGTCAGGCGCTCCGATTCGCTTAAAGGACGCTGTAAGCCTTTGGGTAATAGTGGATCAGGTGCCGTCAACTCTAGAGGGCTAGGCGGAAATTTATCGGGTTGAGGAGGCTTCTTTTGAGGAGGTTGAGTCTGACTCGCAGGAGTCGGCTGGGGGGTTGCCGAAGTTGCCGCCTGTGCAGGAAGTGTCCCGATTAGGCAGATAGATACGATCGTTTCTAGGCAGCGCTGGCGCAAAGAATTGGCAGTCATGAGATGAATGTTAGCAATCCCTAATATGATGAATGACTCAATTAAGCTTAGAAGGTTGCAGGGTTGACTCAGACCTCCAACTCCAATTAATAATAAGACTCTTCAAAACTCTACATTCCCATGGCATAATGAAATGCCATTTGACGGTCATCAACCTTAATTCAATCTTAAGTATTTTACCGAACTAGAAACATCAATTCAGGAAAACGGTTGAGGTTTCAACCAACGATAGGCTTGTTAATCATCATTTAGTAGAGTCTGAGCGAGGGTAATGTGAGGGTTTTGATTGTCGGTAATGGAGGGCGTGAACATGCCCTAGCTTGGAAGTTATTGCAGTCACCTCAAGTTCAGCAGGTGGTATGTGTTCCGGGCAATGGAGGGACTGCTACGCTCGATCGCTGTAGTAACTTAGCGCTGTCTCTAGACGATTTTGAAGGCATTGCGCGGTTTGCTTTAGTGAACAATGTTTCACTGGTGGTGGTCGGTTCCGAAGTTCCCCTTTCTCAGGGGATCACAGACTCTCTGACTCAGCAGAAGTTAGCAGTGTTTGGTCCAACTCGTGACGGTGCTCAAATTGAGTCGAGTAAGGCATGGGCAAAAGCGCTCATGCAGGAAGCTAAAATTCCGACGGCTCAGGCAGAAGTTTTTACGAGTGCGGAGTCTGCCAAAGCGTATGTTCGCCAACAAGGTGCCCCGATCGTAATCAAAGCCGATGGACTCGCTGCCGGAAAAGGAGTCACCGTTGCCCCAACCGTAGAAGCTGCAGAAGCCGCGATCAACGAGTGCTTTGAGGGGCAGTTTGGCTCTGCTGGACATCGGGTCGTCGTCGAAGAGTGTTTGATGGGGCAAGAAGTCTCAATTTTAGCAGTCACCGATGGATTGACGATCCGTCCTCTGCTGCCTGCCCAAGACCATAAGCGCATCGGAGAGGGCGACACTGGAGAAAACACGGGCGGAATGGGGGCATATGCCCCGGCTGCGATCGTCACTTCAGCTTTGATGGCACGCATTCAGGTTGAGGTTTTAGACCCCGCGATCGCCACTTTGCGCGATCGTAAGATTGACTATCGCGGCATTCTCTACGCAGGCTTGATGATTACGCCTGAGGGTGACCCGAAAGTCATTGAGTTTAACTGTCGGTTTGGCGATCCTGAAACTCAAGCAATTTTGCCCTTGCTCGAAACGCCTTTAGAAAAACTTCTGCTTGCGTGTGCTCACCAGACGCTAGAGCAGTTTCCCCCGCTTGAGTGGAAGCCTGGAGCCGCTGCCTGTGTGGTGATTGCCTCTGAGGGCTATCCCGGCAGCTTTAAGAAAGGGTTGCCGATTACGGGCATTGAGCAAGCTGAAATGACCGGAGCGGCGGTTTTTCATGCCGGAACTCAGCGTAGACATCAAACCCTCGTCAGTGACGGAGGGCGGGTGCTCGGAGTCACCGCCGTCGGAGAAACCTTTGAGCAGGCAATCGCGCAGGCTTATGGAGCGATCGAGTCAATCCAATTTGAAGGGATGTATTACCGTCGAGATATTGGCTACCGAGTCAGAACGGTTAGCTCAACTCAAAATTGACTTATATTTAGATTAGAAAAGATAAGCGTTTGCACCCGTTCTCCAACCTAAAAAGGCGGGCTTGATTGTCTAACGTTAGGCAACTGTCTATGAGAACTGCAAAACAGTCAACACGCTCTAGTCCCTCATCTTCGGTCTTGACCTTGGATTCCTTCAAATCTGTTCGAGAAGTTTTGGTTCGTTGGTGGTCGGAGTTTACGCTTCAGACTAAGCTGATGGCGGCTGCAACGTTGGTTGTATCGCTGATTATGAGCGGTCTCACCTTTTGGGCAGTCAACACCATTCAGCAAGATGCGCGGGTTAACGACACCCGGTTTGGCAGTGATTTAGGGCTGTTGCTGGCGGCAAACGTGGCTCCGCTTGTCGAAGAAGATAACCTCACTGAATTGGCGCGCTTTTCTCACCGTTTTTATAGCAGCACCTCCAGCGTGCGCTATATGCTCTATGCCGATACCAATGGCGAAATTTTCTTTGGGATTCCCTTCTCAGATTCTGAGGTGCAAAATTCGCTCACGATTCGCCGTCGCATTCAGCTTCCTGATAATTTTGCAGAGACTTCAGACTTGCCGATGGTGCGTCAACACTTAACCCCCGACGGTGAAGTGACCGATGTGTTTGTGCCGTTGGTGTATGAAGGGAAATATTTGGGCGTGCTGGCGATCGGCACCAATCCCAATCCAACAGTGGCGGCATCGTCTCACCTGACGCGAGACGTGACGGTGGCGGTCTTTGTCTCAATTTGGGTAATGGTGATTTTAGGCGCAGTGTTTAACGCACTGCAAATCACAAAGCCGATTAAAGAACTGGTCGTTGGCGTTAAAAACATCGCGAAGGGCAACTTTCAGCAACGGGTCGATCTGCCCGTTGGGGGCGGCGTTGAGTTGAGTGGACTGATTGCTAGCTTTAACGAGATGGCAGAAAAATTAGAACGCTATGAGGAACAAAATATTGAAGAATTGACGGCAGAAAAGGCGAAATTAGAGACGCTGGTGGCGACGATCGCCGATGGGGCTGTGTTGCTCGATACGGATCTGCAAGTGGTGTTGGTGAACCCAACAGCGCGGCGCATTTTTGGCTGGGAAGGCAAGCCCGTTGAAGGAACAAATGCCTTGTATTGCTTCCCCGTTCCGGTGCAGGTCGAGCTAACTCGTCCGCTCTATCAGATTGCGCGAGGCGAACTGCGTGAGGAAGCCGAATTCCGCATTACGCTGACTGAGCCAGTCAACCGGACGTTAAGAATTTTGTTAAACACCGTTCTGGATGCTTCTAAAGAAAACGTTAAGGGTGTGGCGGTGACAGTGCAAGATGTGACTCGTGAAGCAGAGCTAAACGAAGCGAAAAGCCAGTTTATTAGCAATGTGTCTCACGAGTTGAGAACGCCCCTGTTTAACATCAAGTCATTTATCGAAACGCTGTATGAATATGGCGAAGACTTGACTGAGGCAGAGCGGCAGGAGTTTTTAGAAACGGCAAATCGCGAGACCGATCGCTTGACTCGTCTCGTCAATGACGTATTGGATCTCTCGCGTCTAGAGTCATGCAAGATTTATCACCTAGATGCGGTTGATCTGGCACAGCCGATCGAGCAAATTCTTCGCACTTATCAACTCAACGCTAGAGATAAAGGCATCGAGTTGCTGCAAGAAGTAGAGGACAATTTGCCTCCTGTTTTAGGACATTATGATTTGCTTTTGCAGGTGTTTGCGAATTTGGTGGGGAATGCCCTCAAGTTTACAGAAACGGGCGGCAAGGTAATGATTCGTGCTTATTTGCAGGCTCCTGAAGTCGTGCGAATCGAGATTACAGATACGGGAATTGGCATCGACCAGGAAGACCAAAACGCGATTTTTGAGCGCTTTTTCCGAGTTGAAAACAGAGTTCACACGCTAGAAGGAACGGGTTTAGGACTGTCGATCGTCCGCAATATTATTCAACGTCACCGCAGTCGAGTCCGTCTGGTCAGCGAGGTCGGAGTTGGAACGACATTCTGGTTTGACCTGGCGGTTTATCAGGATGAAGTGGCGGCGATCGAAGCCCTAAAGCTAGCTGAAGAATCTCACACGATCAAGGCTGTTGTCTCCAAGCCGAGTGCCGTCACAGCAGGTCTATGACGTGTAACTGATGAGTTTTATCGTTTCGGTTTAGCGAATGTCAATAACCTCTGCTCTAATCAGAACATTAGGCTATTCCCTCCGATCAGTTTGAACTGCTTAATAACTGGATTGTAACTACACCCTCCTCGATCGCATCAAGCTGTATTCGATAGCCATAGAGCAAACTCATCCCAACTAAAGGTGTTGTCTCAGATGCATTGATGTCAATTCGTCGGAACTCTCCATCCCAACTAACCAAGCCACGGTACACATCAAAAATACAGGTGCTTCCATCTCCTAATATTCCCTCCTCACGTCTGTATGCCCGTAAGTTGAGGTTGGTAAGCACGGACAAAGGCAAAGTCAGAAAACCTGTAAAGCCTGTACTAATAACAGCATCAATCATTTGTCTTTGCGAATCTGCATTGCTTACAACCAACCGGATCATCGCTTCGCAGTTTTGATTAACAATTCCCTGCATCATAGCGTTACAACAGACGACCCACGCCAAAGCGATGAACTCTTTTATGTCCAACCCGAACGCACCAAATTTGAGCATCTGGACACCGTTCGAGCAATCGATCCGAGGCAATCATCGTGTCTTTCGCAAGTTCAAAGGCTCCTGTCTCGATATCGATCGCCACAATTTTGCCAAGATTGCCTTCCTCGACCTGGGGACGAACCTGAGATTCATAAATCTCATTGCCACGTCTAGCAAATTCCTCTTTGCTGTAGCGAAGCTGCTGAAGCGTCACAGGCTTGATCTCGTTTTAAAGTTTACCCTTCCATCTTAGCCTTGACGTTAGCTTTGCCGTCTTGCAGAGAATTGCCTGTCTTGATGAATCACCGCTTCAAGATAGTCAAGTAGGGTTCTCACCGGAACGCGCGTTCCTACAAAAACAGGGGTTCCTCCCAGAATATCGGGATCGCTATGAATCACGCGAGAGGTTAATGCCATAACAACCTCAGCCAACTGACTGGTAGTTTTTACTGTAATTCTAAACCATCGCTGGTGCAGTCCAGGTTTGCAAGCCTTGCAGAACCCGATCGGTGGTGGCAGTCCAGCCGACGATGCCGCCCTGAGCGCGTACCATTTCTAAGGTTGCTTGCTTAAATTCTGGAAAGTAGCTTTCGGTGGCATCTTCGACTAAGAGACACTCGTAGCCGCGATCGTTGGCTTCTCGCATGGTCGTTTGCACACAGACTTCGGTCGTCACCCCAGTAATCAACAAGTGGGTCACGTTGCGCTCTTTTAGTAACGGTTCGAGGTTGGTGTTGTAGAATGCGCCTTTGCCGGGTTTAGGAATCACAATCTCACCGGGAAGGGGAGCCAATTCGGGAATGATCCCGTTCCCCGGTTCGCCTAAGACGAGAATGCGTCCCATGGGTGCGGCATCTCCGATCGTCAAAGTTCCCTTCCCCCGTTTGCGCTTTGAGACGGGACAGTCTGACAAATCGGGTTGATGACCTTCAGTGGTGTGAAAAATAGGCAGATGCCGCGATCGACAGCCGTCTAATAACCGCTTGAGAGTCGGCACGATCGCTTGTAACAGGCTGACATCGTTGCCTAAAATGTCACCAAATCCGCCCAGTTCCATAAAGTCGCGCTGCATATCAATCACGATTAGCGCAATGTTGCTGTCTTTAGGCAATTCGTAGTCATAGGGCTGTGCAGAAATGTAAGTCATCGGTTTAATGTCCTGCCATGCTGCGTCCGATCGAGGCAAAATCAGCCTCAGCGATCGAGCTTTCATAGGCAAATTTGCCTTCACTGATCACGAGAATGCGATCGGATAATTTCAGCAGCTCGTCCAAGTCTTCGCTGACTAACAGCACGGCAACTCCTCGGTTTCGAGCTTCTAAGATTTCGCCGTGAATATAATCGACAGCGGCAAAGTCTAGACCAAAACAGGGATTTGCGGCAATCAGAAGATTAATGTGATCTGAGGAAAGTTCTCGTGCCAAAACGGTGCGCTGAACGTTGCCCCCAGAGAGATTGCTGACCGGAGTTTCGGGGGAAGGCGTTTTGATGTTAAAAGTTTTGATCAAGCCCTGAGCCGCCTCTCGAATCGGTTTGAACAGAAGCATCCAGCCTTTGGCTTGAGGAGAGCGATCGAACGTGCGCAGTGCCAAATTTTCTGCCACGCTCATGTGAGGAACGCAGGCATTTTTGAGCGGCTCTTCTGGCAGCACAAAGACTCGATGTTGAAACATTTCGGTGCGGCTGGCTCGATAGACTGCGCCATTGACCAACACCTGTCCGGCGGTGGCGATGCGCTGACCTGCTAACACTTCGACTAATTCGCGTTGACCATTGCCAGAAATGCCCGCGATGCCGACAATTTCGCCACTGTTGACGGTCAGATCTACGCCCGCAACGGCTTCTAACCCGTTGTCTTTGTTGGCGTGAATCGCTTGAATTTGCAGCACCGGGGCGGGATCGGGATGCAGCGTCTTCTGAACCGTCTGCGGAGTGCGCTTTTCGCCCATCATCATTTCTGCCATGTCGGAGATCGTCAGATCTTTGACTCTGCCGCTGCCAGCAAACTTGCCTTTTCGCAAGACGGTGATCTCGTCTACAAAGGCAGTCACCTCACGGAATTTGTGGCTGATCAGCAGCACGCTCAAATGCCCCGCGACAACTTCTTCGCGAATCAAGCCCAGCACCTCATCGGCTTCACCGGGCGTTAGCACTGAGGTTGGCTCGTCTAGAATCAGAATCTTACTTTTGAGATAAAGCTGTTTGAGAATCTCTAGTTTTTGCTTTTCTCCAGCCGCGAGTTGCGCCACGGGCACACTGAGCGGCAGCTTAAATGGAGCCGTTGCCATAAATGCGTTTAGCACTTCATATTCAGCTTTCCAATCAATCAGCGCAGCACTTTCGTAGCGACAGAGCACGAGATTTTCTGCCACGGTCATTGCTGGAACGGAGGTGAAATGCTGATAGACCATCCCGATCCCGTGTTTTTGAGCATCACGAGGACTGTCGATCGCTTGCACCTGTTGGTTAAATCGCACCTCCCCAGAGGTTGGCTTATAAAAGCCCATGACGCACTTTACGAGCGTGCTTTTTCCGGCTCCGTTTTCCCCCAACAGCGCGTGAAACGTTCCGGGTTTTAAGGTCAACGAGACGTTATCTAACGCGATCAGTTGACCAAATTGCTTGGTCATATTGACGACTTCGAGTTCGGGAGGCAAAGTGAGTTCTTTCATCTCGATCGTTTCGACTGCTGGATTCATAGGGTTTACCACATTTAGTAATGATATAGATGCAAACTCAGGTCAGCGTTCCTAACGCGCCAGGTGCGCCAGTGAGCGTCTTTTTAGGAGAGCAGGTGATGATCATAATTAACAGAGTCAAAATGTAGGGCGACGCGTTGAAAAGATAATAACCGCCCTCAATACCGACGGCTTGTAGAGCAGGTCCGATCGATTGTGCCCCCCCAAACAGCAGCGATGCCCAAAGACACTGAACCGGATTCCAACGAGCAAAAATCACCAGGGCAACCGCCATCAAGCCCTGACCGCTAGAAATACGCTCTGTCCAGCTACCGGGGTAGTAAAGCGACAGATAAGCTCCGCCGATTCCTGCTAAAAAGCTGCCTGCAATGATGCACAGCATTCGCACTTTCTTAATCGAGATTCCCATCGCTAAGGCTGCATCAGGACTATCGCCCACCGCACGAATAAATAAACCCCAGCGAGTAGATTTAAAGAACCACGCCATTAACGGCGCAATTAACACCCCGACGATCAGCAGGGGACTCACTTTAAGAGCAGACTGAATTTGAGGAATGCTGCTCCACCAACCCAGTTCAAATGCAGGAAGTTGAGGAGCAGGCGGTTGGATAAAGGGTTTACCCAAAAAGAAGGCGATGCCACTGCCGAAGATAATCATGGCGATGCCGACCGCGACATCGTTGACTTTGGGCTGTTGAGAGAGCCACGCGTGGATGAACCCTAAAACCATTCCTGCTAGACCTGCAACTAACACGCCAAGCCAGGGCGCGATCGCTGCTCCGACCGTCTTTTCGCTCAGATAAGAAACTGCGTAGGCGCTCATGGCTCCGGTTAACAGCGTCCCTTCTAAGCCGAGGTTGACTTTGCCGCTTTTCTCGGTCAAACACTCGCCCAAACTCACAAACAAAAACGGAGCGCTGCCGCGTAACATACCAGCCATGATTCCTAACGGAACGCCCCACCAGCCGAGTGCTTCTGTTGCCATTTCAGTCTCCTTTTGTTTAGATACGATCGCGAATTAATTTCTGAAGTCTTATCCTGCTACGGGGGCTGAAGGTGCAGGAGGTAGAGGCGCTGCCTCGGTTTCTTTAAACATGGCGAATCGTCCGTATAAAGATTCGCTGTAGAGAACGACGAGAAACACTAAGCCCTGAAAAACATAGACCGTGGCATCGGGTAAGCCTAACTGTCGCTGCAAAATGCTGCCGCTAGCGAGAATGCCGCCGAGCAAAATGGCGACCACACTAGCCGCGATCGGGTTATGTCTCGCAATAAATGCCACCAAAATTCCCGCATATCCATAGTTAGCGTTCAGTGATTCGTTTGCTCGACCGTGAACGGCTGCAACTTCGACCATTCCGGCCAACCCGGCACATGACCCAGCTAGAAAGCAGATGGCGACCGTCAACTTACCAACAGGCAATCCTGCAATTCGAGCAGCTTTGACGTTGCCACCTGCCGTCCGCGCCGCAAACCCAAACGTGGTGCGCTGGATCAGATAGTAAGCAACAATGCACACCACAATGCCGTAAAGCAACCCGTAATGGACTCGCGTAAAGGGAATCGTACCCAACTTGTCGATGTCGGGAATCGGGAAGCTAGAGGGTTTGTTGAGCGAAGTCGGATCGCGCATGGGTCCGCCGACCAGATGGTTGAGTAGGGCGATCGCGATGTAGTTCATCAACAGACTGCTAATCGTCTCGTTGACGGCTCGATAGTGGCGCAACGCCCCAACGATGGCGATCCATAGCCCCCCAGCGATGATGCCTGCGATCGCCATCGCCAGTTGGACGGCGATCGGCGGGGCAAAATCGGCGACGCTTAACCCAGCCGCGATCGCGGCGATTCCGCCCATGACGAGCGCCCCTTCGTTGCCGATGATGATCAGCCCCAATCGAGCAGGTAGTGCAGTGCACAAAGAGGTCAGCATCAATGGTGCCGCCCGAATCAACGTGTTTTGAAAGGCGAACCAACTGCCAAACGCCGCCTTATAAATTGCCCCATATACCTCAAAGGGATTTGCCCCAGCGGCTGCACAAAAAAGCCCGAACAAAAAGAGCGAGAAGATCAGGGCAGCGATCGGAATCGAAACAGCTTCGAGAGTTCTGCGCCCAGAGCGAGTCAGCATACGCAACCCATGAATGGATGATGAATGAATATAAGACTTTTTTTTTAATAAAAGTGCATCGTAGTGGACTAAATTTGATGATCGTGGTTGCCTCACAAGATTGACGAAAATTTGTGACGGTTGATGTCTGATTCTTTATAAATGCCCAAATCTTGGTTGCTCTCTCTAATCGCCTTTATTTTGTTGCGTCTCGTGTTTTGGCTAACGGCGTTCCCCAACCCTGACGAGGCGTATTATTGGCTTTGGGGTCAGCATCTAGACTGGTCTTATTATGACCATCCGCCCTTAAATGCTTGGATTCAAGGGCTGTTTACAGCGACTCTCGGTCGATCGACGTTCACGCTGCGTCTGCCAGCCTTAATTAGTAGCGTCATAATTTTTTATATTTACGATCGAATCGTCCGCTATCTCTATCGAGATTCTATTGGGCAACGATTTTGGTTCGTGATTAGTTTGGTTTTTGCCTCCCCTTTGTATTTTTTATTTTTGGGGTTAGCATGGCACGATCATCTATTGATTCTGTTTTCATTGACCTCTTCATATTTATTGATCACATTTCTGGATGGTTACGTGATTGATCAAGAAGGAGAGACGTGGCGACTTTATGCCTCAGCACTGGCGATTGGGCTTGCCATTCTATCCAAATATAATGCTGTCTTTGTGCTGCTCGGATTTTTCGCGGCTATGATCGCCGATCGCCGACTGCGACCCCTTTTTTGGGATCGACGGCTCTATTTTGCGATTGCAATTGCCGCTACTGCGATGATTCCGATTCTGATCTGGAACCTCTCGAATGATTTTCAGTCGTTTCATTATTATGTCGATCGCAGCATTCACCCCATCAATTCTGGAATCAAAATAGGCTCATTCATTGCGTTCATCGGGTTTTCATTTCTGTTGGTTTCTCCGTTTTATTGGCGAGGATTCTATCGCAGTCTCAAGAAACCTAATCATTTAATTCGCTCTGATTCTGTTTACCCTGTTGTCGCATTTTGGGTATTTTCTATTTCAACGGTTATTCTTACTGTTGTTTCTCTACTCTCTGCTGCGCTTTATTACTGGAATATTACGGCTTGTCTTCTATTGTTTCCATTACTACCATCCGTTTTTATTCAAGCTTCGAGTGTGAAGCCAAAAGCATTTTTGGGCTTTCAGATCTATGGTTTATTTTTCGCAACGCTGTTAGTTATACATTATTGCTTTTTGCCGTTGTCTGCGTTGATTAGCAAAGACGCTGATCCAGATTCACGAATGCTGTATGGATGGCAGGAAGTCGCAGCCATCGTTAAGCAGCAAGCAGCAGATTTAGAGCCATCTTCCTTATTGATCACCACCGATTATCGATCGGCATCGGCTTTGGCATATCAACTTAATGACAAGACGGTGAGAGCAATCTCCGATCGGGTTGACCAATTCGACTTCTGGTATCCCAGCGATCTCCCCTTTCAAGGCAAAAATGCGGTCATTCTATCGGATGATTGGTTTCCAGTTCAGTCGAGTTTAGTTGCGAAGTTCGATCGCGTCTCGCGACCTGTCACAGTTCCGGTGATCCGGTTTGGGGTGTGGATCAAGAACTACTATATTCAAAAAGGCTATGGGTTTAAATAAATGGACTGTATTCACCTCACTGACATTCGCGCTTATGGCTACACAGGCGCGTTACCTGAAGAACAGATTTTGGGACAGTGGTTTGAAGTCGATTTGACTTTGTGGATCAATCTTTCACACGCTGGGCAAAGCGATCAACTAGCGGACACATTAGATTATTGCGATGTGATTGAAACGGTTCAACACTTGATCAAAACGTCTCGCTTAGTGTTGCTAGAGAGATTGGCGACGCTGATCGCAGACTCTATTCTCTCGTTCGATCGAGTCACTCAGGTGCGCGTGCAGTTGATTAAACCTGCGGCTCCGATTCCTGACTTTAGTGGCAAAATCACGATCGATTTGACGCGCAGCCGCTCAGCCGGACGCTAATTTATGTGCAAAGCGAGTCGTTTCGGGCAGGCGATATTTTGTGGTGCAGCCCATCACATAGGCGATCGCTGTTTCTAAACTAATGCGATGACCGGGCGAAATATACAAAGGAAGGGTGTTAGGGCGAGTTTTAAGGACGGCACCGATCGTCTCACTGCGATCGTAGAGTGGCTCCCAAGTCCCGCGAATATCTGGCACGTCAGCATGTTTGCCGATCAGACGAGATTTTGCCACCCCGATCGTCGGCATATTGGTTAACACTCCCAGATGACACGCGATGCCCAACCGCCGGGGGTGAGCGATTCCCTGACCATCACAGAGTAGTAAATCAGGCACGATTTTGACCGTTGCCAACGCATCCAAAACCGCCGGAACTTCTCGAAACGAGAGAAACCCCGGAATATAAGGAAATGTAGTCGGACGACGAGCGATCGCCTGATCACAAAGCTGCAATTCTGGATAGCTCAACACCGCGACTGCCGCACGCGTCACCGTCCCATCTGCCTCAAACCCGACATCGACTCCTGCGACATAATTCACTGCCCCAAACTGATCGCGCATGATCACCTCCTTTCGTAAGGTTTGCTGAATCTCGATCGCCGCTTCTGCTGTTAGCACCCAATCATGTCGCTGCTCAATCTTCATCCTTCCTCCGTCATTCTTCTTCTGCATATCGCCCTACAATCAAGTTGTCTACCATCTACGGGTGCAATGCTAGGACGATTGCTCAGTTCGCGATATCGAATCGTTAGGGTGCTGGGTTCGGGCGGGTTTGGTCACACTTACATTACTCAGGACACTCAGCGTCCTGGGCATCCTCTCTGTGTTTTAAAGCACCTTAGCTTTGCGAGCCACAACCCCGCTATTTTGCAGCAAGCAAGACGAATGTTTCTCTCAGAGGCAGAAACCCTTGAGAAACTGGGCGAACATGACCAAATTCCTCGACTGTTGGCATATTTTGAGGAGGACGAAGAGTTTTATCTCGTTCAAGAATTTATCGAAGGACATCCCCTCAGCGACGAATTGCTGCCCGGGAAGAAACTGTCAGAAGGTCAGGTGATTTTGCTAGTAGAAGACGTGTTGAGCGTGCTGGAATTTGTCCATGCTCAAGGGGTGATCCACCGCGATATTAAACCTGAGAATCTGATTCGACGCGATCGTGACCAAAAATTAGTCCTGATCGATTTTGGTGCGGTTAAGACGATTGAACACACGATCGCTGAAGCCACCGGAATCACCGAGATGAGTATGCCCGTCTACACCTCTGGTTATGGAGCTAGCGAACAGTGTTTGGGCAAACCTCGCTTTGGCAGTGACGTATATGCTCTGGGTGTAATTGGTATCCAAGCCTTGACTGGGGCACGTCCGGTGCAGTTGCCCCAAGACCCTAACACCTGCGAATTAGTGTGGCGCGATCTGGTTGACGTGCGGCAAGATCTCGCAGCGGTGTTAGAAAAAATGACTAAGTTTCACTTTAATCAACGCTATCAAACCGCCGCCCAAGCCCTTCAGCAACTCCAGGAATTAGAGAGCCAAACCCGCGCTCCGCTGTCTCGACTCGATGCTGTTCGGGGCGCAAGAAGTTCCCCAATTCAGGATGCCCCCTCAGTGAGACAAACTCGTCGATTTCTAGGAGGTGTCTCACTGCCTTTAACGATCGCTACTGGCATCGGTGCAACTGCCTCTCTCGCGATCGCTGCTTGGACAGTCACTCGCACAGTAACGCCTACGGCACTGCCGACGATCACTCCGACTCCAATTCAAAATCAGATTAGCCTTGGCGAAAAAATTCTCACACCGGGAACCATTCCGCCGCTCAAGCAAGAAGCCGCCGAACGAATCACCACCGGACAGTTTGGACAAGCCGCCACTCTGTTAGAAAAGGTGCGTCAAATCGATCGCGCTGACCCAGAAACCGTAATCTATCTGAACAACGCTCAAATCGGTCAGCAAACGTCTTACACCATTGCCGTAGTGGTGCCTCTCAGCACTCAACCCAGTTCTTCGGCGGAGGTGTTGCAGGGAGTTGCTCAGGCACAAAACCAGATCAATCAATCTGGAGGAATCAACGGCGTGCGGTTGAAAGTGGCGATCGCAACCGACAACAGCGACCCAGACGTTGCTAAACAGATCGCCAAAGCCTTTGTAGACGATCCGACAGTGTTAGGTGTGATTGGTCATGGCACCAGCGACACCACCCTCGCTGCCGGAAAGATCTATGAGTCTGGCGAACTCGTCGCGATCTCTCCGATTAGCTCAGCCGTCGAGCTATCGGGGTTTAGTCCCTATGTGTTTCGCACCATGCCCAGCGATCAACTTCCCGCAAAACAGCTTGGCAACTATATGGTGACGCAGCTTAAAAAACGCAAAGCCGTTGTTTTTTTTAACTCTGCCAGTGCCTATAGCAAATCGCTTAAAGACGAATTTAGTAAAGCATTATTTTATGGCGATCGAGGCAACGTGATCGAAGAAATCGACTTAAGCAAACCCGACTTTAACCCGGTTGCCAGTGTCGATCAAGCAATTCAGAAAGGGGCACAGGTGATCATGCTGGCACCCAACAATGATTTCTTTGATCGTGCCCTTTTAATTATCAGCGCCAATCAAAATCGGTTACCTCTTCTGGCAGGGGATGCGCTCTATTCACCAAAGACTTTGCAAATTGGAGGCAAAGCAGCGGCAGGCATGGTTTTAGCGGTGCCATCTTATCAGGTTGAGATTGCAAAATCTGCCTTTCAAAAGCGAGCCAAGACGCTGTGGGGCGGCTCTGTGCGGTGGCGAACGGTATTGGCATATGACGCGACCGAGGCATTGATTGGCGCACTTCAGCGCACGTCAACTCGCAATGGCATTCGGCGATCGCTGGCTAATCCCGATTTCTCAGTCATGGGAGCCATTCATCCCGTCAAGTTTTCTGAAAGCGGCGATCGTTCAGTTGATCTCGAACTGGTGAAAGTGATGAAGGTACGATCGAGTCGTCAATATGAGTTCAAAGCCCTGCCGAACAAGAAATAATAAATTTAGTTGGATGCATTCATCAACTGACCGCTCCTATTCTGCCAATACAGGACTCTCTACAGGCACCACCTGGAATGCTCTTACTTCGATCGTCACTCCGGGTATCGATACGCCAAAGCCCTCTAAACTGTAGCCATCTTCCTGTCCTTCCGGCATCGAGTAATACTCAATCACCATCGCGCGATCGCCCCTCTTCAACCCATAGGTCGGCATATCTTCTGTTAGCGCTACCCAAGTGTAAAGCTCGATCATTTGCCTATCCTCCTGGTACTAGCGTAACAAATCGCGTTTTCTGTGTCGTTACAATCCACACGGTTCGCACCCGCAACTCCACACCGTTTGAGCCGATCAGCACGCCATCGATTTCATACTTCTGTCCAAACTCTGTACTTACGGTTGAGATCGCCGAGAGCGACAAGATCTGTGTTCTCAAGTCCTGCTCAAGTTGCTGCCAGTTTGTAAGCACATAACCAGCCTGAGCCAAGAACTTAGACTTATCGTCCTTTGGAAGCTGCACCAGTAGATAGCGGGTCAGTCTGAATTTTGGAATAATCGCATCCGGATCTAAAAACACCGTTTACAGTCCTGATCCGCTAGAGTTCTTTGCCTATGATTTCGGTTGTGCTCTAGTCTACGATCGCCAACCCCGGCACCTGCTCAAAATCTCGTCGATTACGGGTGACAACGGTGGCATTAAGGGAAAGAGCGATCGCTGCAATCCGCAAATCTTGCCGCAATCGCTTCTTCCGTCAAGGTGGATTGGCTTGAAGGATTTGAACGTAGCAATCATCGGCATCGGCATCAAATTTAAGCACCCGAAAGCTGCGAATAAACTCAACGGTTAGCCAAAGATTCTCATATTCAACTGTTAAACTACGCAGATCAGATAGATTGTTCAACCGTCCCATCCATCCGTTGAGGATCTCTTAAACTGTGACGATCGTAATGACAACTTCCTGAACGGATTGGGCTGTTCTCACTCTGATTGCAGGGTTTCCTCGTAGGCATAGCGACACATGGTCAGTGTCTAAAATGAACATCACCTACCGCGTATACTCCGAAATGTCCATCTCTTGATCACCCCAGGCATTACGTTCTGCCTAAATTCTGTTCATGATGTCTTCAACTACAGGGCAAAGGCACATCCCAGGAAATCGTTTCGATATGGGCGAACCTCCCTAGAAAAGCATCTTGAACTTTAGTGATCGCGTCTTCCCGCGTTGCTGCCTCGACCCGACAATCAGGAAATTCGATGACTGAAGCAACGATCATGCCTGATGGCTGAGTTTCTAGCCTTAGAGTTACTCTTAATCCGCTAGGTTGAGGATTCTGCAGGTTCATAGATTTTCTGAAAGCGCCTAGTCATGATTATATCTATCAGCAGAAGCCTGGATTTGTCGGCGAATCAATTGCGCTAACTGCTCGGCACTGTCAACAACGGCTAAAGATGCCGCTTGTTTTGTCATGTGTTGAAGTCGATCGGGCGATTTCAGCAACATCAAGACTTGCTTTTCTAAAATGTCTGGCGTGAGATCTGCCTGTCGATAAACTTCTGCGGCTCCTGCTTGGGTAAAAATAGCCGCGTTGAAGGCTTGATGATCCTCCGCTGCAAATGGATAAGGGATCAGAATCGATGGCGTGTGAGTGACCGCTAACTCAGTCAGTGTGCCTGCACCCGATCGACTAATGGCTAAATCTGCTCGTTGAAACAGTGCCGCCATATTGTTGTAGAACGGTAAGACCACATAGTGAGGATGCTGAAGACTGGTTGCGTCTAAATCACTCTCACCTGTGAGATGCACAACCCACGCGCCCGCATCGAACCAGGTTGGGGCAGCTTGCCGCACCATCTTATTAAGGGCAACGGCTCCCTGACTGCCGCCCACGACCACAATCAACGGCACTTGGTTGGGAATGGATAAATCGTCTAGACCGTCTAGGGCAGAGCGAAACTGCGACCGGACTGGAGTTCCCACACAGATCGGTTTATTGCGAGGCAAATAGGTGGCGGCGGCGGCAAACCCGATCGCGACAGCACTGCACAGAGGCGCAAACCAGCGAGTCACTTTTCCCGGTAGAGCATTTGACTCGTGGAGAATCACGGGCAAGCCGAGCGATCGAGCCGCCAAAATCGCTGGAGCCGCAATATATCCGCCTGTGGTGAACACGCCGTCAAAGTTGCCTTGCTTAAGCAGCGTTCTGACCTGACGAATCGAGCGAATTAGTCCAAATAGTATTTTGAGCGTGCCGAGTCCTAGTTTTTGCTGAAACCCAGTGACTGAAATTGTGTGCAGGGGATAGCGATCGCCCACAAGCTGGGTTTCTAACCGATCGGGCACGCCTAACCACTCGATTTGATAATCAGGAAGCTGTTCTGCTGTGGCGATCGCCGGAAAAACATGTCCTCCAGTGCCGCTTGCAGCAATCAATAAACGAATCGGGTTTGAGGTAGATTGCACGGACAATTTTGGCAATGACAGAGTGATTTTACAGCTAATTTCGAGTTACGGTCGTGGTTGAGTTCAAATGATAGATGACACAGGGTTCATTAAATTGATTACCATCTTAAGTGGTTGACCTTCGCCCCAATTTTTGAAACGATTCCTATGCGCCATTTTGTGACTGTTCGATCGACCCTGGCTTTTCAGATTTCTAACCAAAACCCGTGGCGATCGCTGGGTTTGCTGACCTTGGGGTTGGTGATCGCGGGGAGTGCGAGTTTGGGGAGCGGTCGAGCCAGTGCTGCCACGCCAGAGACGGCTCCTCCACAGTTAAAACAAGCATTGACGCAAATCGATACGGCGGCAAATCGCAAGAATGTGCAGGGAGTGATTCAGTTCTATAGTTCCAATTTTACGCACTCAGATGGGCTGAATCGGCGATCGCTCGGACAGGCATTGACACAGTTTTGGGCACAGTACCCTAATCTGACTTACCGCACAGAGCTTAAATCTTGGCAACTTGACGGTCAGGGCGTTCGCGCTGATACGGTCACTTACATTTCAGGCACGCAAACGGTGGATGGGCAATTACTTAAGCTCGACTCGACGTTGCAGTCGCGACAGCGATTTGAGGGTCAAACCATCGTTCGTCAAGATATCTTAGCCGAGACGAGCAAAGTTGTGTTAGGAAACAACCCACCCGATGTGAAGGTGAGTTTGCCAGAGCAAGTGCGAGTTGGTCAAGACTTTAGTTTTGATGCGATCGTCCAAGATCCTCTCGGCAGTGACCTACTTTTGGGCACAGTGTTAGAGGAACCGGTTAAACCGAGTGGCTATTTGAATCCCACGATCGCAGATTTAGAATTACTCCCATCTGGGGGCATCTTTAAAGTGGGTCGCGCCTCTAACACCCCTGACACTCGTTGGATTTCGGCGGTGTTGGTGCGGCACGGAGGCAGGACAATGGTGACGCAGCGAGTGCGAACGGTTTCGAGCAATCCGACTCCAAAGTAAATAGAGGTGCTGTGAAATAAAACGCCTCTGTGGACAGGGCTGCCTTCTGCTCTGCTCTTAAGCAGCCATCAGGTAGGCTCTCCCAGATTGGGGGTTGGAGGGCGAACTCGACGAATCACACGTTAATAAATCCTGATTCCTATCACGATCGATAGAATTGCGATCAGCAAGAAACAATTCAGCGCGAAGAAGCTCGATGAAATCCGCCGTGATTCGTTTTGCTGGCATCAGCGTCGGTACGGTGAGCTTCGCTAGGAGCAAAATCGATGGCATCAAAATCGTCGCGATGATCACAGAGTCTGGATTCCCGGATGTTATGAATCGGGTTTTTTAGGCATCGATCATCAATGGGTTGAGGGTCATTAGGCGATTAGTTGTTGAGTAGCGTCAAGACCTGTGAGGGTGAGCGTCTACTCACTACTCACACGTTGTCTAGAGCATTGATGAGCATTGATAGCGTTTAGCCTCAACCTAGGTGATTTTTGTCAAACACGAATGGTTTGAGCCATAATACGAACGAATTCGTAGTATTAAGAATTGTTCACGTTCATCGCTCAAAGCAGGTTATCCATGCTCGACCCTAACCAGTGTCCGACTAATTTTCCAACGCTTTACTGGACGAGTTTGAGTTGGCAACTCTTCAATGGGCTGACGAACCCGGAACTCGTGCTTCCAATCTTGTTAATCTTGCTCGCCCTGCCGTGGGGAATCAAATCGATTCGCCACAAACGCCGATGGAGTGCAGCGGTCGCCGGAGTGTTATCGCTTTATTTACTAGCGCTCTCTCCTGAAGCAATTGCCGTAGGTAATCGAGGTTTGGTTCAAAACTTACCTCAAGATGACGGCAGCTCAGCCGACGCGATCGTAGTCCTAGGACGAGGTGCAGAGTTACGACAAGACCGAGTGAATGTAGCTGCTCAATTGTGGAAGGCTCAACGCGCCCCAATCATTTTTGCAAGCGGAATGGGCGATGGGGAAGAAATTGCTCAACTGCTGCAAGAGCAGGGCATACCTCAATACGCGATTCATGAAGAATCTTGTTCACGCACCACCGAAGAGAATGCTCTATTTACTGCCTCAAATCTCAAACCTCAACACGTCCAGCGAATTATATTGGTGACCGATCCGCCTCACATGCTGCGCTCTGCCCTGACGTTCAGAGGGCAGGGGTTTGACGTGATTTCTCACCCGAATCCTTTTCCTAAACAATTGAGTGAGAAAAAGAAAGGGTTTTTGGTGTTTAGAGAATATCTTGGGCTGGTCAGTTATAAACTACAGGGACGATTTGACGCTAAAAACACGCCTTCCGCAAATCGCGCTTAGAAACTGCCTCAATAATGTTCTATCTGCTGCAACATCGGTTAGCTGAGATCTCGCTCCCACTCAATCAGCCCCGTTCGATTGGGTCGTTTTGCGCTCAGACCTGCCCGTGATTGAAAATCACGGTCTAACAGTGCGAAGTCCACTGAAGGGACTGCAAGAGGGTTTGAGGTATCCAGTCCGTTTCAACGGACTTCGCAAGGCTAGCCCGGAATTCCATTCACGGGCGGGACGAAAACGCAGCAAAAATGCTGCTGCAATATCGGTTAGCCCGTCGTTTGCTCACAGTGCGAATAGATCGCCTGGTAAGACGGGTGTAAGTCTGAGTTCAAAAGCTACTGGAACGGTGATGGCGATCGTCGCCGCGCTGCTGACAATTAAGAATAACAGCGCTCATCTTGCTCTTTGCTAGGGAGAGCTAAAACCGCCTAGTGATGCTTGGCTGAAGCCACCCGTGCTCTGACTTGCACGTACCGCCGACTGGGAAAAGACCTGAAAGGCATTCCGAATCTCTTTTTGGCTGTTGCCCGGTGTGAGAATCCATTGCTCTCGAATCCCCATTTCTCGGAAGACTTGACGGAAGTCGGTTTGTCCACCATCGTCAATGCCCATCGCAGCAATAATGTGGTTTTCGGTTCGCAGCAGATCTTGAACGAGCGATCGCACGGTTTTAGCAGAGGCACGGTGCGAATGGGCATCGGCTCCGTCGGAAATGATCAGCGTTACGGTTCGCACAGGCACGCCATTATCGGAGAACTCTTGAGCTTTTGCCAGCGCGGTTCCCAACAGGACGACGGTTTGGTCGTACAGGGGCGTTCCCTGATTTGGCGTGTAGTTCTGAGCATCCATCCGCACGGCTTGCGAAACGGAGCAGTAGGGATAGAGGACAAACCCATTTAGGTAGCGATTGTGCACCAGAACGTTGTCTTGTTGGTTGGAGTTGAGCAACGCATCTAGGACGGTGTTGTGTCCGGCTCGCACGATCGCTGCATTGCCGCCGTACTCGATCGAGCCAGAGTCATCGGGCATAATTGTGACCAGCACAACTTCACTAGCAGTCACATCATCGACCTGAATGCCCAGTCCTGCCTGAATTTGAGCACCAATATCATGGACATTCAGCGCTTGTAGCGAATCGTTGGATAAAAGACCTTCTGCCTGTGCAGACTGGAACAGTTGATTGAGATCGGGTACTTGTGCCATGACGGGTCTCCTTAAAAGTTGAATTGGTCTTGTTCAAGCTGACTATGCCAGGGTGATATCTGTCCAAGATGCGATCGCCTCTGTGGATTTCACCACTTGCATTCCAGCATCAGCGAACCGTTGAAAGGCAGCATCCGCTTGATCTGTGAAATCGACCACACCAGGAACCACTACAGGCGAGGTGCAATCCTCCAGCAAATACACTTTTTTGGCAAGGCTAGGATCTTGTGCCCGAATCTCGGTCAGCAAGTCGTCTATTGTCCAGGCAACACAGTGACTCTTCGCCTGTCCTGCAATAATCACGGCATCGAATTCCAGCAGTTTTTGGATAAAGCGTGTGTTTTTCTGAGCGATCGGGCGACCATCAGCGCTATCCAACACTTCTGGACGTAACACCGAGTAGTTTTCGGTTAGTGGATTGCCGCCCTTAATCTCAAAATTAGTTTGGCTGTTGCGGGCGATCGTGTGGAAAAAGCAGGCTTCCTCTACCGCAGAGACCAGCGCGTGACCAATGCCGCCTAGCATCGCGTGGTAGGGCCAGATCGTTAGGGGATATTTGCCGTTGTCGCTGAGACGATGGGTATAGTGCAGGGCAAAGCGTTGCAGCACCATGTAGTTGCCTTGGGTGAGGCTGTAGGCGATCGCCGGATTCACTTTCCACACGCCCTGCTGCACTTCTGTTAGAGAAATCATTGTCATCGGTGTGGGATGATCGCCCGCATCATTCACCCAAAAGCTGGGATGGAAAATCTGCATCGCAGTGTGAGTATCCATCGTTGGTGCAATCTCAGTAATCACGTCTAAGTTGCGGTAGATAAATTGGCATAAGCGCTGGTTGTCTTCTACCGCTCCATTGCCCGATCGCCCACCGACAAACAGTTCAAAATCGGGAATGCAGAACGTGTTTTGCACGTCGATCGCCATTAAGCAAATGCGGGTTTTATCTTTTGCGGCTGGCTGTAAACCATTCTGTTTTGCCCACGCTTTTGCCTGCGATGCCCTCTCCTGGTAAGGAACTCGCCAGACTTCGCCGACCCGCTGAGTATCGAAGTGCGAAGGAATTGAACGTTGGGTTTGAGTCGTCACAACATGAATCTCCTAAAAATAAATTGGACTAAAGGCATGACAGCAATGCTTGCCCTTATGAATGTTTGAGGAATGAACAATTAAGCGATCGCCAGGTGATAAATTGCCTGAGCTTTCACTACATACAACCCCTTGGGTGCTGACAAAAGCTGGCAACTACTGTCTACAAAGGGTTCCGTATCGGCAAAGGTTTTGGTGTGGATTAGTTTCTTCTGCTGCACTTCAATGCGGATGATGCCATCATCGGTTGCTGCGAGAAGAAGATGGGCGATCGCGCAATCAGGCGTCTGTTTCTTGGCGATTATCGCTAACCAATGGTCAGATCCACTAGTTGTTTGTGCAGTTGCAGCAATGCTGCCATCGGCTTTAATGACTAGACAGGTATGATAAATCTGTCCTTGTGCTTGAGTAGTTAGAAACAGCCAGCCATACTCCTGACTGAAGGTGCAGGTGGCATACATCAGTTGCCCTTGCCAGCAAGGAAGTTGAACGCGATCGTTGAGTCCTGGTTTATGAGCATCAAACACAAAGGCAACCTTGAGATTTCCGGCTTGATAAAAGCCAAAACCAAACCGAGAACCTACCCAGAAGTGAGTTTGTCCTGACAGCACATCACCGATATATGTTGGTGGTGAGGCGGCAATGCCGACAGTCGTGTGCTGCTGGAGTTGATTGTGATACACCCAATACTGAGCAGATTCGTTAACGGTCAATAAAACATTCTCCCCCTGGCTATCTACTGCAATGCGATTGGCAGGCTTTTCTGAATGTAAGTGGATGACCTGTCCCTGGTAACCCAGAAGGGTGGTTTTGCCCTGAATCCACCAACGTAGATGTGGATTGAGATCACCCTTCAACAAACTAGAGCCATCTTCTCGTCGAAACTCTCCACGATCGTGATACACCCATTTCAATTGTCCTTGTTCCACCGTGGCGTACAAAATTACCCCTTCAGTTTGGAACAATCGTGTTGCCGTGACTGTTCCTCGCACCGTTGTTACAGACTTCACCGCAGTAGGAATATGCTGACAGCCGGGACACACCGAACGAGCATGTTCTCTCCTGCACGTGAGGCACTGCGTCCAACGCAAGTTGTCCAATAGCGATCGCGGAAATTCTTCGCGACGATCGTGCTCAAACACTTGATGGAAGTAGTGCAACAATTCGTCTGGCAAGACGTTGTAAGAAACGGCTGGCTTGGGATAATGCACCTCTGGATGGAATACCGTAATGCGATGGAGCGATCTCGCTGCCTGTAGAACCTTCTGCTGCGGGTCTTTGGGCTTATACACCCCTCCGTAAGGATCAACAAATAATAAACATTGCATCAACATCACCGCAAACGCATACCAATCGGAATCGATCGTTGGAGCGTGTTGCAGAATCGGTTGATTTGCAGTCGGATCGCATAACAATGGATCAACAAAGCGAGCCGTAAAAACAATACAGGGAAAGGAGCCAAACTGAAATGAATCTGCATCAATTAAATAAGCTTCTGTCCCTCGTACTAGCACATTTAAATCATTAAAATCACCAATAACAACATGGTGGAAATGCAGCTTAGAGACCGTATCGTGTAGATCCTGAAAGAGCTGTACAACGGTCTGGTTAGAAATTCCCATTTGCCGAAAACTGCGTTCGCCATACCGCAACAGCGGATTGGTGCCACTCAACAAGGGCATGGTGTACCCAAGAATGGTTTTTCCTGTTTTATCGGTTGCTAGTGCGATCGGTGCGATTACTCGCGATGGTAACTGCTGAGGGAAGTGGGGTAGTTTTTGTTGATGCAGTTGGAGACGATCGCGGGCAGTCTGTTGCTCTTGCGGATTGCCCTGGTAATCTGGGTGTGTCGGTGGTTTAAATAGCTTTAAGGCTGTAGTTTGATCTAACTGAAACACATCTGCCTCGCCACCTTTGCCGATCGCCTTTTTAGGATCAGCCCGAATCTTTTTCCCCTTAATGTAGACATCCATAATCAATTTTCCTTGCTTCGGATCACGATAAGTGTGGTGTCATCGGGCAACAAGCCAAACTGCCGTAAACACTGTTGCGATGATGGATTAAACGTTGTGACTTCGCGGTTGATCAGCGCTAAATGCCGCCGCACCTGATCGGAATTGCGGAAATAGCGATCGTCTTGCCAAAATTGAGCAATGTCGCCCACAGTTTCCGATCGTCCTGGCAGAGCTTTTTCAGCCACCTGAATGAAATCACTCATGCCGTCAGTGCCAAGCAGTAAAGTCTGCAACTGATCCGTTGGTAAAATCTGTAAAGTCTTTAACCGCGAGGCTTCTGAGATATTCTCTTCTAGTAGTCCATATGCTAAATACGGTGGAGCGTTGTTGGGGAAGGGTCCTAACTGGATGACTTGATCATCAATAGCAACCACCCCATCACCGAGGGCAAAAACAGCAGTTGTGGTTGCTGTGATGACAACGCCTGCGATCGTAAACAGCAAATAATCTCGCACCGTTTGAGTGCGATCGCCCCCCAATTGCTCCACGACTTGTTGTAGACCACTCAGCAACATTTGTTGAATAGTTTGCCAGACCTCCTCATGCTCTAAGTGCACACCATCTTTCAACAAACAATGCAGCGTTTCAACAATCATCCGGGCACCCAGTTTTGCCCCTACCTCACTGTGAATCCCGCTGCCGCACCCATCACACACCACGGCAATTACACCCGCTTCCGTCATGTTCCAGAAATACGCATCCTGGTTATTTTTGCCCACTCGCAGATGCTCTCGCCCGATAACTGAGCCACCTGCTAATTCAAATTGGTTCTTCATTGTGGGATAGTGTGTCTATAACACCAAGCTTAGTGTCAAATATACACAATGTCAACCATGACTTACACCTACAAATATTCCCGTCCGAATCTGGCTGTCGATTGTGTTGTATTCGGGTTAGATGAGCCGAATCGCCTTAAAGTGATGCTGATCCGGCGCAGTCTGCCTCCCTTTCAAGATCAATGGGCGCTACCTGGCGGTTTCGTTCGCATTGATGAATCAGTTGATGCGGCAGCCCGTCGAGAGCTACAGGAGGAAACGGGACTGCAAGACCTATTCTTAGAGCAGTTGTATACATTTGGGGGAATCGATCGCGATCCCCGTGAACGTGTCGTGACTGTCGCCTACTATGCTCTGGTCAATCTTAAAGAGCATTCCATCCAGGCTGCCACCGATGCCAGTGAAGCCGCATGGTTCCCCACTAACCAACTGCCGCCACTTGCTTTTGATCACGATCGAATTGTTGCAGTGGCGATCGCTCGACTTAAAGGAAAAGTCCGCTATGAACCGATCGGGTTTGAACTCCTCCCAAAGAAATTTACGCTTTCCCAACTGCAAACCCTTTATGAAACGGTGCTGGGCTTACCGCTGGATAAACGCAACTTTCGCAAAAAAATTCTCAAAATGGGGTTACTGCTCGAACTTGATGAAACGCAAACCGAGGTTGCTCATCGAGCGGCTCGACTTTACCAATTTGACGAATCAACGTACCGTCAATTAAACGAAAAAGGGTTCAACTTTGAGCTTTAGTGGGCATGGGTGAAGTCTATAGAAACCTAACAAATGCCCTGTATCGTGCCCAAAATCTACCTTCCCCGATCTGATTTAATTCACGATCCTTGGGCAGACAAGGAGCTTAAGCCCCTTTTGCATGATCTTTAAGATGAAGGGAACCCTGTCGGACTGCTAGGGTTGTAAATCGGAGTTTGATTAAGAGGAGATAATGATGGGGGCTGAAGAACAGGTGGGCTGGGCAGTGGTCTAATGGGTGGAGCCGTCTGTAGAGGCGGATTTTGAATTGGAGGTGGACTCTGCTTTTTAATTTGGGGGCGAATAATATTAATAAATAGAATATTTCGTTGAGTATCGATGCAGCCAATAATGTCAGGATTTTTTGAGCCACTGGGCAACTGAAACGAGTTTACTGATGAGCCGCCCGGACGGGGAAAGTCGAAATTGTTGGAGCGTCCCGATCGCGGAAACTCATATCCACTCTGCCCACCAGGATACGGAAACTCAAAGCCAGTCGATCCCAACCGAGAGCCATTAAATCCACTTCGACAGGCTGAATCTCGATCGCTAAAATCGCCCACACGAATCACAATTTGACTATCTGAATTGCGAAATGATCCACTTTGTTGCAGAAGTATTGGAGGTAAACCAAATTCTTGTGCCATTGCAGCGGTCGAAAATAGGGTAGAGGCGACTGCCAGCCCCAAAAGACTGAGTTTAGTCGGAGTAACGTTCATCGAAGTGCCCTTTTAAGTTAATACTGACTGCTAGGGCAACCTCTGACACTTTATGCACCCGTTTGGAAAATCTCAATCTTTCGTCCTATGCGTTCTCGTCAAAGCCTGTTAGAAATCTTTTCAACGTTCCTCCAGTTTGAAGGCGATCGTGTGTCTACTTGGGCGATCGATGCTCGATTGCGACGCAGGATGCAGCAGTGTTTAGACCATTCTAGCCCTGAAACGTCGAGTAACTTTTGGGCGCTTTATTGGTACAAAATCTGGCAAGAAGACACAGGACGCGATTCAAATGCTCACTTGACTGCTTACTTACAAGAGACTTGCTACTGGTCAGCTCAGAAGACGATGACGAATTTTTCGCTGACTCAATACACGCTGCCAGACTGTTTTCAGGTAGCGATCGCTAAAGTTCAAAAAATCCTTCAAGGATTCAGCCCACAACAGGGATTTAGTCTCAAAAATTACGCCAGTGCTATCTTTACGAGTACGATTCGAGACACGCTACGTCAACGTCAAGAAATTGATATTTGCACAAATTGGGCATTGCTGCGGAGAGTCAGTCAAAAACGCTTGGTCGAGTCGCTGCAAAACGCTGGATTGTCTGCGGAAACGATTACAACGTATATTCTTGCCTGGAGTTGTTTTAAATCTCTTTACATTCCCACTCACGAAACTGCAACGCGCAAACTTCCTCGCCCCGATGAGGCAACCTGGGCGGCGATCGTGCAGCGATACAACACCGATCGTCCTCTATCCCTACCCGCAGCCAAACCTGAAATCCTTGAAAAATGGCTAAACATCTGCGCTAATGCGGCGCGATCGTACTTAAATCCTGATCTCGTCTCGATCAACACGCCAAAATCAGGTCAAGACACCGGAGAACTGCTAGACGATGTGCCCGAAAGTTCTAGAGAATCGCTTCTCTCAGATTTAATTGCTGAGGAAGATGATCAGACTCGCCAGAATCAGCGATCGCAGCTTAATCAGATTTTAGAGGAGGCGATCGAGCAACTCGACTCCGAACTTCAAGCAATTTTGCACCTTTACTATCAAGAAAATTGCACTCAGCAACAAATGGCAGAACGGCTAGAAATTAAGCAATATACAGTTTCTCGTCGTCTTACTAAAGCGAGAGAACAACTTCTCAAACCCATCGCGATCTGGAGTCGAGACACGCTGCATATTTCTCTTACGTCAGCCCTACTTCAATCTATGAGTCTGGTGATAGAAGAGTGGCTTCAACAACACTACAGACCGAATTTGTAACTCAATCCTTCCTCACGCTCGGAGTTGTCTTAAGCTATGTCTCTTGATCTTTTACTCACCCTTCCTGAAATCGACTCGCAGCAGATTTGGCGGCAGACTCAATCCCTGGTGATTCCTCACGATCGCTGGAATTCCTACCTCAATCAGCTTTGTGTGACTGCCTTTCTGCCCTGGCTGCGAGAAGAATCTCCCCACGTGAAAGTCTCGACGAACGCGATAGTTTCTAGCATTTGGTCACTGGTCAACGGGACGGCATTCACACTCGACGGGCTGAGATTGGTTGTGATGCCCACCGAAGCGATCGACCGTGACGAACTTCGCGTTCCTCAAGAGTGGGTCGATTTGCCGAGTTGGGCAGCCGATTATTATCTGGCAGTTCAAGTCGAACCCGATGAAGGCTGGGTCAAGGTTTGGGGCTACACGACTCATCACACGCTGAAGACACGAGGACATTATGACGCGGACGATCGCACCTATTCTCTCAGCGAAGATGATTTGATTTCGGATCTCAATATTCTATGGCTTTCTCGTGAGTTAAACCTACCCGAACCGACTCGCGCCGAGGTTGCCCCGTTACCTGCGCTGTCCCTAAAACAGGCGAATAATTTGCTCAATCGGCTTGCCAATCCTGCGATCGAGCCTCGGTTAGCAGTTCCCTTTCATTTATGGGGCGCACTCTTAGAGCATGGCGGCTGGCGACAACAGCTTTCTCAACGCCGACAGGGGCTTCCTGCTCAAACTTCGGTTTTGCAATGGCTTCAGACGGGTGTTTCGACACTCGCTCAACAATTTGGCTGGGAACGAATCGATCTTCAACCTGCTTTGTCAGGCGCACGCGGATCGGAAACGTCAACTCCCATTCCAGCGTTGTCGCGGCGATTAGCGATCGCAGGTCAACTCTACGATCTGCAAGTCATTCCGCAAGCTGAATCGAGTTGGCGGTTTGAACTTCGCAATACGGCTCCGGGCGGATTAGTGCCCGGTGGCTTTAAATTGCGATTGTTGACCGAAGATTTACAGCCATTTGAAGGCAACGAAGCGATCGCGCCAACGGCGGTTGAAGTCCTTTTTATCGAAGTCGCTCTTGAAGATGGCGAAGGCTTAGTATGGGAGACTGAACCGATCGCAGACGGGTTCGATCGAGAAATCCTACGCTTCTAGTCGCGAACACCGTTTAGAGTGACCTTTTACAACTTCGCAACACGGGTGACGCTTTGAGTTAGAATCTAAAGCCGCGATCGCTTGATCAGACTTTGATGGTTTCACAGCGCAAGATTTTGCTTTGAACCCATCCTCTATCGTTGACCAAGACTCTTCAATTTGTCAAATTCTGCACTTGGACTTGGATTGATTGGGCTGCTAGTGACTAGAATTACGATGTCTGGGTTATTTCGCAACTCTTCGCCTCCTGCTAAAAGTTAGCGCGGCTCATTTAACGAGCAAATTCCGTCTAAAAAATTTCTTAGTGTCTCTGTTGTATTTGGAGCCTTTCGGTTTGTCGAACATTAAAAAGCCCACGCCGTTTGATGCTCCTGTGCATCGATCGTGGTTTGCCCGGTTGGGAGGCTACATCTATCGTCACCGAACTTGGACGATCGTGATTTGGGCATTTCTAATTGGAGTAAGTTTGATCGCTACACCTGCGCTAGAGAGCGCTCTGAAAGAGACAGGTGCTGTTTATGAAGCGGGAAGCGCTTACCAAACTGAGCAGTTTTTACAAAAAGAATTAAACCTGATTCCTGAGCCGTTGACATTAGTATTTCAGCGTCGCCCAAATGCGGGATTTGAAATCAATCAACCTGATGTTGAACGGTTGCTCGACTCACTCCGTCGTTTACCGTCTATTCGTTCGATTACAAACGCTATTGAGAATCCAAAATACCGGAGCGTAGATCGAGACGTTCAGTACAGCGTTATTCAATTGCAGGTTGAAGGGCGTGAAGCAGATCGGGCAATCGATCACATTGAGCAAATTCTCACGCAGCAACCGTCTTCAAGCTTCAAGACGTTTTTGACCGGAAAGCCGATCGTCGATCGAGCCGTCCAACAAATCAGTAAAGCGGATCTCGGTCGGGTTGAGTTGTTAATTTTGCCTCTGACACTCGTGGCGCTTTTGTTAGTTTTTGGCTCAGTGGTGGCGGCTTCAATGCCGATCGCAATGGGAGTCACCACTGTCTCAGTGACCTTTGGGTTGCTGTATCTCGTGACGCTGAACTTGAGTGTTTCGGTTTTTGCACTCAACCTCACAACCATGTTGGGATTAGGGCTAGGCATTGATTACTCGCTGCTGATCGTCAATCGTTTTCGAGAAGAACTCAAATCAAGCACGGTTGAAGAAGCGATCACCCAAACCCTAGAAACTGCGGGAAAAACCGTCTTCTTCTCTGGTTTAACCGTTTGCATTGGATTAGTCTGTCTGATGCTGTTTCCCATTTTGTTGCTGCAATCGCTAGGCATTGCTGGCGCGATCGTCGTTTTGTTGTCGGTTGCATCGTCTCTCACCTTGCTGCCTGCTTTATTAGGATTTGTCGGGCATCGAATCGAGGCAAGTTCGTCGAGTCAATCTCGGTTAGCCGCTCAACAAAGCTTTTGGGCGACTACTGCGCGGACTGTGACGCGTTATAGCTTGGTTGCAGCATTCATTGTTTTAGTCATTGTGGCAGGGTTGACCTCGCCATTTTTAGCGGCACGGTTTGGGCTGAGTAATGCGGATATTTTGCCCCGATCGACTCCTGCTAGAGAAGGGGCTGAGATTTTGCAGCGATCGTTCGCGCCTGGAGAAACTAGCCCAATTTTTCTAGCAGTTAGCACTCAAACACCAAACGATTCAATTCTCTCAAAGCAGCATATTGCCACACTCTTTGATTTAGCGGCTCAACTTCAAACAAACCCCCGCATCGCGAGTGTCACTAGCCTTGTGAATCTCAATTCCCAGTTCACGTTAGAAAATTATCAGCAACTTTACCGCGATCCTGCCTCTATTGCAGACCCGACGATCGTGAACGCAGTCAAGCAACTCAGCAGTGCCTCAGCGACCCTCATTCTGCTCAAGAGCCGGACTGTTAGCAACGATGCAGCATCACGCAGTTTGATCAAAGATCTTCGCGCGCTCAAGCTACAGGAGCTACACATTCAAGTAGGAGGGCAAGGTGCAAAGGAATCAGATGTGATTGAGGTGATTAAGCAACGCTTGCCGCTCGCATTCATCGCGATGATGGTCGCAACATTCATCATGTTGTGCATTCTCTTACGATCGGTCGTTTTGCCCCTGAAGGCGATCGTGATGAATCTATTGTCGATCGGGGCTTCGTTTGGATTCTTGGTATTTGTTTTTCAGCAGGGACATTTTCAGACTTGGTTAAATTTCACACCCGTCGGCTATTTGGATATCCTGCTCCCGATCGTGTTGTTTTGCGTCTTGTTTGGATTGAGCATGGATTATGAAGTTTTCCTGCTAACCCGCATTAAAGAAGCGCATGATCTCTGCGGTGATAACTCAAAAAGCATTATTGTCGGGCTAGAAAATACAGGTAGCATTATTACAAGTGCTGCTTTTTTGATGATCATTGTCACGAGTTCTTTCACGTTAGCCAGTTTGATTTTTGTCAAGGCGTTAGGGTTAGGAAGCGCGATCGCCATTCTCATTGATGCCACATTAATTCGAGCGATTCTCGTTCCTGCCACGATGCAATTAATGGGACGCTGGAACTGGTGGGCACCTCGAATCCATAAATAGCAGGTTGAAAGTCTCTACGGGGCTAGGTGTTAAGCTACCAATAAGCGGATTGGTACTCATCTATGAAGCGAGATCAGGTACTGTCGATTTTGACAGCTCACCAAAACAAATTGAGAGAATTGGGCGTAAAATCCTTAGACCTGTTTGGCTCAGTCGCACGAGACGAGGCAAACCCTGACAGCGATGTCGATTTTCTGGTCGAGTTCGTTGAGCCTGCTGGATTATTTCAACTTTTTACCGTGCAAAACTACTTAGAAGATTTGTTAGAGTGTCCAGTTGATCTAGGAACTCCGAAGGCATTGCGAGAGCATTTACGAGAACCTGTGCTCAAGGATTCAATTCGTGTCCTCTAGAAGTTGGTGGTTGAGAACACAGGACATCTTGACTGCCATCTCTGAAATTCAGCAGCGCACCTATGGAATGACATTTGCGGCTTTTGAAGACGATGCGACGATCGTAAAGGCTGTTCTCTACGACTTCATCATTATTGGAGAGGCGACTCGATATATCCCCGCTGACGTTAAAGCTCGTTATACGCATATTCCGTGGCGGCTCATGGGGCAAATGAGAAACGTCATAGCTCATGAGTACTTTCAAATTGATCTAGATACCGTGTGGAAAACGGTTCAGAACGACTTGATTCCGCTAATGCTGCAATTACAAAACTTTTTAGAACGCGAAGCAGACAACGAGTGATAGATTTTATAGACAAATTTCACTCAGATTGTGGTCAGAACATTTGATCTACAATCTACAATCAAGTCATGGAAATTCTCTCGGTCAGTCTCAAGAACTTCAAATCTCACAGCGATCGCCATTTCCCGTTTCAACCGGGCACTAATGCTATCTGTGGCGAAAACGGTGCCGGGAAGACGAGCATTCTAGAAGCGATCGCGTGGGTGCTCTTTGACCATAAGGGCGACTATAAGGTCGAGGACTTGATTCGCAACGGGGCAGCGAGTGCTCAAGCGCGAGTCGCGATTATCTCTAGTCATGACCAGCGGACGTATGAGATTCAGCGCTGCACCCGATCGGGCTATACGCTCTTTGATCCCCAAATCGGAGAAAAACTTGCCTACACGCGCATTCGAGAAGAAGTCTTGCCCTGGCTGAGACAGCATTTAGGCGTTGCGCCAGGGACAGATTTAGCCAAACTATTTTCTAATACGATTGGAGTTCCGCAGGGCACCTTTACCGCCGACTTTTTGCAAACTGCCGAGAGACGCAAGCCAATTTTTGACGCGATTCTCAAAGTTGAAGAATATCGTCAGGCAAACCAGCAAATGCTGACCCTAGAGAAATATGCAAAATCTGAGTCAGAGAGTTTAGAACGCACGATCGCTCACTATGATGAAGCGCTCGCAGAATGGACGATCGTCACTGAGAAACAGCAAATAGTCAGTCGAGAAATTGCAGAACTCAAGACTGAATTAACTCAGTGGCAGCAACGCTTTAACGAACTGCAAACCGAGCAAGCCCACCTCAGCACCCAAGCGGCTCAAATGCAGCAGCTTACGAGTGAGTTAGAGAAACTATCAGCTCAAATGCAGTCTAAAAAACTAGAAGGCGATCGCCTAACGATAGAACTGCAACAAGCTGAACAGTCTGTTGAGATTTGCACGACTCAGCGCACGAGTTATCAAACCTTTTTGCAAACGGAAATAACGCTACAGGAGCTTGAGAAAGATCGCGGGACGCAACAGGCTTTAATGCAACAGCGTCAGGGATTAGTGAAACAGGAAAGCGATCGTCAAACCAAACTTGCCACAATCACTCAGCAATTAGAGCGGCGATCGCACATCGCAGCCGAAATTCAACGCCTCGAACCCATCATTCACCACCAAACGAAATTAGAACGGCAGCAACAGGCACTCCAGCAACAGCTTCAAACTTGTCAAAGCTGGCGACAAACGATTAGCCGCGATCAAAAACGCCTGACTCAACTCGAAGCTCGCCGCAAACAGATAGGGCAAGAGATTGAGGACTTGGAGGCGTTTGGCGCGATCGTGCAAAAAATTCCGCACCTTGAAGAACAGCGGCAGCGCTATCAGCAACAACTCAGCCGCATTGATGCCGCGACTCAGTTTGAGGCTGACCTGCGACAAATTGTCACCCAAGCTCAAACCCGTGAAGGCATCTACACGCATCACATTCGATCGGCGACCGCAACGCTTCAAGAGCTTCAGCAAGCGGCTCCAAAATGGGCACCTCACCTCACCGAAGTGTTGACAACGCTGGGCAACGGCTCCAAGCTGCAAGGGCAACTGATGTCTGACCTGCAAGGCATTTTAGAAGATTTGTCTGAACAGCTCCTCGCCGATCGCTTAAAGCAACACCTTCAACAAGTTCAAACCCAACTGCAAACAGCCCGTCAACAGCAAGTCCAGTTCCTCAGCCTCGACACCAAGCTAGATGCCGAAGAAGCCCTGGCTGCCGAAATTGAAGACGTGCGATCGCAGATTCTCAACGGTCAAACTCAACTCACCCATGAGCCAGACTTACAGCAACAGCTAGCGCATCTCAACGGGCAGCTTCAAGAACTCGATGATCCCCGCGGCAAAACTCGATTATTGCAGCAAGAATTGCAGCAGCAGACCAATCTAGAAGTTCAGCAAGCTAATCTTCAGAGTGCCTTATTGGAGATTCAGAACGCGATCGCGCAAGTCGATGGGCAACTGACTGCGTTTACAAATCTTGCCGAACAGATTCGTGAGCAGCAGAGCTTACGAGATGGACATCGCGCGACTCATCAGCTTTATCTTGAGCATCAGCAGTCGGCGAATAGCTACCGTGGTCGCAAGCAGCAGTTAGATGACGTAATCGCGCAACTGCGCGACTATCAAGAATGCAGTGCAGAATTTACTACCCAACACACACAGCTAGTAGAGACGTTTGACCCAGTGCGAGTGGCGATCGTGCAATCTGCCTATCAAGAGGCAAGAGACAAACAAACTCAACTGACTGCTCAACTGCCCGAAAAAGTCAAACGCCTCGAAGAGTACGAGGTGCAGCTATCAAAGCTACAGACGATTCAAGAAAAGCGAGACTCTGCCCAAATCGAGGCAAAGCGTAAACAAAAAATTGAGCGCTTTATTAAGTTCGCACGCAAGGCATATAAAGAAGCAGGACCGCGCATCACCGAACGCTATGTGCAAAATATCTCACGCGAGGCAGATAAACTATTTCGAGAATTGCTCAACCGTCCAAACGTGGCATTAGAGTGGACTCGTGACTATGAGATTGTCGTGCAGGAAGGAGCACATTCTCGTCGTTTGATTAATCTCTCGGGAGGTGAACAAATGTGTGCAGCGTTAGCGGTTCGTCTTGCGTTGCTTAAGGTATTAGCAGATATCAATATTGCCTTCTTTGACGAGCCAACCACCAACATGGATCGAGCCAGACGAGAGAGTTTGGCAGAAGCGATCGCCAACATCAAAACCTTTCGTCAGCTATTTGTGATCAGCCACGATGACACCTTCGAGAAAGTCACCGAAAATGTCATCGTGGTCGAGCGGGAAGCCTGAAGCCTGCTACTTCCAAGCTCGTTGCTGATAGTTTTGCTTGCAAACGTTGAGAATGCGCTGATCATTGTCACTCAGCTTTGTCAATGGCTCAAACCCCTCTAAGTTAATTTGAGTCACTGCAGGATTTCCGCGAGTTGCAACCGCTGCCCCTTTCGCAAGCGCGATCGCATAGGGGTTTTCTGAGCGATCGTAGCTATCAACCACAGTCAGCGCTAGTTGATCGGCTTGAAACGAGCCGTAAGCGCAGTCAAAAGACGAGCGAGGCATGTATAACGCACCGAGCACTTTACCTTGATGCACCTCAAAGACAAAATAGGCTCGCCCAATTTGATTAGGCTCCGCAGACTGCCCATACAAATAGACTCCATCTACTAGCGTAGACGGTTTAGCAGCCGTGATGACAGGGTTTGCTTGAGGCGCAGCTTGAGCAAATGCTGACTGTGTAGGCAACCCGATCGACACCAGCCCCGCCGCAAGCGATATGCCTGCGACCAGCCGATTCAAAGTTTTTAGAGGCGCAATGGTCGAAAAAGGTAGAGATAGAAATTGCGACTTCATCGGGGTGCCCTCACATCAAACACTATAAATTGGTTAAGAACGATCCTGAAACTGAAAGATGACTAGCGGATAATCAGAAGAGAGAACAATATAGGAACTTGCTAACTCAAGGAGCTACATCTTCTCGAGGCATTGCTAAGTGATAGAAACCAGTTAGGAAGTCATACCGCAAAACTCAACTGTGAAGAGAAACTCTCTAGTGCAGTAGTGAAGTTTGCCTTCCGATCCTTATCAAATCATCCCTTTGGATTCTTATCATTGCCCTTGGTGCCAGTGAACATATTGACCACTGCAATGGCTTCAATATCAGCGTCGTAGATTGCTGAAACCGTTACCAAAACTTAACAAAGACTTTGATCTGTTGAAATCTTATTCTCAACCTATCACACAGAAAGCGCTAAGCAGATCACCCCTTTTGAATATTAATAAGATGTTAGATAAAGGCATCGATTTATCGGCAAATAGAAACGTAAGACTGCCACTAATACTGACTAAAAAAGAGAGGCGATCGTATGGCTCGCCTCTCTCCGACTGAATTAAAGGGGACTTAACCCCCATGCCGATTCAGACTCGCGCTCACTAGCTGGCGATGTACTCGCGCACGTTTGCTTTGCGACGACGCAGGTGATCTAACGCTTGGCGCTCTAATTGGCGCACTCGCTCACGGCTCAGGTTAAGCCGCTCACCCACTTTCGCCAATGACAACTCATAACCATCGTCTAGCCCATAGCGCAGAGTCAGGACTTCGCGCTGCTGCGGATTTAACTCTGTCAAGAGCGTGTTTAAATCATTTCGCAGCGACTCTTGAGTCATATAGTGCTCAGGCGAAGGACCGTCATCTTCGAGCAAGTCTTGCAACTCGGTGTCTTGGTTGTCTCCGACGCGCAGATCCAGCGAGACGGGCTGACGAGACAAAATCAGAAACTCACGAATCTGCTCTGGCTCAAGCTCAAGCTCTTTAGCAATCTCGATCGCGGATGGACTTCGACCCAGCTTTTGCGATAGCTCACGCTGAACTCGCTTAATCTTGTTCAGTTTTTCAGTGATGTGAATAGGCAGACGAATCGTGCGAGCTTGTTGCGCGATTGCGCGCGTGATCGCCTGACGAATCCACCAGTAGGCGTAGGTCGAGAACTTATAGCCGCGAGTTGGGTCAAATTTCTCAACGCCGCGCTCTAACCCAAGAGATCCTTCCTGAATCAGGTCTAAAAACTCAAGGTTCCGCTTCTGGTATTTCTTGGCGATCGACACAACTAGGCGCAGGTTAGCTTCGATCATCTTCTGCTTTGCACGACGACCGCGATGCAAGATGCTGGTTAGCTCGTCTTCGCTAATCTGAACGTGATCAGCAAACTCTTGATGAGTTGGCTCGTGGTCTAACTTCTTGGCGAGAGCGTCCTTCTTCTCTTGCAACGCCATCATCTGCTGCACCTGCTTACCTAAAACAATCTCTTGTTCATGGGTCAGCATGGGCACGCGACCAATTTCGTGCAAGTAAGTCCGCACCATATCTGCCGTGAAGGGGGACTTAGTAGTCTTTTCTTTAGAGTTGGCAGTAGCCATGGTTGCAGTGAACTCCGTGAATAAAAATCTGTGGGGCAAGGCAGGAAAACTTGAAAGGGGGTGCACTAGCTTGACTAACAAGATTAGCTAGGAAAGAGAGAACATTCATCTCCCGATGTATGGATATAGGAGCTAGGAGAAAATCTGAGGCGCTACATTGAGACAGGACTTCAAGGTGATGGAGTAACGATCGAACCGAAGGATGTAGGGAAAGTGACAATCAATACTGCAGGACGCATCTTGAAGTCATTCCGAGTTCGATTTCTACATAGTATTACAGATAGCATCTGAAGTAAAGGGGGTAATTGACCGCTATGGGGATGAATCTGAGGAGCCTTGATTTAGCTATCTCTTTGAACGAAAATTAGGTAGAAGAGGAAGGGTGATCTGCTTCTAATCAAGGTCAGATGATGAAGCAAGAGTGAATGGATTTCTTCATCTATAATGCCTGATCCACACGAGGCTGAATAGTCGTGCAGATGGAGGATAACCGAACCTTTTGTAATGCTAAATTAAGTGCCCAGAACAAATAATGAAAAAACTATGAAATAGACTTTGACTCTTTTCTAGACAGGGCTTAAGCAGATTTGTTAGGATGCGAAAGGTATTAGAATTGAGCAAGAGATACACTCTACTTGATGAGTTTATCAAAAGTGCAAAAGCTAAGTGACAATGGTGTGTCATTTGGCGAGACACTGAATGCCAGAGGTGGTTTTAGAAGCGCAGTGTCAACGGAGGATGGGTGCTTAAAATCCCAAATCTGCTTTTGCGACTTCGGCTGCCTTTAGAACCTTATTGTTGGACATCTCTTCCCAGGCAATGTCTCCAATCTCGGTGTAGAAGGTTTCGTCGTAGGGGCGGGTGCGAATCACCACAGGCATCGGGACGGCGTGACCGAGGATGAGCGCCTGTTGCTTAGAGTCGAGCTTTGAGAGCACTGATCGGAGGCTTTGAGCACCCGATACTCCTGTGAAGATTGCGTCGATATCCTTCTCATCATTCAAGAGAGCGGTGATCCGAGTTCCGATCTGAGACATGACTTCGTTGTCAATGCCAGACGGACGTTGATCTACCACAAGCAGGGTGACAAAATACTTTCGCATCTCACGGGCGATCGTGCCAAAAATGGTCTGTCCTACGGTAGCAGGGTCGAGAAAGCGATGCGCTTCTTCGATCGTGATCACGAGTTGACGGGGACGATCGCTGACATTCTTAGTTTGCAAAAATTTCTCAGCCTTGCGGACATACGCCTGGTGGATACGACGCGCAATGATATTGGTTGCCAGCATATAAGAGAGCAGATTTGACTGAGAGCCAAATTCTACGACCACATGCTTTCCGCTTTCTAGACACTCTAGAACCTGATCGACGTAATTGTGAGGGCAACTGTTGCGAATGTATTTCAGGTCATCCAAGCGATTGAGCTTGCGCTGCAGTGCCATGATCGATGACTTGCTGCCCATCTTGGTTTCACAAAACTCTTGAATTTCACCGTTGCTCATGGTCATGAGGCGATTAATCCAAGCTTTGCCAAACTCGTTGCGAAGAATGACTGCGTTTTCTAGGCTGGCTTCTGAGAGATTGAGTTCCCCACGCACCAGCATCAGGTCTTCGACTTCGAGTTGGTCATAGCCGATGTAGAGTTCTTGAGCATCGCGAACACCCCTGCGTTTGGTCGAGTCGGGGTCAAGGGTGAAGATTTGCACCTGTCCGGGGAAGAGTTGTCGCAGCCCTTTAACGGTGCTGAAATGTTTACCTTCACGAGTTGCCTCCCAACCATACTCAGAGTGCATATCGAAGATGAGATTGACCGCAGCCTGTTTGCGGATAATGCCCGACAGCAGCAATCGCGTCAGAAACGATTTCCCGGTTCCTGATTTGCCAAATACGCCGTTACTGCGTTCGACAAAGCGATCGAGGTCAATGCAAATCGGCACTTCCATATCGATCGGTTGCCCAATAGCAAAGTTGCGGCGGGTTGGGTCATCTTCCCAGCCAAAGACAGCCCGAAAGTCGCGATCGCTGGCATCAAAGACTTGACTGAAGTGACTCGGAATCGTCTTGACGGGCAGCAACTCGATATTGGCGCTAGAGTTGGGTTCGTAAGACGCAGCTTTTGAAGTTTGCCCTTTTTTTGAGCTACGAGTCTTAGTGGCGTTTTTGGCAGCTTGCGCCTCGCTCATCGACTCTTCGGGCGTAAACATCAGCATGGGAGTGAGGTCGATCGTGCCATAGGTTCCACTGCCTGCGAGGACTTCTTGCATGAAGGTGTTGCTCGGATCGGGAGGATTTGCCACGATGCGAGGGCTGCTAGTTCCCAGAGACACGTCTGTGAGCATACAGAAAAAGCGCGATCGTACGCCTTGCACGACCAAAAATTTGCCGACTCGCATTTCTTCAACCGAGATATCAGGATGCAGTCGCACTTCTAACCCTTGGCTCAACGAACCTTGGATTACAGAGCCTAATGGTTTTTCTGGATTCATGCTGATCACCGATCGACCGTCTGGTTTATCGTACCGCGATTTCAAGAGGTCAATACAGGCGTTCTATTTTTTGAGCAATAGATTGCTGCAAACCATAATCAAGCGTTACGTAGAAAAGGATGGGGTTTTCTTCTTCACTATGCATTTGTGGGCTTGAACGACTGTCTGAGTTTTTTGCTGCAAAGATTCAAGCTCAGCACGAATGATTACATCGCTCTGCAACTTCACGTTGCCTCATAAGGTATTCTGCTTCACTGAACACAAACCGTGAATTTACATGATCTATTAGTGTGCTTCATTAAAAATCCATCACATATGTGTAAAACTTAATCCGGAATACATTCTTGAGTCTAAAACCGTGAGCGCTCAAAAACTAGATGCTGTACTGCCTTTGACGTTTAAGGACTATGCAAGATTTGAAATTTTGCACAAGTCCTTAAAGCTTTTCTTCAAAGACTTGGGCAAACTCTGGATTGTGACTCCTGACCACGAGTTTGAGCAAATCAAGTCGCTGATTTCAGACGAGCAATGCTGTGTGATTCCAGAATCAAGCTTGGTGCCTGAGTTCAAAATCTTTCGATCGTCCAGTCGGTTTAGCCTCTTTAAATCAGTGCCGGGGTGGTTTAAGCAGCAGATTATTAAGATCGCGATCGCGGACAAAATCGAAACCGATTTTTACCTGACGCTAGATTCCGATGTAATCTGCACAAAACCTATCTATTTTCAGGATTTAATTCGAGACGGTCGGGCAGTTTGCTACATTCATCAAACGCACACTCATCACGATTGGTATGGTTGGGCAGAAGAGGTTCTCAAAATGACTGCTAGAAACCGCGATTTACTGCATAATGTGACTCCAGCGGTGATGAATAAGCAAGGAATGTTGGAACTGCAAGCTTATTTGACGACGGTTTATCAGAGGACAAGATTCCCATCTAAACGTAGAGATCTGAGAGTCATTGCTTTAAAGCTTTTCGCTACATTTCTGTCGAAAAAATCAATGCTTCGCAGCCAGTTGTTAAGCTGGAAATCTTACCTATCTGCTCGGACTCCGTGGACAGAATACGGTCTTTATTACATCTTCTTAGAAGAGACAAACCGATTTGACAAATATCATGTTGAAGTCGCAGATTGCCTCTATACAGACGATGATTCGGTTTGGTATGAAGAAAATTTTGAATCTTGGGATGTCGAGAAAGTATTCAGCCCCACAAGTAACCACTTTTTTGTTATTGTGCAAGGCTGGCTAGATATCGATGTCAAAGAAGTTTGGCAGAAAGTCGATCGGTATTTAAACAAATCTGACCTAGTAAACTAGCTCTAAGATCTCTAAATCTGGGGGATGTAGAGTTCACCCATCCCCCAAGATGACCAGATTAATCGATGTCGATCGAGGTCGGCGAAGACCCTGATGCAGAAGCCGCAAAGGGTGAAGATTTGCGGAAGTCAGCGTAGAGTTTGTCGCGCCAGGTGAAGAATGGCTCAAAAACTCCGACATCTGCGATTCCAGAGATGCCTTTGCCTTTGAGCGACTCAGGAATATTTAAATAGGAACCCGCAGGGAATTTGACATACATTGTCAAACCTGCCACGGCGAAATCTGCCAGCGTTGGTGTGTCTCCGAGTAGATAGGGTTGCTCCATCAAAATGAAGCAGAGAGCGGTCAGATCGCGCTTGAGAGCGGCTTGAGCATCTTTGATCGCATCTGGTCCCAGACCGACTCCCATTCCTAAAAAGCCAAATAGCTCATGAGGAATCGCGCCCACCAGATTCTTAAACACATCGGGAACAGAGTTGGGAAGTAACGCCGTTCTAAATGCCTGATTGGTGCCGATCGAGCCGATTAACCCTTTGCGTGCATTGAGTCCGATTGATTCGTCTGCCCATTGCTCCATCAATAGACACAAGCCTCTTTGCTTGAGATCAGACGGAATGATTGATTTGTCAGGATATTTTTTGTCTAAATATTCAGCGATCGCGGTTGAGTCTGCAATGATCTCGCTACCGTCTTTGAGGACGGGCACCTGACGCTGACCCGACAGTTGGTAAAGTTCGATTTGCCCCACACCCGGGGTCACCTCAACCTTGCGATAGTCTAAGCCTTTGTAGTCTAAAATCAGCCGAATCTTCTCGGCATAGTGAGACATCTCAAATTGATATAACTCCAGCATAGCCAGCCTCCAGTTCACGATCGAGAAAGTAGTGCTAATTCGTTACTGATCAACGCTTTGGGAGTCGATATCAGTATCTCATCAGAGAATATACTCTAGCGTTAAAGAGGTCGTTTTGCCTCCAGCTAGGGAGCGAATTTTAGATTCTAGAGGCTCTTTTGAAACTCACAGTTGATATCCTACCTATGAGAGACTTGCATCAGTTCCCAATGACGGAGAACGCTCCTTCTTTCCTTCCTTAAACTTGAAAAGTATATAAAGCTACATTTCTGGTTTTTTGGAGGGTTCTTTCATGACATCACTCAACTACGATCATTTAATTAAACAGATGATTGCCCTGTTAGGCGCAGCCGGATTGACAGCCGTCGCGGGGTTGCCTGTCTTAGCTCAGGTCAATACTAACAACAGTACTAACAACGGGGTAGTGAACCCTAGCCCTGGCATTTTTAACGAGTATCCCTATAATCAGGGATCATCTTCTGCTCAAAGTCAGCGTTCAGTCAATTGCTCGGCTTATGTTAATGGAGGAATTGGTGGGCCGATCGAGAATGGGTCTAGTGCTGACAGTTCTATGAAGAGGCAGCCAAGCCAGTCAAGCTATGACCCAGCAACGATTCCTCAAAATCGTTCTTCAGAGTCGATGACTCGATCGAGTGACTCAAATGGGATGTCTATGGCAGGGCAGGCGAGCAACTCGGATGGGATGAGCACTGACGGTCAGTTTTCGGCTAGAAACCTTAATGCGGCGATTCCATTCCGTCACAATGGTCCAGCAGGCACCTCTGGTGGAGAATCAAACCTGAACTTGCAGGCAAATAGAACAGGTAACGGGTCATCAATGCAGCGTTCGCAGTCAAGTTTCAACATGACCACGATGTCACAAAACCGCTCTTCAGATTCGATGAACCAATCGAACAACTCGAACGGAATGCGCGTTGATGGTCAGTTTTCGGCTAGAAACCTTAATGAGGCGATTCCATTCCGTCACAACGGTCCAGCAGGCACCTCTGGTGGAGAATCAAACCTGAATTTGCAGACCTATGGGACAAATAAGGGGTCGTTTATGCAGAGTGCTGTGCCCTCAGGCAATATGACCAGCAGTGCTTATTCTGCTCCTAACCAGGCAACTTATTCTAATCAGAGTGCGGCTCCGATTCCGGTAGAGTGTTTGCCAGGTGGCGTTAACAACCGATAGGAATGAACTCTAAGATCTGGTCTTAGTAGCGAATGCGGGGGTCGATATAGGCGTTGATGAGATCGATCGCGATGCTTGCCAGCGCCACGATCGCCGCAAAAAACACGACGACCCCCTGCACGGTGGGATAGTCGCGCTGAGCGATCGCTCGATACAGTCGATTGGCGAGTCCAGGCCATGAGAAGGTCACTTCGGTCAAAATTGCCCCTCCTAGCAGTGCCGCTAGTGTTAACCCTAGGATTGTGATGACTGGAATCATCGCGTTTTTAAGCGCATGATTAATGAGAATTTTTTGTTCGGGAATGCCCCTTGCTCTAGCCGCCTCTACATAATCGGCTTTCAAGGTTTGCTTGAGATTAACGCGCACAATGCGCTCGAAGATGCCGCTGATTAAAACTCCCAGCGTCAGGGAGGGCAACGCTAAATAATAGAGTGCAATGAAAAACTGACTGAGATTGCCTCGCAGTAAACTGTCGATCGTATAGAGTCCGGTGATGGCTTCGGGGGCAGAAACCGTGACGGGAAACCGAGTCCCTAACGGAAACCAACCGAGTTGTACTGAGAAGACTAGCTGCAACAACATTCCCAGCCAGAATAAAGGGACTGAGTAAGTGATGATGCTAAACAGCCGCCCTGCTGCATCGACCGGGCTATTAGGGCGAGAGGCAGAGACGATGCCAACGGTGATGCCAACAACTAGGGCGATCGCCATGCTGACGATCGCTAATTCAACCGTTGCTGGAAAAAATTTGCCGATGATTTCCCAAACTGATTCTTTGCTGGTGAGTGACTTGCCCAAATCTAAATGCAGCAACGCGCCCATATAGTCCAGATACTGAAGGAATAGGGGTTTGTCTAACCCCAATTGGGCACGTAGAGCTTCTTTAGCCGCTTGTGGGGCACGAGGACCTAACAGGGCATCGATCGGATCTCCAGGGGTGGCTCTTAGCAGCAAAAAAACCAGCGTTGTGATCAACCACAGCATCAACGGGGCAACTAAAACTCGCGACAGTGTGTAGTCGCGCAGAGAACTCGATCGAGACATGGGCAACTCAAAGAGACGTTTGATTATTGTCTTTCAGTTTGGCAATCGCGATCGAAGATTGAAAAGGTTATTAGGTGAGGATGAGTGGTCTCTCTGATTCCCCCTCATTTCCATACGTCTAGAATATCGCCCGAAATTTCTTCGTCCTTGATAGCTTACAGAGCCATTTGAGGAATTATTTTACAGCTCGTTTGTCTTATATGAGTCTAGCTATAAGACCTAACATAAGTCTCAACTGAGATAGGTAAGATGGTTGGCGTTCATCTTTTTCTTCTGACAATTTTCCGATATTCTACAAATCTTATTTGAGACTAATTTATAGACTCAAAATGAGTCGTAAGCGAGACAAGTGCGACACGAGTGTTGGAGAGCAGCCCGACTACAGTAATTGAGCCGCTAAAAAAAGTCGCATCACATCGAACAAGTGAATACAACGCGCTCCTCTAGCAATTGCAAGATCCACCCGAATCAACCCTGGTAGCTCGAGTCGAAGACGCTGAAATGGATGAAATGTGGGATTTTGTGCAATCCAAGCAGTACCAACGCTGGCTGTAGAACGCCATTGCCCATGACAGCGACAAGGTGCTGGCATAGGTTTTAGCAACCCACCAGGACTATGCGTTGAAGCAACTCAAACACCTATTAGCTCCTTTCTCCATCAGACACTTCTACTCGGATGGTTGGGGCGCTTATGTGCGCTGACTTAATAAGCAATGTGGGTCTATCAGAGTCACTGTGCAGATGTTCGCTATGAACGTTTCACACTGATCGAGACGGCTCAAAGCCTTAGATAAGGTACGTTGAATCGCCCTAATTTAGGATCATGAATTAAATAATCTGTAAGACTTGCGAGCGTCTTTTGCCCTCCTCACGAAGTGGGGCGAAGCCCTCGCCAGCCCTTCTTCTCCCCAAGAGAGTTAGAGTCTTGTTCCCTCTTCTCGGGGAGAGGGCTAGGGTGAGGGTGAGAAGTCGCACCTTAATAAATCCACGTTCCTTAGTGTTTGACTTGCATAATTCAGTCGATAGACCCGGCAATGTCATACCGTTATTAAGCTAGTACCCAAACGATCGAGCGAAAGCAGTCAACCTTACGGACTCGAACTAAACGATTAGCTCAAAAAACGATTTGTTTTTCTCAGTCAGAATAGATGCACAATGGTGTGATCAGATATTCATTAATCGGTACGAGTTTGGACGGGCAGTTTAGCTGAGCAACCTTAGGGACACTACTGGGTAATTACCAAAATTGACTCAACCAAGTCACGCGAAACAGAGGCGCTGTTTTAGTCCATTTTTAGTCCAAACTGTTTTCTGTTCCAGTCATAAAAGGCTGAGATCTCTTGCATAGTGGGGATGATTGGAATAGATTAATTTTTTGAACTTCTGCGGCATACGCAGAAGTTCCATACTCAGAAAACGGCTCTCAAAGATCTGGCTAACTGCACTTTAGAGGTCAACGAGAGTCTGCCTCAGCTCTAGGCTTGCCCAATTAAAATCCCTGCAATAAACACGCTCGTTCCAGCCACAATCAATTAAAACTCTGCGCTGAGCAATGGCGCACCCATGAAATCAGCACCAGTTCAACCGCTACGATCGCGATCCATAGCGCCCTGATGAAATCTGGGGTCAGAAATGGGATGGTATGACCGAATGCACCCAGAAAGGTCACTAGCCTACAAACGCCACCCCGTACCCAAGGATTGCCACGATCACTCATGTTGCCGTCATCGGAAAGCGCTTCCGCAAACGCCATACTGATACCCGCTCCTACCGATGTCGCAAGCCCAATCAGAGAAGCAGTGTGACTACTCCGAGTGGCGTAGGCAGCCGCGAAGTTTGAAGAGAGGGAAGACACAGAGCCATCCATTAGCCCAATCAAGCTCGGTTGAACGATTTACAGGACAAACCGCCGCTGCTTTTTACTCGCCCGTGAAGTGGGCTGATCAGAGACTTCGAGTGTCTCATCGATTAAGCGATCTTCTGGTGCTACCACGCTGCAATACTTCCTTGCCTACCATGCTGCGCACTAAAACCAAGCACCAGCTTAATCTTCCCTGATTAGGTTTGCTTGTGACTACAGACAGAAGCACAATCAAATTGGACAGATCCTTGGGAGGAATTCAGCCATCCGGGAGAACGAACGAATCCAGATTTTAGCTTCTTGTAGCGGGATGTAGTAGTCCAAACCTAAGCTAGTTGTGTAGTATGAGCGAAAACCACTTAAGTCAAGCTTATAGATTCTCTGATCCAAATTCCTTGGCAATGGTTTTAGCCCAAAAGCCGCGGGAACACCAACGCGGTTTCTAAGTCAGTTTTCAGCCCCATACTCAAGCCAAACGTATCAACGATGCAACCTAACCAACTTCCTGCTAACCAGCCTGCTTCAAAAAACCAAGACCGTCGCCTCCGTCATATCAAATATGCCTTAGCGCCTTTTGTGATCCTGCCTCTCCTGATCACCTTGACAACTGGCTCGCTCTATCAAGCAGCAGATTTGGCAGGTAAAGGAGAGCAATTTGACTGGTTACTCAGTATCCATAAAGGTAATTTTGGTCCTGTGAAGTTGGAATTTATTTATCCTTTTCTCAATGCTTTAGGGCTTTTAATCATGGCGGTTGCTGGAGTTTTGCTGTGGTATAAAGCATCAGCGAGGAGAAAACAAGCAACAAACCGGGACTGAGGAGCCGCCAAAACACAAATTGGTATAGTACCAATTTCGTTCTGATATGAGGACTGCGAAGTAGATAATGATCCCTTTACTTCGATGCTCGAAATGCGGCTGTGAAGATATCAAGAAAAACGGCACCACTCACCACGGTAGTTAAAACTATAAATGCCGTGGCTGTGGGCTTTAATATCTTAGAAAAAATAGAACCTCGTGATAAGGCACTAAGCCTGCAACAGCATGACTCACCTGCGCGGCAACTCGCGGATTGTATCTCATTAACCGAATCAGCGGCGTGTTCATAACTCATTCCACTGGACACAAACCTAGAGCTACCGGGATTAATGCTGTCTCCACTGGATGCAGGGCTGTGATATGGGCATCGCTTTAGCCAAAGCAATAACAGACCAACCAGGCAAGCCAAGAGTCGCGATCGTTGACCCATTCCCTCAACTCACGCCTCGACAACCTGTAGTGTTCAATGACATGACCGTAACTCCTTACCAATTAGACCACCCAGACCCGTGCTGGGGCTATCGGTTTGAGTCAAACGGCAAAGTGCTATCTTACTGTGTGGATAGCGAGATTTAGCGGATTACTCGCAGCAATTTGGGAGTGGATCTACCGCTTTACCAAAATGTCGATCTCATGATTCTTGACGCGCAATATACCTTGCTTGAATCGACCGAAAAGATTAATTGGAGGCATGGCGCGGCTCCGGATGGGCTAGAAATTGCGATGCGTGAAGGGGTTAAACAAGTCCTTTCTATACATCATGATCCGGCAGCATCCGATGAAAAGATCGCTGTCGCAGAGTCAGAAGCCAGATGCTTTTATGAAAAGCAACTTCAGATGCTGCATCGTTCATCCCTGCCTTTGCATGAGCTGAATTGGTCATTTGCCAGAGGTGGCATGACGATCGCGATCTGACGCGGGTTAAGCTGCCCAATCATCGCGCCATTTGATCGTGCCTTGGTCTACCAAAATCCAGCGGCGGCACACCAGATTTTCATAAAGCGGTGACTGATTGTCGCGCCACAAGGCATATTTGTAGGCGATCGGTTTCCCAGCCGTTTCGTTAAACGCAATCTCACCAAACCAGGTGTTGGCATTGATGTACTCTAGTGCATAAGCCTTGCTGATTTCCCAATTACCGAGTTCTGAACAATCTCCGAGCACAACGACCGTTTCACCCGGGTGGGTTTTGATGCCGTTAAGCTGCACCCGCACGATCGTTTGCCCTTTGACCCGTTCGCCCACATAGCTCAAGACGATCGCCTCCTTCTCTGCCAGGTGCACCCCTGACAGTTTGCCGTCTTTCACATCAAAGGGTCGATGAGTGAGGATACAGCGATATTCCCCGTCTTCTAAATCAGTGGTTGAAATGTCAATCGTGATTGCAACTCCTCGATTGATTGCTACAAAACAGCGCGAATCTCGATATCGCCGAACATAGCAGTAAACATCTGAGGTAACATACTTCTGGGTCTGGCTACCTAAAGAAACCGCTGGGTTTAACCGTCGCAGTTTAGAAAATAGCTGCAAGTCTTGATAAATCTGAGTATCTGTATTCCACTGCTCCATCATCGGACGGTTATAGGGATCGTTGCCGCCGTTGGTGTCGTTGTGAAGATACTGCTCTGTGCCGTAGTAAAGGCAGGGAATTCCGCGCGATGTCATGATCAGATTAACGGCTAACCGCAAAATCGCTGGATCAGCATTTATGCTTTGAAAGCGGGGCATATCATGATTATCAAAAAATGTGATTAGCTCGGTTGCCGTATTGTAAAGATAATCTAGATCCAGCATGGTTTGAATTAAGTGAAAACCCTCTTCACTGCCCTTCGCTAAGGCTGCTCGAATTGCTTCACACAAGCCAAAGTCTAGAATAGACATCCCCGACTTGTTAGAAAAATTCACCGAACCTCGATCCCAGGGTTTGCTAAAGCCCCATTCTCCGAACACAAACAGAGACGGCTTATGACTTTGCAAATCGGCATTAAACTCCTGCCAAAACCAAATTGGCATATGCTTAACCGTATCGACGCGCAGAGCATCTACGCCCCGGTCTAGCCAGAGTTTGATCGCTGTTTTTATATAGTGGCGAAAGTCAGCATTGCTTTCATTAAAATCTGCCAAGCCTGCCATTTCACAATTTTCGAGCTGCCATTGGTCTTCCCAATCAGTGACTTCACCATTGTGGTGATACCAGCTGTGAGTGTCTTGATAGAAATCAGCAATGAGCACCCCATCATCATAAAGTTTCCCTTTGTGACCGCCCACGTCGGGACTGCTGTGGTTGCACACAATGTCCAGGATTAGCTTCATCCCTCGATCGTGCATCTTGGTAATTAATTGATCAAAGACTGCACAGGTAAAGAGAGATGTTTCTTCATCTTTAGCAACAAAGCGAGGGTTAATGCGCTTAAAGTCCTTTGTCCAATAGCCGTGCATTGCCGCAAATTCAAACTGTAGCTCTTCAACTTGCTCAAAGATGGGAGAAATCCAGATCGCGGTAATTCCCATGCCTTTGAGATAATCGAGTTTGTCAATAATTCCTTGCAAATCGCCACCCCAATACCTACCCCATTTTTGTCGAGTTGGGTCATATAGATCTGGGTTTGGACCTACATTATTGCTGTGATCACCATCATTAAATCGATCGACAATGATGAAGTAAATCGTCTCTTGACGAAACTCGATCGCGCGCGTGAAGAGAAACTCAATCTCTGTTTCTGCATGAGGCGTAACCTCATTTGTATGAAATCCAGCCGCTGCTTTAGCAGCACTGACGTTATTGTGAAGCTGTAGTGAAGAAGGTTGTATCATAACGTTGTTGATGACTCATTACGAATAGATTACAAGTATCAAGTCGTTGAATGAACCAAAGTCAAAAACCGATCGCAAACAATGCGCTAAAACCTGCTGATAGGCTCTATAGGTTAGATCTTTGATGCTGTCAGTCTATACGTTTCACCGGAGACTATCTCTGTTATGACTCAAAAAGCTATAGCTCAAAAAAGATTGGCTCAGACTTGGATCGCCCTTTCTCTGGCACTCGTGACAGAACTTGCGATCGGTCTCGGTTGGGTGACATCTGTTCAAGCGCAGTTTAAGCTGCCCAATCGAGGTGCGCCCAAGACCACCGCTGGAGGAGCCACTCGTAGCGGCTCTTGTATTTCTGAAAAAACACCGCTCACGGTTTTGGTGCCATCCACTAAACTCGGGTTAACAACTGAGGCACGCCCTACCTTCTTTCTATATCTGCCAAAAACCAAGGCTCAATCGGCAGAGTTTACCTTGAAGGATAGCAACGAGGAAGATGTTTATCGAACCATGATTCCGCTTTCTAGTAAGACGGGTGTGGTTAGCTTTCAGTTGCCTGCTAATGCCCCAGAGCTAAAGCTTGACACAAACTATCAGTGGTTTTTTAGTATAGTATGTCAACCCTCAGATCGGCTCAGAGATAGCTTTGCCGCTGCTTGGATTCAACGCATTGCGCCCGACAAATCTCTGGTTACTGCGCTAAAACAGGCAACGCCTCGTCAACGTCCTAATGTTTACGCGCAGGCGGGGATTTGGCAAGACACTCTCGCGACGCTGGCAGAGCTACGGCGGGTTCGTCCCACTGATTCCACGTTGGCGATCGAGTGGGAGCGTCTCCTCAAATCAGTTGGGTTGGGTGAAATTCCGGCTAGTCAATCCGTCGGACAACTCAGCCTGAAATCGAGCAAACCGCAATAGCTTAGTTTGATTACGTCCACCAACCAGGCAATTTGCTGCTGCACCAGTTTGAGGAACCTGCCTTTTTGTTGGATGAGTTCCTCAAGTTGCTTCATCAAACAAGAGAATTCAGGGCTTGAGGGCAAGCGATCGCGCAATTAGGAGTCGCTGTCGCTGTCCACCCAAAAGATTGCTGCCGCCTTCGCTAACCACCGTGTGCATTCCCGGCGTGGCTTCAATTCCATCAGCTAACCCTGCATACCGAGCTACGTTCTAGGCTTCATCCAGTGCAATAAAAGCATTTCCCACAATGTTCTCAAAAATCGAAGCGGTACTGGTGCGGCTATTTTGCAATAGCACCCCTAACTGCCGACGAACGGCATAAATATCAGTCCACGTAAATCTTGGCTATGGCAATGATGCTTGAGCCAAAATCAGATTGGTTACTCACTGCTTTACCTCTATGCTGATAAATCAAACAGTTGACCACGTTTTACAAAGCCTCGAAACCCATCTTTTTCTGCGTCTGGCAGCGTTCCAGGTTGGTAATGATAGAGCCACATTTTGCCTCTAATCTCGGCTGGCAGGGTGAGCAAATGGCTGTAGTGTGCATGAACCTGACTCGGGAAGGGTGAGGTTTCACAGTCTTGAAAAATAATGTCTGCCTGTTCATAAAGCGTGCCGATTTCCTTCAGGCGTAGCTGAGCATCTGTAGTGAGAAAGACTTTGACTCCTTCTACCTCAAAGAATAGTCCGTAGCTGGGTATGACAAAATAGCCATTGTCTACATGAACCACTTTAATCAGATCAAATTGAATGCCTTCCCAAATGAAATGACCGTTGTGATCAACCTTGTGCACCTTAAAAAAAGATTCTAAATCGAAGATATCGCCGCTCACCGATCGCATACCACCCGACAGCGTTCTTTCCCATAGTTCACTGGCTAAATCCCCACTGACATATAGGTTTGGTCGCTGACAGCTTGGGTCAAACTTTGTATTTAACCCAACATATTCCAGCCCACCAGCGTGATCAGCGTGTAAGTGGCTAATATAAATATCGGTAATATCAGTATATGAAAAGCCAGTTAAATACAGAGAAAAGCGAATATCTGAACCGCAGTCAATTAATAAATTAGTTCCACGATCGCTAACTAAGAGCATATTAGAGTGGAAGTTATCAACTCCAACTGTGAAAGCAGACCCAGAACCTAAAAAAACGAATTTCATGATTTTGATTGGCTAGGCATACAGCGGTTCTTGTGGGTATTCCCTACACTTTATAACTGACTGTCTAGATTAAAAAACAGTGCTGCAATCGATCGAGAAACGCGATATTTACAGTGATACAGCTATCAGTAAAGATAACGAGTAGATGGTTTTACATCCTACACTAACCCGATTAGCTTTGTAACAGATCACAACCAATTACTCACCAAAACGAACGGTGCCCAGTAATAAGGAAAGGTTTATCGCCTGAAGCGATTTGGCACGCACCAAGAACCAGCAACTCTAGGGGTGTTACGTCATTTTTATCTTTGGTTTGCAGTAAGGCATCAAACTGTTTCACGTTCAGCCGTTGGTTCCAGGTGAGAATAGACCTCTTATGAAAACACCTACTTCCTCCATGACATAGTTGGTGTTTTCATAGAAGTCTAAGGCAGATAGCCGGGTCTATCGGAATCATTATACAGATGTTCACTACGAACTTTTCATAGTGACCAAGAAGACTTAAAGCTTTTTAAGATGCGTTGAATCGATCTAAACATAGGGTTTAGCTTGCATAGTTCAGTCGATAGACTTAGATAGCCTCTTACAAGGGGTGCAAGGGTCGCAATTTGAGGTGCGAGGTGACGAGCGTTTGTTTGAGGTGATCAGGCAGAAAAGCCAAGGTGAGCTTGCTCTTTGTGAACTTAAATCAATGATTTGTGGTCAGCTTGAGGTCGCCAAAAAAGCGAAAAACAATCAGAAATTAGTCGAACTTTTGGAAAAGCAAAGCTATACGGTCGATCGCTTATCTCAGGCGTTAGAAGCCTTGCTCAAGCAACAAGGTACGCTATAACCGTCGGTGCTCTACTCAGTTTGAGCCAGTTTTGCAGAATAGATGTGCCACGATCGCTGATCTGCTGAGGTTCCATCTACGAGCGATCGACGCAAAACGTAAGTTCCTTTAAAGTGCTGCACTGTTTGATTTCGAGTGGTCGCTGTTAAAGTCACCGGAACCGTAACATACTGCGAACCTGCTGCACCTTCTACTTCACTCGGTTCGCCAATCTTGACTTGAGTTGATGCTGTGTCTGAAAAGCCATTTTTGAACGCTTCAAAAGTTTGACGACTGGCTGACCCATTGTCTTGCCATGCACGATAAGCTTGCTCATAGTCTCGACGATCGAGCGCGTTGTAATAACCCTGAATGACTGAAACAGCATCTTCTGATTGAGAACTGCTGTCTTGGGGTGAAGTCTTTAAAGAGGGAGTCGGAGCCGTGGTAGTTTGCAGATTAGAGGGTGCAGGGCTGGTCTGGAGTTCTGAGTTCTGAATCGAGCTACAGCCTGATACCCAGCCTAGTATTAAAACACTGACAATTAGAGAGTGAGTGGTTTTCATAGGATTTTTTTATTAAAAATGCTGCCTTGCCTATAAACTTAAACACACATTCAAAATAGGCGATTCCGCATCAAAAAATACAATCAACGAGATCTCCTTCTACAGAAATACTCTTACTGTATCTTGAGAAATAGAATGCTCAGCTTCTGACGAAGCAAATAGTTTAATAACGAGTGAGGTTACAAAGTTGCAAACATCTTAGAAGTCTGATTGCTAAAAATCCACAACGCTAAATCTTACGAATTATCCACTGAACCAACCTTGAGATTTAGGCAATCGTGGTTTTATTAAAAGCTGCCTATCAGAAATTCGAGAACTTTGGTGAATTATTTGCTGAAAGTTTGATTATAGAATCGAAGCAGCTATGCTGTTGGGGAGACAATAGGCAACATTTATGCTTGATCTGACCAAACTCGCGCAGCAAATGCAGGGCATCAGCCAACACCTCACTGTCGAAGCTGTGGCGACTCGGCAGCGACTAGAACGCGCCCAGTTTTTAATTGAGCAAGCCCGATCACATCAAGACGAATTAGTCGAACTGCAAGAAACTTGGCGCGATCGCTTGATCTTTACTGCTGCCACTCCGATCGAGCCGCTTGACACTTACCTTGACATCAGCGCGGCTCCGGCGGCACATACAGCGATCGCCACAGACGGTTCTCAAATCGCCCCCAGTCACCACGAAATCGCCTACTGCTATCTCATCAACGTTGGGCGCATCGTCTTACATTATGGGCAAAGCAAACTGCCGCTTTTAGACAGCCTCCCCGAAGTGTTTTATCGCCCCGAAGATCTTTATGTCTCTCGGCAGTGGGGCATCCGCACCGAGGAATGGATGGGCTATCGTCGTACTGCGTCTGAGGCAACAATGTTAGCCGAGCTTGCCTGTTCCCTCAATAACGACGGTAGACGGCTACAGCTACGCGAACAGGGAAGCCCTTCAGCTCAACTCTCCTTCATTGCTCATCCATCTGTTGCGATGGTGGACGGATCTCTGATCCACTGGTTTTTAGAGCCGATGCCCCACGAAGCGAGAGATATGATTCTCACACCCATTCTCAAAGCGTGGGATCAGTTACGATCGCTCCGCGTTCCTTTAGTTGGCTACATTAGCGCATCTCGCAGCGGCGAGGCACTAAATTTTTTGCGATTGCAAACCTGTCCTTATCTAGCTCCTGACTGCGGCACTCACTGCGCCGGAAAAACAGAACGTCCGCCGTGCCAAGTGCTTGACCCCCTCAAAGACACAGCACTCTGGGCAAAGCTCTTACAGCCCGGACAGCGCAGCCCGCTCTGGCGCAGTTCTGCCAAGATTTTAGATTTGTATGGCGATCACACCGTCCACTTTTGCTATATGAATGTCGGCAGTGAGATCGCCCGTGTCGAAGTTCCCGCTTGGGTGGCGCAGGATGCAGACCTTTTAGACTCTGCATTAAGTCTGACGATGGCACAAGTGCAAAAAGGGTATGGCTATCCCGTCGCGCTGGCAGAGGCACACAATCAGGCGGTGGTGCGAGGCGGCGATCGTTCCCGTTTCTTCGCACTGTTAGAGCAACAAATGATCCGCGCAGGGTTACGAAATGTGGGCACGTCCTACAAAGAAACTCGCAAGCGTGGCAGCATCGCCTAAGCCTCTGTGACTCATTTATTATCAGGCTATTGGTGAAAGGGTCTTCTAAACTGGTTGATGGCGCAGTCAAAATTTGATATGTCTACTCTGATTCATCGTCGAGTTGAAGCCGCACGTCAAGGAACGAATCCAACCGTCATTTGTCGTGCCAAGTCGGGCTGGGTTGTCTTAGGAGATGTACAGTTTCTGCCCGGTTATGCTCTGTTGCTGCCTGATCCCGTGGTTGCGGATCTCAATGCCTTAACGATGATTCAACGCGTCAACTTCTTGCAGGACATGACGATTTTGGGCGATGCCTTACTTGCAGTAACGGGTGCATCACGCATCAATTACGAAATCTTAGGAAACAGTGAGGCAGCCCTCCATGCTCACGTCTTTCCGCGATATGCAACAGAACCTGAAGAGAAACGACGAAAGCCAGTTTGGTTCTATGATTGGAAGAGTGCAGTAGCATTTGATGCAGAGCGAGATGGGCAATTAATGCAAGAAATTGCAGCAGCGATTTGGCGGTATCAAGGCTCTATTTCGTCTGGCGTTTAAAGAATGCACTGCTTCTCTAGTTGATTTAAGAAGACGGCTTTTTAAATGTTGGCTCATTGCTTGGCTTGCGTCGGATGGAATTTTTGAAGCAAAGATCGCACACTAGAAGGTGATTTACATTCTAGGATGCTACGCTATGTCCCATTCTGACCAATCATTGCATTACCCTGACACCCATAAAATCGAGCAAGTTGATGACTATCATGGGGTTGCGATCGCTGATCCCTATCGATGGCTGGAAGACCCTGACTCTGACGAAACGAAAGCCTGGGTCGAGGCGCAAAATCAAATTACGTTTGGCTATTTGCAACAAATTTCGGTGCGAGATGCGATTCAGAAACGCCTGACGCAACTCTGGGATTATGAAAAATATAGCTCTCCGTTTAAAGAAGGAAATCGCTATTTCTACTTCAAAAATGATGGATTGCAAAATCAAAGTGTTCTCTATACGCTGAATGCTTTAGACGACGAACCGAGAGTTTTACTCGATCCGAATAAGCTCTCAGACGATGGTACCGTTGCACTTTCGGGGCTATCGATTAGTGAAGACGGCGCGTGGATGGCATATGGATTGTCTACGTCTGGCTCTGATTGGCAAGAGTGGCGCGTGCGAGAGATTGAAACGGGGGAAGACACGAGTGACCGCTTGCAGTGGATCAAATTCTCTGGCGCATCGTGGACTCATGATCACAAAGGATTTTTCTACTCTCGCTATGACGAGCCGAACGAAAAAACCAAGCTAGAAGACGCAAATTACTTCCAAAAGCTTTACTATCATCGGCTCGGCACCGATCAGTCTGAAGATGTTTTGATCTACGATCGCCCTGATCAAAAAGAATGGGGCTTTCAAGGCGGCGTGAGCGAAGACGGACAATATCTGATTGTCTCAGTTTGGCTGGGCACCGATCCGCGTAATCTCGTTTTCTATAAAGACTTGTCGAATCCTAATGCGCCTGTTGTTGAGCTAATTAGCGAATTTGAGGCGAGTTTTAGTTTTGTCGATCGAGCGCAAAATCTGTTCTGGTTTCAGACAGATTTAGATGCGCCACGGGGACGAGTGATCGCGATCGACGTAACTCAGCCCGATCGTCAACATTGGCAAGAAGTCATTCCTCAATCGGCAGAAACGCTCGAAAGTGTTGGCATACTCAATCAGCAATTTGTCGCCTCATATCTCAAAGATGCGCGCAGCGAGGTCAAAATTTTCGACTTGAGCGGCGACTTCATTCGAGACGTTGCCCTACCGGGGATTGGCTCGGCAGGCGGGTTTGATGGCAAGCGAGACGACACCGAAACGTTCTATAGCTTTACAAGCTTCACGACTCCGCCAACGATCTATCGCTACAATTTAACGACCGATGAAAGTACGCTGTTTCGTCAGCCCCAAGTAGACTTTAATCCCAATGACTACGAGACTCGCCAAGTCTTCTACAGCAGCAAAGACGGAACGCAAGTGCCCATGTTTATCACCCACAAAAAGGGCTTAACACTCGACGGCAATAATCCGACTTATCTCTATGCTTATGGTGGATTTGGGATTTCGTTGACTCCTAGCTTCTCGGTCGGCAACCTGGTTTGGATGGAACTTGGTGGCGTGTTTGCCCTCCCTAATCTACGCGGCGGCGGTGAATATGGTGAAGAATGGCACCAGGCTGGAACAAAGCTGAAGAAGCAAACCGTGTTTGATGACTTCATCGCGGCGGGAGAATGGCTGATTGCAAATAGATACACATCATCGTCGAAAGTAGCGATCGCCGGAGGCAGCAATGGCGGTCTGCTCGTCGGCGCGTGCATGACTCAACGCCCCGATCTGTTTGCGGCTGCCCTTCCTGCGGTCGGCGTGTTGGATATGCTGCGGTTTCACAAGTTCACGATCGGGTGGGCATGGACAGCCGAATATGGCTCTCCTGAAGACCCGGAAGAGTTCAAGGCGCTCTATGCCTATTCACCATTGCACCAACTCAAGTCAGAAACAGCGTATCCAGCCACGTTGATTACGACAGCCGATCACGACGATCGAGTGGTTCCGGCTCACAGTTTTAAGTTTGCGGCAGCGCTGCAAGCAGCCCATTCAGGGTCACATCCTGTTCTAATTCGGATTGAGACTAAAGCAGGACACGGGGCAGGAAAACCGACTGCCAAAGTGATTGAGGAGATTGTCGATAAGTGGGCGTTTTTGGTCAAAATACTAGACTTTTCGCCCACTTTTTAGAATTGTTGAAGGATTAAGACCCCTACCGCAATTCTCTATACAGTTTTTACCTTCCGCATCGGTAAATATAGTCTGTGTCCTAGAGTCAAATCACCATAAACTTAGCTTCCGTGAGGAGGCTATTTTTTTGAGTAGAAGTCTCAAAATGCAAAAAGAGCGAACAGGATGTCCGCTCTCTCTAATCTGTTAAAAATAGGTTTAGTTAGAAACTTCTGCCAGCTCGACGACGTGCCCAGAAAAATCTTTGACTAAGAAATTGAGTGGTTTCTCACGACGAATCTTGTGTTTCAGATTAGATGCCTGAACGCGTAGCAGAATCTGGTCGAGACAGTCACGATCGAAGCACACATGACGCTGACGCTCTTTTTCGCCCAGACTCGCGCCCGAAATGACGTGAAGCTGCGTGTTCTTTTTAAGCTGATACCACAACCCATCATTGCCATTACCTCGTGCCGTCGTGCTGCCCAGATTGCCAGACAGATACATCGGGCTGATGCCTGCGGTGCCGAGTGACTGCTCGTAATTGTAGTAATAGTGCAACGGCACATCTGCTACCGAGAGGTTCAGCATTCCTTCATAGAAGTCTCGTGCCAACTCCACATCTGACACCATCACCGTGTGCACCTTGGGTGCACTGGTTAAAAACATCCACATGGCGACTGCATAAGCACCCAGCAGCATGACCATGATTCCCTGGGTGGAGAATAAACTATCTAATCCCATAGAAGACCAAAACGAGTGGACGATCGTAGCTGATTGACAAACTTAGTGATCAGTATCCCTGAGTCTACCTATTCTATCAAGCTCAATCTGAGCAAATCCGTAACGAGGGTGATAAAAATTTAGAAGTTTGTGTGATGAAAGCGATCGCTGAACGGACTTCTGAGGCATTTTAACCTCAAAAGACGCTACATTTTGCAAAAAAAGATGTCCAAATCAAGAAAGACGCTGTATATAGTTACAATGCACGTCCTATAGTTTGAATCCAAGCTGTGGCTATCCCAACTTTTCCAGAAGCCAATCATCCGACTGTCAAGGCGCTATCTCACTACGGTGATCAAGAATTATTGACGCTGTTTCAACGATATCCTGACACTGGGCAATATTTCACAGCAATTTTTTGCCGATATAGTCCAATGGTGTATACGATAATTCAGCACAAAGCCAAATCTCCCGTCCAAGCTGATTACTTGTTTGCGCTGCTGTGGCGACACCTCTTTTATGAGATGGGCGGGCTAGATCTACGATCGTTTGGCTCCGAAGAAATCACGTTTCAGAGTTGGTTGATTAACGTTACAGCGCTCTGCATCAACCAGGCAGAACTGCCGCCCGTCGAGGAGATTCACTATAACCTGCGGGCAATGTCACCGCCCTTTTGGTGCTATATCGATCGGGCGCTCGATCAGCTCCCGCCAACGCTGCGATTGATGGTGACGTTAGCACAAACCTTTCACTGGAGCGACACTCGAATTTCTGCCTACCTGCAAGCCGAGGGCGAATATGTTCCTCCGGCAGAAGTTAAGGCGCGGCTAAGAGAAGGCTATCAATTATTAGAAACAACTTTGCCAGACGATATTAGAGCCATCTATCTAGATGGGAACGCTAGTGTTCAAGAATACGGATTGGATTCAGCGTCTTTAGGGGCTAGGCTGGATTAGTCACGATTTTTTGTTCGCTCAATATTGCTTGGTGGAGGTTCTGAAATGCGTTGGACGTTGGCACAGGTAGTGGTTGGGTTGGGATTAGCTCAACTGTTAGCAGGTGGAGTTGCGCTGACCCCAGTGGCGATCGCATCAGACCTGAGTGATCAGTTAAGTATCAAACTCTACAACGGCACTCGCGGCAGTTCTCGTGTTGAAGCCGATCGGCTCGTGCGCTTGGGCAATCAGGAGCAGCAAGCAGGATTGTCTGACAAAGCGATCGGGTCTTGGCTACAAGCGTTAGAAATCTATCACACCATCAAAGAAGTTGAGGCAGAAGGCACCACTTATGGAGCATTGAGCAAAGCCTATTCGCAAGTAGGACGGTTTGCTGAAGCAGAAGATGCAGTGCGACGTAGCTTAGCGATCGCCCGTGACACTAAAAATTTCCAAAATCAAATTTATGCCACTAACAATTTAGGAACGCTGCTGTTGCAGCGCAGCAGCGTTTCGGAGGCAGAAAAAGCGTTTGCAGAGGGCTTAAAAGTTGCCCAAGATATCAACGATCCTGCTGGGCGAGGGTTGTCGTTGAGCAACTTGGGACTCGTCGCCTACTCGCAGGGCAACTATGCCAACGCAATTCGTTACTATGAGCAAGCAAAACCGTTGCGTGAGCAATCCAGTGATCCTGGTGTAGCCAACACGTTGAATAATTTGGGCGATGCCTACCGAGCAATGCGCGATTATCGGACGGCACTGGTGAGCTATCGACAAGCACTGTTCATCTCACAGAATAGTCTTGATCGTCCGAGTCAATTCCGCGCCCTAGAAGGGCTAACTCGCTCGTTCTATGGCTTAGGGCAAAATTCAAACGCGTCTGAGACGCTTGATCAGCAACTGGCACTGGCGTTAGAGCAAAACAACTCTAAACAGGTGATTTCGGCGCTCAAGGGTTTGGCGCAATTCTATAAAGCAAAAGGCGATTTGACTGCCGCCGATAGCTATTATCAACAGGCGTTTGCTGTGGCTCAAGGAATCAACGATGCACAAGAGCAACAGGGGTTATTGAGTCAAATCGGGACGCTACGATCGGGCAAGTTTACTCGATAGCTAGCAGGTCTAAATCGGTGGATCTAGGAGGAGCGATCGCGAACCAAGCAGAACTCTCAAAACGCCTCTATGTAGTTTTTGCTCTCTCTAACCTAGTGTCGGGTAGAAAACAGAGAGACGATCGCTCCTCGCACAACGACGCTTATCAAGGAGTGCATCCCAGTAACGCAGTGAGCAGAGATACTCAGAAGTTTCCTTAAGAAGAGTTCTATGACGCGGAGAGTCATCAAGCTGCACTCTGAAGCTAATCCTTCTCCTAGGCAACTTTGCCGTTGGCTCAATGGTAACCCTTTTGGCAAAGAGGGTATTCTAGGGCAGGTGCAGCTCTCAATCGGCAAGCGCACGGCTGTCGTGCCCCCACCGCATTGCCATACCTGCGTGTAGTCAATGAGTCGTGAATCTAAACTGGCAATGTTAGAACCCCGCACCTTAAGCTTGACCACGACGTTGGGTGAGTTGCCCGCTTGGAACACCCAGATCGATCTGACCTGTACAGGCGACCAGCTAGTGCAACTGTTTGAGCGTGAATGCTCACTACCCGGTGTCCTCCTCACGCAGAAGGGGCACTATCACAGCCTGATCTCGAGACAGCGCTTTCTAGAAGTGATGAGTCGCCCCTACAGTCAAGAGATCTTCCGACGGCGATCGCTCAAGGTGCTTAATCGCTTTGCGGCGGTAGAGGTGGTTGTGTTTGCTGCCGAGACCTCAATTTTACAGGCTACTCAACAGGCGCTACAGCGATCGCCTGAGCTGCTCTATGAGCCGTTATTAGTCCAGTTTGACCCTGACACTTATCGGGTCATTGACTTTCATCAAGTCCTCCTAGCGCAAGTGCAACTGCCGGTGTTGGCACTTCAGCACGCGCAGCAAACAGAGCAAGCTGCTCGGACGATCGAAGCAGAGTTTTTTGAGCTGCGCCAGAACTATACGCAATATCTCCAGACTGAAAAGATGGCATCTTTAGGTCAGCTAGTGGCAGGTCTGGCGCATGAAATCAATAATCCGGTGAACTTCATCTACGGCAATCTCAAGTACGTCGAAGACTACACTCAGGATCTTCTGCACCTCGTGCAGCTGTACCAAAGCCACTACCCAGAGCCGATAGAGGCAATTCAAGCGGTAGCCAGAGAGTGTGACCTTGAGTTTTTGCTCACCGACCTGCCGAAACTATTAGAGTCGATGAAGGTTGGGACGGAGCGTATCCGTCAAATTGTGCTGTCGCTGCGCAACTTCTCACGGCTCGATGAAGCCGCGTTGAAAGCCGTGGACATTCATGAGGGTCTCGATAGTACGCTCATGCTCTTACAACATCGTCTCAAAGCGATGCCGCAACGACCAGCAATTGCTGTAGTCAAAGACTATGGTCTATTGCTGCCCGTGAAGTGCTATCCGGGACCCCTCAATCAGGTGTTGATGAACCTGCTGGCGAATGCGCTAGATGCCGTGGAAGAAGCAAGTGTAAGGGCTGAGGAGCAAGGGCTAACGGTTCTCCCAGGGCAGATCACCTTGCACACATTCCTAGATGATGATCAGGGGGTGCACATTGATATTACGGATAATGGTCTTGGTATTCCGGTTAACGTGCAGACCCGCATCTTTGACCCCTTTTACACAACCAAAGCGATTGGTAAAGGGACGGGACTCGGTTTGTCCATCAGCTACCAAATCATCACGCAAAAGCATGGAGGAACGCTCACATTCGTCTCAAAACCGGGAGAAGGAACGACCTTTAGAGTGAGGTTGCCACTGCACGGGTATTGCCCTGTGGAACTGACTTGATTGCACCACTGTGGTGCCGACAGACCATGACTAGGCAACCTAAAGATACTCTATTCAAAGTGTGGGAACGATCACTCCAAGCCTTTAAAGTCAAATCGCTCATTGCTCAAGCTGCTTTTAGAGAATTGGCGATCGCTTACTCTAGTCCTAATCGCCACTATCACACGCTGCAACATCTTCAGCGAGTCCTGACTACGATCGAGATTCTACAAGACCCAGCACAAGATTCAGCAAGCATTCAATTAGCGGCTTGGTTTCATGATGGAGTTTATGACACTCGCGCCTCAGACAACGAAGAAAAAAGTGCGGCGTTGGCGGCTTATTGGCTAGCTTTATGCGACATTCCCTCAGCTACGATCGCGACGGTCACTCACTTGATTCTCAGCACAAAGCATCATCAGGCAGATTTAGACGATCGAGACAGTCAAATTTTGTTAGATGCAGATTTAGAGATTTTGGGAGCCGAACCCATCGCTTATTGGGACTATGCAGCTCAAATCAGGCAGGAATATAGTTGGGTGCCAGAGGCACAGTATCTAGAAGGTCGGCAGCGAGTTTTAGAGCAGTTTTTGCAGCGCGATCGTCTCTACTTTACAGAGCAGATGTTTGACACGCTAGAGGTTTCTGCTCGTCGCAATCTATCAGCAGAGATTCGAGAGTTGCGCGATCGACGATGAATGTCACAATCGCACCACGCGAATCTCAGGAATTTTGACAATCTCAGTCCATCTTTGTAATGAATCGGCGTTCTTTTTGCTATGCTTGTTAAGGCTCAAGTCACCTAACTTGTGCTCTGGTATTACAGCCAGTTTGTGCGGATGTGGCGGAATTGGTATACGCGCACGCTTGAGGTGCGTGTGGCTTTGCCTTGCGAGTTCGAGTCTCGCCATCCGCATAAAAAAGAAGGCACTCCGATCGGAGTGCCTTCTTTTTGTTGAAACGAGATCCCAAGATGCGTTCTAGACGTCTTAAGATAGTCGCGCTAGCTGTGCAGATCTGCCTAAATCTCTTTAAGGCGGACTTTGAGTAGTTCGGCTCCCTCTTTTTAAGGATTCAAGGATGATTAAGGGAGGATCAAGGGCTTTGAAACACTGCCTAGACTCCTAGAGGAATCACTTGCTGCTCAGAATTTTGAGCCGCTTGGTCTTGAGAGCTTTCAGCAGGTTTATGAGCAACCAGATACTTACTCATGAAATGCACCTGCGTTGAGACATCGGCGAAGCCAGCACTGTGCAGACGAGCAACCAAATCGTCGTTCATATAATGACGATAATAAGGCTCATGGAAGGTGTCTGAGAAGCTTTCCATAATGGGGGCTAAATCTGGAGAATCGCTCACCTGAACCGAATCACAAATCACAAACGTGCCGCCCGGTTTGACCACTCTAAACGCTTGGTCGATCACATTCTGGCGCGCTTGAGGGGGCAGCTCGTGGAACAAAAACACACAGGTCACTGCGTGAAAATAGTCCTCTACGTAAGGCAATTCTTCAGCATTAGCTTGAATGAGTTGAGGCAACTCTCCAGGGATTTGAGAAAGCGACTGATTTGCTTTTCTTAGATAGGCAGGAGAGAGATCGACTCCATAAAGAGAGGCTTTAGGCAACATCCCGCGCAGCATTCTCAGCGTGCGACCCGTGCCGCTTGCAATATCTAGAATCTTGATTTGACGAGGTTCAACAGAGCTAAACGCCTCTAGACCTTCTTTTAAAGGAGCCAAGATTCGACGACGCATTGCATCTGCCGCCCCGTTAAACAGCAGCTCTACCTGCAAGTCATAGAGATTTGCCGACATATCGCTGAGATAGCCGTCAGTCTGGTGATGAAAGTTTTGCACATAGTAGCTAGGGTAGCCACTCGTCTCGACATCTGACGAAAACTCCTGGTAGCGCTTTTGGTTCGCCCGTTCCCAAATCTGGCGCATATCCAGCCAAACGGTCGGATAGAACCGAAAGAAATCTTCCCAAGGGTTATCAAACAAAATGCTTTTTGGGTAAACGCCTTTTTCTGCGTCTTGCCAATCAGCATCGAGAACCTGATTAAACCGCTGTTGAATCTTGAGCAGCAACTCAGGAGCCAATGAAATTGTTCGTTTCTCTGGCGGGGGAGCCATGAAATTTAGCACTTGGGTGCTCAAAATTTTATGCGCCAGCCCAAAGTAGCTTTTGCTTTGCTGGAACGTTTGATATGCCAGCTTTGTCAATGGTAGTGTGTCGGGCATAATGACTTTAAAAGACTCGCGATCGACGACTGTAACTAAGTGTAACGAATCTTAGGAGTCAGCATCACGCACTATTTGCAGATTTTGTGACAAAAAAAGGCGATCGCTAAACCATTGCGATCGCCAGAGCTAATAATTAAAATCGTGAGTTGATCTGGAGTTTCAACATCACAGCCTTTTACTGGTCAGTCACTTGCGACTGCTGATGGCGATTTTTGTGCCACTTATACCAGTTGCCGTCAGTAGAGAAGCCGTTAGCCAGCATAAAGGCAACAGTGTCATCACTCACGTCTACGATTTGAGATTTGTTGGGTTGGGGTTGGTTAAACCGTTTCATGGCGCTTACCTCTTGAAAAATTGTAGTGAACAGGAGGCGCGTTCCTTCGGGAAAATCCCTACTTCCGTCTCTTCAAAAACAGAACAAAGTCAGTTTAGAGAGGAGATGAACGATTCATTTCTGTATCCAATGTAACAGAATTGAATCCAAAAAACTCTAATTTTACAAAATTTAAGAATTAACCCCGTAGAGACGTTTCGGTGGAACGTCTCTAATCCATCGGGTAAATGCGGCATCTCAAATACCCATTCGATTTTGAAGTTGACGGGTTGTGGCACGATCGAGGAGACGTTCCACCGAAAATTTGAAGTTGACGGGTCATGGCACGATCGAGGAAACGTTCCACCAAAACTTTGAAGTTGACGGGTCGTGGCACGGTCGAGGAGACGTTCCACCGAAACGTTTCTACAGTCTTGGGTGAATCCCTCCTCGATCGCCCTCGTGGATCAATTTGGTATTACACCCATCTCAACTTATTTCAAAGCAAATCCCCCAATAGAAATTTCTATCAGGGGATCTGTTTAATTAAATCGCTGGTTTCGATCACCGTTTAGCAGTCGTAGTACAACTCAAACTCGTAAGGAGTTGGCAACTTGCTAATGGGCTTGACTTCACCCTCAATTTTCATCGCAATCCAGTTATAGATAAAGTCTTCGGGGAAGACACCGCCTGCTGTGAGAAACTCGTGATCTCGCTCCAGATTCGCCAGCGCTTCGGCAAGACTTGCAGGGGCTTTGGGCACTTTTGCCAATTCCTCTTTGCTCATTTCGTAGATGTCTACGTCTAGGGGTTCGCCCGGATCGATCTGGTTTTTGATGCCATCTAGACCCGCGCAAAGCATCGCCGCAAAAGTCAGGTAGGGGTTGCTTGACGCATCAGGGCAACGGAACTCTAACCGCTTAGCTTTAGGATTGCTGCCAGAGAGAGGAATCCGAATCGATGCCGATCGATTGCCCGCTGAGTATGCCAAGTTTACCGGAGCTTCAAAGCCAGGAACCAATCGCTTGTAAGAATTCACCGTCGGGTTGGTGAATGCTAGAAGTGAAGGCGCGTGGCGGATCAAACCACCGATGAAGTGTAGCGCCATTTGGCTCAAGCCAGCATATTTGTCTCCTGCAAACAGCGGTTGTCCGTCTTTCCAGATCGACATGTGGCTGTGCATTCCAGAGCCGTTGTCATCGTGAATCGGCTTGGGCATAAACGTTGCCGTCTTACCATGTTTACGAGCGACGTTTTTGACGACATATTTATAAGTTTGTACATAGTCAGCCGCGTGCACCAGGTCAGAAAAGCGAATTCCCAGTTCACACTGTCCGCCAGCCGCAACTTCGTGGTGATGCTTTTCGATCGGCACTCCACACTTTGCCATCGTCAGCAGCATCTCAGTTCGGATGTCTTGCAGCATATCCGAAGGAGCCGTCGGAAAATATCCGCGCTTCTTGCTAATTTTGAAGCCCAAGTTGCCGCCCGGTTCTGAATTGCCCAAGCTCCGTTCGGTATTGCCTGAGTTCCAGGCACCTTCGCTCGACTCTACGGCATAGTAGCCCGTGTGCCCTTCTTGCCCATAGCGGACATCATCAAAGATGAAAAACTCGGGTTCAGGTCCGCAGAAGACTTTATCGCCAATACCGCTAGCGATTAAATAGTCAACGGCTTTTTGGGCGATCGAGCGAGGGTCGCGCTCATACATTTGCCCAGTGCGAGGGTCAACGATCGTGCACACCATACTGAGAGTGCGCTCTTTCATGAAAGGGTCTATCCAGGCGGTCGTGGGGTCGGGCACCATCGCCATGTCAGAACTGTTGATGGCTTTCCAGCCTCGGATGCTAGAGCCGTCAAATGCTACGCCACCAGAGTTAACAAACGAGTCCTCATCAATCAAGCTTTTGTGAAACGTACAGTGCTGCCAGATTCCATAAAGGTCTACAAACTTGAGGTCGATCAGCTCAATGTTCTGCTCCTCAATCATCGTTAGAATTTCTTGTGCTGTCTCGGCCATGAACTACTCCTTAAATCGTTGGCTAAAGGTTCTTCTCAGAAGGGTTCGAGAGAGGGAAGACGATGGCTCAGATAAGATGCCTTACCTCAATCGATATGGCTTGTGTTGCTTCTGACAGGGAATGAACGATCGTGCATCTTTCCGCAGCTAGACCCTGAACTCTCTAAATCATGGTAGGGAGAGCAATACAGGAGTTTTGTATCTGAAACTACAAAATCCTTAGTCGTTGTCAGAATTAAATTTAGGTTAACGAATGGTCTAGTGGCTGAGAACCTGAAAATGTAACGTTTCACAAAGTCTAGGGGATCAAGGGTGTTAGCGTTTCAATCGGCTCAGCCCTGCATGGTAGACTTACCCTAAATCATTTTGATGGGCTACTCGGCTAGTTGCTGTGGGTCGAGGCTCCAGTCAGGGAACGACAAACATTAAATTTGTTTACTGGGTTAATTGGGAGGAAAATTTCATGCGGGATGCAGTGACAAGCCTGATTAGAAACTACGACATCACAGGTCGATATCTCGATCGTAATGCGGTTGATGACTTAAAGTCCTATTTTGAAACTGGAATGGCACGGGTGCAAGCAGCCGGAGTCATTAACTCAAATGCGGCAGCGATCGTCAAGCAAGCTGGCTTGCGGTTGTTTGATGAACTCCCCGAACTAATCCGTCCTGGTGGAAATGCCTACACCACTCGTCGCTATGCAGCGTGTTTGCGAGATATGGACTATTATTTGCGCTATGCCAGCTATGCACTTGTGGCTGGAGACACCGACGTGCTTGATGAGCGGGTGTTAGAAGGTTTGCGAGAAACCTATAACTCTCTCGGAGTGCCGAGCGGTCCGACGGTGCGCGGCATTCAGATTATGAAAGAGATCGTGAGAGAGCAGGTGGCAGCGGCAGGCGTTGAAAAAACGGCGTTTGTTGACCAACCGTTTGACTATATGTCACGAGAGTTGGGCGAAAACGACCTTTAATTTAGATTGGGCGATTCAATTTGCGTTGAGTTAGATTAGTCGCTCAAAATAATAGGGGCAAAGCATTTAGAGAGCGATCGTCGGAGGTTCCGAGAGGTTGCTTGCTGAATGTTTTGCCCCTACGATCGTTAAGCACAGTTCTCTAATAACTCATATAGGCATCGGGTTCTAGCACCCAAATTGAGAAGCCACGATAGCCCTGTGTAACCACGGGTTCATTGCCTTTTTGGGTGAGACGATCGACCAGCTCGATCGCGGCTTCTCGGTCTTTCACCACCCGCAAAAGACTGTAGTATTTCCCACTCGTAAAAATTGCTTCTAAGAATTGTGCTGTGTCAGGCACCGAAATCACACAAGATTTATACTCCCCATCATTTTTCAAAATCTTATGGAGACGATTTACAGGCTTTTCTGTCTGACTACCAGCACCCGGTTCTAAAATCCAAATCACGTCGCCTTTAGACACGAGAGTGATCACAACTTCATCACCTTTATAGACGAGTCGGGCAGCAACTTGCAGGGTTTTTTGTCGCTCTTTAATCACCTTAAAAAAACTATAGTATTGGTCGCCTACTTGAATCGCCGCTAAACGATCGATTTCATCAGGCACCTGAATATGACACGATCGATATTGACTGCGAGACTCTAAAATCTTGAACCGAGGCTGATTGTCAACCTGCGAAAAAGCGGGAGCGGAATGAACCTGGGAGCGCATAGGTCTTTAAACCGAACGATTAAAACAGTTGTTAAGAAATATTATGCTGGTTCGCGATCGAGTTTCAGAACCGTAAAAATCCCGACTTTTGAGCAGGATGAGCTATAAAAGTCGAGATCCTAAAAAATATGAAATGATAGGGTCATCCTTCCCCTTCATCCCTCGTCTTCTTATGGTGAATACGCCGTGTCACATCATTGTTGAGGGCAACCCCGCGATCGTTTATGCCAGTCGAGGAGGCACACCCAGTAAAGTATTGCCAACGTTAGAGCGGTTTCTCGATAAGTTTTGGCAAGAACGTGACCTTTCTGGAGAACATATCGACACGCCAGAATGCTTACTGGCTCAGATTGTCGTTCGGTTTGGCTACGAAATTTGCGAAGACGATTTCTCTAATCTCAAAGTGGGCGTGACCTACGACCCCACGGCCAAATATTTATATTTAGTTGGCTCTGATCGGTCAGTAGCTGTGTGGGCGACTGGTGAGGACTATCACAAAAATCCGACATTGGGGTTGAAAGCCTGTCAGCCGTCGATCAGCACCGAATGGCTGAGAAACAACGAATAAATGTTGCTCACTCACAGCATTTTCTTGTTGAAAGCATCTCGAAACAGAGTGAAATCAGCTTCAATTTGAGTGGCATAAGACCGAGCGTAGTTCAGTAACAGAGGGTGCCAGGTTGCGGCATCTTCAGCAAAGGCGATGAGATCATCCGCGATCGCCGATCCCTGCCGTCCTCCGCTTCGCAATTGCCCCCAGGCTGTCACCTCTGCCATTGTTTGAACCACTTTTTTGAGGCGTTTGATCTTGCCATTCCAAGCGGCAAGATCGACTCGATCGGCAGTGGGTTGCAGTTCTCGCAGCACATAAGACTTGCCGTCTAGCTCTAGAGGCATGAGCAACGCAGGGGGCGATTCTTGAAACCGATGCTGAATGGCAGAAATGCGCTCTGCCTCACTCGTCCACTGAGGCTGATGAATTTGCAGGTGAGGATAGAGAGACGATGATCGAGCGGCTTTCAAATCGAGTAAATAATTGCGATGCGGTGAGCCATTGCCCTCGACTAAGAGAACATAGCGATCGAGTCCTAGACTTCCCGTTCCTGCGATGCGATGTGCCAGATCCAACACGTTAAAAAACCTTGGATTCGGCTGATTGGTCGCCCATTTGTTAATCAACCTTGTGATTGTTTCGCGTTCTTCTAGTGTCACCGCAAACGTTTTTCCTGGAATGATTTTAAGCTTGTGCTGCTTGTCTTTTAAGTCAGTTCGGTCGGTTAAGAATGTTTTGCGATCGCGCGTTGCCAACTTCTCTAATAGCTCTCTGACCAACCCCGTTGCTGTCTGCGGATGAACGTCGCGAGCTTTACCCAGTCTCAAGGCTGCGGTGTAAGCATCAAGAAACCCCTGACAAAGATCTTGTGCCTCTTGATCGCTGATTTTGAATGTGTGAGCGGCAACCAGCACACTGGTGAGAAATCGAGCCGTATCCCAACTACAGGGCGCTAACACCGATTCATCAAAGTCGTTGATATCGAAATAGACAAGCCGATCGTCGCCTCGATAGCTGCCAAAATTCTGCAAATGCAAATCGCCACAGACCCAAACGGGTGGCATCTTGTCGATCGCCGCATCAGTAGGAATGTCTTGATAAAACAGATGACAAGTTCCTCGCAAAAAGCCAAATGCGTTGCTTGCCATCGCCTGATATTTGAGCTTTAACAGATCTGGGTCGCGGTCTCGATTAAACTGCTGAATTTGAGCAACGATATCTCTTGGCATTGTTTGATTGATCTTGATAAATGGCTGTGAATGCGCTGCGATCGATTAAACAGACTCATCCCGAATGACGGTTAGCCCTAGACTTTTGTAGGCAGCCAGCATCTCATTTGTCACGGTTGGCGCAGTAACTAAGTAAGTGAGCGCTTGAATAGATTCCACGACATAAGAGGCTGCGGTATCTAGCTTTGCAGCAGTGACTAATCCGACCACCTCGGCTGCTCTTGTGATCATGGCTCGTTTTACATGAGCCTCGTTCAAGTTTGTCACGCTGATTCCCACCTCTGGATGAAGACTGCAAACGCCCAACAGACAGAGATCTGCTCGAATCATTTGCAAGGCTTCAACCGTTGCCGCCCCGACATTCACCAATGCTTTTTTATAAAGCTGTCCACCTAGCATCACCACTTCAATGTGGGGATGATCGGCAAGGGCGATCGAGATCGGCGGACTGTTGGTGACGATCGTGGCGTGCAAATCTAACGGCAAATGACGGGCAACTTGCAGCGTTGTGGTTCCCCCATCCAAAATCACAACCTGTCCTGGACGCACTAATTTTGCGGCGGTGCGGGCGATCGCTGCTTTTTCTTTAGGCGCTTGTTTCTGACGATCGGCATAGCTGGCAGTCGCTGGCGAGGTAAGGAGTGCCCCCCCATGAACGCGCTGCAATAGACCAGATTCTGCCAACTCTCGCAGGTCGCGCCGAATCGTATCTTCAGAAACTTTGAGGACTGCACTCAGCTCTGAAGACAGCACTTTCTTCTCTCGTTGCAAGAGTTCTAAGATAAATTGTCGCCGCTCCGCAGTCAGCATAATCGAGTTTTCCTGAAGTTGCGTGTTTGATCTTGAAATGGCGCGTTTGTGAGTTTATACTCATTGATGTTCCTATTATCACCCATCAAATCTGCACTTTCGATTGAATTCGAGCACGTTCGTGCAATCTGTCCACCAGGCAAGCTGTTTCAAAAACACCCTATGAATCCTACTACTTCGTTTCCGATCGACCTGAGTCAATACAAACCGCTAAAGCTCGACGCAACCAACCCAGTTTTGACCGATGAGCAGCGATCGATTCTCAAAGACAACATTCAATTTTGTCGCGACGCGATCGTGTTCTTCACCGCAACAGGGGCAGCTAGAGGCGTAGGTGGACACACGGGCGGACCTTACGACACGGTTCCTGAAGTCATGATTTTGGATGCACTGTTTCGAGGGGCACCTGAGCAGTTTGTACCCATTTTCTTTGACGAAGCTGGACACCGTGTGGCAACGCAATATTTGATGTCAGCCATTCACGGCGATCTCCCCGTTGAGCAGCTTGCTCACTATCGCGAAGCCCATTCTCACCTACCCGGACACCCCGAACTGCGGCTGACTCCTGGGGTAAAATTTAGTTCGGGTCGGCTGGGGCATTTGTGGGGCTATGTGAATGGGGTCGCGATCGCCAACCCTGGTAAGACAGTATTTTGCCTCGGCTCTGATGGTGCACAGCAAGAAGGCAACGATGCAGAAGCGGCTCGATTGGCAGTCGCTCAACACATCAACGTCAAGCTGATCATTGACGATAACGATGTGACGATCGCGGGGCATCCATCTAAATATCTACCCGGATTTAAGGTGGCTAAAACCCTGGCGGGAGAAGGGATGAAGGTGCTAGAAGGCAACGGCGAAGATATTGATGACTTATATCGACGAATTTGTGAAGCGGTGACAACACCTGGTCCGATCGCGGTGGTCAACTATCGCCCGATGTCAGTCGGCATTGAAGGAATTGAAGGCAGCACTCACGGACATGATGTGATTCCGGTTAAGGCGGCGATCGCCTATCTCGAAAAGCGGGGTCTGACTTCCGCCGTTGAGTATCTCAAGGGCATCAAGCCAACCGGAAATCCCTACAACTTTGTTGGGTCAGGTAAAAATTGGGACTCTAATCGCAACGTCTTTGGCGATGCAGTGGTCGCCATGTTAGATGAGATGAGTGAAGCCGATCGCAAGACCAATGTCTTAGTCATCGATAGTGATCTAGAAGGCTCCTGTGGACTGAAGAAGATTCACGATGCCCACCCTGAAGTATTTATTCCCTCCGGCATTATGGAGCGGGGTAACATTTCTGCGGCGGCTGGGTTTGGCATGGTCGAAGGCAAGCAGGGCATCTTTGCAACATTCGCAGCGTTTCTTGAGATGTGCATTTCAGAAATCTCGATGGCGCGGCTCAACTACTCCAATTTGCTCTGCCACTTCTCTCACTCTGGCATTGACGATATGGCAGACAACACCTGTCACTTTGGCATCAACAACTTCTTTGCCGACAACGGACTCGATGACGGCTATGAAACGCAGCTTTTCTTCCCGGCTGATGCCGCGCAGATGAGAGCCTGTGTCAAAGCCGTGTTTCATCAGCCCGGACTGCGGTTTATCTTCTCGACTCGTTCTAAAACGCCCAACATTCTCGACACCCACAACACCGATTTGTATGGGGGCAACTACACGTTTGTTCCGGGCAAAGACGAAGTGGTGAGAGAAGGCACCGCAGGCTATATTGTTGCCTTTGGTGACGCTTTATATCGCGCGGCTGATGCGGTGGAGCGTCTCAAGCAGGAGGGCATCGATGTGGGTTTGATCAACAAACCGACACTGAATGTGATTGATGAGGCGATGATGGCAAAAATCGGGGCATCGCCGTTTGTCCTGGTGGTGGAAGCCTTTAACCGCCGGACTGGATTGGGGAGCCGCTTTGGGTCTTGGCTGTTAGAGCGGGGCTTGACTCCTAAGTTTGCACACCTTGGCACACACAAAGAAGGCTGTGGCGGCTTGTGGGAGCAGTATCCTCACCAAGGGCTTGACCCGGATGGCATTATCAGCAAAGTGAAGGAGTTGATGAAGTAAGGTCTGAAGTCTCGATCGGGCTTTGATCTCCATTAAACAAACGTTGTCTTGAGCGCCAAGGCGACGTTTGTTCTTTAAAAGAGTGAATGTCTTAAACGATCGCCCCCAACCCCCTCTAGACTCTCTCAGCGATCGTATAAGACCTCGATCGTGAGTGCCGGAACGATCAGAAAGAATTTCAGGAATGTCTAAGTATCAGAGAAAAGAATATATTATTCCTGCAAGGAAATGATCGACATTGCCCCCTTTCCGCCACCTCTATGAAAGACTTTTTGGGTCAAAATTTGCGTGATCGAGATTTCAAAAGTCGAGATTTGGCTGGGGCAGATTTTTCAGGTGCAGATATCCGAGGGGCAAGGTTTACCAATGCTAAGGGATGCAAATTTTACTGGGGTCAAAGCAGGACTGCAAACGCGTTGAGTGATTCTTCAAGCCATAATCGCTTTCATGCTCTCAGCCTGAGTAGTTACTCATTTTCTCTTATTTCACAACACGTCTTTTATATGCTTGGGAACATGAAATTATTAAGGTGCAACTTCTCACCCTCACCCTAGCCCTCTCTTGGGGGAGACGGAACAAAGCTCTAACTAGGGTTGGCGAGGGCTTTGCCCCACTTCGTGAGGAGGGCAAAAGACGCTCCAATTCTTACAGGTTATTTAATCCACGATCCTTGACACCTGTGGCTTTAGGTTAACGGTAAAGCAAGTACGGTTCGCAGCACTCTCTACTTGAATGGTGCCGCCAATATGTTCTGTCAGTTTTTGTACCAGTGCAAGCCCTAAGCCAGTACCTCCTTGCTTCCAGAGATCGGTGCCAGGAATGCGGTAGAACTTTGTAAAAATACGATCGCGCTCAACATCAGGAATTTCGACACCCGAATTGCAAACACATAGTTGCAGTTGGGTCGCCCCTAGGGGGACGGTATGCCCTAACTTCTGGGTCGCTTCATTCGTTGCAATCAATTCGATAAGCTGCACGGAGAGGGCGATCGTTTCATTAGGCGGCGTATATTTGCAGGCATTATTCAACAGTTCGGTCATGATGCGGCTGAGACAAGACCGATCAGACAGCCAGGTTGTGAGGATGGGTGAGAGGTGGACTTGCAGCCGTTGCTGACGCGATTGGGCACGTTCTCGGAACGGTTTGAGTAATGCCTCTATCCATTCAGGTAGATCAATGGGTTCCAGTTCTAATAATCTGGTGCCTGAAGCTAGTCGTTGGATGTCGAGCAAGTCATTGATGAGGTCGGCTTCCCTAGTGCATTCTGTTTGCAGAATTTCTAGATAGCGCTCACGACGCTCCTCCGTTGGCACGGTTTTGAGCATGTGAATCGCCATCTTCATATTGGAGACAGGGGTTCGTAACTCATGGGACACTGTGCTGAGAAAATCGTCTTTGAGGCGGTTAAGCTCTTCGAGGGCTTTGACCTCTATCTGCGCCGCTTGATACAGTCGGGCTTGCCGCACTGCGATCGCACATTGATTGGCCACTTGCAACACTAAACGGATTTCGGATTCACTAAAAATTTCCTCGCAGTCACGAAACAGTCTCAAGTTGCCTAAAACCCCTTGATCGTCAATAATCGGGCAGGCAAAGGTGGTTCTTGGGTGCCATGTGGCATCCATAAACGGCGGCATAAACTCACAGAATTGGAGGCTTTGCCCTGCCAGGATTTGTGGATAAATATCTGAGAAGTTTGTTGCTAGAGCTACTTCAGGATGGGGTGCCAGCCTTTCATGCATAAAGGCATGAGAGATGGTCATCGTGCTGTGCTCTAGATTAAACAGAGCGGTATCACAGCCGTAGATCTCTAAACCATGTACCAGTGACTCGACTGCCGTTTGAAGAATTTGTTCTTCGTCTAAACTATCTCGGACTTTATCAGTCATGCGCTTGATCATGGCTTCATAGCGCAATGCCTGCTGTAGTTGCGCTGTGCGCTCTTCTACCTGCTGCTCCAGCATGGTGTTGAGGCGTTGTTCATGCTGATAAAGCTCGGATTGATGAATAGCGATCGCCGCTTGAATGGCGAGTTGCTTGAGAAAGTCGATCTCAGAGAGTTGCCAGGGACGTGGAGAGCGGCAGTGCTGGGCAACCAATAGTCCCCAGAGCACGTCGCCTTGCAAAATGGGCACCACAAGATTAGCCCGCACTTGCAGTTGTGCGAGTTGTTCAACATGGCGATCTGTTAAGCCAGCCGCGTAAATGTCATCGGTTGCCAGAATGCGCCCTTGCTTATAAGGTTCTCCCTGCGTTTCGACAAAGTAGGTATCGGTAATCTGTCTACCCCAGATCGATTGCCACCCCTCGGCGACCGACTCAACGATCACAATCCCGCTCCAGTCGGGTTGAAACTGGTAAACAATCACCCGATCGGTGTGTAAAAACTGACGCACTTCGGTGACGATCGCATTCAGAATGTGGTCAAGATCTAGCGATCGTCGCATTTGTAATGTGATTGCCCCTAGCAAACGTTCTCGTTCAGCTTGCTGCTGCACGATCGTTTCTGCCTGCTTACGCTCCGTAATATCTTGGGCAACTCCTACTAACCGATAAACCTCTCCGGCTGCGTTCCGAATCGGAAACGCCCGATCCCAGATCCATCGGATGGAGCCATTGGGTTGGATGATGCGATACTCCTCGTCATAGTCTCCTTGCCCTTGCTTGGCAACTGCCACAATCACCCGATCTCGATCGTCAGGATGGATAGCATCAAGGAACGATCGTGGCATTTCATAGAGGCTGGCGCAGGTACGCCCCCAAATTTCTTCATAGGCTGGACTGATATAAAGCAGTTGCTGGTGATCGACCGCCTGCATCCAGAACACTTCGCGAATATTCTCAGCCATCTGCCGGAAGCGCTCTTCACTTTCGCACAGTGCCACGTTGCTTTCTTGAAGTGCCTCTGCTCGTTCTTGAACCCGCTCTTCTAGTGAGGCGTTGGCTTGTTGAATCTCACCAAACTTCTGTTGCAGGCTGGCTGCCATCGAGCGAAAGTTGTGGATGAGAAGGGCAAACTCAGTCACCTGGCTCTGAGACCAGTAAATGGGGGCTTGGGCTAACAGCTTTTCGGGTAGATTTGTCGTGACGGTTGCCAATTGAGCGATCGGCTTGACGAGTTGGCGACTGACAAACATCGCCACAAGCGGAGCGAAGCCAGACACGACGAGCAAGATCAGCATATTGCGGGTGTGAACGATTTCAATATGCTGCACATGGGGGGTTGCAGCCATTTGCACAATCAGCCGCCACGGCATTTTGTCGCTGATAGTCACGTCTTTCACAAACAGTGAATGGTTCCACTGCACCATCACTAGGGGACTGGTCGTCACAGGTAGCCAGTGATAGGTCTGCTCACCGATCGCGTCAGTCTTCCCTTGCTTACGCCAGTCGAATGACTGCTGTCCAACCCAATCAGCGCGAGTACTAGCCGCAACGGTGTTTTGTTGATCGACCAACGTAATATTTAGCTCTTGATCGCCTACATTTGCCTGCAATAACCTGGTGATGCCACCCAAATCCAGCTCGCTTAAAACAGCCCCCACGAATTTGCCATCACGTCGGATCGGAACACCCAGTATCGCTGTTGGAGACGTAGCGCTACCTGGCTGCGGTCGCACTAAAGACAGAAAGACACTAGGCGATCGCTGCAAAGTCGCAAAATAAGCGGTGTCATCAAAGTTACTCTGACCCTGAACAGCCGCATCGGCGATGTCCAGGATGCGCTTTCCTGTTCGATCGAGAACATGGATATGCTGAAACTCTGGCAAAATCCGTTGAGCAAATTCCCCGTTCTGTCGCACACTCTCCTCTGGGACAGACGGCTGCATTGCCAGAGTAGCAAGCTCATTAAGCACCGTTAAACGCCGTTCGTACCAGGCACGCACCTCAACGGTGAGGTAGCGAGCAGCATTGTCCAAATCGGTACGCGCCGCCGTTTTAATATCATTCACAACCTGATGGCTTGCCAACACAATCAAGATGAGGGTGGGAACCATCACAAAGGCGACCAGCAGGTTAAAGAGCGTTTGTCGCAGTGACAGGGTGCCAATCGCGGGTGGGCGGGCAACCCAACGGTGAATCGGCAGATACGTCAGCAACAAACTGGCAATGAGAGTATTAAAAATACCATTGACAGGTTGCTTCAGCAGAATGATGAAGGACTGTGTTGAGTCTAGATGCAAGACGATGGCGTAAAATAGCCAGACGAGCGGCATCCCAATAAAGAGCCAGAACGCTGCATCCAGCAAGACAATATTCTGCTGTGGGCGACGGTGGAACAGCCAGCCGACAAACAGCGCTTCGAGTGTAAAGGTCAGCGTCGTGTAGGGATGATGCCAAATAATGTACGTACAGCTACCAGCGATGCAGCCCGCCAACGTACCCCAGCGAACTCCATACAGACAGACCACTAGCCAAACGGCGATCGAGCCAAATAGAAAATCAATGTCGAAAAATAAGGTCCATCGAAAGTAGTTGCCTAAGAAGCCAGCGACAACCAGTAGGAGCAACCCCCAAAGGTCTCGCTTGTAGAGCCATTTTGCTTGCAAGACCGCTGCCAAACTCATTTCGCCTCTCCCATATCCGTCTTGATATCCTACTCGCGCGGATCAATGAAAACAGCCTTTCTGTTGAGCCGTAAGGGATGCTGGCACATTTACTACACCAGATTTAGAGACTTATTCTAAGGGTTGACAGGATATTTATTCACAGCCGATGATGCTATACAATTCCTACTCTACACCGATTAACAGTCTGTAGTGGCACCCAATGAACCTGTCTCGTTGACTGCATCCGGTTCAAAACCGTAGTCGTCGTTGTGCCTCTTCAACCGCTCGCCACTAGCGCTGTGCTGTTTCTATTCTGCGCCGAGCTTCACGTTGTTGAAGCACTTATTCAACCAAGTTACCCGTTGTCTCGGTGACACTGCCATAGGCGCACAAAACCACAACATGAACTGAAATCTCGTCAGGCTTCTAGGATAGAAAATCGGGATTAGGTCGTTCAACCCAACTCTTTTTCGGCGTTGCTGAATGCAGATATGAAATGCCCTCCCCACGAAGTGGGGCAAAGCCCTCGCCAACCCTTCTCCCCAGGGAGAAGAGAACCAGAACTCTTGTCCCCTCTCCTTTTGGGAGAGGGCTAGGGTGAGGGTAAAATCTGTGCTTCATAGATCGATTCAGCAACGCCTCTTTCTCTTATGTTTGAAGAAGCCTAATGCTAGGGTCTGAGGCACGATCGTTTGAAGCTTCATAACGTAAATTGACCCTTCAATTGGGCTTGTTTTGAGCACCTAAGACACCTATCCTTCAGTAAAGTGCTGATAGCTGCTGACTACTTCTTACTCTTATGAACGTGACTGTTTTTAAGCTTCCGCAACGCCGCCCTGATGACCTGAGTTCACTTGATGCACTCATTCACTCGGGACAGCTCGACCCCACTAAGATTGTCGCGATTCTGGGAAAAACTGAAGGAAACGGCTGCGTCAATGACTTCACACGTGGCTTTGCCGTGCAGACGCTCAAAACCTATCTCAGTACCTACATAGGCTTTGATCTTAGCAACCGAATTGTCTATGTGATGTCTGGAGGAACCGAAGGTGTGCTCAGTCCACATCTCACAATTTTCGCGCGGGACGAGTCAGCCCCAGATGCGCCTCGCTCCAATGCGCTGGTACTTGGCATTTACCACACTCGATCGTTCCAGCCTTCTGAGATCGGTACGTTGGCAATGGTGAAAGCGGTCGCCACAGGAGTCGAGGCGGCGATTGCAGATGCAAAACTATCCCACTCAGAGGTGCATTTTGTGCAAATCAAGTGTCCGTTAGTCAGCAGTGCAGAATCTGGCAACAACCAGAGTAGTTATACCTCAATGGCGTTGTCACGCGGAGCCTCAGCTTTAGGGGTTGCAGTTGCACTTGGTGAAATTTCACTCGATGCGATTCGCCCTGAAGACATCTGTCATCGCTACGATTTGTATTCAAGCGTTGCGTCAACGTCAGCAGGATCAGAATTGAGCAATTGTGAAATTCTCGTGCTGGGCAATGCGTCACATTCTACAAGTGCATTGATTATTGGACATAGCGTCATGCGTCATGCCCTAGACGTAGAGGCAGTCAGGGTAGCGATCGCCAACACGGGGCAATCGGCAGAGAGAATCGTGAACGTGTTTGCCAAAGCCGAAGCCGATCCAACAGGTGAAATCTTGGGCTACCGTCACACAATGCTCGATGACTCAGATATTAGTCATACTCGGATGGCAAGGGCAGTCGTCGGCGCGGTAGTGGCATCTGTTGTTCAAGACCCGATGCTCTACATATCCGGTGGTGCCGAACATCAAGGACCTGCAGGGGGTGGTTCAATTGCGGTCATTGCCCGCCTCTCATCCTAAACTAATGCTGAAGAGGTCTATCTGTTAACTTGATCGTAGAGAGGTTGACCATCGGGGCGGAAGCGCTTCCGGCGAAATTGACATCGATCGAGGTTGCTCTAAACCTGTGGGCAACTGCTTTTGCTCTTGAATCATCGCTTCGACTACTCGCAATTCCTTCTCGATCGATTCCTCAGATGCGTCTATTTGAGTCCATAGCAAGGTTGCCAGCATCTTCCGATAGAGTGCCAGTTGCAACACTTTTAATCGACTACCAGTCGTGATGTTAGTTTCTTCGAGTAATTCTTGAAGCACAGCTCGATAGGCTTCCAACCCCTTATTTTGCTTAAAGCCGGGAAGTGCTTCTGCCAGAGTATATACTTTGTCTGCTTTCAAATGCTTGACAGAGCGACCGTTCAGAAGATCAGAGATGTTGAGCTTGCGCTTAAGCAGTTGGCGATGGAACTGGCTTGCCAACTTCTCTCTAGCGTACACTTCAGGGCTGCGGTGCCAGGTTTGATAAAACCACAGCGCACTCACCAGCAGAATGGCAATATCCCATCCTAATTGGAGCCAAAGCGGTAAACGGCTGATCATCGGGCGACCCGCAAAAATAAAGAAATAATTGAAAATACTCACTGTGCAAACGGTGAATAACCGATGCTGAACTACCTCAGGACTGAGCGCCGCCCGCTGTTTCTTGAGATATGACTTATATGCTCTCTCGCACAGGCGACCTAGAACATATCCACCTAAGCTGAACAGCGCTAAGAATAAAGGTACGGTAATCAGTTTTGGAATGGGAATGGCATAGTCGAAGAGATACAAGCCGGGTTGAAGCAGATCGGTGAGTTGTTCATCACTGCGACGTGCCCAAGCCCCAGAGAAGTAGAACTCCCAATTGCCAGCAAAGAGTCCATAGTTAAGAAAAAAGCCAACGACCAGTCCCACATAACTGTAGTAAAGAAATTTTTGCTCTGGCTGCGTCACGCTTTCCCAATAGCTTCGTTCAGCATCAATATCCATACAGTTGCTTTTGCACGCGACACAGGCGCTCTGTTCTTTCCCTGCTTCTGTGGTGCGACACATCGATTGTGTGATTTTGCGATCGCTCGTGTGCGCTTTGCTCGTGAGCAAGCCACCGGGTTCAGCATAGATTTGCTGCACCGGAGCCATCGGGCAGAAATAGTGACACCAGCTTTTACCCTCATATAGATAGCCAACGGTGATTGCTGCGACGATCGTACCGAGCAACCAAAAACCCAACGCGAGGCGATTTGCATCGATAAACAGCAAGCGACTGCATAGCCCCAGATAGAGTAAGCCAAACTGTAAATACGAGTAATTGCGACCGAGCCAAGATTCTGGCTTGATTCTGGCAAGTTCTAGGCGAGTCTTATTTGTTTTGGGATCGACACGCTTTAACTGACGCTGCCAGCCTAACGCACGCGGAATTTGAGATAGAAAAGAAAGTGGACAAACGCGCCGCCACGCTTCGTGCCCACCGACCAGCAAAATCACGATCGACGCTGGCACAACAATACCCCAAAAGAGCGGTGCGCCAAGTGCATAGGGTGCAGCTTTAATGCAATGCCCTTGCAGTTTTACGCAGACACTCGCATTGACGTGGAAGGGACTCAGCGTGTTGTTTGGGTCTGTCAACCACGGTGAAAGGGGATCATAGAAGAGAGAGGCAATGAGGAGCAGCCAACCCACAGCCAGCAGAAACCGGATGCGGTGCAGTTGCTGCTCCGATAACGTGTCAAACATATTCTTCTCGCCTTACTCAAAAATTAGATCAATAGCTACAGCACCCTTGGAACCAGCGTTTTGGGGTGAGTTGCAATACTTAATTCTCTTTAGGGGACGATCGTTCAGACTATGCAATGCGGGGTTATGCCGCAAATATTTTTGAGTGATCAACGAGTTTGGACATCAAACCACTAGGTTCTTGGCAATGGCAGTTCAAAGCTTTTTGGCTATAGGGTGCGATCGTTGCTACAGGAGAGCCATTCTTTTTGCATTGACGTACATTAATAGCGATTGCTATCAATGATGTCTCATCTGTTGCAGGTATTCTTTAATTAGGTATTTGGATAGCGAATCTTGATCGCGTTCTCGAAATAGCGGGGGAAGATTGGACGACCTTTGAAGCGATCGAGCTTCAGTTTGGCTTAACCGAACCGCACACGATCGCCCTGATGCGTCGCGAGGTGAAACCCTCTAGCTTTCGGATGTGGCGAGAGCGAGTCACTGGACGAGACGCCAAACACCTCAAAAAACGAGACTTTATCTCAGGACGGTTTCGATCTCACAATCAAAAAGGCTAAGTTGGGGCGTAAGTGAATGTATTGGGAATGTAAGCGCACCAGTGAATGCTGCGTTCGATTCGTTAGATTAATTTAACTGGCGAGGCGCAGAGAGTCGCGAATCGGGAGGGCTAGTAGATCGAGTGCTTCAGTTCGCTTTGAGAAGAAGAGAATTTCTAAGTTTTCAACTGCACCTGACGTTGGATTGAGGCGGGCAATCATGTCATCACCCAGTTCTTCCGATTCCTGCTCAGGATAGGGAATACAGGTATCAATGTAGAGAATGTCGCCGATCTTATCATAACGGACGGTTAATTTTTCTGCTATAAAACCTGTCCTCCTGTAATTTTTCGGGCGGTATAGGTGGTAACGATCCAGTGTCGAGGCGGGTCAATTTGATGAACGACAACCGCTATAAGATAACGCCCTGTGCGAATTGCTTCAAACCACCGGGAGAATAGCAGCGTGCTGGGGTCGCGATCGCTGCTCCGAGTGAGATCAGGATCAGCAAGAGTTGCTTCGAGTTCTGCTAGATATTCTGGCAAGGTTCCTGGATGAGTTTGGACAATATGTTGTGATCGCTCTTCGGTCAATTTAACTGAGGCATTGAGATAGGGACAGGAGAACTTGCGAGACATACGATTTTTTCGAGATATCTGCTAGCAGATCGCGCTAGTGAATGTTGCGCTCGGTTTAATGGTTGGAGGTGCGATCGTGGAATTGCTTTGACCTGTGATCGGGTCGGAGAATGAGGATGTGTTGACTACCTATTGTCTTCTGAGTGCGATCGCATCGCAGGTCACGCCCAAAATTACATAGTAAAAGTTTGCTGAAGGAATAGAAGTGCGCTTCACAAACAGGGTTATTATCTGACCAGCCGAGTTGTACAACCTATCTCACATGAATTTTATACGAGTCGTCTGGATAATCGCCCATTTTTGGAGTGTTATACAGATCTCTGTCTGGATAACCTACTGATTAGGGGTGTTATACAGATCTTCTTCTGCCTAATCGCCTATTTTGGGATGTTATGCAGATCTGCGTCTGGATAACGCACCGATTGACTATGTTGTGCAGATCTCTATCTGTCTAAAATTCCTATTCAGGGGTGTTATGCAGAATAGAGCGGATCAGATCCGTTTAAACATAAGTTCCACGAGAACTGGATAGAAATGTTACCCGTTGGGAACACTACATCCACGCCAGTTCCGTAGAACAAACTCGTTGGAACCGACACGCGAAAAATAGTCGTAAGGTTAACCGCACTACCAACTAAAGTTGG